>NZ_WNHB01000029.1 GCF_009718825.1 Terrilactibacillus tamarindi | reverse complement strand
CACATCTTTTTTCTTATTCTACCATAAATCAGAAGAAGGCTATTTCATCATATCTTGGTTTGCTTTAAAATTGAATATATTAATATTATCAACCAAACGAATGTCTAGAATACAAATGAAACAGTTATACACTTTAGAACCGAATAGGTTCAATACGATTTTTACTCTACACAAAGTTGAATAAATTAATTAAAATAAATTTGTCCACTTAAAAAGGTTTTTGATTAACTATGTCGAATTAATCTTTAACAAGTTATCCTTAGCACAATAATTACTCTTTTTAAGGAGGTGACCACAATTCAAAGGTCATAAATATCGAGTTAACTATTTTGGTCAACTACTTTTTTTTCACCGTTTTTCCCTCATCAAGTTATTTATTCCTTCTCTGTTTTTTACTCCCACACTTCAATCCCACAAATAAAGGAGTCCTTCACATGTTTAAAATCATCCGCAAACTAGTTTCGATCTCACAACGTGGATTTACCTTAATCGAAATGATGATTGTCCTTATGATCATTTCAATCCTCTTACTCATAGCCGTACCCAATATGACTAAATCCCATGATATTGTTGGAAAGAAAAGCTGCGAGACGACTGTGAAACTGGTCCAAAGTCAAGTGGCAGCTTATCAAATGGACAAGGGCGCGCTTCCTAGTTCAATACAAAATCTCGTAGATGAAGGGTATATCGATAGTGCAACATGTCCAGATGGGAAAACCCTTGTCTTAAGTACTGATGGTAAAGTTAGTGTATCGGAATAAATTTTCGGGCTATGGGTTTACCCTTATTGAAACGCTCATCGCGGTCTCGATTGTCTGCCTCATTGTGCCTCTTGCCTTTCAACAATATGGATCTCTTTCTGCTCATAAAACTCTTCGCTACTTTATTGACCAAGCCAATGACCTCTTTCATCAAGCCCAATACATCGCCGTCACAGAAAAGAAAACGACGATGGTCTCTTTTTATGAGTCCACTCACACCCTAGAACTTTCGATCGATAATAAAGTGAGAAAGAAGATCTCTTACGATCCTCGCATTCAAATCATCATGGCTTCACATAATGGTAGATACATTATTGGGAGAAATGGACATTTTAGCGATGCTGGAAAGTTGTACATTAAATTAAATGATACTCAATATAAATTTGTCGTATTAATTGGACAAGGGAGATTTTATTTTGAGAAATTGTAAAGGACTATTTCTAGGTGAGACCATGATTGGCCTATTCATTCTGTCAATTGCCATGTTCACTGCCTTCCCAGCTTTATATCATGTCAATGTCGAAAAGCAAAACTTACATTTGGAAAATTTCGCTAGACAAATTTTACAAAATCAAATGACACGTTGGCCGAATAATCCTATCATTCAAAACCATCAAATTTCGAAAAATAATGTTATCTTTTCGATTGAAGCTAAAGATAAGATTCGCTTTCATACCCTTTGTGTCTCATGGAAAAATAAACGATCACAACCTAGGCAAGTTTGTGGAGATGTTTCCCCATGAAAAATCGAGCGGGGTATACTCTTCTTTCACTAATGTTATCTTTAGCTATATTTGTGACTATTACGCTACTGATTTCCTCCATCATGGTAATCCTTTCCAAGAATGGTCATAATAACTTGGATATGCAAAAGGAAAAAAATATCTTCTTTCAACAAACCCTTTCAGAGGTACAACGTTCATCCTCTATTTCCTGTACTGAGAAAAAATTGTCTTTGACCACTCAAGATGGAGAAAGTATTACCTTTCAACAGTCTGGACGCATTTTATATCGGCAAGTATTTGAAAAAGGTTATGATATTGCTCTCCAAAATGTACAAGATGCTCGATTTTCATGTACGGAAAAAACAATTTCTATTTCTGTAACTGATACAGATGGCGAAACAAATGAATGGTGGATGAGGAGTTATGTTGATTAGACCAATTAGAACAAAAATGAATGAAGACGGTTTTGTTTTACCCCTATGTGTTATCATTAGTTTTTTTATCATCGCATTTGCCCTTCATATGACCATTCTCTTACAAAATGAGCAAGAGTTTAAGAAAGAGAGTGATCTATCCTTCCGATTTAATGAAGTCACTCAACTTGGATTATTTGATATAAAAAAAAATCTTGCTGAAAACGAGTTGCCTACATCAGGGTCTTTCATATATGATGATGGCATAGTCAATTTTCAAATGGCAAACTCAACGAATATCGAACGAGAAATTTTCATGACCGTGTCCATAGATGGACATGAACAAAAAAGCAAATTTTATTATGACACAGAAAAAGGCGGCATAACAAAATGGATAGACGGAATATAGAAAAACCCTTGATCTATTTAACTGGGTTTATGGGAGCAGGAAAGACAACGATTGGGGCAGAACTTGGCGCAAATTGTCATCTGCCTGTTGTAGATACGGATCAGATCATTGTTCAAACATACAAACAAACGATTTCTGAAATGTTTCAATTACATGGAGAGCCATATTTTCGTAAAGCGGAAGAAAGCATTTTAACGAAGCTCTCGAAAAGAACGGCTCCAACGATTGTAACAACAGGTGGTGGTATTATCATGAGAAAACAAAACCGCCAAAAAATGAAACAATCTGGAATTATTATTTATTTACACTGTGATTTTAATATTATTATGCAAAGACTACAACAAGATACTTCACGTCCACTCTTGCAGCAACATAATAGAAAATCTTTTTCGGAGCTTTTTTTAACGCGGCTTAAGCATTATTTAGAATGTGATTACGTTATTGATACAACCTACAAATCAGTATCGACCATCGTTAAAGAAATTTGTTTTATTTTGAATAGAACCGATCATATTGGAGATCCTCATATTATAGGTTCAGAAGGCTAACCATACTTAATAAATTAGAAGATCATTAAATTTGTTCAGTTTCTTAAAAATTGAGTGGTTCTTTCTGAACATCATCTTCTTAAAGGGTGATCATATTGAAATCTGATGAGTATGTTCGATTCTTAACAGAACAATTTGTACAACATATGGAAAAGCCCAAATCTGTCCGAAAATCGATAAAAGAAGAAAAAAAACAATACAAAGCATCGAAAAGAGAACAATGGTTTGGCTTATTGCCATATGCTTTCTCACATTACGTCAAAGGTGCAAAAAAGAAATTATCGAAAAAAATGAAATAAAAAACGAACCCTGCATAGGCGTCTATGTAGGGTTCGTTTTATGTGGATTTTATTTTATTAAATGAAAAAAGGTTATTATCATAATTATTTAGTCACTTGATAAATGCGATAACTTAATATATCCCGGTACTTATCCATCATTTCAAGATGATGAATCCAAATTTCTATTGTTTCTTGGTCTAAATCTGATGTGAATTTTAATGGCATTTCATAATTCAGCGTTTGATCCGAGTTAAAAAAATCCTCTTCTTTATAACCGATGACTTCCGAAAAGTTTGCCTTATAAAAATACTCACACCATTCTCTCTCTGTTAGAACTTGACTTACTCCATAAAGAGATTTGATATCTTCAATTTCTAATGGGCTTATTTTTTGTTCTGTCGTCATCTCAATGGCTGTGATAGAACCTTGCGGGGATAAGACACGGTAATACTCTTTCAGTGCTTTTGGAATATGTGTAAAGGCAGTGACCGACTCTGAGAAAATTCGATGAAATGAACCATCCGAAAAAGGAAGGGCTTCTGCATTCGCTTGCATGACTTGATAAGGGTCTCCATGTTGCCTGGCACGTGCTTTTGCTTGTTCTATCATTTTAGGATGTAAATCAATGGCTGTTAAGTCACATTTTGTTTTTTCAAAAAGATATGCCGACGTTTCGCCGGTACCACATCCAACGTCAAGGACTTTTTCACCCTTAGAAATCGGAAATTTTGTTAATATCGCTTCAGTTAAGGCTCTTCCACCTGGATGCGCATTCCCAATACCCATCTTAGCTAGAAAATCCAAATACGTTGTTTTCTCCTCCAAATGCAACACCCCTAGACAAGCAGGTTCAAAAGGATGTCTTTTTGAACTGCCTCAATAATATCTCATTTATAACGTATGAATTGAGATTAAGGAATGTTACAAAAAACAGACGTGGAAGACCTAGAAGAAAAGAGAAATGAAAATGGGCGAATAACAACTTTATTTATATATATGTTTGATAAGGTGGGCTATTTTGATCTAGAGAGGTGTAACTCAGGCTTTTAGCTCGTCACTCTAACGGAGTCGAGATCATCCCAGTTAAAAAGCCTGTAAAATACCAGTATGTAAGTCTTCTTTAAGTTAAAAATGGATTCGTACTTTTTTCCTTTTGAATGGTCGTTGTTACGCCATGGCCGGGAGCGACGATCGTTTCATCAGGCAAAGTAAGCAATCGATCGTTTATACTAGCTAATAGCTGTTCTTGGTTACCCCCAAATAAATCCGTTCTTCCTATACTTCCGTTAAATAAGGCATCTCCAGAAAAAATGATGTGATCCTCACTAAAATAATAAGAAACGCTACCAGGAGAGTGCCCTGGTGTTTCAAACACCTCACATTCAAAAGGTCCGATACTTAAATGCTGCTCTTGATGAATAAGATGCTCTACTGGGGAGATTCGCATAGGTTCTATAATTGGGAATCTTGATGAGCCATTTTTATCTGGGTCCATCATCCAATCTTGTTCAGCTTTATGTAGATAACTTGGTATATGCCATGCACTTCTAACATCATCCAATGCTCCAATATGATCAAAATGAGCATGTGTCAAAAGGACCGCTATGGGTTTTAAGTCATTTTGTGATATATGTTGTTGAATAATAGAAAATGACTCACCAGGATCAATAATTATAGCTTTGCGAGTTGTTTCGTCTTCTAAAATATAACAATTGGTTTGGATAGGGCCTAAAGGTTTCATTGTCCATTTCATAATTTTTTCTCCTTAGTCACTTGATTTCCTTTCATCATAAACAAAAAACACCTTTTAAATCAACCATGGTATTAACTACTGGCAATTAAAAAGGTGAGCAGAAAGATTCTGATCACCTATAATATAATGTATGATTATAAATATAAATGGGCTAAGAAAATTCCTAAAGACTTCTGATAAATTTCGTGAAATTGAGTAAGCGGTAGAGGGTTTTCACCCTTACCTAGCTCTAATGTAAACCCAGGCTTATGAAATTCTTGCTCAAACCAATCTTTATAACCCGCGTAACTCTCAACATATCGTTCCGCATCGTAACCGCTAACTCTTGAAAATTCATTCACGATATATTCTGTTTCAGGGGGCTCTTGGCCATTAAATCCCCAATAAATCACTTCTCCTTGGGTATGAATAGCAATCACCCGATCAAAATTTTTTCGCTTAGTTAAATCTGCAAGTGCAAGAGCTTCAGGCTCACTTAATGGCTTTTCTCCACCATAGTCTCTAGGACCAGGATCACTTTCTCCTTCTTTACGTTCCTCTTCCCACATGGCTGGAAATTGGTCATTCAAATCAATTCCACGAATATTTGCTTTCCATATCGAAAAGTCTCGGCTACCGTGATTTAATTCAATGACTTTCCTTGCATCTTCAACATCTGCACCATGAATTGATAGGTCTACGCCATCTGGGTTGACCATTGGTACAATGGACAATGTTACTTGATCATAAAAAGGGGCCATTGTTAAACCTCTAATTGTTTTCCGATGGGTTAAGGCTCCTAAATAATCATTCAAAAAGGTCATGATGACAGAAGCCGTAATCCATTCATTAGCATGCATCGCTGCATTGATATGAACTTTTTTTGGTCCGTTTCCCACGTTAAGTTCTTTAATTGGCTTGCCGAGCACGCTATGTCCAATTGTTTCTTGCCTTATGAATGGATAGATGGCTGTTAATCTTCTTATGTCTTTATTTAATGTGTTAAAGTCATAAGGCTTATCGCTTTGTATAAAACTTTTTGAGACCTTAATTGGAATAAAAAGTGTGCTTTTTTCATTAATACTATCCGCATCCCTTGAACCATTCAAGAGAAAAAGCGAATCAAGCGGTAAATGCCGCTTTGTAGCAATTGACCATAGGGATTCACCCTTATCCAAATTAATTTCTTTTTTTATATAACCTGGAATTTCAAGTTCTTCGCCCGCTTCTATCGATTTCCTTGTATTATTATTGCTATCTAAAACGAGCTGCAAGGGCACATCAAACAGCTGACTGTAGTACCAAAGGGTATCTCCTTCTCTTACTGTTATTTTCACGGACTCCCCTCCTCAGATTTCATTTATATGCTAGTTTATGAGATATGAGTCTCTAATTATGAAGAAGGATGCCATATTTGAGGAGAAAAATCCTTAATATTACAATTTGTTTTTTGCAAGCCAAGCAGCGCCTAGAATCCCGGCATCATTTCCAAGCGTTGCGATCACAATATCCGTTGCTTCGTATACCCTTGGGAGGGCATATTGTTTAAAGTATCGTTTAACAGGTTCGAGTAACGTCTCTCCCGCTCGAGATACGCCGCCACCAATAACGATTTTTTCTGGGTTATTGGCCATTGAAATATTGGCTAAGGCAAAACCTAAATAAAAGGTTGCTTTTTCAACTATACGCAAGGATAAGGCATCTTGTTCCTTTGCACAATTAAAGATATCGGCCGTAGAAATGTCACCATTTTCCTCATACATCGTTTGAAGTAATCCAAGACTTGGACGACTATTTAGAGCTTCAAGAGCTAAACGACGAATGCCGGTTGCTGAAGAAACCGTCTCTAAACACCCTGTTTTTCCACAATTACATGGTGAACCACCTTCTGGTATCACGGTAATATGTCCTATCTCACCAGCCATACCTGTAATTCCATGGACAACTTCCCCACCAGCAATAACACCGCCACCAACACCTGTCCCAAGTGTGACACATAATAAATCTTTTGAACCTTTACCGGCACCTAACCACATTTCACCGATAGCGGCAATATTGGCATCATTATCTATGATCACAGGAAGACCCGTTTCATGTTCTAACTCCTCTTTTAATGCATAGTCTTTCCAACCAATATTAACCGCTTGATAAATAAACCCGGTTGACATTTCTATAAAACCAGGAGCTCCTAGTCCTATTCCTCTTACATGATCTAATGAATGACCGTTTTCTTTAATTTTTGTATGAATACTATAACTGATATCTTTTGCAATATGTTTACCATTTTCACTTGTATTTGTGGGGATTTCCCATTTATCTACAAAGAGTCCATCATCTGTTACAAAAGCTAACTTGATTGTTGTACCTCCGATATCGACTCCCACATTCCACATATCCATAATTAACACCTCAACAATAATTGGTAACCGCTTACTATAATTTCATTAATATTTATGATATTTTATGATTTTAAAATAGTCTGTATTCAAGCGGAATAAAAGCATATCAACCTTATCTTACACTATTCTCGAAATAGATGTCATATTCTTTTATTCTACTAACCATATAAATTATAAAGAAAACCTTGCCACTATGGAAGGTCATAAAGAGAATTTGTACATATATTTTTTAAAACGTCATAAAGTTGTAAAGTAAAAGCTTGTCTTTGGGGGTAGGCATCATGACTAAAAAACCATTTGTATATATCATTATTTTCATTTTGTCTATTTCAGTTGCCGTATCCTTATATTTAATCCATAATTCTTCTAAAAATATGCGGACCATTATGTACTTTCCAATGGATAGAACAATCCTTTACAAGCAAGTAGAAACTTCACTCACGATTCAACCAGTTGAGGATAAAAGCCAATTGGAACTCCTTATTCGATCTCAAACGAACAAACCCGTTTCATTTAGACAAGACATTAGTTTGCTATATCGCAATGATCGTTTAATTAACGTACTCAATCGGTATAAACGAAATATAAGCTCAATTAAGCAGATCGCTTATGAGCCCATTATCCAAGGAAAATATGTTGCCATTAGCTTTCATCATGCTGAAAACCGGCAAAACCATGATATATATGGAAGAGACGTGATGTCGCATGACTATTTATCACTGATGCCTTTAAACAACTACTTTATTTCTTTTCGCAAACCTGATACACCGTCTGAGAAAGTATTCCAAGATGCCTTAAATACAACTCTAAATCGAGAGCGTTTAAAAATGATTACCAAGGCAGAAGATAAATATAAGATAAATCCATCTTCTTATTATATCATTCCGTTTACACAGCTTGTTAACTATCAATCCGTGCCCTTTCCAGGACTTTCTAAAGAAAAAACATATAAAGTGATAAGCCAATTATGGGAAGGACTTTATAAAAATGTATTTAATGGAATAAAAATTAGTGAGCACCACATTGAAAAATCAACTGGTAGTCGAATGCCGATTGTTTTACTTAGTAAACAATCGACTCACCTCTATGTCCTCTTAGAAACAGCAAAAAAACAACTGGTTATTTTAAAACAACAAATTCATTAACGAATAAGAATTGAAGTTAATTTATGATTGGCTTTTTCCAAAAATCCAACGATACTACGTAAAAGCCACCGTTTTACCATGTCTTGGATTGGTTTTTTTACCAACAACTTTGCTCCGATTAAAACGATGATCAATGAAGTTAGATTGCTTTTTTTATTTTGAAATAACCAATTAATCAATAATAAAAATAGTAATTGTGACATCTTTTTTTTCATTTTGAACACTCTTTTCTAGGATTAATTAAACCTTAGTGTGTCCATGAGTTAGCGATCTATGCTTAATTATCTAACTTAGTTGTCTTCATGATTTGATCAGGTGTTATGAGCCAGTTAACGGGAATATCATGTTCCTCAATTGGCACTTGATCTATTTTTTGTTCATCAAATAGCAAAGAGATCGTTTCACCATGATACTGTTTCAAATAACGGTCATAATATCCCCCGCCAAATCCGATTCGATATCCTGACTGTGAATACGCCACTCCGGGAACGAACATCGTATCTATATCGTCTTTATGTACTTCAGTGACTTCGGAAAGTTTAGGCTCGTACAAGTCAAAATAAGACAACTCTAATTGCTCATAATGATCTAAAAAGTAAAACCTCATTTCTTTATGTTCTGGAAAACATTTGGGCACTGCTATCTTTTTCCCCAGTTGCCAAGCCTTCTCGATAATGGGACGGGTCCCTATTTCTCTTCCTCTAGATAGAGTAATTCCAATGATTTTTGATTTTTGCCAAAGATCACAAGTCAATATGTGTTCATAGATTTGTTTGTTTTTTTGTGCAAAATCCTCATCATCCATAATCTTTAATTTCTGTAATACTTCTTCTCGTATTTGTTTCTTTCTTTGTTTAATAGTTACCAATATAGAAGTCACCAGCCTTCTTAAGCTTAATTACCATTATATTCAAGTTCTTCTCGTAACAAGGTGTAAATAACGGCCATTTGCCTTTGTATTTTTAAAAGAAAAAAGACCGTATATCAAATAGATACGGTCCTTTTAAGTGAAATTATTTTGTTTCACGATGTAACGTATGTTTTCTTAAACGTGGGCAATATTTCTTAAGTTCAATACGTTCAGGATTCGTACGTTTATTTTTTGTCGTAATATAATTACGATCGCCTGTTTCAGTACATTCAAGGATGACTTGTACACGCATCGTTTATCCCTCCATTACTTTCAATTCAATTATCCATGCAAATAAATACTTTTAAATGATACCAGAAAAAAATTGGATAATCAAGTCTTTAAAAAACATTGTGATGTAAAAAGGGTCAATAATAGATTAATAGCCCTTTTATTCGATGGAATTTTACAAATTCCTTTCATTTTTGTTGAAACTCTTTCTCGGTTACATGTATTATGGTATAAATAAAGTTGGGTTACACAAATAACTCAGAGAGAGTTAGGAGGAAAAATATGATTTACATCATCTTAATTCTTGTCATTGTTGGTTTAATTGTCCTTGGCCTCTCCTATTTTAAAGAAGATAGTATTAAAGAATTGGAGACCCAAATTGAAGGAAATTCAATTACTATGATGCAAGAATTATATAAAGTAAAAAAGAAACTTCGTGTCCTTGAAGAGGAACTTCTGATTAGCAACAAAGATAAGTAAGAAAGGTGAACTTTAGATGACTAAGAATGGAATGCGTGGTTTCTCTGCTGGTATATTGGTTTCTTGTGCTGTTTTTTCCTTTTTTTACTATTTTATCTTTGGCGATCATGACGCCACACCAAAGAAAAGTGAAACAACAAATAGTAAGATCACAGAAGAAGCGGTGTCGAATTACTTAACGAAAAATAACCAAATTGCCGTCAGTCAAGAGGACTTTAATAAATGGCAAAAAGATCTCCAAGCTCAAAAACAAGAAAAAACAAAAAGTAATAGCCATAACAATAGTAAAGATAATCCTCCTAAGAAGGACGTTCATAAATTAACTCTCAACATTACATCTGGTATGGTTCCAGGTGAAATTGCCGAAAAATTACACGATGCAAAAATCATTAAAAGTACTGAAGAGTTTAACAAGTATTTCCACACAAACAATCGTGAAAATTTCATTCAACTTGGTGAGTTTAATGTTAACAGCGAGATGTCCATACCTAAAATCGCACAAGTTATTACGAAAAATCGTGTGAAATAAAGTGAAGCTAACCATCAGTGGGGGTTCTTCATCCCCCACTGATGGTTAGCTGAACCAATCCGGACCTTTACGGGCAGTTGATCCCCCCCTATCTTCCTTAACTACTAAGAATTTTGAGGTGGGAGTCTTTACTTGCCGTTAAGGCGGGATAAATAAAAGACTGACGAAGGAGTTTCACTCCAAGTGAGTCTTTTTTGTTGTAAAAAAAGAAGCACAAAATATGTGCCTCTTTATTTTTCTGTATAATGATAAATGTCATCATAGGCTTGATATATTTTTAATGCAATAGCCGAGTTAGGATGCCCTGAATAAACATTCGGTACAACAACCGCAACAGCGACTTCAGGATTATCATAAGGTGCATAGGATGCTAAGGTCAAATTTTCAAGGCCAGTATTTACATTAACCTGGGCAGTCCCGGTTTTCGCAGCAATTTTAAATTTTGCATTTTGTCCTAGACCGAGCATACTAGCTGTCCCACCAGGTTGTGTAACTAAATAAAAACCATGTTGGACCGTGTCAAATTGGTCCTTAGTATTGGGTATCGTATTTAATACCTTTGTTTTATAAGAATATATGGTATTCCCTAATTTACTCCCATCTTGTGACGGTTCATGCACACTTTGCAAGAAATGAGGAGCAACACGGTAGCCACCATTGGCTATTGTCGATACATATTGACCCAATTGAAGTGGTGTGTATGTATCAAATTGTCCAATAGAAAAATACATAATAACCCCAGAGTTGTCTGGCATACCGCCTGAATAACCTGTAGCCTCCTGAGACTGTGGTATATCGACACCTGTTCTAGTACCTAATCCAAATTGACTATAGCCTTGTCTTAAATCTTCAACTGCTTTCTGAAATCTTGGATCTGTTATAGCTGGTACCCAAGTAGCCGAGTATTGTCCACCTGCAGGTGTTATATGAAAACCTGCCATATTTCCTGCAATTCTTCCCATAAAGACGTTAGATGATTTCATTAAAGCATGTGCCGCATCGATAGTACCAATGCTAGACGTCCATGATCTAAATGGATTTGTCCCTTTAATTTTTATAGGCATATCATAGATACTAGTTGGCACAGCGTTATGTTGATACCCAGTTAAGACAGTCGCTCCTTTTATCGCTGAACCCATTTGGAATTGTGAACCTACTGTTCCACTAGAAGCATCAATAATTTTTCCACTGCCATCTCTTTTAGCTCCACCAAGAGCAAGGATCGCACCCGTTTTTGGATTCATAACAACGGCGTAAGCTTCATTTCTTGCCCCGTCTTTTCCGAGCTGATTTCGAACAATACTGTTGACTTTTTTCTGTAGCTCCATATTGATCGTTAATTGTAAATCGTCGCCACGCGATCCTTCTTCACGCTTTGGAGCACCAACGAGCTTATTATTTTTCATTGGGAATGTAAGCGTTGTTGGTAAACCTCTCAAATAACTTTCATATTGACTTTCGAGATAACTCACACCCACTTTATCATTCCGGTTATATCCTTTAGCTTCAAAGGCATCTATCTTTTCTTCTGGAATATCTTTGACTTGTCCAAGATAAAAGGCATAGCCATTTGGATACGTTCTTGTTGAATCGACCGTCGTTTCAATGGTTCCATCAAATTCATCTAAATGTTCTCCAATCGTCGCCATTTGCTTTTCAGTCAATCCTTTGGCAACGATATGAGGAGTTAACTCTTGAGCTTGATCTAATTCATGTTTTATCGCAAGTATCTTCATTTCTTCCGGTTTAATCGATTTTACATCATCTACAGTGACGCGTTTGGCCATTAAATTATAGGCAATCGCTTGTTTTTTTGGGTCGGTACTGTCACTATATTGTTTTCTTTCCGAAGCACTAAGATACTTATTATAAGCAGTATCAAGTTTCTTAAAGCGAGTCAGTAAATAATAATCGGCTTTATCTCGAAACGTGACTTTTTTTTCATCTACAGATATGATTTTAGAAAGCTTCTTAGCGATAGTCAATATCTGATCTGATTGCATATTTGGCTTTCTGATAAAAGCAATGGCAAGTTCAGCTTTGTTTCCGACCAATACTTTTCCGGTCGTATCGGTTATAATTCCTCTTGGTGATGCAAGTTGTGTCGTTGCTTTCTTTTTCGCATTAGCAGCTTTCGCATAATCTTCTCCATCAATAACTTGAACGACCCCAAGGCGTAAAACTAATACAGAAAAAGCTAAAAAAACGGCTAAAAATAAAGCATTTAAACGAAAAGGGATCGAGTCTCGTTTCTTTTTCTTTGTATCTTTATTCATGCAATCTGTCCTCCAATATCATTACATCTATTACACTATTCGTTAAAATTAGACCAATAAGACGTGCTATAACTAAGATTAATGACAATTTTATTTGAAAATACGAAAAGGTTTAATAAAAAGAGACACCAAATAGTCTTTGATTGGTGTCTTTGACTTCCCATATTCTATTTTAATGGGGTATTGAGTATCTGTAAACCTTAGGATGATAAATATCGTTATTTTACATAATAAAAATGGAGGACTATTAGATTAATTCACTTTCCCTTTTTGAGGATTGGGCATGGACACGGACTTCATCGTAATTGGAATCGGTATTTTTCTAACAAAAAAGTAAATTCCTACATAACCTAATGCTGATAGTAGTATAATCATGCGCGTTATGAACATTGAGGAACCGAAAATCTTCATGAAAATAAGAAATACTACGATTGAACATATACGGCCTGCATTATAAAATAATTCCTTAACCACAATGTATTCAATTCTATAATCTCCAGCCTTCCAGCCTTTCCCAATCACATCATAAGTCATTGAAAGAAAAGGAACAAGTAAAATTGGATAAGCAGAAGATGCAAATACTGCATATATAATTAAATTGCGGAAGTTAAGATCAAATACAATGAGCAAGATACCAAGATACATCAAAAGACTACCTATTAATATCATTCTCTTACGATATTTGGGTTTCAACTTTTTAGTAGCCAAAAAATAGCCTACGGACATAATCGAGGATTCAACAAGCCCGAATGTACCTAATGCAAATTCACTTTTTGTGGTTGAATATATCCAGATAACCACTATAAACAAATAGACACCATCACGGAGGCCTTGTGAAACAGAGGCTCTTAATATGTCTCTCCAGTACGTATTATTCTTTCGCTCATTTAGTATCGTACGGAAGGCAAGCACCCCGCTCGCTGACCTCTTTTTCAAGAAAAAGCTTACAAAAATAGCCAATCCAAATAACAGCAGTGAAATAGCAAACACGATTTTATAACCTAATGAATCAGACATCTTAGATATAATCCAACCAGCTGAAAAAGGACAAATAATGCCGGAAAAAGAGGAAAGTAAACCAGAGTAGCCATTAAAAAAGTCACGAGTACTTGGGTCCGTCACTTCAAATGTTAGGACATTGAAAGCCAGCCAAAAGAAACCGAAACCCATACCAATGATGGATCCTAATAACAGGGTCATCGAGCTCGCTTTCGAGCCTAAAAGCAAAACAGTGATAAAAAAACACCCGAGTGAAATGATTCCTAAACGAAGGACAACAATCCGATCCACCTTTTTTGCAAGTTGTCCACCAACTAAAAACATCAAAGGCTGAAAAATAACGATCATCAAATTATATAAACCGATATTAATAAAACTTTTCGATTGTTTCCACATATAAATATTCACAAATGTATTTGACAATGCAATACTTAAAAAATACAGACCTACAATTACTAGGAGTAAAAAGAGATCTCTTGGCATTTGTTTACTGCCATGCTGTCGTTTTTTCATGCTACTAAGACCTCCAATACTTTGTGCATTCTATGCTCTATTGTGTCTAAAACAGAGTAAGATATGCAAATCAAAATAGGTTAGAGGTCTTAAGCCATTAAAAAAGCCCACACATGTGAGCTTTTTAACATTCATGATTATTTATTTTGATTGTTTAGCTTTTAGGTAACGGTTGTTAACCTCGTCCCAATTAATGACATTAAAGAAGGCATTAATGTATTCAGGACGTTTGTTTTGATATTTAAGGTAATAAGCATGTTCCCAAACATCGAGTCCTAGAACAGGTGTTTTACCAATAGATAATGGTGTGTCTTGATTTGGTGTACTTACCACTTCTAAAACACCATTGCTCACAACTAGCCATGCCCAACCAGAGCCAAAACGGCCAGCAGCTGCTTTTGAGAATAAATCTTTAAATGACTCAAAGTCACCGAAGGTTTCGTTTATAGCTTCAGCGATTGGTCCTGTTGGGTTGCCCCCACCATTTTTTGATAAAATTTGCCAGAAGAAGGTATGATTTGAATGACCGCCTCCATTATTTCTCACCGCTGTACGAATTTTATCTGGTACAACATCTAAATTACTTACTAGTTCATCAACCGTTTTACTTGAAAGGTCTTCATAACCACCTTCAAGAGCGTTATTCAAGTTATTAACATATGTAGCATGGTGCTTATCGTGATGAATACGCATGGTTTCTTCATCGATATATGGCTCTAGAGCATCATAAGCATAAGGTAATTCTGGTAACGTGTATTTTGCCATTTTAAATCTCCTCCAATATATGTTTGACTATGTTTTGAACTTATGTCCATAATGTTACAATAACAAATTCAAAACGAGATATCAAATCATAGACATTAGGAAGGAATAATTTTATGGAAATAAAAAAAGCCCTTTGACTTAGGGTTTAATTTTTTAATATTTGGTTGCGGGGGCAGGATTTGAACCTACGACCTTCGGGTTATGAGCCCGACGAGCTACCAGACTGCTCCACCCCGCGATAATATAAAATATTTAATTTTAGATCTACTAAATGTTTAAGGACTGTCACTACGGCTTTGCCTTCGTGACAACTCGTAGCCTATTCGAGGATGTGAATGCTCGTTGCTCCACCCCGCGACGGTAATAAATATTTAATTATAAATGTACCTACGGCTTTGTCTTGTTTACAACAACATTATAACCATTTCTTACAAATGTTATTCATTTTAATATTATGGAGGAGGAAGAGGGATTCGAACCCCCGCGAGCGGTTAAGCCCCTGTCGGTTTTCAAGACCGATCCCTTCAGCCAAACTTGGGTATTCCTCCAGATAAATATAAAATAACATGGTGGACCCTGTAGGACTCGAACCTACGACCGGACGGTTATGAGCCGTCTGCTCTAACCAACTGAGCTAAGGGTCCTTGGGGCGACTGATGGGAATTGAACCCATGTATGCCGGAACCACAAACCGGTGCGTTAACCCCTTCGCCACAATCGCCAAGGTCATTTTATATAATATGGTAGCGGCGGAGGGGATCGAACCCCCGACCTCACGGGTATGAACCGTACGCTCTAGCCAGCTGAGCTACACCGCCATATTGGCTCCACAGGTAGGATTCGAACCTACGACCGATCGGTTAACAGCCGATTGCTCTACCACTGAGCTACTGTGGAATAATTTAACGACATTGATTATTGTAACATATGTATTTTTTACTGTCAACAACTTTTTTAACTTCACATATAAGTTGTTTTCTTAACGACAGGAATAAATATACCATGAATAAAGAACTTTGACAATACCTTTTTTAACTTTTTTTTATTTTTCTTAACCTTATGGTTACTTCCACTACTATTATAATAAAGAACTTGTCCCATCGCTACCTTTTTTTATATGACATCTCTTAAATCTTAAAAAAAGCTGAAACGGAAATAGTCCCTACGTTTCAGCTTTTCTTTATATTTTTTCAATTAATATCTTTGTTCCATCTACACTAATCACTTTAATCTTTGATTCAGATTCAATCCATACACCATTTGTGACTGCACTGTATAATTTACCCTCTATTTTAATTGTGCCGACCGGACGAAACGGAGTCGTAGCAATACCTTCTTTCCCCACTAAAAATTGATAAGATTCATTAATGGAATTATACCCTTTTTCAGTTGACAATTGATCTTTAAGCAATAGTTTAGACCAATACATTTTTCTTGGCATATATTTTAGAAAGAAAAATGAACAACTGACACCTATGATAAATGCAATGGATACCAATGTGCCGTAAAAGAAAGTAGGGGCGGGAAGAGCACAGCTAATGATCATTAAAAGCAAACCTACTGCAGCAACTGACCCATTCACAAGCAGTTTTCCATCTATAATAATTAAAACGATTCCAGCAATTAATAAGCCTACAACATATGTTGATGATTGATTCGTTAGATGATAAGCAAAGTAATAAACAAATAAAAGACAACCTATGAGCCCAAAAAGGCCCTTTGCCCTGACAAGAAATTCACCAAATAGAAATAATGCCGCGAGAAATATAACAATGAAACCTAATTCTGGGGATACAAGTGCTTCCAAATCTTCCCCACTCCTTTCCTTACCTTCCTACTCTCTATATTTACGTCCAACCCAATCATAAAGTTCCCTTTTCTTATCTCATGCAGAAAATTAGTCAATACTGTTTCTATTAACGAAAATAATCTAATGTTTTATTTTGTACCACCTTACCGATTTATTACATCCTTTGCAGACTGACACGATTATTTTTTTGATAAAATTTCACGCCAAACAGGAATATTTAATACTAACAAAACATATCTATGACTATAACCTTATTATTTATAACTAAAAATAATTCAGACGATCGATAAAAAATATGTAAAATGGGTGGGATTTCTGTGAAACATTTAGTTATTACTGGTATTATCATCCTTTTAGTATGGACAAGCTATACTGACCTAACATCTGGTACGTTATCTACGCCATCTACTGCGGAAGCTGAGTCACAACAATCTTCTGCAAAGGAAACTGTCAAAGAACAAAAATTAATGTATAAAACAGTCCAACTGACACCTGGTGATACATTGTTATCCATTTCAGAGAATTTAAATCCCGCGACAATACCCTCTATAGAAAGGGTCATTCAAGATTTCAAGAAATTAAACCCTGATGTTTCACCTACTAAATTAAAACCAGGTCAGCAGTATAATTTTCCAATCTACAAATAAGCTCGAAAACAGTTAACTTGCAAATAGAAAACGCTTCTTGGTAAACTCATGTTATAATAACAAAGTTAATAACATTTATTTAATAAAAGGAGCGTCGGGTAAATGCCAGAAATAACCCATCGAACACGCACTCGAAAAGTCAAAGTTGGTAATCTCACGATTGGAGGTTCTAACGAGTTAATTATACAAAGTATGACAACAACGAAAACACATGATGTAGAAGCCACTGTTGCGGAAATCCATCGATTGGAAGAAGCCGGTTGTCAGATGGTACGTGTTGCTTGCCCAGATAATCGAGCAGCCGAAGCTATCCCAGAAATTAAAAAACGCATCAACATTCCCCTTGTTGTTGATATACATTTTAATTACAAATTGGCACTTAAAGCGATCGAAGGTGGAGCCGATAAAATAAGGATTAATCCCGGTAATATTGGGAAACGTGAAAATGTTGAAGCTGTCGTTAATGCAGCGAAAGCAAAAGGAATTCCGATACGAATTGGTGTGAATGCCGGATCGTTGGAAAAACATATTCTCGATAAATATGGCTACCCAACGGCTGATGGAATGCTAGAAAGTGCCCTGCATCATATCAAAATTCTTGAAGACCTTGATTTTCATGACATTATCGTCTCTATGAAAGCTTCTGATATCAATCTTGCTATTGAAGCCTATGAAAAAGCAGCACGTGCTTTTGATTATCCCTTGCATTTGGGAATCACGGAATCAGGAACTAAATTCTCAGGGTCAATTAAAAGTGCTGCTGGCCTCGGTGTCTTGTTACATGAAGGTATAGGAAACACGCTTCGTATCTCTTTATCAACAGATCCAGTAGATGAAGTTAAAGTTTGTCGTGAACTTCTGAAATCTTTCGGTCTTGCATCTAATGCGGCGACGCTCATATCATGTCCAACATGTGGACGAATTCAAATTAATTTAATTAAAATTGCCAATGAAGTTGAAGACTATATCTCAACAATTAAAGCGCCGATTAAAGTAGCTGTACTGGGTTGTGCTGTTAATGGACCTGGTGAAGCCAGAGAAGCGGATATTGGCATCGCTGGCGGAAATGGTGAAGGGCTATTGTTTAGACACGGTGAGATCATTCGTAAAGTACCAGAAGATGTCATGGTCGAGGAATTGAAAAAAGAAATAGACAAAATTGCTCAAGAATATGCAGAGAAAAAAGCTGATGATGAATTAGAGAAAGTAAATCAATAGAAACAAAAAGCAGCTTATCAAAGAATAGGCTGCTTTTATTATGTGTTATTCCGTTATCCATCTCGCAATTTCATCAATTGATTTTCGATCTGGTTGTGATTTTTTCATATCATCAAGAGGATAACCAAGATATAAGTAACCAAGTACTTGACCTGGTTCTTCCACATCAAAAGCCTGATTCATGATATTCGTATACGCTGGATCACCTGAACGCCATACGGCACCAAGACCTAATGCATGAGTTGTAAGCAACATGTTTTGTACAGCACATGCTGTTGCTTCTATTTCTTCAATATCTTTCACTTTTTCTTTACTGCTCGGTTCCACGTGAATAATAATCACAACAGGAGCGCGAAGTGCCTTGGACACACCTTTCTCATAAGCCTTTGTTTTATCTTCTTCAGTGGCATTTTCAGGTAAATTGGATATATTTATTTTACCATAAACATCACCTAATTTCTTTCGTCCATTCCCCGTTAAAACCGTAAATCTCCAAGGCTCGGTTTTAAAATGATTAGGTGCCCATCTTGCTGAATCTAAAATCTGTTCAATATGCTCTTTTGGTGGAATGACATCTTGTTTTACCTTACCAATTGATCGACGCGTTTTTATCGCTTCAAAAATATCCACTTGTTTCTCACCCTTCTTAAATCAAATAACTGCAATTTAAGTGTACCAAAATTCACAAAATCGTCAAATTAGTTGGTTTCTTGAGAGGCATTTAAAAAAAGGCATTTCGCCTATTTCTAAACGACGAAATGCCTTTTTTGTTAAAATAGAGGTGCAAAGAAACGTACTGCAATGGCAATTAGACCAATAACAATGGCCCAAACACCAAGTGTTTTTGCTCCATCACGATAAGCAACAAAGCCGACGATAACACCAGCCGCTCCCATAATGACAGGTAAAAAGAAAAGTGCGATTAAGGATAGAATTATCCCAAACCATCCCATACCTCGTCCCATGGAGGACTGTTCTTCAGGTTTATGAGCTAATTGTTTACGATCAATCGCTGGTTCTGAAGCAATTTCTTCGTTAAACTTTTGCTTATGCTTATGGCCCTTTTGCTTTGATTTATGATCCAATGTTGACCCCTCACTTTCTTTTTAGGATCAACATTAGTTTGCACGTTATAGTGTTTTTCATTTATGTAAATAATTCCATGTGTCAGGATTCGATGAACCACGAGGTATAACAACGTTTTTTTTAACAAAGGCGATGTATAATGTCGATGTTGATTTTGACTCATTTGAGGTCTGCTTTAAGCGAATAATTTAAAAAAAGTGTTTCTGATCAAAAAAAAAGCCTAAATAAAAGGGAGTTTAATGATAATCTCTGTTCCTTCTCCCAAATTGCTATTGATGATAAATGTGCCATGGTGATCTTTAATTATTTTTTTACACATGGGAAGCCCGATACCAGTACCATTAGCTTTAGTTGTAAAAAATGGTTTCCCTAATTGATCTAAGACGGTTTGTTCCATCCCAGGTCCATTATCGGTTATGATTAACGTATAGGCATTTTCACTCGTTTTTCCTTGAACAATAAAGGTTTTATTTTCTTGTTCCTCTTCAAAAGCTTCCACTGAGTTTCTTAATATATTTAATAACACTTGCTTTATCATGGATTCATCTAGATTAATTTCTCTTGCAGAAGGTTCAATGTCACATTTCAACAGAATATTTCTGAGTAAGCATTCAGAATGGATTAAGGGCATTATAGATTTAAATATAGTTTGTGGAATAGACCCTTTTTTCTTCGTTGATTTACGTGATAAGGATAAGAAATCGTCTAATATGGTGTTCATTCGATCAATTTCAGATAGAATGGTTCGATAATATTTATCCATACTATTCGTTAGAGTCGATAATTGAATGAAACCACGTATAACAGACAATGGATTGCGAAGTTCATGCGCAAATCCAGCTGCTAATTGAGAAACCGACTCCATCTGTTGCTTATACTGAATAAGCTTTTCAAACTCTTCCGTTTTTTCAATTTCATTAAAAGTAAAACTAATATGATTGACCTCTTGATGATAAATTCCGTAGATGTGATATAATTTATCTTCCAAATAATGATATCGTTCAATATTGATCTTATTGAGTCTCATGATACAAGCCATATTTCTTATGACTTCTCCAAATGGATGTTTACATTTATTCTCTTTTTCATAAGTTTTAACAATGTTAATGTATTGGTCACTGCTGAAGAGGACTTGGTTATCGTGATCAATTAAAATAAACATGAATTGTAACTCGTTGAAAATGGTTTTCATGGTTTCAGGAAATGTATACCGTGTGATTTCGACTGTTTTCTCAATATAACCACTGATAAGAATGTGATTATGAATATCAAGCATACCCCGATAACGAACCTTGTGAGTTTCTCCCTTGATACGCTGATTGAAAACCCTTTCAATCACTTTGTGTGTTCCAGATATTTCTTTTATAAATGAGTATAATGATTTTTGATCATATTCTAATACATGATCGAATAATATATCACCATATTCTTCTATAAGTAAGTGACCGTAATAATTGCAGTCGACAATTTTTCCATTTAATAGAATACAATAACGAATTTCCTCGGAAAGTTGTTTCTCAAATAAATCACTTGATAACGTTCCAACCATTGTATCAGAGCTCAAAATGATCGATCCCCCCTGTTAAGGTTGATTGAGACTACTATTACTGAATGATAATTCATAATTTGCACTTTAAATTTTTGTTTTTCAGACTTAGCCAACTTTTTGCGTATAGGCTCTTACTCCTTTTTCTTTTCTTTCTTTCAATTATACAGAATTAGAACAAAATTATATAGATAAATTTTAACAATTTTTATTGACAAACCTTGATTTAAATTTGTCATTTTGTTCCGATATGTATCGATTTACCCCGCCTTAACGATAAGTAAAGACCCCCACCCCTAGATTCTGCGTATTCAAAGAAGATGGGTGGGGGATGAAGAAAACCCCTCTGATGGAAGTTTCACCTTATTGTTTAGGATATTTTAGCTTTTGCATCATATATATATATTAGAAGTGTGGAAAAATGGATAGGAGTGAGTCTCATGAATGCATTTATTCAGCAGATGATTAATCAAAAGATTAATTCAGTAACGTCTGAAGAATTACTTCGCTATGGTGCCCAGTATGGTTTTCAAATTAACCCTCAACAAGCAAAAGAAATTGTCTCTCACTTCAATGGTAAACATATTAATATCTTTGATGATAGTGAGCGAAATAGGGTGATTAATGCCCTCTCAAAAACAATTGATCCAAATCTCGTTGCAGAGGTTAACAAGTTATTTTTAAACTTTATAAAAGGAAACTAAATAGTCGCCCAATAAAGTATGAAAAACACGAGAAAAATAAGACATAACTCGTGTTTTTTACTATTTAATTTTTTTGATTATTGATTTAAAATATCTTCTAAAAGATTTTCATTAAATGACTGTTTTTTAAGCATGTCAATTTCGAATTTATAAGGTGGTTTTTTATTCTTTTTATCCGTACCTACATAGGGCGTCTCAAGAATTTTAGGAAGTTTCTCAAACGCTGGATGATGGACAACATAATTTAAAGCTTGGAATCCTATGTGGCCGTATCCGATATTATCATGGCGATCTTTTCTGGCACCACAAGGATTTTTGCTATCATTCACATGAACAACTTTAATACGATCTAAGCCTACAATCTGATCAAATTCATCAAGAACGCCGTCAAAGTCATTGACAATATCGTAACCAGCATCGTGTGTATGACATGTATCGAAACATACGGATAACTTATCATTATGAACCACACCATCGATTATTTTAGCAAGTTGCTCAAAACGATAACCACATTCAGATCCCTTACCTGCCATCGTTTCTAATGCAATATTGACAGAATCATCTTTTACAAGGACTTCATTCAATCCTTCTATAATTTTAGCTATCCCTTTATCTTCCCCTTCACCAACGTGTGATCCAGGGTGTAACACAATTTGTTTAGCTCCGATCGCCTGTGTACGATCTATTTCTTTCCTCAAAAAGTTAACACCAATTTCAAAAGTCTCTGGTTTAATGGTATTGGCAATATTAATAATATAGGGAGCATGTACAACAATATCTTCAATATGATGCTCCTCCATATGTTTTCTTCCCGCTTCAATGTTTAATTTTTCTATCGCTTTGCGTCTCGTATTTTGTGGTGCCCCTGTATAAATCATAAATGTTGTAGCCCCATACTTTACTGATTCTTGACTAGCACCTAATAACATTTTTTCTCCGCTCATGGAAACATGAGACCCAATTTTCAACATGCCTGATCATCCTTTCATTCTTTTTTATCTTAACATATTTCATAAAAACAATAACAGATTCAGCTCGTTTTTTATCCCACCTTAACGGCAAATAAAGCCCCCCTCCTAAAGATTCTGGGTATTCAAATAAGATAGGTGGGGGATGAAGAAAACCTCCATTGATTGGAGTTTCACTGATATGAACGGTCACTTACACTTTCATTATTGATCGTGCATACACTAAGAAGAGGGTTATATTAGGCATAGAATTTACAGTTTATATGTAAATGAAAGGAGTGTTAACATTTGTTTCCTTTTAAACAGGCATTAAATCAAGGTCTTGGCCAAACTCCGACCATGCCATTTACAGGAGGCGGCGTTCCGCCAAGTCTTGGATCACAGATGGGTCCAATTAGTCATCTTGGACAAATGGGTCAATCAGCACCAGGATTTTTATCCCAAGCTGGACAAATAGCAGGTACTGCTCAATCTGCTTCCAACGGTCTAAATTTAATGGGGATGTTCACAAATGTACAAAAAGCCATCAATACAGCGCAGACTGTCCTACCTATGGTTCAAAAATTTGGACCCCTTGTAAAGAATGCACCTACTTTATTTAAGATGATGAAATCATTTAAAGATTTCAGTCAAGTTGATACAGAAGAACGTGATGAGAAGGAAATAGATGAACGAACGACTAACAAATTGGATCATGAAGAGATAGATCATAAGGATCAGGATGAATCTAATCATGATCACGCGATGCCTAAAGAAGAGCAGAGTAATATATCATCGAAGGAGAGGAATAGAAAGAGCCATCAAGTTAAAAAAAATGAGGACTCCTTAACTATTCGGCCTTCGGTTCCTAAACTATACGTCTAATCATCCTTATTGTCATTGGGATTAGCCTCCTTTATAATGGTACATGTATGAACTTTTATTCCATATGGAAAACACGCTTCATGAGGAGGCTTATTTTTGGAAGTTATAAAAATTTCACCACGAGGATATTGTTATGGCGTTGTAGACGCTATGGTTATTGCAAGAAAGGCGGCCATGAATAAAGAACTGCCACGGCCAATTTATATATTAGGGATGATTGTTCACAACCATCATGTGACAGAGGCATTTAAAGAAGAAGGTATTATCACTCTCGACGGCAAGAAGAGAATTGATCTATTAAATGAAATAGAAAAAGGAACCGTTATTTTTACAGCTCACGGGGTTTCACCTGAAGTCAGAAAAATAGCCAAAGAAAAAGGTTTAAAAACGATTGATGCAACCTGCCCAGATGTTACAAAAACACATGACTTAATAACAGAAAAGAAAAAAGAAGGCTATCATTTTATTTATATTGGCAAAAAAGGACACCCAGAGCCAGAAGGAGCGATTGGCGTTGCACCTGACGTTGTCCATCTTGTTGAAACACATGAGGATGTTGAACGTCTTCATATCCAAGCAAATAAGATCATCATAACCAATCAAACAACGATGAGTCAGTGGGATGTTCGAGAAATCATGAATCATGTGATTGAAAAATATCCACAAGCAGAAATTCATAATGAAATTTGTTTGGCCACCCAAACCAGACAAGAAGCTGTTGCCGAACAAGCCAAAGAAGTTGATTTATTACTCGTTGTTGGCGATAAGCGTAGTAATAATTCAAATCGATTAGCTCAAGTTTCGATTGAAATTGCAGGTACGCCTGCGCATCGCATTGCCGATCTATCCGAACTCGAGCTCGATTGGCTGAAAGGAATTCATAAAGTCGCCGTAACAGCCGGGGCTTCTACTCCGACTCAATTAACAAAAGACGTTATTTTATTTTTAGATCAGTACGACCCAAACAATCCAGATACATGGGTATTAGAGAAAAAAGCTTCTGAAGGAAAGAGTATTCTTCCAAAGGTGAAAATATCCGACAGTCGTTCGAAACATCGACGGGATAAGAAATTGACAAAATCATAATTTTTATGTTTATGGTCAATCAACCAGATTAAATTTTTTAAATTAATTAGAAGAAAGTTAAAGGATCATACATATATTTATATGCATGATCCTTATTTAATTTTGGTTAACACATCCAATGACTAAAACTCATTCATCATTTTGGTTACATACCCAAGTCGCATAGTCTCTTTTTTAAGTGTGTATCCCCCACTTCATGCCTGGGAATTATCCTATATCCTAACTATCCTGTACAAGGCATTTTCTTTCTTACATATAGGTAAATGGATTCGTGTTACTTTCAGAAACAATAACTTCTGTTTGATGACTTTCTTGGTCAATGACATGTTTTAGAAATTCACACACATATTTCTTCATGATTTTCTCTATATAATGCCCCGCATCAATAACAGTCAAACCATGTAGGAGAGCGTCATGTGCCGTATGATAGTAAATATCACCTGAAATTAAAACGTCGGCACCTTTATACTTCGCATAAGGGATGAGACTGTTGCCGTCACCACCGGATATCGCTACTTTGTTGACCCGTTGTTTTCGATCTCCAATCACGCGTATTCCGTCCATTTCATAAAGGTGCTTCACATGTAATGCAAGCTCTTCTAACGACATGGTATTCTTTAATTTCCCAATTCTGCCCAATCCATAAGGCTGACCTTTATTTTCAAGTGGGTAAATGTCATAAGCGACTTCTTCATATGGATGTGAGCGCACCATCGTTCTTACAACTTTATTTAATAAAGATTTGGGGACAATCGTTTCTATTTTAAATTCATTGACCTCTTCAAGCATTCCGGATTTGCCTATAAACGGATGGGTTGCTTCTCCTGGTAAAAACGTACCCATTCCCTGGCTTGAAAACGTACAAGATGAGTAATTCCCAATGTGCCCAGCACCCGCTCCTGTTATCGCTTCCCGTACAATGTGAGCATGTGATTCTGGAACATAGACAGACAGTTTATATAATGATTCGTGAATGGTCGGTTTCAAAATATCGATATCTTGCAATTCAAGCTCTTGCGATAGCATATCGTTCACCCCACCGGGTGCCATATCCAAATTAGTATGGGCAACATAAACGGCAATATTATTCTGAATACAGGCGGAAACGATTTTTCCCTGACCTTCATCTGGATGAATGGTCTTCAAGGGACGGTAAATCACGGGATGATGAGCGATAATTAGATCAACTTTCCTATCAATTGCTTCTTGTACAACATTTTCAAGCACATCAAGCGTAATCATGACTTTCTTAACTTTTTTATTTAATGTTCCTATTTGTAATCCAATTTTATCATTTTCAAAAGCCAGTTTTTTGGGTACCCATTCTTCTAGTAATTGGATCAGACGTTGACCATGAATCCAATTTGTCATTTAAGATG
>NZ_WNHB01000028.1 GCF_009718825.1 Terrilactibacillus tamarindi | reverse complement strand
AACCGGGTGGAACAAGTCTAAGTAGATAGTGATTGATTTTATGCTTTAGAAATAGACAAGATCACTCGTGACTTTAGTCATGAGAGGTTCAGAAAGCCGTCCTTATTCGCTTGTTTTTTAGGTTGAGGATGTTATGATTATTTTGAAGCTAAAACTAATAATCGGCAAATATATAGAAAGTAGGGATAAAAATGATCGAACACATTGTTTTATTCAAATTTAAAGACGAAACAACAAATGAACAAAAAGAAGAAGGTATGAAAAGGCTTCGTCATCTCAAACTTGAGTTACCCGGTATTTTGGATATTCAATCTAATCATAATTTCTCAGATCGCAGTAAAGGGTATGAGATGGGACTAACTGTAAGATTCACTGACAAAGCGGCTCTAGAAAACTATGGGCCTTCAGATCAACACCAAGCGGTTGTTTCCTATTTAAAAAGCATTGGAATGGTTGATACACTTGCCGTTGATTTTGAAATTAGTGAAGAAAAATAAAACTTTGAGGTGAGGGTCAAGACTCACCTTTAATGCGAGATAAATCAGCACCGTGTTTAATATATTGAATAATTGGAAAGCTATCATATTCCTCTGGATTATGGTGGCTTATTTCTTCTAAAGTTAATAAAAAGTGTTTGATTTTAATAAGACAGAAATCTATAGCAGAAAACGAAAAAATAATAAGTAATAAGATAGTTAGTAAAAAGAATAGGATAAGAGGAGAAACCATCATGATTCGAAAAAGTTTCTTGTTTTTCATAGCGATCTTGTTAAGTATAAGTTGCATTGCACCTTTTGCTTATGCAGATGCGTCGCCTGGAGATGTCATTGTGACACTCGGGGCAAACTTGACACCATCTCAAAAAGATTCGCTGTTAAAAGAAATGAATGTGGATAAAAATAGTGTTCAGATCGTTGAAGTAACCAATCAAGAAGAGCATCAATACCTTGATAAATATTTGCCCAAAGCTCAAATTGGTACGCGTGCCATTAGCTCAGCTAAAATCACGTTAGGCCAAAAAGACTCTGGATTATCTGTTAGCACACATAATATTAATTACGTTTCGAATGATATGTATATGAATGCCTTAGCGACAGCAGGAGTGAAAGATGCTGCGGTCTATGTTACAGCTCCGTTTGCCGTATCTGGAACTGCTGGTTTAACAGGTTTGATTAAGGCCTACGAAGTACAAACGGGTGACAAAATACCTGAAGAAAATAAGCAAGTTGCAAATGAAGAGATGGTAACGACAGCTAATTTAGCGAATAAAGACGGAGTTGGAAAAGAAAAGGCGGCAGAACTCATAACGGCTATTAAAGACAAAATCGCTAAAAATCCACCTAATTCTGATCAAGAGATGCAGAATATTATTCAAGACGCAGCAGACCAAACGAATGTGAAATTAACAGATGATGAATTAAATCAATTGAAGGAATTATTTAATAAAATGAAAGACTTGAACCTTAATTGGGATCAGGTGGGTCATCAATTAAAATCCTTGAAAGATAAATTTCATCATTTTGCAAATTCGGACGAAGGAAAAGGTTTTTTTGCAGCTATTGGTACTTTTTTTGCCAAAATTGCTGAATTCTTAAGTCAGCTCTTCCATGCAATTGCTTCTTTCTTTCAATAAGTATCAAGTTCTAATCATAAGCCACTTCATCTTTTAGGTATGAGTGTGGCTTTTTTATATATGGAGATCAATGTTTCTATCAGAACATGTCTAAAATGAATACTGGGCATAACGGTTAAACCAGGCGACCAGGGTTGATAATATATTTAAATTAGATAAATTGATGCTTATCTCCAAGTGAATTAAAGACGGGGAGGTGGGGAGACACAAATGGAGACGCTTGTACATTTATTAAATCACTATACCTATATTATTTTGTTTTCAATGTTAATGTTAGAACTAATTGCTCTGCCAATCCCTACGGAAATATTAATGAGTTATGTTGGATACCTTGTTTATCAAGGTGAGATCAATCTTATTTTGGCGCTTATCTCAGGAATATTAGGGTGCTGTAGTGGAATGACATGTTCTTATTGGATTGGGAAAAAACTCGGGGCCCCATTTTTCCTTAAATATGGGCATCGCTTTCACTTAGGTCCGGAGCGATTAAATAAATTATCACGGGCTTTTAATCTTTATGGAAAACGATTGCTCCTTTTTTCCTGCTTTATTCCAGGGGTACGCCATATTACTGGCTATTCTGCAGGAATTACACGTATACCCTATCGATCCTACGCTTTTTTCTCTTATATAGGAGCAGTTATTTGGGTTTCAACATTCATTGGCTTTGGTAGGATTCTCGGCCCTAAATATAAACTCATTGAATCCACAGTAAAAGAGTATTTAGTTATTTTTATTATTATTATTGGAATCCTTGTTGTAGGTTATTATATGGTTAAATTTAATTTACCAAAGATCAAGTTCATCATTTTACGATCTTTGAAATTCCTTTATATTCGTTTTCAATCACGTTTTCAACTCAAGTTATTAATCGCATGTACAGTCATCGTATTTAGTCTGCTAACATCATTAATGTTTTTGATTATTGATGCCTATGTTGATCAAGACTATATACGCTTTAATCATAATATATTGACACTCTTTAGAGCCATGCCAACAGACGTTTGGCATCCTATTATGGAACAAGCCCTTGTTTTATCAAAATTTCCTTCATTTGTCGTGGTGTGTCTATTAACACTACTTTGGATTGGTTTTAAAGGCAAACAAAAAGAGATTGAAATTAAATTATTTTTTATTATGCTTGTTGGAGGCATGGTCTTTGTCACCTATTTACCACTGCTCATTGAAAAATGGCTAACCAAAGATGGACTTCTTAACTTAAATTATGCCACTGCACCGAATAAGCAGGTCATTATGGTTTTTATTTTATATGGATATTTTATGTTTTTGGTCTCAAGACATTTAAACATGTATGTTCTAAAAATTTTCATCAATGTGGTTGGATTAATTCTTTTGTTCATCATTGGCGTCTCACATGTTTATTATGAATTTCAATTACCGAGTGATTTGATTACCGATTATATCCTTGCTGGGATTTGGCTTAGTTTTGTCATAATATGTTTAGAAACATGGCGTTTAATCATCATTACGAACGAATCCTTAAGACAAAATAAGTACTAAATTGGATTGTCGAAATTGGTTGAATAGAAATATAACCCTAACGCATCTTAGAGGAAAAACTATATTATGACTGTAGTAAATTTAGATAAGGATACCTTTTTGTCACAATATAAGAAGTTTTGTCAAAAAGGTTGAAAAGTCATAGTTTACTAAGCATAATAAACGTATTAAAGTATGTACAAGTTATCTAATAAAAAAGTGAATAGGGGCAATGGGGAAAATGATCGATTTTGGAATTGGATATGAGGATGAATTATTGACTTCAATCTCCAAAAAAAGAAAGGAATTAATTGAAGTCGCTGAAACTTGTGGGATAAAGAATCAAGAGACAGTCAAACAGAGTAAAGAATTAGATATTTTAATTAATCTATATCAAAAGTATATTTTCAACCGTAAACTAATTAACGAGCAATAAGTTTTTTAAGTTCCATAGAAACCTAATATTAATATATTAAAACAAATTGAAATTAGAACGAAATAAGATTTTTAAAGAGAACTCTTCTCTTTTTTCTAAAATAGTTTGTAAGCGCTTCATAGAAACCCCATTCTTTTCTGCCCCCCATTATAATCTATCCAATACTTTTATCAAAAAATGATTTAAAATCCTTAATTCAAAAGAATAAATTATAAAAAACAACTTAAACTAACGTGTGTTCATTTTTTCAAAAGGGAGGAAAACACAATGGCAAAAGATGTACTATGTGATGTTCATAATTGTACCTATTGGGAAGAAGGAAACAAATGTGCTGCAGAGTCGATTTATATCGTTAGCCATAAAGGAGAACTAGCAAAAGATACTGAGGAAACAGATTGTAAAACGTTTGAACCTGAACACTAATTTTTAGAGGAGAAGTTAGCGGTCACGCTAAACTTCTCTTTTTAAATTTAATACATTTTATCCCGCCTTAACGGCAAGTAAAGACCCCCACCTCAAGATTATGAGTAGTCAAAGAAGATAGGCGGGGGATCAACTGCCCGTAAAGGTCCGATTGGTTCAGCTAACCATCAGTGGGGGATGAAGAAAACCCCCCCACAGAAGGAAGTTTCACTTTATAACAATACTTATGTGTATGTTCTGTAACGAGCAGAGAATCTTAAACATTGTTAAAAAATAAAGGTGATAGTTGGACATCTATTCAAATTTCGTTGCATAGGATGGACATAGATGCAGATAAGCCCTGAATGTCTTTTATTCATATTTGGCAGATAAAAAATGGAGATGAAGTCGATGTCCAATGAAAAAAGAAAAATGGATATTTATACATAATGTTAGTATCCAAACAGAAAAAGTGTAGAATGATATTTGAGTACTTCCCTTTACAAGACCATTCCTTCAGATTAGGGGTATAGGATGTATAGTGGTATTTTAAATATTTGTTTTAATGTCAACAATCCTAAAGAAAAACGGACGAATAAAAAGCTTTGTTATGCTATACTTTAAACAGGTTTTAAAGCGGTATAATAAGACTCTATTTTCTGAAAAAATTTCAAGTTCTAGTTTTAAGGTATACTCATCGCACGCTTACTTATTTATATAAAGTAAGGGGTATTGATCCTATTTCTTAAAATTGATAAAAATAAAAGTGAGAAAGATATAGCCAAGCAGGTTTATAAAAAGGAGTTATCCTAATGAAAATTCTGTTCTTGCCATTGTTTAAAATGCCTTCGGGTCATCACAGAGTAGCAGATGCTTTAATAGATATGATGGAAAATCGTTGTAACGACATAAAATGTAAAAAAGTAGATCTCCTCAGTTATAGCAATAAAAGTTTTGAAAAAATGATTTCAAAACTGTATTTGAAATGGATTCACTTTGTTCCCAAAACATATGATTGGTCATATAAACATTTTGCTTATACACGGACGCATAAGCATTGTTCATTTATAGGGTTTGAAAAGTATTTTTTGCATCACTTAAAAAAACTATTAAATGAAGAGAAACCAGATTTAGTTGTATGTACACACGGATTTCCTTCACTATTGATGAGCCGACTAAAAGAACAAGGCATGGTTAATATTCCTGTTATAAATGCTTATACAGACTTTTTTATGAATGACATTTGGGGTAGACAGGGTATTGATTTTCATTTAGTTCCTAATCAACAAGTGAAAAAACACATGGTAGAGAAATATCATATGGATGAAAAATTTATCCTTGTTACCGGTATTCCTGTTCACGAAACATTTCTTAAAGAAGAGGACAGAAAGTCAAGAAACAATGACCCTATTAAAACCATCTTGATTGCAGGTGGGAGCAGTGGATTAGGAGATATTGTGGGATTGATTAAGAACACAAATCCAAATTCTGCTTTTCGTTATATGATTTTATGTGGTAAAAATCATCGATTATTAGAGTCGTTGAATAAGTTGAATTTACCACATGTAACCGCCCTTCCATACATTCAATCACGCGAAGAGATGAATCAGTTGTATAACAAGGCGGATGCCATCGTGACTAAGCCAGGTGGTGTTACAATAAGTGAGGCGTTATGTAAACACCTCCCTATCTTTGTACACTCAGCTTTACCTGGTCAAGAATTAATTAACCTAGAGTTTTTAACTAAGCAAAACTTAGTATATAAAATTAACATGAAAGAAAGCTTAGACAAGCAGTTAGCCTTTTTATTAAATAATGAAGTTGAACAAATAAAGTGGCAAAAAGCCATTCAACGTTTCTTCAAAGATCAGGAAATACCAACTCTGGATATGGTTTATGCCATTTTAAGGGCTAATGTCATGGATGGTGAATCCATCAATGAGTATGGAAGTGATATTCCTGTTTATTCTGGAGTCATGTCAAAATTGAAAAAGTACGTGAAGAAATTACCCATAAGTAATAATGTGTAAGTGCGTGTTCAAAAAGGTGCAAATTACAAGCAAGAAGATAAGAGCGCACAGTTCCTGAGGACCGGCATTCAACAGGATGTGGTAGCTTTAGGCACCAGCCACAGGACATGAGCGATTTTAGTTGAAGATCCTCTTGGATAGCGTCGGAGACTCGCAGCTTATCATTTGGTGAATTTTTGAACAACCCCTATAAGTGATAATGATATACACGCTCACAAAATAGCCATTATTACATAAAAAACGGATCCAATAAGGGTCCGTTTTCTTTTGACGATATCTATCATCGTTTACTTATTTACCTGAAGATCGACGTTTAATTCGAATAATATGAACAATGGTAAGAATGATAAAAACCAAAGCTAGGATGCTACCAACAATGGCAATGTGAACTGGTGTGAAAGTTAAAAACTCATGAACTTTATTTCCTACAAAAAATCCTAACAAAATGAAAAGTGTACACCAAATGAATGCACCAATAGTTGAAGCTATAAGATAAAAAATAAATTTATAACGACTTAATCCTGCCATATAGGGATTAATTTGTCGTATACCAGGTATGAAATAACCAATCATAATCATAATAAAGGCACGTTTTTGAAACTTTTCTTCTGCTTTATGCCATCTTTCTGGAGTTAACCCAATATACTTTCCATATTTAATAATAAACGGTTTTCCGATATAATAACCTATAAGGTAAGATGTAATCATGCCTGTTAGAGACCCCAGGAAAGCTATTAAGATACATAACACTATGTTTAATGATCCCTGAGTGAGTGCAATACCAACAAAGATTAAAAACGATTCTTCTGGTGATGGGATACCTACGATTCCAAAGAATATAAAAATAAAGATGGCAAGATATCCATATGTATAGAAATAATTTTGAATAATTTCCATTTAAAAGATCCTCGTAATTTATAACCCACTATACATGATGACTTTATGTCCTGTGATCGTTGTCATTTGCTTTTTTATATCAAATTTAATAAAGTCATGAAAGAGGGAGAGATTTTTGTTACAATTCCTATTCATAGTATTGACGATAATTTCTTTATTTATAGTATACAGTATCATCCCAACGATTGCGATTCGTTCTTTATCTATCGGAATCTTTAAAAAGTCTCATACTAAAGGTCAAGCATCTTTGACTTTTGATGATGGGCCTGATCAATTATATACCCCTATGTTATTGGATCTTTTTAAAAAATACAATGTAAAAGCTACTTTTTTTGTAGTAGGGGAGCATGCCAAAAAGAATCCTGACATTATTAAACGCATGCATGAGGAAGGGCACACGATAGGTATACATCATTATAAGCATGTAAGCAATTGGTTTCTCATGCCTTGGCAAGTTAGAAAGCAGTGTAAAATGACAGCCGATCTAATTGAATCCATGATTGGCGTGCGTCCGATTTATTATCGTCCACCGTGGGGGCATCTTAATTTATTCATCCACTGGGGAGCAAAGCCCTTCCGTCTTATTCTCTGGTCAGCCATACTTGGGGATTGGAAATTATCTCTTGGTAAGGATAGATTAAAGAAAAGACTTCAAGAACATATTAAGGATGGAGCCGTTATTGTTCTTCATGACAATGGAGAAAATCCAGGAGCAGATGAACGTGCACCTGAAAATACGATTTCGGCCGTTACAGAGTATCTTGAAGAAAACCATGGGAAATATGATTTTGTTTCAGTACATACTCTTTATGAGGACGAGCATCGAAACAGGGTGTAAATGACATGTTTGGATAATGAATTGAAAGAAGAGGTGCAACAATGTCCAATAAAAAAAAGCAAAAAAATCACTATGAACAAGAAAAAGCCGTTCGAAGAAAGCAACGACAAATTGTCGTTATAAGTACAGCTCTCGTTATTATTTTACTCGTTGCCATTATTGGTATTGTATTAAAGACACAACAATCGAGTCAACCAAATGAAAATCAGAACAACCAATCATCACAAGAGACACCTTCCATCAATTATAAAGAACAACCGATCATGGGGAGTACGGATGCCCCTGTTAAATTGGTCGAATTCGGTGATTATAGATGTCCATATTGTAAAGAATTTGATGAAAAGATTGTTCCTAAAATAAAAAAAGATTTTATAGATAATGGGAAAGTAAGTTTTACATTTATCAATTATACGATTTTAGGTAAAGGATCCCAGTTAGCTGCAAATGCAGCTGAAATGATCTATCATCAATACCCTGATTCATTTTGGGATTTTCATAAAGCTTTGTATGCCGCTCAAGGTGATGAAAAGAAAGAGTGGGTCACAAAGGATCTTTTAACGTCTATAGCAAAGAAAACTGTGCCTTCATTAGACGAAAAAAATTACAAACAAACTCTAGATGATTTAAGTTATCAAAACAATGTGATTCAAGACTACAACTTAGCTAAATCCATGAAAGTTAAGGTTGTACCAAGTTTATTTATTGATGGGAAACTTGTGAATAATCCACTTGATTATCATATCGTAAAAGAAGCGATAAACAATGCGTTAAAGCAAGGCAACGAATGAGATGAAAAGCAATGAGTTTAAAGATGGTTTTAATTATTGGTTATATTTGGCTTGGTTAATGGCCATTTTGGCCACGTTTGGCAGTTTGTATTTAAGTGAAATACTTGGGTGGACACCATGCAAGTTATGTTGGTTTCAGCGGATCTTCATGTACCCTTTAACCGTCCTACTCGGCATTGCTTGTTTTAGAAATGATCGTCAAATTGCCCTATACGTTTTACCTTTATCTATAGTTGGAGGCTTAATTTCAGCTTATCATTATGCGGAGCAGCATATCCAAGCATTGCAGAATCAAACGTTTTGTGGGCAGGGTGTTTCCTGCAGTCAAAAGTACTTTGAAGCATTTGGGTTTATCACGATACCTTTTTTAGCATTTATCGCTTTTGCATGTATTTCCTTGTTTGTAACGATAGATTATCGTAACGATAAAAAACAAAGTGGGTCTCGACGTAATAAGTTATAATAAACCAGCCATTCAATCATATAAAGCTGTAGGATTCCAAGAGGAAGGCCGAATGCGAGAAGCTGTCTATCGAGATGGTCAGCGGCACGACCGCATCATGATGAGTATCTTACGAAGAGAATGGGAGATTCATAAATAACAAGCCTAAGAGCCTATAGATTGATTACACTTTTTTAGGCGTATTGCATAAAATACAGCATAGAGAAAAAGCTCTTCAACTGTATTGAAATACAGGGAAGAGCCGATTTTTTTAAAGAACTTCGAGAGTGAAAAGAACAACGACAAGAATTTGAACAGCGATTTGAAGAGATACAGCAATACTCGTGTCTTGTGTTCTTACTTCAACACCACGAGAGTTCTCAATGATTGTTTTTTGTTTGTTTAATTGTTTAATTTTCGTAAGTTGGAGTAAATCTTGAGTGATTTCTGCTTCTTCAATATCATCAAGAATTGCAATCTGAACAATAACAAAAACAGCGACTTGAATGGCAAGTTGAACGGTTACAGCTACTTCAGTCGATGTCGTTTCTACTTCAACATCACAAGAATCTTTAATAATAATAACTTCGTCATTACCTTGAAAAGTACTGTTTACTTGGTCAAGGTTTTGATTAAGATCTGAATTTGAACTAAGTGGATGAGCACAGTAATCATCAAGTGCGCACCACTCTTTTTTACGACATTTAGTATCTTCGCATTTAGTATCTTCATCAAATAATCCCATTTATGTTCCTCCTTATGATTTTCAAGATATTATATTTAATGAACAATTGACTAATTATGATTAAACTAATCCATTAGATTTTTTCTTTTTATCCGCCTTTTTTTAGTAGGAGCTGTCTCTTTAACTGTATTTGATGATAAGGCTTCAAGTTTGCTTTTTAAGTCATTTACCAAGTCACGAAGTTCTTGTTTTCTTTCTTCTGATAACGGTTTAAGTTTCGAACGATCTACGCCGTGCTTTTTTAAGATACCTGTAACGAGTGTATTGGTAAGCTGTTGATTAATGGCCTGAATTTGTTCGTTAGTGTCAGAAACCGGCGTGCTATCCTTAGAAATTTTTCCTTCAGGTTTTTCATTTGGTAAATCTGTCATTTTCCTTCCCCCCTATTCACGTGATAGTTCATCATATGCAGGAGTGGACGATTTGGCATTCATACCTTATAGACGAGTAACTAATTTGATCAAAATTGGTTATTTGTCTACAAATATAAGGTGCTACTAAATTCATTTGGAAGTAGCTGTTGATTATCATAACCGACGACGTTTTGGATTTATTTATTTGAGAGAGTAAAAAAATAGGCGATATTCTAAAATAGGATGTGTGAAAAGTCTAAAGTTTACCTCATTTGATCCCGCACTAAAAAAGAAAGTTATCCTTAACTTTCCACTCCATTAATGTGGATCGATTGATTGATTCAAAGGTGTGTTTAACAAACACGATTCTTTAATTTGCCTTAATTTAGCTTGTCCTTCTGAAGCGAACCACTTTAACCATATCAAAATGTAAAATACGTCTCTTGAATGTCATGTTGTAATGCAAATGTAAAGCATTTATATGGTATAAGGTCATATGAGTAGTAGAGGGAGAAGTTCCTATCTTATAAGCAGGAATAAAACGATGGATGGTTCGTGGAGGGGAGAATCCATCTATGAAAGTCACGGCGTATTTGTCTTTAGTATGGATGTTTTACTTTAGCTTAGAAGGCACATAAAACAAAAGGCATAAGGAGGATACTTAATGAGTATGAATAAGTGGTTAATTAAACACACCGCAATTGCAGCAACCGTTACCTCGTCTATTTTTGTCGGGCCCTCACTAGCCGATGCACATTTCTTTCAACAGGGATCAAAAACATTATATAAAGGGACTAATGACGATGATGTTAAGACACTACAAGAGATATTGCGAGAAACTGGACATTATAAAATAAAAAATTCGACGGGATATTTCGGTCATTCAACTGAAAAAGCCGTAAAATCGTTTCAAAGCGAAGAAAACCTTCAAGTGGATGGTATTGTTGGTGAACAAACAAAAAAAGCTTTATTCCGATTTATTGCAGAGAAATTGACATTGAAAATGGGAAATACAGGGGAAGACGTTAAACAACTTCAAAATGTTTTAAATAAAAAGGGGTATTATCAGGCAAAAATGGATGGGGTATTCGGTTCTCTAACAAAAGAAGCTGTAATGGAATTACAAAAGAACAATAATATTACAGTAGATGGAATTGTAGGTCCGGAAACCTATCGATTTTTAGGAACAAGTGAAAATAGACATAAAACTTCCCCAACATCTAAATCTTCGGAGTCCACGGGAAGGAGTCAATCAACCGTTCATAAGCAAAGCAAGGTAATTAAAAAAGATAGGCAAGAAAAAGAAAAAGTAACAACGCGTACAGTAAAAGAGTTCTTTGCCAATAGTACGGGTTATACAGCTTATTGTTCAGGATGCTCGGGTGTGACAGCTTCTGGGATTGATCTTAGATCGAACCCTGAAGCGAAAGTGGTTGCTGTAGATCCAAACGTCATTCCACTAGGAACTAAACTATATGTTGAAGGGTATGGATATGCTGTTGCGGCCGATACTGGAGGAGCGATTAAAGGAATGAAAATTGATTTATTTTTTAATGACAACTCAGAAGCATTAGATTGGGGACGTCGTACAGTAAAAGTTAAAGTTCTTGAGTAGAAGTAATAAATAAAGATGCTCTTTTTAAGAGAGCATCTTTATTTGTTGTAGAATAGGTGGTGTGTGTAAGTAAGTGAAAAATCAAAAGTCCGATTCTGAGACGATCCATTCAATTTATAAAGCCTATTTATAAATAATCATATGCGAATGAAGACCAACATATGGAATATTTTATTTAAAGAAATCTTGGTTTAATTGAATGTATTTTTGTTCTTCTTCAGGAACTTCATCCTCAGGATAGATAGCTTCTACCGGACATACAGCTTCGCATGCACCACAATCAATACATATATCGGGATCAATGTAAAACATTTTTTCGCCTTCAGCTATACAATCAACAGGGCAAGTTTCAACACATTCCCCAGCCTTTTCTTCTTCACAAGCAGAAGTAATGACAAAAGCCATTTGTTTTCATCTCCTTTCAATTAACATACATGAACAATGAATAATATTTATCATTTCTAGTATGACGAATTTATACCTAGATTTCAATGTTTTTAATAGAGATAACACTATTGCTTCATAAAAAGTTTAAAGGCAGCACCTAGGTTGTTTATCGTCATAGAGTATATCTTTGTTTTTTATTATGTGATTAGGAGTACTTCTACTTAAAGTCCTAACTCAAATTTATCAACATGATTCTATTTAATATTTTTTCTTGCTTCATTCGCTGTTCGATAATAGAGGCTAGCATTTTTATATTTCCGATCCTTATAAGCGATGTCCGCTAAATCTTCAGCAAAGTTTGCAACAATATCCCACCGTCGTTTTTTCTTAAAATAAGGGATAACTTGATGATGAACAAAGGCATAATAGGCTTCTTCTTCCTCCATTTTTAACTCTAAAGCTTGGAATAATAGAATATGGCTGTCTAGGTGATGGTTTCTTGCAAAGAGAAGTCCTTCATTTGCGGCTTTTTTTGCCTTTGAAAGTTGATTGTTGAAAAGATAGACCTTTCCTAATTCAAATAAAGCATAGGCATGATTTTCATGAGTTGATGGAATATGTAAACACTTTTTAATTAACTCAATTCCGTCGTTAGTATGTCCTTGTTCATTATGCATTAAACCCAAATTATAATAGATAATGCTCGATTTTTCTTGATCATCGTAGACTTCAGTAAACTTTAAAGCTTGTTTAAAATGATATTCCGCTGCATTAAAATTTAAGCTTTTTCGATTAGCAATACCTAAGAGAAGATGACAATTCGAGATTTTTTTTAGATGATATTCCTTATTATAGATTTCCAAAGCTCTATTCGTATAATTAATACAACTATTCATGTGGTAATATTGCTCATAAGTACAGGCAATTTCATAGTACAATTCAGCTTTCTCTCGTTCTTTCATTTCGAGTTTACTAAGCCATTTTTCTGCTCTTTGATAATTGACTAGTGCGTTTTTAGAATCAGACATATGAAAAAAAAGACAGCCTTTAAACACGTGGTAAAAATATTTTGAGTAATTATCCATCGTGTCATAGAACGAAGATAAACGCTTTAGCTCACTTTCGGCACCTATCAAATTATCTTGAACAATTAACCACTTCGCGTGCAATAGCTCATACCTCATTTGGTATTGGGGAAAAGAGCCTTTTTCTAACTGTTGATGTATATATTTTAATAATGGAATGACTTTATCCAGATTTGGTTCATTTAAATAGTTATAGAGTTCCATAAGTTTTTTCTCAGCTTCAACAGAGAGGGTTTGAGGATTGATATGTTCCTCATATGTAATACCGAGACGTTTACATAAGAGCTTGATAATTTCTTCACTTGATTTCTCACCATTTTCAATTTTGCTTAAATAAGAAATAGAGCAAATGCCTTCAGCTAGTTGTTCAAGTGTCAAACCTGCCCGTTTACGATAATAACGGATACGCTTTCCGATCATAGTCAAACCACCTCTAATGCCGATACTTCCTAATCGGTTAAAACATCAATATCAAATTAATCACTCACATATGTAAAAAGGATTCAACATCTATTATCATTTCTGTTTTACTATTGATCATACCATGAAGAGAAGTTGGATGAAACCGTAATATCATAGGTATAAAAATACGAGGTATTAAAATGGATATCTTATCTTATTGTTACTAATTAACTTTTTAGAAATAACAAAAGGGAATGACATACCATTTTATCATCGATGTCCGAATATTTAATACGAATTTTCCGAAAAATGATGAAAAAGTAAATATGCGGAAGAGAAACATAAACATTGTGAAGATACAAGTTGCTTCCCTTCCGACACTTTTATGACCTTTAGTTTCTCATATTTAACGGGCTTTTTTGATAAATACGATTGGAGCAAGAATTAACCCGCCGAGGAAACCAAATAAGTGACCCAATATATCAATATTTGGATAAATAAAAGACGAAAGCAGACTAATAATCATTATGATAACGATGATTGTTCGATCTTGACTAGACACTAGTTCTTTTCGGTAGAGGATCAGGTACAAATACAAGCCAAATAAGCCAAATAGGGCACTGCTAGCACCAAGATGAGCAAAATTTTGATTTTCAATAAAGAATGAAGCAATATTACTGATGAGACCTGAACCAATAAAAGCTATAGCAAATTTCCATTTTCCTAAAATATATTCCAGTCCTGGACCAAAAATATACAATGAGAAAGCATTAAACAAGATGTGGCTAAATGTTATATGAAGGAAAATGGGTGTGATAAGAAGCCACCAATCTCCTTGTGAAATAGAGGCATTCACACCAAGCCCAAATCGAATGATGAGGTCGCCTAATCCCGTATTCAAACCGATATATCTATTAAGAAAATAATCAAAAAAGACGAGCAAGTATACGAGTATCATGATGAATAAGAATAGTGAAACGACGGGGTACCTTCGAATAAAAGTTTTAAAATTTTCGGTGCGTAAAAACAAAGATTTATCCTCCTTAAAAAATAAAATGGTCATGCGTTAGCAAGGAACTGTTTTGGACGAGATTATGTAAGGGTAAAGATAAATATGACATACTCTTCTATCTAGTATAATCTAAAAAGAGGATAAGATAAATTTAACCATTAAATTTTTGAAATAGGGGTATAACATGATTATAGGAATTGGCATTGATATGATTGAACTCTCTCGAATTGAGCGTTTAATACATAATGATCAATTTATAAAAAAAATCTTAACATGTAAAGAAAGAGAAAGCTACTACACTCTAAGTACTCATCGCAGGGTAGAGTATCTGGCAGGACGTTTTGCTGCAAAAGAGGCTTATTCAAAGGCAAGAGGGACAGGGATCGGAAAGAAACTGTCCTTTCACCATATAGAAATTTCTAATGATGAAAATGGAAAGCCATTCTTTTCAGAACCTCAAATGGATCATGAGACGGCTCATGTATCTATTACTCACACTAATGAACATGCTGCGGCTTACGTTGTTATTGAGCAATATACTAGATAAAGTGAACAATCTATTCTGTTTTTTTTCAGTTGAAACAAATGCACCTTAAAAAGAAAGCTTGTCATAATAGGATAAGTTGTCTCATATATTTAAATTGCGCTAGGAGGGACTATAGTGCACATCGTATCGCAAGAAGAAATGCAAGCACTTGATCGTTATACTATGGATGTCATTGGGCTAGAGGGCAAGGTCTTGATGGAAAATGCCGGACAAGGGATATTCAGATGCCTTATATCCAAATTAAAAGCACAAGATCAGATTGCTGTGATTATCGGAAAAGGAAACAATGGTGGTGATGGTTTTGTTGTAGCAAGATATCTGCAGAATCATAATTTTGCTACGGATGTTTGGTTAGTTGAAGATCAACACTTAATAAAAGGTGATGCAGCCTATCACATGAATGTCTTCTTGAATTCAGGTGGGAAGATTAACGGGATAATAAGTGACTCTCATCATTTCAAAGAACATCTATCAAATTACACGGTGATTGTTGACGCTATACTAGGGACGGGAATCAAAGGGTGCCCGCGCAAAGCTTACCTTGACGTTATACACTTAATCAATCAAGCGAAGGCGCGTGTCGTGTCCATCGATTTACCTAGTGGTGTGCTAGCTAATGGGGAGCCGTTCTCACACGAAGCAGTATATGCAAAAGAAACACTTACCCTTCAATATCCGAAGCTATGTATGTATACCCAGCCTGCTGCTACGTTCTTTGGAGAAACAGATGTGATTCAAATTGGAATTCCTAAGAAGGCCATTTCCCATCAAGGCTTAAAAAGGCGAGTATGGACAAAGGAAGACGTCAAACATACATTACCCGTAAGAGATCCTTTTTCACATAAAGGAACTCATGGTAAGGGACTCCTGATCGCAGGCTCTCAAGATATGCCAGGTGCGGCTATCCTATCTGCAACATCAGCTCTTCGTTCTGGGATCGGTCTATTATGGTTAAGCATAGCCGATAAAGCCAAGCAAACCGTATGTTCCAGATTGCCTGAGGTCCTTTTTGAATCAAGAGAGTCAACTGATTTCTCAAAGTATAAAGGGATTGCGATTGGGCCTGGTCTAGGAAGAAGTGAAGATGGAGAGGCCTTGTTAGCTCAAGTTTTGGGTGAGAAAGATATCCCCCTTGTGATAGATGCAGACGGTCTTTATCATCTAACCAATCATTTATCAACATTAAAAACACATCAAGCACCAGTTGTTTTAACGCCTCATCCAGGTGAGATGGCAACATTAACCGGTAAATCAATAAAAGAAGTCGAGAATGACCGCTTTGGCATTTCAGAGACCTTTGCAAAAGAACATGGGGTATATCTTGTTCTAAAGGGAAGAAACACTATTATTACTTCACCCTCAGGAGAACAAGTAGTTAATGTTTCGGGTAATCCAGCCTTAGCTAAGGGAGGATCCGGAGATGTTTTGACAGGTATCATCTTTGCCTTCTTATTACAACATGAAAATCCATTAAATGCGATAAGCAACGCTGTTTATGTACATGGCGCTGCAGCTGATCAACTTGTGAAAACGAACCATTCATTATTAGATGTCCTGGCAAGTGATTTGAGTCTGACAATACCAACTGTCTTGCATGATTTATATCTTGATACGATGTGTTAGCATAGAATCCCTCCTTTGTCACCGATATGAGACAAAGGGGTTGGATAAGAGTGAGAAAAAGAATCGTAGGTATCTTTTTAGTTAGTATCATGCTCTTGTTTGTCTTGGCTGGTTGTGGTACAAAATCACAAAAGGATGTCGTAACTGATCTGGGAAATAAATTAGATAAGATGGAAGGCTATAAAACAAATGCCTTGCTAACGTTTAAACAAGGTAAGAAAAATCAAACCTACCAAGCAGAGATTTGGTTTAAAAAACCGTCATATTATCGTGTTGTGTTATCAGATATGAAAAAACAAAATACCCAAATGATCCTTCGTAACAAAGAAGGCGTCTATGTATTAACACCTCAATTAAATAAAACTTATAAATTTGATAGCAATTGGCCTAATAATCGTAGCCAAGCCTATCTCTTTCAATCATTAGCGAATGACATTATGAACGATGCCGATTCAACCTTTACATCAAAGAATAACCAGTATATTTTCAAAACCAAAACAAGCTACCAAACAAAAGAACTCGCTAATCAACAAATCACGTTGAAAAAGGATTTAACACCAACATCTGTAAAGGTCATGGATAAAGATATGAATGTTGTTGTTGATGTAACATTTAAGAACTTCCAGGTAGATCCAAAATTATCAACTTCTGATTTTAATGTAAAGGAAAACATGACAACATCCAGTTTGGAAAAAAGTCAATCAACTTCCGGTAAGGTTGCCTCTTCAACAAGTTTTGAAGTGGCCTATCCAACGATAAAATTAGAAGGGACAAAAATGAAAGAAATGAAATCCGTAACAACTGGCGGATCAAAGAAATTTATTCTTCGCTATTCGGGTAAAAAGCCGTATACGTTGATAGAATCGCAAAGCCAGGTTATGTCAACCAGTAGTCCAGTACAAGTTTCAGGGGAACCTGTAAATATGGGTTCGGGTGTAGCGACACTCGGTGAAAACTCACTCACATGGTCACACGGGGGAACAGATTATTATCTTGTTTCGGATAAACTAACCGATCAAGAAATGCAAGATGTCGCAAGGTCAGTTGCAGGGAAGGTCGAAAAATAAGATAAAGTGAAATCTAATTTAAGCTCGCCAGTGTGCGGGCTTTTTATATGATCCTATATTTTTACCCCGCCTTAACGGCTAGAAAACCCTCACTGAAGAAAGTTTCATTTTCGTGCACACATGCACAGTAATGTGAAATAATGAGAAAATGAATGAATTATCAAGATTTCCTCTTTTTCTTTTCAACTAAAAGTGGTTTAATTAATTATAGCTATTTATCATGTTCGAAAGTAAAAGCATGTCCTAGGTAGGACTTACTGTTAAAATGTCTAAGGAAACCTCTTATAGAGCTTTAAATATGAATTTATGTTATAAAGAAGGTAAAACTATCATGGAAGAATCTTTTTATAGAGACACGTGGGCGACCATTGATCTTGATGCCATTGAACATAATGTAAGCAAAATGAAAGAACACCTACCAGAAGATATGTCTTTAATGGGTGTGGTTAAAGCTAATGCCTATGGTCATGGTGCTGTTGAAGTTGCCAAAATTGCACTCGCTTCTGGTGCGGAGTGGCTGAGTGTTGCTCTATTGGATGAAGCGATTCAATTACGTGAAGCTGGTATTAAAGCACCTATCCTCATTTTGAGCTCCATCCGTCCTAAAGATATTAGCATCGCTAGTAAGTATCATATCTCGCTCACGGTCTATCAAAAGGAATGGGTAGAAGAAGCATTAACCTATTATCATGATCCCTCCCCTGTATTTTTACATGTTAAATGTGACACAGGAATGGGAAGAATAGGTGTACGAAGTGATGAGGAACTTGTAGATCTATTGGACAGTGTAAAGGGAGATTCGCGTCTCGTTGTTGAAGGCGCCTTTACTCATTTTGCGACGGCAGATGAAAAAGATGAATCATATTTTGATCAACAATTTCACCGTTTTAACGACATGGTCAGTCGAATGCGCAAACATGGTGTGGACCCTAATATTATTCACTGTGGAAATAGTGCCGCAACATTAAAGTATCCAACACACAAATTGTTTAACTTAGTTCGGTTTGGTGTTGCGATGTATGGAATGGCTCCATCACCTTATATGAGAGATCACTTACCTTTTCCCTTAAAACCAGCCTTCAGATTGTATAGTCGTCTTACAAATGTGAAACAAGTTGAACAAGGGACTGGCATAAGCTACGGACAAACCTATCATACAAAAGGAAAAGAATGGATAGGGACAATACCTATAGGTTATGCAGATGGATGGTCAAGGTCTTTATCTAATCGTGGCTCTGTACTTATTGATGGTGAGATTTGTGAAATTGTAGGTCGGGTTTGTATGGATCAGCTGATGTGTAAGCTACCGAAAAAATGGCCAATTGGCGAGTGCGTGACACTTATCGGTGAGATGGGTGATAAAACTATTTCAGTAGATGATATTGCGAATCTTCTTCAGACGATTAATTATGAAGTGGTTTGTATGATTAGTTATCGCGTTCCAAGGATATACTTGAGACATGGAAAACAAACGAAGGTATATAATCCACTCATTCAAAAGAAAGTTCTTTATTCGGAGTCAAAAGAATAACAGGACATTTTTAAAAATAAATTGTCTTTGCAAACGACGTTTTGGCATGATATGATAATTTTTAGAATAAGATAGTTCGTAATGAAGTGTTGGAGGTGTACCCAATGTCAGAGTCGAATTCAAAAGAGATTAAAGTAAACTTACCCAAACATTTAGTAACTGAAATAGACGGGGTTGCAGAGCAAGATAATGTGAATCGGAGTGAATTTTTGCATCGTGCAATTAGAATGTATTTGCGGGAACGAAATAAAAGGCAAATACGTGAAGCGATGCGTCAAGGCTACATGGAAATGGCAAAAATTAATCTGAACATTGCTTCTGAATCTTTTTTAGCTGAAGAGGAGGCAGAAACTACTTTAGAGCGCCTAGTTAGTGGGGTGTAGTTGGTGATTGTAAAACGCGGCGATGTTTACTTTGCCGATCTTTCTCCGGTCGTTGGTTCGGAACAAGGTGGTGTTCGGCCGGTATTAATCATCCAAAATGACATTGGCAATCGTTTTAGCCCAACAGTAGTTATTGCTGCCATAACCGCACAAATCCAAAAGGCCAAGTTACCCACACATGTTGAAATCGACGCAAAAAAATACGGTTTCGATCGTGATTCAGTTATTCTATTGGAGCAAATAAGAACCATCGATAAGCAGAGGCTGACCGATAAAATTACTCACCTTGATGAGGATATGATGATGCGTGTAAATGAGGCTATACAGATAAGTTTGAGTTTGGTCGATTTTTAAATAAAAACGATATAGTTAGTTTTTTTGTGTATGGAATACTTTTATTAACCACCTCCAAAATATAAAACATCTTCTATTTGATCGTGCGAGCAAACGCTAGCCATCTACAGAAGATGTTTTTTTGTTTTGGCTCTTTTGTTAAAGATTGCCGCTCTAGTCTATTAAAATTAATATTTTTTTATTCGTAATGTAATTAAAATGTTACAGTCCATTACGTTTTGTCGATACAACTACCATATTCATTGATTAAATAGAAAAGGCATGAAATAATAAATGATAAGAATTCGAAACTGACGAGAAGGTTGGGAGATTGAATGCCAAAAGTTGTGATTAAGTATATAAAGGATAAGAGGAAAGAGATAAATGAAGCATGGATGAGAAAAATGGCTGAGGAGCTTCCAGAGTTTCCAAATTATCGAGCACCTAATCAAAACTTGAGTAATGCGAATGATAATTTTGTAGACGTCATCTATACCTATTTATTGAATATAGAAAATACAGATGATGTTCGTGATTTTATCAAAAAAATTATGAAATTGGAGGTACCAATTAATTATTTATCGATTGGACTCCAAGTATTTAGACGTGTTGTTATGGAAGTTATTAAGCGTAGTGAAAAAGATCCTGAAAATTTATTAGAGTTATATGAACACACAGATAGAGTTGTTGAACCGATTTTCAATCAATTAATCAAAGATACGACAGAAACTTGGGAAAGAACGATTTCAATCCAGAAATCTGAATTACTCGAGTTATCAGCTCCACTTATACCCATTTTGGATCGTATATCAGTGATGCCGCTAGTTGGCACAATAGATACAGAACGAGCTAAATTAATTATGGAAAACTTATTGCAAGGCGTTATAGATCACCATGCTGAAGTTGTTCTTATCGATATAACAGGTGTCCCGGTTGTGGATACCATGGTCGCTCATCATATCATCCAAGCATCTGAAGCCGTCCGGCTCGTAGGATCGAAGTGTATTTTGGTGGGAATACGGCCAGAGATTGCTCAAACCATCGTAAATCTTGGTATTGAGCTTGATCAGTTTCCTACAAAGAGTTCTTTGCAAAGAGGAATAGAGGAAGCTCTGAAAATAACTGAAAGAAAGGTAATCACAATCACGGAAGGGAATGGCAAACAGTGAGAATACCTATTCTGAAGCTTGGAGATTATCTCTTGATTTCAATTCAAATCGAACTAGATGATCATACAGCTATCCAATTTCAAGAAGATTTACTTGAAAAAATTCATGAGACAGGGGCAAAGGGGGTTGTCATTGATTTATCAACCGTTGATATTATTGATTCCTATATTGCTAAAATTTTAGGCGATGTTGTTAAAATGTCAGATCTTTTAGGAGCAAAAGTCGTTCTTACAGGAATTCGTCCTGCCGTCGCTATCATTTTAACAGACCTCGGAATCAGATTAAATAATATCTCTACTGCGTTAGATTTGGAAAAAGGATTAGCCAAATTGAAACAGGATTTGGGGGGATGATCATGGAGACTCGTTCCTCTGTACCCATTAATAACGAGTGGGATATTGTACAAGCAAGACAACTTGGGCGCCAAATTTCAAGAGAAATGGGGTTTGGTCATGTTGATCAAGCTAGAATAACAACAGCGATATCCGAATTAGCAAGAAATATTTATTTATATGCAAATAATGGTGAAATTACCATAGAACCCATTGTTAATCTAGGGAAAAAAGGGTTAAAAATAACATCTAGAGATAAGGGACCTGGAATAAAAGATATACGATTAGTTATGCAGGATGGTTATACAACATCTGGTGGACTTGGAGCAGGCCTTCCTGGCGTAAAGAGATTAATGGATATATTTAAAATTGATTCAACTTTGGAAAAGGGGACAAATATTGTAGCAATTAAGTGGCTTCGGTAATGAGAGAGGGGACACGAATGCAATATGGATTATACTATTAAACTGAGTCAATATGAAAGAATGCTTGCACAATATATTGAACAAAGAGATGAAAGAGCACTTTATAAAGGTCAAAAATTTAGCAGGAAAATGCTTGAACAACATGTCTCTCCAGAAGATGTTGTGAGCATGCACATCGAGGTCGTTAAACGTATAATCCCTCATGTTGATCAAAAAGTGATGGATTCTTTAGAATTTTTACTTGAAGTGATGATTGGCTATGGTTTTGCTTATCGTGAACATCAAAGTTTAAGAACAAGGCAAGAACAATTAGATGCAGAAATTGATATTGCCGCAAATATTCAAAAATCACTGGTAGAAGGTGAAATTCCATCCGGACATGGCGTAGATATAGGCGTTATTTCTAAACCAGCTAAAAAAATGAGCGGCGATTATTATCACTTTGTACAAGATGATCATTCAATAAGTGTAGCCATTGCTGATGTAGTAGGTAAAGGTATACCAGCAGCGATGTGTATGTCTATGATTAAATATGCTATGGACAGTTTGCCTGACTATCGCAAGCAACCTGGAGATGTTTTATCTAGTTTAAATCATGTCGTTGAACAAAATATTGATCCTAGCATGTTTATAACCATGTTCTATGGCGTCTATCATGCCGATGAAAACATTTTTTCTTTTGCATCAGCGGGTCATGAACCGGGTTTCTTCTATAATCACAAATATGACCGATTTGAAGAATTAGTGGCAAAAGGGTCTGTTCTTGGTTTAAGAAGGCATTCCAATTATGCTGAGTATCGGTTAGATATAGAACCAGGGGACATGATTATTTTACTATCCGATGGAGTAACAGAATGCCGTACAGAAAAAGGATTTCTTGAACGAGGTGAAATCGCCGATATTATTCGTTCTGAAATGCATTCTCCTGCTCAAAGAATTGTTGATCAAGTATATTATAATCTCGAAATGTTACAAGACTTTGTTTTACGAGATGATTTTACCTTAATTGTTTTAAAGTTTTAAGTTTACTAGTATCTAAGATTGGGAATGGTAGACTAAATGATTTATATCATTAGGGGGATCAACATGAATTTAAATATTCTTAAGCAAGAAAAAGAACAAAATAAACATATCGTCAGCGTTAGTGGAGAAATTGATGCTTATACGGCACCCAAACTAAAGGAAACATTAATACCGTTAACTGAAATAGAAGGGGCCGTCACGATTCTTAATCTTAAAGAAACCATTTACATGGATAGTACGGGACTAGGTGTAATTATCGCCGCCCTTAAATCAGCAGAAAAACATCAATCGCATATTGATGTTGTAGAAATGACACCACGTGTAGAAAGATTATTTACGATCACAGGTCTTATGGATCTTCTAAAAGCTAAACGTGTGGCATCGGCAGAGGGGGATATATGATGGAAACGTCTAACGAAACAGTCAGCTTAAAGATTCCAGCTAAATCAGAGTTTGTTGGTGTTGCAAGGTTAACCGTGTCAGGAATTGCCAATCGGATGGGGTTTAATTATGATGACATTGAAGACATCAAAATTGCTGTGTCAGAAGCGTGTACGAACGTTGTAAACCATGCCTATAAAAATGTCGATGAAGGACAAATTGAAATTAATCTCAATTGTTCCGAAACATCGTTGACGATCACTGTCATCGATCAAGGAAATTGTTTTGAAGTAGACAAAGTTTTAAATGAGTTGAAACCAATTGATGTTACCATGTCTTTAAATCAAATTAATGAAGGAGGGCTAGGGCTTTTCTTAATCAACACATTAATGGATGAAGTAAACATTAGTAGTGGCTCGGGCATTATTGTAAAAATGTCTAAGTTACTGAACAGAGACGAGGTGGATATGAATGCCAACAGAGTCTCAACAACAACAGAATGAAATACAGTCACTAATATTGGATTATCAAAAAAATCCAGATGATGAGACCATCCAATCTAAACTTCTAGCAAAATATGAAAAACTTGTTATTATCCTTTCAAATAAATTCGCGAAAAGTAAAGATATTCAAGAAGATTTGTATCAAGTGGGTATGATTGGTTTGCTTGCTGCGTTTAAACGTTTCGATCCATCTTTTAATAGAAGTTTTGAATCATTTGCTATGCCGACCATTTTGGGTGAGATTAAAAGGTATATTCGCGATAAGACATGGGGAGTTCATGTACCACGGCGTGTGAAAGAGCTTGGTCCAAAGATAAATAAGGCCGTAGAACATTTGACAAGGGAATTACAACGTTCTCCAAAAGTCGCTGACATTGCAGAATACTTGGACGTTTCAGAAGAAGATGTTCTAGAAACAATGGAAATGAGTAACAGTTATTATGCTTTATCTGTTGATCGTAAAATCGAAGCTGATTCGGAAGGTAGTACAGTCACTCTTCTCGATCTTGTAGGAAAACAGGAAAAAGGTTATACACAAATTGAAAGTCAATTACTTTTAAAAGAGGCTTTTCATGTATTGGATGATCGTGAAAAAGATATATTAAATTATACTTATTTTGAGAATTTGAGTCAGAAAGAAACGGGTGAAAAGTTAGGGATATCTCAAATGCATGTATCGCGACTGCAGAGACGAGCCCTGAAGAAGTTAAGAAAAACTCTACCTGATGAAGGACTGGAACGATTAAAATGATTGAAAGATTTCCATTAGAAAACTTTGGTGTTTTAGCCTTGCAGAAATCGAAACATAACAATCCTTTCTGCGGGGATAGTTATTATATAAAAGAGACGGATCACTTTCTTCTTTGCGTCTTGGCTGATGGATTAGGCAGTGGACAGGGAGCAAATGAAGCTGCTGAACGAGTAACAAATACAGCAAAGAAACTATATGATCAACCTATTGATTTAATTATGGAACGGATAAATGACGCCTTAGTCAATTATCGAGGTGCTGTCGTTAGTATTTTTAAAATTTTATTTAAAGAAAAGAAAGTCTCCTATTGTGGTATTGGTAATATTAAGTTATCGATTCATCCGATTGAAGGAAAACCTATTATCCCAATCCCACAACAAGGATTCTTAACAGGTAGACCGATTCATTGTCAAGTTCAAACCTTCGTATATCCAAGCTTAGCCTTATTCGTGATGCATTCTGATGGTGTCGTTTTTCGATCTAATCGCGTCTCGGACATCAAAAGTTTGTATCGGATGCTAATCGAAGAAGAACTAGAAAGGTCGTTTGAAACATTTTCAGAACGTTATGACGATGATATGACTCTCTTAATTGGAAGGCCAAAAGAAGCCAAAGCAACCATATAAAGGTTGCTTTTTTTTTAGAGGAAGTTCAAAAAGCCACCAAATGATAAGCTGCGAATCTCGGCGTTGGCCAGAGGATCTTCAACTAAAAGTTGAAGCCACCACATCCTGTGGAAGTCCGGTCCTCATGTAGTAAAAACCTACATTCCGGTCCTCAGGAACTGCGCGCTCTTATCTTCTTGCTTCTAATTTGTCACCTTTTTGAACACGTATTTAAAGAGGTTGTTCAAAAAGCCACTAAATGATAAGCTACGAATCTCGGCGTTGGCTTGTTTTTTCGGTCCTCATGTAGTAAACACAAGAGGATCTTCAACTAAAATCGCTCACGTCCTGTGGCTGGCGTTGAAGCTACCACATTCTGTGGAATGCGGTCCTCAAAACGGCGCCACCTTGATCTTCTTGCTTCTAATTTGTCACCTTTTTGAACACGTACTTCAAAGCTTTTTTAATTATAGAACGGGTAAATGTTTTTAATTCACCCATGTAAGGCCACACAGGTCGTAATGTCAATCCTTATAGTATAGGTAATAAAGCCTAATCAATAAACGAATAACTAACGAGGAATAGCTGGTGGGAGATCATCTTCTATGATTAAGTAACATCGCGCGCTTGCCAAGCATGATAAATAAAAATACATATTATATAATGAGAGTAGTGTAACAATAAGGAGGACTTGACTTGGTTCAAACAAAAACTAAAGATGACCATATCTATAAAACTATTTCTGAAACTTTACATATCGCTCAAAGACAAATTAAACAAGTGATCCAATTATTGAATGATGATAATACGATTCCATTTATTGCGAGATACCGTAAAGAAATGACAGGCGGTCTTGATGAGGTGCAAATAAATGCAATACACGATCAATATCGCTATGCTATGCAACTTAGTAAACGAAAAGAAGAAGTCACGCGACTTATTGAAGAACAAGGTAAATTGACGGATGAATTAACGCATAAAATTAGTGCCGCATCGAAATTGCAGGAAATTGAAGATATCTACAGGCCATACAAACAAAAAAGAAGAACAAGAGCAACGATAGCGAAAGAGAAAGGTCTCGAGCCATTCGCCCATTTTCTCTTAACTTTTCCAACTTCTCCAATTGAAGAGGAGGCAGGAAAATATCTTAATAAAGATAAAGGTGTAGACACATTAGATGATGTCATTTCAGGTGGACAAGACATAGTTGCGGAAATGATCGCTGATGACGCCCAAATAAGAGCTTGGATAAGAAATAGGACGTTTAAAGAAGGATTTATCCAAGTTAGTGTTGGTAAGGAAAAAGAGAAAGATGAGAAGAAAATTTTTGAGATGTACTATGATTATCAAGAAAAAGCAGACCGCATTGTTCCCCATCGGATATTAGCGATTAATCGTGGAGAAAAAGAAGGGATCTTAAAAGTAAATGTTCTTGCCCCTGTTGATAAAATTTTAGCTTATCTAGAAAAAATAGTCGTAAAACAAAAGCAGTCGACTGCATCTGGATTATTAAATGCAGCAGCACAAGAGGCATACAAAAGATTAATATCACCGGCTATTGAACGCGATTTAAGACAAGCTTTGACGGAAAAGGCCGACCAACAAGCCATTCATATTTTTTCTGAAAATCTACAGTCTTTATTGCTGCAACCACCAATCAAAGGGTGTGTTGTTTTAGGTGTCGATCCTGCGTATCGAACGGGTTGTAAATTAGCCGTTATCGATGCCACTGGTAAAGTGTTGGATATTTCCGTAATCTATCCAACCCCGCCTAGATCAGAAGTTGAGAAATCAAAGGAACATATATTACATCTTATTGAAAAATATCATATTAAGATGATAGCAATTGGAAATGGAACAGCATCTCGGGAAACGGAACAATTTATTGCAGATGTTCTCAGAGAAATCAAAGGAAACGATATTTTTTATCTCATCGTCAATGAAGCTGGAGCGAGTGTCTACTCAGCCTCGCCACTAGCTAGAGAAGAGTTTCCAGACCTCAAGGTGGAAGAACGCAGTGCTGTGTCAATTGCGAGACGCTTGCAAGATCCTTTAGCCGAGTTAGTCAAAATAGATCCTAAGAGTGTAGGTGTGGGTCAATATCAACATGATGTATCCCAAAAAGATCTAAATGCGTCGCTGACCTTTACCGTAGAAACGGCCGTTAACCGGGTTGGGGTAAATGTAAATACAGCCTCTCCATCGCTATTACAGTATGTTTCAGGATTATCGAAAACGGTCGCAAATAATATTGTAAAAGTTCGGAACCGTGAAGGAAAATTTGTAAATCGAGAACAGTTACAGTCAATTCCTCGTTTAGGACAGAAAACATATGAACAATGTGCGGGATTTCTGCGGGTGCCAGAAGGTGACCAACCTTTAGATAATACCGCTATTCATCCTGAGAGCTACGACGATACATTAACCTTACTTAGGTATATGGGGTGTTCTCTTGATGATATCGGAACGGATCAACTCAAACAAAAATTTGCTGATGTATCCGTTGCAGATTTAGCTCGTGAATTAGAAATAGGGGAACCTACTTTAAAAGATATTATAGAAGCTCTACTTCGACCAGGGCTCGATCCGCGAGATGACATTCAAAAACCGCTATTAAAAACAGATGTCTTGGAGTTAAAGGATTTATCGAAGGGGATGCAATTGGAAGGAACAATACGTAATGTTGTTGATTTCGGTGCTTTTGTCGATATTGGAGTTAAGCAAGATGGTTTAGTTCATATTTCTAAGTTATCCAATCAATTTGTTAAACACCCATTAGATGTGGTTCATGTAGGACAGATTGTCACTGTATGGGTGGAAGACGTGAATCCCGAAACCGGGCGTATTGCCTTATCAATGTTGCCACCAAATAAATAAGTGAACCAGTAGGAAATAAATTGACTTAAAGTCGTTAATCTCATAAAAAGGAAACTGTTCAGTTCTCAAGAACAGTTTCTTTTTTGATAGAAAAACCAACATTGGTTAAGGAGTTTAATTTGATAACGATCCTTGTTGTAATAGGCATCTTGTAGTTGATTTTTAAACCAAATAGGCATTAAGAGCCCTCCTTTTTCGTGATTATTTTCCGTTTAAAAGGTAGTTCAAAAAGTCACCAAATGATAAGCGGTGAATCTCCGACGCTATCCAAGAGGATCTTTAACTAAAATCGCAAACGTCCTGTGGCTGGCGTTGAAGCTACTACCACATCCTGTGGAATGCCTTCTCGGGAACAGTGTCACTCTTACCGTCTTGCTTCTAATTTACCTTTTTGAACACTCTAATGGTTAAAGACGTATCCATTCACTTAAACGGACGAACAAGAAGTTAGCAAGTGAAGTTACCATTTCTCATGCAATATTTTTCTCAATAAATATGATAATGGTTAGCACTAATAGTATCTTAAGCTTATTCGGTGCATTTCTTTGAAGATGGACAGTAATATGGTTCATATACGATCAATTTATAACTATCTTATGAATTCCTGCTTGACTATGTACCTAAAAGAAATAAAAAATAGTAAATTTGACTTTAAAATCTTGATGGGGTTCAGAACATAGAGCTTGCGTAAGTCAAATAAGACTTAAAATGGAGCTTTTTAATTTTTAGTAAAAGTTTCAAGTGATGGTAGGGTGATGACAAAAAATTAATTTAAAGAAAGACATCCCATGTTTCTTTGATGTACAATAGTTTAGAGAATCAGGAAAAGAAGGTGCATCCGTTAGCTATGACTAATGAAGAACTTCAAAGATTAGTTGAACATATTTCACTAACTAGTTTTAATAAGCCATTCGTTCATCAAGCAAGATTTAATCCTCGGTTAAGAACAACAGGGGGACGGTATCTTCTTCAAAGCCATCATATCGAGTGTAATCCACATCAACTTGCCGTCCACGGTAAAGAAGCATTAGTTAAGATTATTAAACATGAATTGTGCCACTACCATTTGCACTTAGAGGGAAAAGGCTATAAACATCGCGATAGGGACTTTATCCTTTTGTTAAATCAAGTGGGTGGAGCTAGGTACTGTAAAGAAATAACCTCGTTAAAAAGAACATCTACAAAACAATATACCTATAAATGTAAAACGTGTGGAGTAAGCTATAAGAGGAAGAGACGTATCGATACGACGAAATATGTTTGTGGCAAATGCAAAGGTAAGTTAGTATTGGAATAACCTAAAGTGGTTCAATCAACCATGACATCTCGATGGTTACTGTCGTGACGTCATATTCTAAGCTTAATTAATTTTTTTAAAAAAAGTGTTGACTAATGTCTAATCTTTGTGGTAAATTAATAAAGTCGTCAAAAGGAAAACAAAACATTTGATGAAATTTAAGAATGTTGTCGCTAGACAAGTAGTATTGAAGATCAATCACTTATAAAACTTCTTTAAAAAAACTTTTTAAAAAGTTATTGACAAGAAAAACAAAATGTTATATAATATTTCTTGTCGCTGTTAAAGAAATAAGTATTCCACAGTAGCTCAGTGGTAGAGCAATCGGCTGTTAACCGATCGGTCGTAGGTTCGAGTCCTACCTGTGGAGCCAGATTTGGAGAAGTACTCAAGTGGCTGAAGAGGCGCCCCTGCTAAGGGTGTAGGTCGTGAAAGCGGCGCGAGGGTTCAAATCCCTCCTTCTCCGCCAGTTTATCATTATTTTATTTGTGGCCCGTTGGTCAAGCGGTTAAGACACCGCCCTTTCACGGCGGTAACACGGGTTCGAATCCCGTACGGGTCACCATTGATATTTAGTTTACCAGTGTGGACCCGTGGTGTAGTGGTTAACATGCCTGCCTGTCACGCAGGAGATCGCCGGTTCAAATCCGGTCGGGTCCGCCATTTCATTAATGCCCCATAGCCAAGCGGTAAGGCAATGGTTTTTGGTTCCATCATGCGTTGGTTCGAATCCAGCTGGGGCAGCCAAAATGAGTCATTAGCTCAGTTGGTAGAGCATCTGACTTTTAATCAGAGGGTCGGAGGTTCGAATCCTCCATGACTCACCATTTATACTAAGCAAGAACTGAATACGATGCGGGTGTGGCGGAATTGGCAGACGCGCTAGATTTAGGATCTAGTGTCTCGCGACGTGGGGGTTCGAGTCCCTTCACCCGCACCATCTATTCAAAAATAACGACATTTCATATATATTATTTGCGGTCGTGGCGGAATGGCAGACGCGCTAGCTTGAGGGGCTAGTGGGGGAAACTTCGTGGAGGTTCGAGTCCTCTCGACCGCACCATTCATTTTAATA
>NZ_WNHB01000027.1 GCF_009718825.1 Terrilactibacillus tamarindi | reverse complement strand
GTTAATTTTGCAATATCAGTTGAAAGAAGAGCGTTTATAAAAGAAAACACATCTTATTATTCATGATTATTTAGAGCTTTTTAATTGTTGGATCACTTTTTCTGCCTGTTCAATATCTTGCTCTGCTGTCTGAATAAGTGGATCTTGATTGATCTTACTTTGATATAAGACTTGTTTTGCTTTTTGGGCATGTTGTTCTGTTTGGTGAATGGCAAGATTATTTTGCATGGCTTCGGCTTGTGTGATTGAATTCATTGCATTTTGTAAATAGGTTTGTGCTTGCTTTAGTGATTTAAGATGTTCTTTAGATTGTATTTGATCCGCTTCATTCATTTACAAATTCCTCCGTAACTTAGTTTTCACTTTTCTATCGTAGTTTTTCTCTTTTTTATTTAATTTATGTTATGAACTTTATTTAATCTGGTCTATTAAATAGTTAAAAAAATGACACAAATTTAGGGTTTTTTCAAATTCCATTGTGATAGGATGAGATAGGATAATTTAGTAAGTAGGCTTCGGAGGGTATATTGAAATGATTGAACTAATTGCTACTGCAGAATCTGTTAATCAGGCTAAGTCATTGTTATCAATAGGTATCGATACGTTGTATGTTGGTCAAGATCAATTTGGTTTACGATTACCAAAGTCATTAACCATGGATGAAATAGAAGAAATAGTACAGGAAGCACATAAATTCAAAAAACGTCTGATTGTTGCTGTAAATGGTTTAATGCACAATCACCATATTGATGATGTTCCGGATTATTTAAGTAAACTGGATCAAATAGGAGTGGATGCCATTACAGTAGGTGATCCTGGTGTAATAATGACGCTTCAAGAACTAAACCTATCTTTGCCTTTTATATATGATGCTCAAACGATGGTTACCTCTGCCGAACATATTTCCTTTTGGGTAAAAAGAGGCGCTATTGGAGCTGTGGCTGCGAGAGAGTTAACATTAATTGAACTTGAGAGTATTCAAAATAAAATTTCTGTTCCTTTAGAAGTTCAAGTTTATGGACCCACATGCATTCATCAATCCAAACGACCCTTATTATCCAATTATTTTCGTTATTCACAAAAAAATGAGGCAACAGATAAAGATAGAGGTTTGTTTTTAGCTGAACCGAAAGATCCAGAAACCCAATACCCTATCTATGAAGACCAAAATGGAACACACATTTATTCAACAGAAGATCTCTCACTGATGCCTTATCTTGATAAGTGTGTCCAAAAAGGATTACGTACTTGGAAACTAGATGGCGTGCTTCTTCAAGGGGATCGATTTGTCCGTATGGCTCAATTATTTGTAGCAGCAAAACAAGCGATTGAATCAGGCACCTATTCATCCGCGGCGTATGAAACAAAGCTTTATGAATTACAACCAACAAATCGGCCACTTGGGACGGGTTTTTACTTAAAACAACCTGGAGACGTTCAGTAAGGAGATAAGTAAGATGGGAATAAAAATGAAAAAACCTGAAATATTAGCACCAGCGGGAAACTTAGAGAAGTTGAAAATGGCCATTAGGTATGGGGCAGATGCTGTTTATATCGGTGGACAAGACTATGGACTACGTTCAAGAGCAGGAAATTTTGATTTTGATCAAATGCGAGAAGGGATTGCTTTTGCTCACGGTCATCAGGCCAAAGTCTATGTAGCAGCGAATATGGTCACCCATGAAGGCGATTCAAGAGGGTCTGGAGAATTTTTTCGAACTTTAAGAGATATGGGTATCGATGCCGTCATCGTGTCTGATCCTGCTTTAATTGCGATATGTATGAGTGAAGCACCAGGTCTACCTGTGCACCTATCCACTCAATCATCTGCGACAAATTATAAAACGTTAGAATTTTGGAAAAAGGAAGGATTAGAGAGGGTCGTATTAGCTCGTGAAGTTAGTATGGAAGAAGTTCGCGAAATTCGCCAAAAAACAGATGTGGAAATTGAAGCATTCATCCACGGAGCGATGTGTATTTCTTACTCTGGTCGATGTGTCTTATCTAATCACATGGCGAATCGTGATGCCAACAGAGGAGGGTGTGCTCAATCTTGTCGGTGGAAATACGATTTGTTTGACATGGATCATGTAGCGACTAAACAAAGTCTCATTAAAGATGATGACGAGCCTTTCTCAATGAGTGCAGTGGATCTAGCCATGATTCGTCACATTCCAGATATTGTAGGTGCAGGTATTAATAGTCTAAAAATAGAAGGTCGAATGAAATCGATCCATTATGTATCAACCGTTGTTAATGTTTATAGAAAAGCGATCGATACGTATTGTTCAGATCCAGAGAATTATACTTTTGATCCTGCTTGGGAAGAAGAATTGTGGAAGACTGCTCAACGCGAATTAGCATCTGGGTTTTATTATCATATTCCAACAGAGAAGAACCAAATCTTTGCCAAACCAAGAAAAATTCCTCAGTATACATTTGCAGCCCAAGTCATTGATTATGACCAATCCACAAAAATGGCAACTCTACAACAAAGAAACAACTTTGGGGTTGGGGAAGAGGTTGAATTTTATGGGCCGGGTTTCATTCACCATAAACAAGTTATTGAGGCGATTTGGAATGAAAATGGAAATCCTATTGATCGAGCTCCAAATGCCATGATGATCGTAAAAGTTAAAGTGGACCGTCCTGTTGAGCCTTATTATCTCATGAGAAAAAAAAGATAAGAAAAAAGATGTTGCTCAATTAATGGCAACATCTTTTTTGATTTTCTATTTGAAGGCTGATTAATTATTTTGTGCGGCCAAAGCTTTACCGACTTTATTTAAGAGTTCGGGCATATCCATTCGATCCATCACAACTTCAATGAAATGGAGCGTATCTGTGTTTGCAATGGTATTTTCGAGGGCGTCAATCAGTTCCCCCTCGGTTGATACTTTTACTTGGGTAGATTTAGCTCCTAAGACCGACGGAATTTCTGCATAATTCCACATCTGAATATCGTTATATACTTCTTCTTCCCCATGGATAGCACGTTCTACTGTATAACCATCATTGTTAAAAACAAAAATAACCGGCTTAATTTGCTGTCTCGCCATGGTTGATATTTCTTGGAACGTCAGTTGAAAGGCTCCGTCGCCAATGAATAAAATATTTCTCCTGGTAAGATCAGCGAGTTGCGTACCAAGTAGAGCGGGCAATGTATATCCTATTGATCCCCATAATGGTTGACCAATAAAGGTTACGTGTTCTTTTAAAGGAACCGTGGCTGCTCCAAAATAGGATGTACCTTGATCAGCGATAAGAACGTCATCTTTTTGAATAAATTGATGCATTAATTCCCAAAATCGTTCTTGTAAGATGGGCTGTTCAGGTTTTGCATAGAAAGATGATAGGTGTTTGTATTCATCTTGAGATAAAATAGGTTTTATGTCTAAAGTCTCCGGATCACGTTTTGTTATGTGAGTTGACAGAGCCATTAAAGCATCGTTTAGTTCAATATTATTCCAAGTTTTGTTTTGATAATGAATTTCGTGAGGCATGATATGAATAACTTGTTCCTCAGAAAAACCTTGTGAAAATCCACTTGTTATGGAATCGGTGAGTCGAACACCAATCGAGATGATACAGTCTGACTCATCGATGCGTTTTCTAAGATATGGCGTACTTGTTTTTCCGCTATATACCCCGATATGTTGAGGGTGATCCTCGTCAAAAACGCCTTTACCCATACTTAAAGTAGCTACCGGGAAGCCAGTTTTTTCAGCAAAAGTTTTTAAAGTTGAATAGGCATCATAACGGTATACTTGATAATCAGCTAAGATGACGGGTGATGTTGCTTTTTCAATAACTGGTAATACGTGTTTGATTAATTTATTTAAGCTAGTCGTATCAGTCTGAGATAGATGTTGTAATAAAGGCGTTGTCGGCATCGTTGCTGGTTTAGAATGTATATCAACAGGTAAATTAATATGGACAGGTTTCTTCTGCAGGACACACATGCGCAGCACACGATCTATTTCATCCGTCGCATTTTGTTCATTTAACGTCGTTTGAGCGACAGTCACTTCACTGAACATTCTTGAAAAGTGATTGAAGTCTCCGTCACCGAGTGTATGATGGACTAATTTTCCTGCATTTGATACAACAGTTGATGGAGCTCCCGTAATTTTGACTACAGGGACTTCTTCTGTATAGGATCCAGCGATTCCGTTGATTGCACTCAATTCACCAACTCCGAAAGTTGTGACAAGGGCACTGATTCCGTGAATTCGAGCATAACCATCTGCTGCATACGCCGCATTTAATTCATTGCAATTTCCGATCCATTCGAGTGCAGGATGATCAACAATACTATCCAAAAATGACAAGTTATAGTCGCCTGGAACTCCAAAGATATGTCTAATACCGAGCTCAGCTAAACGGTCGATTAAATACCGTCCGATTGTATATTCCACTCCACCATCACTCCTAAAAAAAATTAGGTCAATATGATTGACTTATAGGGTTATTTTAAATAAAAAATGAATTTAGGTCAATATACTTGACCTAAAAAACGAACCAATCATCTAATAGTCTATCGCTTTTCTTTTATAATACGCATGTTCAAAAGAGTGAAAATAATGGTATGATAGTTTCTACAGCGAAAGGGGAATCGGAACGATTGAATCACGAAGACGATAATGATCTAAATGAATTACTTATATTGTTTTATTTTGGGTATCGAACGTTTACAGAAAAGCCTAATCAAATGATTGAAAAGTATGGAATTCAGAGAGTCCATCATCGTATTTTATTTTTTATAGCGAGAATTCCAGGAATTACAGTTAACGAACTATTAACAGTTTTAGAAGTAACCAAGCAGGCTTTAAATCAGCCACTTAGACAGCTTACAGAAAAGGGATTCATACTACATAAAACAGCTGAATATGATAAAAGATATAAGCAGCTTTATTTAACGGACCGTGGATTGAATTTGGAAAAAGAACTCAGTAAAGTGCAACAAGAGCAAATGAAGACAATTTTTACTAAATTAGGTGGAAACCATCGGGAAGCCTGGGTAGATGTGATGAAGGAATTATCGAGTGTTAGACCTGGACAAAAATTCTTTAAAGATTTATTTTTAACAAAGACGACAAAGACCAATCCTAATAATAAATAGCCTATGCTAAAGTAATCAACATGTTAAAGTTTTCTCAATTGGAACTGGGATCATTTAAGCCTAGATCCAACAAATAAAGCCAAAATATTCTTGACCTCAGGTTAAACAAAATTAAAAAAACGTCATGCCCAAAGGCTATGACGTTTTTTATGTGATAAACAATTAATTATGTAAAAACCTTAATTTTTATCAACTTTACTTATATCCCACCAGTGAAACCCTTCTTTAGCTAGGAGATCATCAGAAGCTTTTGGACCCATTGATCCCGCAGGGTAGGTTTCTAGAGGTATATTCTCTTCCCTCCATGCTTTTGCAATAGCATCAACAAAAGTCCATGAGAAGGCAACCTCATCCCATCTAATAAAGTTTGTTGAATCACCATTTATACAATCTTCTATTAGCCGTTCATATGCTGTTGCAGCATCAGGTTTACCTTCGCAATTGTTACAAAATTTCATTTTAACAGGGATCGTATCACTTTCTTGACTATATCGTTTTGCGTTTAGTTTTAAAGAAATACCTTCATCAGGTTGAATATGAATGGTTAACAGATTAGAACTTAACTCATTAAAGTTATAGAAGTATGGATTTTTTGGCACGTCTTTAAATTGAACGGTAATTTGTGCCGATCTCTCAGCCAAACGTTTACCTGTTCTGATATAGAATGGTACTCCAGCCCAGCGATAATTATCAATAAAAAGTCTCGCAGCAACATATGTCTCAGTTTTTGACTCTGGATCAATATTTTCTTCTTTTTTGTAACCAATGACAGACTCACCATTAGACATGGTTCCATCTTCGTACTGTCCACGAACGACATGTTCTTTAACTTCGTCGCTATTAAAAAGACGAAGCGATTTTAATACTTTAACTTTTTCATCACGGATGTCTTCTGTAGCAAAACGGCTTGGCGGCTCCATTGCTGTTAACGAAACTAACTGTAACATGTGATTTTGAATCATATCTAGCAAGGCTCCGGTTTGGTCGTAATAACTTGCCCGTTCTCCTACACCGAGTTGTTCACTTAAAGTGATTTGAATGTTTGAGATATAGCGGTTGTTCCAAACAGATTCAAAGATTGGATTTGCAAAACGGACAACTTGAATATTTTGAATCATCTCTTTACCGAGGTAATGATCGATACGGTATATTTCACTTTCTTTGAATACCGCATGAAGCGATTCATTTAATTCAGTTCCTGATTCTAAATCATGTCCGAAAGGCTTCTCTATAATGAGACGTTTCCAACCATTATCATGTGTTAGACCTGCTTTTTTAAGATTTCCTGTTACTTGTTTAAACAAGCGTGGGGCTAAAGATAGGTAGAAAACCCGATTACCTTGTAAATTAAATTTGCGATCTACTTTATCACTTAGGTCTTTCAATGAAACGAAAGCCTCAAGATTATTAACATCAAGTGGATGGTAATAAAATGTGTCTAAAAAATCTGTTAAATCAGTATCTTGAGCTACAAAATCTTGTATAGAGTCTGCAACAAGATCGCGAAACGATTGATGATTGTGTGGTCGGCGTGCAAGCCCAATAACCGCAAACGGTTGTTGCTTTTTATACAAGTTATACAGCGCAGGGTACAGTTTTCTTCTTGCTAGGTCTCCAGTTGCACCGAACAAGAAAAAGATATTAGCTTCTTTACTTTGTGTCATCTTTTGAATCCTCATTTCTAATAAAAAATCGGTATTAAATACATTTTATCAGAGTTATGAAAAAATGTTAAAAAAGAAATCTTAAAAATTTGAAAAAGATTGTGTCTAATGTCTAATATACTCGATTTTTAAATCAAAATAAACTTTTAAGAATGAAAATCTGTTTAGTTTTAAATAATAAGGTGTATAGAGTAGTATGGGATTAATTGCAATTCAGTAGCGTACATGATAAAGTATATAAGTATTCTTATGTGGGTGGAGAATTTTTCTATTGAAAAAATTGATGCTAGGCTCAAATGTTTAGTAGGCATTTTCTGCCTGGTGAATGCCTAACTATTTGTAATAATAAAGGAGAATGTATTTATTAATGAAATTTTCTGAACTAAAAATTGATGAAGCAATACTAAAAGCAACGGAAAAAGTAGGCTTTGAAAATATGACGCCTATTCAAGAAAACGCCATACCTCTTGCATTAAAAAAAGTGGATTTAATCGGTCAAGCACAAACTGGAACAGGGAAAACAGCCGCTTTCGGTATCCCGTTATTGCAGTTCGCTGATCCAACTAATCGAGAAATACAAGGTATCATCATCACGCCAACTCGTGAACTTGCGATACAGGTGGCCGATGAACTAAATGGTCTTGGTCGCTATAAAGGAGTTACAACTTTACCAATATATGGTGGACAAGATATTCAAAAACAAATTCGATCTCTGAAAAAACGCCCTAGCATTATTTCAGCAACTCCAGGTCGATTATTAGATCATATAAAAAGAAGAACCATCCGATTGGATCATATCGAACATGTTGTTCTAGATGAAGCAGATGAAATGCTAAACATGGGCTTTATTGACGACATTCGTTCTATTTTAGAGAAAACACCTGCCGATCGACAAACGTTACTGTTCTCTGCAACCATGCCAAAGGCTATTCGTCTTTTAGCTGAACAGTTTATGAAAAATCCTGAAAAAGTTCAAATTAAGGCGAAGACTTTAACGGTTTCAGGGATTGATCAAGGATATGTTCAACTTAAAGAGTCAGAAAAATTTGATGTGCTAGCCCGTTTTCTTGATTTACACACGCCAGAAAGAGCGATTGTATTTGGTCGAACAAAGCGACGTGTCGATGAATTAACACGAGCTCTTCAAAAAAGAGGGTATACAGCTGAAGGAATTCATGGTGATTTAACACAATCAAAACGTGACCATGTTCTTAAACGTTTTAAAAATGATCAAGTTGACCTGCTTATAGCGACAGATGTTGCTGCACGTGGACTCGATATTAGTAATGTCACACATGTTTATAACTTCGACTTACCTCAAGATCCTGAAAGCTATGTTCACCGTATAGGTAGAACGGGACGTGCAGGAAAACAAGGGATGGCATTGACATTTATTACGCCGAAGGAAATGCCTCACTTAGGTTCCATTGAACATGTAACGAAACAGAAAATGAGAGAAATTAAAGCACCGACGTATCATGAAGCTTTAATTGGACAACAAAAATCTGCGGTTCAGTCAATAGAAGATTTGCTTTCTAATGCAAAATTAGATAGTTATAAACAACTTGCTGAAGATTTACTTGAAGGCAAAGATGCTGTTCAAGTGGTAGCCGCTGCTCTTAAAGCGTTAACCAAAGAACCAGACGCTACACCGATTCGTTTAACGAATGAATCACCGTTAATGGTGAAACGAGATCGTAAACGTCCGCCTAGAGGTAAAGGTAGGAATTATGGTCACAGCCGAGATCGTTATCAAGGCGGTAATAAGGATCGTTATCAAGGAAATCGTGATCGTAATCAAACTAACCGTAATCGAAAACATGCTCAACAACACTAAAACATGATGAACCTAAGCTAATGCCTAAATAGAGCATTAGCTTTTTTGCTGTTTATTTTTACGTAAAGTCATAAATCGGGTAGACCTTTACTATATATAATTTATAGTTAGTTAATTAAATTGTAAGCGCAACCAAAATATTGTTTAAATTTTCGAATAAAAATTAAACGGAAAGGTTGCAAAAGTCTGAAAAATGGTTTAAGATAGTAAAAAGTGCAGAGGGGGCAGTTAAGATGAAAAAAGATCAATCTTTTCAGCAAAATACTAAGGCGCTCGTTCTTTATAAAGAACAGCATGCTAAGATTTCAGTCGTCGAAATGTATGCACAAATGATCCTGGATGAACTTGAATACAATCACCGAGTTGAACAGCTGAAAGTGGCGATTGATAAAAGCCTTGATTGCCGCGACGAAGCACTATTCTTATCACTAAGTGAAGAATATCGAAAACTTGTGTCTTAAAATTGAATAGAATATTAAAAGCGTCACTCAATTTTCGAGTGGCGCTTTTTCAGCTTATAAGAAACAAGATTGTATGAAATTAAACCTTATTTATCCTTGATTCAATTGGTCTTGAATCGCTTTTTTTGCTAATTCGTCTGCATTTTTATTTTGTTTGCTGGGAATCCATTTGATAAAAAATAAATCAAATTCATCAATCAGTTTTGTTGCTCGTTCAAGGTAGTTTTGGTAACCTTTTCGTTTAACAAAGCCTTTTTCAATCGATTGATTCACAAGCTGAGAGTCCGTTCGAAAAGACACTTCAAGATAACCATGATTTTTGCAGTAAGATAAAGCATGTATGAACGCTTCAAATTCAGCTTCATGGTTACTTAGAACACCGAGTGGAACAGCCAGACGCTCTTCCTTTTTGCGATGGTTAATATAAATGCCAGCTCCCGATAACCCTGGATTTCCAGCGCTTGCTCCATCAAAATAGACATCAATCAATGCCATTCCTCCATCCATGGACATTTTAACGATCCTTCTTAATGAAAAACCCATCATAACATAGTGTATCAAAAGCGTGAATGAAATAGTGGTTAGCTGATGAGATTTTTGTGTTAAAATAATGTTGAACACTTCTACCTATTTCAATATCTACTCTAGATAAATATTAAAAGGATAAGTCGAGTATCTAGTTGTTATCCTAAATACCTAAACCTAAATAGGATAAGAAAATGAACTTAAAGTTTATCTTAATATTGTCATAACTTAAAAATATTTGCACTTAGTTTGTTGGGAGGCTCTTTTCGTGAAAGATCAAGAATTCAAAACAGATGTTGATATTGCACAACAAGCTACACTTTTACCAATAGAAAACATAGCCGCACAATTAGATTTAGAAAAAGACGATTGGGAACCTTATGGACGTTATAAAGCGAAAATATCAATACATACACTAGACCGTTTGAAAGATCAAGCCGATGGCAATCTTATATTAGTGACCTCAATTAATCCAACTCCAGCAGGTGAAGGAAAATCTACTGTGACCGTTGGACTTGGTCAAGCCATGAACCGTATAGGGAAGAAGACGGTTATTGCTCTTAGGGAACCATCACTTGGACCCAATATGGGATTAAAAGGTGGTGCAGCGGGTGGGGGTTATTCACAAGTTGTTCCGATGGATGATCTGAATTTACACTTTACAGGGGATCTTCATGCCATTACGACAGCGAATAACACATTGTCATCCTTAATTGATAATCATATTTATCATGGCAATGAACTTAATATTGATCAACGGCGGGTTGTTTGGAAACGCGCATTAGATCTGAATGATCGCGCGCTCCGTCAGATAGTGGTTGGATTAGGTGGACCTTTTAGTGGTGTGCCAAGAGAGGATAGTTTTCAAATTACGGTTGCTTCAGAAATTATGGCGATTCTATGCTTGGCCACAGACATGGATGATTTAAAAGCGAGATTAAGTCGCATTGTTGTTGCGTATACATATGACAAAAGGCCTATTACTGCTCGTGATTTAAATGCACAAGGGGCATTGACGTTACTATTAAAAGACGCGATACATCCTAACCTTGTCCAAACATTGGAAAATACGCCAGCCCTTGTACATGGAGGACCTTTTGCTAATATCGCTCATGGATGCAATAGTCTTCTTGCAACAAAGTTAGCTTTAAAACTGGGTGACTATGTCATTACAGAAGCAGGATTTGGGGCTGATCTAGGTGCAGAGAAATTTTTGAATATAAAATCGAGAGTCGGCCATTTGTCACCAAAAGCTGTCATTATCGTAGCCACCGTTAGGGCATTAAAAATGCATGGGGGACTTCAAAAAAATGAATTAGATCAGGAAGATCTCGTTGCACTAAAACATGGTATGACGAATTTACAGCGACATATTGAGACGATTCAATCTTTTGGACTGCCTGTCATCGTAGGTATTAACCGATTTACATCGGATACAGATGATGAAATTCACTTTATTAATCAGTGGTGCAAAGAAAATAACGTCCCTTCAGCCCTATCAACGGTTTGGGCAGATGGGGGAGCTGGGGGAGAAGAACTCGCTCGTACGGTCGTAAATGTGATTAACCAAGGAGTGGCGCATTTTAAACCTTTATACGCAGTAGAAGAAAGTATTGAAGCAAAATTGCATAAAATTGTAACCCAAGTATATGGTGGGCAAGGGGTTACTTTTTCTGAAAAAGCACTCAAGCAAATTAAGGAATTCAATCAACATGGTTGGGATAAACTACCAATATGCGTGGCGAAGACACAATATTCATTATCGGATGACCCGAGCCGTTTGGGGAGGCCACAAGATTTCACCATCCACGTTCGTGAATTGCATGCCTCTATAGGTGCTGGTTTTATTGTTGCTTTAACAGGTAACATTATGACGATGCCAGGTTTACCAAAAGAGCCTGCAGCGTTAAAAATGGATATCTTAAGTGATGGCACGATAAAAGGTTTATTTTAACGATCAGTTTCACAGTTCACTTTTGAGCGTGTGCTTTGCACATTAATCAAAAACTTGATATTTTATAGTTATACGATAAAGATCACGATTAATGGATATGATCCACATAAGAGAGGATGATCGATATGTCTATGGCATATGAAGAATATATGAGACAAATTGTTAAGCCAATGCGTGAGGAACTTACCCATGCAAATTTCAACGAACTTACCACTCCAGAATCAGTGGAGAACTTTATGAACCAAGTAGAGGGAACAACCTTGGTTGTTGTTAACTCTGTATGTGGTTGTGCCGCTGGTTTAGCTCGTCCTGCGGTTGTCGAAGCTTTAAAAGGCGAAAAAAAACCAGATCATCTAGTAACCGTTTTTGCTGGTCAAGATCGTGAAGCAACTCAAAAAATGCGTGACTATTTTACCGGTATAGAACCATCGTCTCCATCAATAGCTTTATTAAAAGGGAAAGACGTTGTTCACTTTATCCCAAGAGATGACATTGAGGATCACACGCAAGAGGAGATTAAAAACAATATTGAATCAGCTTTACGTAAGTATTGCTAATCAGAAGTAAGAACGAGGGTTCCTCTCACGCACTATGGATACGTGGTAGCGAGGGGAATCTTTTTTTTATTTTGCTAGAAAGGTGAATTGTAATGAGACTTCGATCAGAGCAAAAGAATGCGATTATAGAGAAACTTCAAGATTACTATTATACAGAACATGAAAAAGAACTTGGTATTATTGGCGCCGAAAACTTATATGATTTTTTTATGAAGAATTGTGCCCCTTTGATTTATGATTTAGCTATTGAAGATGCACAAGGGGTTATTTTACAACAATTTGAATCAGTGCGCGAAGACATAGAAGTCTTAAAAAAGAGATAATAAGGTCCTAAATTAATGACTTTTTATAGCTATACTATGGATGTAATTAAAATAAATGAACAATACTAATGCATAAATGGTTCAAGTTTGGTATCATATTCTATGACACTTTTTTAACATTTTATATAATGTTTAAAAATAATAAATAACTGCAATATTTATTAATGAAAAAGGGTGGAATTAAATATGACAGAACACAAACCATATCGTGTATTACTTTATTATAAGTATGTACCGATTGAAGATCATGAAGCATTTGCTAAGGATCATCTTAAATTTTGTAAGGACCTAGGATTAAAAGGAAGAATCTTAGTTGCACATGAAGGTATTAATGGGACTGTATCCGGAACTTGGGAACAGACTCAGGAATATATGGATACATTGAAATCAGATCCAAGATTTAAAGACATTGTTTTTAAAATAGATGAAGCAGATGGACATGCGTTTAAAAAAATGTTTGTAAGACCTAGAAATGAAATAGTCAGTCTTAAACTAAATGACGATTTAGATCCAAATCAGATTACAGGTAAACATCTACCTCCAAAGGAATTTCTGAAATATCTACAACAAGACGATGTTGTGGTGATTGATGCACGAAACGATTATGAAACACAAATTGGACATTTTAGAAACGCCATTATCCCAGATGTTAAAGCGTTCCGAGATTTACCAAAATGGATTCGTGAAAATTTAAGCGATGCTAAGGATAAAAAAGTCTTAACCTATTGTACGGGTGGTATAAGATGTGAAAAATTTACCGGATTTCTAATTAAGGAAGGCTTTAAGGATGTTAACCAATTAGAAGGCGGTATTGTCGAGTATGGGAAAGATCCTGAAGTTCAGGGCCGACTTTATGATGGAAAATGCTATGTCTTTGATGAAAGAATATCTGTACCTGTGAATAGAACGGATGAAGATGTTGTTATAAGCCACTGTCATCATTGTGGAAAAGAAGTAGATCGACTTGTAAACTGCGCTAATCCAGAATGTAATAGACAATATGTTTGTTGCCCTGAATGTGAGGAGAAATACCATCGTTCATGTTCTGACGAGTGCAGAGAACATCCACGGAATCGGTTTGAATTGGAAAGAAAACAGGCTGTACAACATAATTAATTACGTTAATTAAAAACATGCAGGTGGTTTTTATGCTCTGCATGTTTTTATTTTTTTAATCTGTATGACAATGAGGATGCGTTACGATAAAATAGAACAAGATAATTCAAAAATTAATGTCTTGATAGGAGGGCTAACATGTTTGATCCCTATGCTTCTTTTATAAAAAATGACCGGCATAAAGAACTCGTTAACATGGCGAAAGCGCACGCTAAAAAATTCAAACTTAGAGCGGCAAACTATGATAAAGAAGCATCATTTCCATTTGAAAATTTTGCAGAATTAAAAGAATCAGGTTATACGGCTTTGTCCGTGCCTAAAAGTTATGGGGGTCAGGATTTATCGCTGTATGAATTTGCTCTCATTCAAGAAAATATAGCTCAAGGAGATGGCCCAACCGCGTTATGTGCCGGCTGGCATCTCGGTATAGTGATGGACTTAGCGACTCGAAGAGAGTGGGAGCCATCTAATTTTGAAAAGATTTGCAAAAAAATAGTTCAAGATAAGATCGTGATAAATCGAGCCGCAACGGAGCCAAAAACAGGTAGCCCAACAAGAGGGGGGAAGCCTGAGACAGAAGCTGTTCAGACTGAGGATGGATGGCTGATCAACGGGCATAAAACATTTACATCCCTAGCCCCTATTGCTGATTACTTTATTGTTAGTGCGTCAATTAAAGGTAGCGATGATATTGGAGGGTTTTTAGTACCTAGAGATGCAGCTGGCGTTTCAACGAAACAAACTTGGGACACGCTTGGAATGAGAGCCACTCGAAGTGATGACTTAATCATTGACCATGTTAAAATCGATAAAAATGCCTATGTTGAGCGAATTGGTTGGCAAGATAAAAAGCATACACCCCCTGGTTGGTTAATACATATTCCTGCTTGTTATTTAGGTATTGCTCTAGGTTGTCGCCAAGATATGATTGAGTTTGCCGCTAACTACAAACCAAACAGTTTAAATCATCCGATCAGTGAATTGGAGCACATTAAAAACAAGGTTGGACAAATTGATCTAGAACTCATGAAGGCGAGATATTTGATGTATGGTGTAGCAGCTGAGTGGGACGAATTTCCTGAAAGACGTGAAAACTTGGGCCCAGAGTTACAAGCTGTCAAATATGCGGCGACGAATGCAGCTCTTAAAGCCGTTGATCTAGCTATGCGAGTGGTTGGTGGTACAAGTTTATTCCGTTCAGAGCCTTTTGAACGGTATTACAGAGACATTCGTGCAGGAATCCATAATCCGCCAAGTGATGATATTGTTTTGCAGACTCTCGGGAAACGGGCATTTGAACGAGAATAAACGTGGACCACTTCTTAAATATGATTTATGTTAATCGTACTCATATTGAGTAGAACCTTGTTAAATATGAACACGATTCAGCCCACTAACATTTGATGTATAATTATATAAGAAATTAAAATTTGGACGCGTTGCATTTGTCATCAGATAAGCCGAAACAGTAGCACCAATTCGTCGATATTTGTTTAACTCATCGATGATGGTATTCGCATCAAGGTTTCCTATTCCATGTCCGAAAAACTTTTGATCTGGCATTTGGATGGCATTCTCACCTTGCCATTGTGGTGTTCTTGGATTTACTTCGGGATTCTTGAAATATCGGATATCTCCAAGAATTCCTTGAGCTGCATCATCTATTAAAATCAGAGGATAGGAAGTATGATGATGCCAATCCCATAGATATAGTTGGCGGTAAAATTGATCAAAATGATGTGATCCAATCACTTGAATTAACGCTCTGTATAAGATAATCATCATGGCTGTTGCACATTCAAATGCATATTGGTCTCCATTAGTAAAAATGTCAATGATGGCCATGCTTGGTGAGCTTCCTGCCCTTAATTCAAAACCACCTTCCTCATTAAGCGTCCAAAACTGTGGATTACAGGCTGAATAATAAAAAGTGGCAAAACTGGCTCGGCTTTCTAATAAGAGATACGCAGCATCAATGATCGCTTGCCTTAATTTTATTTCAAAAATGAAAGCTTCTTGATTGGGGTATTGGTAAGGACGTGAATCGTTGTTTAGTCCAAAGACAATTTCATTTGCAAATGGACCTAAGCTTGTCAGCATCTGTTGATCGACAGATGAAATGGGACGACCTTGGATTACTATCATAGCCTGCCTCCTTCATTCAAGAATAAGCGTTGATCTTGAAATGAATAGGTAAGAATTTGTTTCCATTTTGAACGATTCTGTAATCGAAGCTTTGATGATTTTTCTGCTAATGTCATTTGTTCTTGTTCCGATAATTGGATAAAATAGTGATAGTTCCGTACATCTGTAGAAGATAATTTAAGAAGGGGATTCCCGGTTTTATGTGATATGGGTATACCTAAATACTTAGCAGCATAGTGAATGCGAAATGGATGGTGGTCTGGAGAGACGTCATTCGTTTCTCCCGTATAAACAAGATAAGGGCTATTATGCTCATACCAATTCACGAATACATCAAAAGTTTCTTCGTTGGTCGAGCTTTGAACTTCAGGTATAAAACTCAACAATTGCTTTGCGTATTTTCGATCGATAGGATGTTCCGATAATAGATAATTCGAAAAGTGAAGAAGAATGGTTGGATCACATAGTTCGTAAATGGCCCAAAGTAAATAATGACGCTGGGATTTATGACGATTTCTAAAAAATAATAATCTGATGATCTGTTCAAGGTAATCCTGATGAAAAGTTAATAAAACCTGAATCGCTGTACTATCAATTACTTGAATATAATCTGACGAATAAATGGAATCTGATCCTGTCTCGAGGATCCATAAGAATGACGTCACGATGGTATCATGTTGATCTTGAAAGGGACTTTCCTTTGTTAGTCCATAATCCGTGCCTCTCAAAACATTACTAACATGGTTGATAACAATTTGATTTCGATCATTGAGGTCTACTGAATCTTTCCTAACTTCTAGTTCATGTAGAAGAACAAAAAGGGTAGGAAATTCCAATGCTTGATCATTAATTAATTGAGAAGCGTAATCTTTATTGGAGTTATAGAGAGTTTGCCATTCTTTTTTTAATACTTTTATCCCTTTTTCTCGAGTTTTGTTTAGGGGATGATCTGATCGATTAAATTCACTCATGATTTTTTTCCTCCAAATAATACTTGCTAATCAATAGTATGTGGTGAAAAAGAAAATCATGATAACCCTTTTAAGGAGGCGTGTGACATGGTAGACCAATTAAAAGTAAATGGGATTGTCTATGCTCGTTATAAAACGGGGGAATATATTGCTAGAATTATTGAGTTAGACGATAGTCAGGCTGTTGTAGAGATCCTAGCTGTCGTAACGCATCCAACACAAGGAGATTTACATCATCCACATGATGTGAATGTACCCCTTTTTCATCAAAGAAAAGCCTTGAGTTTCCATGAGAAAGCGCGAGTTAGGTTACATAGTTGTAAACCATTCGATAAGGATACGATTCCAGATTTTAAAGGATCTTTAAAGAGTGCTCTTGAAAAAATTTACAGTAAATTGGAGAAAAGCGATGATGCTTGGTCTCGTGAATCAATCAAGCAGCTTCGAGATTTGGAGAACGACTACTTTAAGAAGCCCTATTAGTCTTACGTATTAGACAAAAGCCTGAGATGAGGTGTTCAAATGAAACAATATTTAGATTTATGTAAACGTGTCTTGCAGGAAGGTAATGAAAAGGGAGATCGAACGGGGACAGGAACTCGGAGTGTTTTTGGCCATCAGATGCGTTTTTCTCTTCAAGAGGGTTTTCCGTTATTAACAACAAAAAAACTCCACTACAAATCCATTATTTATGAGTTGCTTTGGTTTTTAAAAGGTGATACAAATGTTAAGTATTTACAAGACCATGGTGTTAGAATTTGGAACGAATGGGCAGATGAAAATGGGGAGCTTGGACCTGTTTACGGACACCAATGGCGATCATGGCCAGGGAAGAATGGAGAAACGATTGACCAGATCTCTAAATTAATGGAAATGATCAAATTAAATCCAAATTCCCGCCGTTTGATTGTGACTGCTTGGAATCCCAGAGATATTGAAGAAATGGCTTTGCCTCCATGTCATTGTTTATTTCAATTTTATGTCAGTCATGGCAAGTTATCCTGTCAGTTATATCAGAGAAGTGCCGATATCTTTCTCGGAGTTCCGTTTAATATTGCGTCATACGCTTTCCTAACACATATGATTGCTCACGTCTCCGGACTCGAAGTCGGTGAATTTATTCACACGTTAGGTGATGCCCATATTTATAACAATCATATTGAACAAGTAAAGGAACAATTGAGCAGGGCACCTAGAGAACTTCCTAAATTATCCTTTAAACGGAAGGTTCCAACGATATTTGATTTTGAATATGAAGATTTCGTCATTGAAGGTTATAATCCACATCCTCATATAAAAGGGAAGGTATCTGTATGATATCTTTTTTACTGGCAATGGACGAAAAAGGACTTATTGGAAAAAACAATAACTTGCCCTGGCATTTACCTGCAGACTTACAATACTTCAAAAAAATAACGATGGGTCATAGTATTATCATGGGTAGAAAAACGTATGAATCGATTGGTAGACCTCTGCCGGGAAGAAGGAATATCATTTTAACGCGTAATAAAGATTATTCGAAAGAGCACGTCGAAGTCTATCATTCAGAGAAAGAATTATTTAATCAATGTAATGATCCAAACGAGGAATATTTTATCATCGGAGGGGCCGAATTATTCAAAAGCTTGTTTCCTTATGCAAATAAATTATATATCACGCGAATTCATCATGTTTTTGAAGGCGATATCTATTTTGAAGGCTTTAATCCAGATGAATGGCGTTTGATATCAGAGGTAGAAGGGGTTGTAGATGCAAAAAATAGGTATCCTCATACTTTTTGCATTTATGAACGGAAAAATGAATAGATAATCACTAAAACTGATCAGGCCGAACTGATCAGTTTTTTTTACATTTTAAGAAAGTATAAGTGCAGATAGGACGCCGTCTGCGTATCATAGGCCCAAGTTTTCTATAGCCTAGGAGCTACTAAACTTTTCAGAAAAAGGGTTAACACATCCAGGTTTAAATTAACACGGATTAAATGATCTTATTAATGACATGTATTTCTGTTTTTTCTGCACGCCTATTTTTCATTTTGCATAATGTATAAAAAAAGCGCTTGAAATGGCGAGACGGAGCTGATAAATATGATGTTGCAAATGCTGAATTTAGTCCTCGTCTATCTTCTTTGTGGTATCTTGATTAGTGGATCACTAACGATATTACCATTCAGAAAAAGGTCTTGGAAGACACATGCTATTCCCTTCTTAATACTCACCATGCTTTGGTTTCCCGTTAGTATTGTGACGATGATGCTGGCTCCCTTTGTTCATAATATGGAATTGGATTGATCGAGATGATTGATTTTAGAGTAGGATCTGTAGAGTAGGGATAAGGAGGCGTAAGGAGTGTTCTTAAATCATGTTTGTTTTGAAAGCATTCTAGAGCCTGAAAGAATGATCATTCCATCTGAAATTTATAAGCGGATTAAAGTTATCAAAGTGATCAAAGATGAGACCTTAGGATATAGAGAATCAATTGAAAAAAATCAGGTTATGAAGAAAGACGAAGCGATATATATTGTGAACCCTTTGGATTCGGCCTGGATTGATGCGATGGTTATCGATAATGAACTGTTTGTTATTGAATCACTGCTTCCTAAGCTGAATTTAAATGGAAAGAAAGTGTATGAACAAGGAGATATAAACCGATCAAACTTAGATACGATTCTTTTGTTTGAAAAGCATAGGTTTATGAATGAAGCAAGGAAACAATTCAAAGTTGCAAAAAAACACGCAAATCACATCACAAATATAATGGATCATGTCACTCAATATGACCAGCTAAACCAATTTTTAAATCATCTCTCTGTTGAATTATTCAAAAATAAACACGTTATTGAAGAGAAAGAGGTACCTTTCTCTTCCTGTCAATATGGAACAATTCTTCAACCTGCTCTTGATCCAATATTAATGGTCCGACAAATTCGTCATATCATTATATTAAAAGGAACAAATCACCACTCTATATCCACTTGCTTACACCAACTAAAAAAAGTAGCAATGATAGAAAAACAGGACCCTATTAGCTACTATTGCCCCTTCTATACAGAAGATATTGATATGCTTTACTTACCTAAGATGAAAACAGCTATATTAGATGGGATGTCCCCGCATCGTTTTGAACCGATTCATCCAAAGGACAAAATATATAATTTAGATCATATCGTGATGGATCAGGAGAAACAACTGGAAAACATTAGTGAATTAAATAAGTATAAGAAATGTTATCATCATTTTATGAATAAAGGTTATGATGCTTTGCACCAGGCAAAATATTATCAAAACCAATTATTAGCCTTTAATTCTCATAAAGATCAGATGCTACATTACGTAGATGAGAATAGTTAAGAAAATAAAGGATTACAGTGTAAGCGTGTCTGTAATCCTTTTAGGTCTATGATGGGTTATTGTTTAAATCATAAATCAACAGGATTTAAATTTTCTTCACCGGTCAGATGACAAATCATATCTGTTAATAAATCTATTTCTTGTTCAATATCCTTAAAGCTTACGGTTTCTACCGGGGCATGCATATATCTAAGAGGCAAAGAAACAAGGGCAATCGGTACTCCTTCACCGGTTAAACGCATTCTATCTGCATCGGTGCCCGTCATCCTAGGTGTTAGTTCATATTGCAGGTTGATATTTAATCTTTTTGCTGATTCTTCAATGATTGAGTTGATCTTATGATTTATAGGGGCCCCTTTAGCTAATACTGGCCCACCATCCAATGTAATATGACCATGCTTATTTTGATCCACGTCTGGAAAATCGGTAGCAAATGTGACATCACAAGCGATAGCAAGAGTGGGTTTTATTTGACTAGCAGCAAAATATGCTCCACCCATATTTGTTTCTTCGTTAACTGTACTTGCTGCATAGAGTCCAACTTTACTATTTCTTTCTTTACAACGTTTCAGAACTTCAGCAATGATAAAAGCGCCTGTTCGATTATCCAAACCACGAGCACTTAGTCTTTGATTAAGGAGTTTTTCAGGTTCCCGCTTATAAACAGCAAGATCACCAACCTGCACATAATTCATGATTTCCTCTTTGGATTTTGCTCCACAATCAAGATATAAATCGCTAAACTCAACTTCCTCCTTCACTCCACCATGGTGTTCGGCGTTGACGCCAACAACTCCTACAATGTGTTGTTTGTATCCAAGAATTTCAATTTTCATGCCGATGGCGGGTTTTGGACTGATTCCTCCCAAACTATCTATGTATACAAATCCATTATCGTCCATACCTCGAACAATAAAACCGATTTCATCAGAATGACCAGCAAGAAGTACTTTGAAGGATGATTCAGGATTTAAGACACCAATCACATTTCCAGAAGAATCTGTACGTATTTCATCGCAGAAAGGTTTGACATAAGATGCCCATTTGCGTTGAATAACAGCTTCTTGGCCAGAAGGGGATGGAGTAGCTAATAAATCAAATAAGAATTCATATGATGGTTGTAGCATTAAATAGACCTCCTTATTAAATTAATATTCTAATATGTTCCATCTATTCTTTTTTATGCGTCAATCGTCCATATGCTAATGACCTATAACATCATGAACTTGATAGATGAAAGGAAATATGTGTCCTATTCATTTTACATCAACTTAAGGGAAGATCATAATATTATAGAAAAACATTATGTTAACCTAAATCTGGTTTAGATAAAATTATTTGTCGAATAAGCAGATATGTTGGAGAATCGTGACAAGTTATGTTATACTGAATATACCATTTGAAATACTGTACTTGCTATATAAAACTCCCTATTCTTATACGAATAGGGAGTTATTTTTTTAAAATTTACAACAAATAAAAAAGCAGACTCTTATAAGAGTCTGCTTTATATCTTTTGTATTATAATTTTACAACGTTAGTTGCTTGTGGTCCACGTTGACCTTGTTCAACTTCAAAAGAAACTTCTTGACCTTCGTCTAAAGTTTTGAAGCCGTCAGTTTGGATAGCTGAGAAGTGTACGAATACATCGTCTCCACCATCGCGTTCGATAAATCCAAAACCTTTTTCTGCGTTAAACCATTTTACTTTACCTTGTTCCATTGTTGTTGCCTCCTAGTGCGTTAAGCACACATTTGTTACTATCCTTGCTCAATTCTTTAAGATTTAAAGTAGATACTTCTTAATCAAGACCGAACAAAAATAATTCTTCCTTAGTATAACAGGGAATAACAGATTTTGCAAATTTAAATGAGTGAAATAGGATAATATTTACGACTTTCTTAAATATCACCTTCTTTAAATTATGATACATTAGTATACCCGTTTTTGATCTTTTTATTCCTTTGTTAAGCCTAATTTTAAACAATTTAATTCTGCGAACAGATAAATATGCAGTGATGCATAAGTTATGCAATAATGTATAATTGAATTTAATGATAATTTTAAAAATTTAATAAAAACCCTTTTTATAACTGTGCTCTTTCAATTATTAAGCGTTTTGGCATAAAAATTGCTTAATGATCAATGAATGAACGGTTAGTTTTTCACTGTGCAAGATATTATGAGAAAGAGGGATTGTTATGAAAGAACAAACAACGTTGAAACGTTCGCTCGGATTATGGTCAATTGTTTTACTCGGTTTAGGTTACATGACGCCAATGGTAGTGTTTGACACATTCGGAATTGTTGCTGGAACGACAAGTGGAGGAGTTCCGCTCGCTTATTTAGTCGCATTAGTTGCTATGTTACTTACGGCACTTAGCTATGGAAAAATGGTTCAAGTCATGCCGAGTGCAGGAACAGCTTATGCCTATACATCAAAGACCATGAATCAACATCTTTGATTTATGGTTGGCTGGGCTTCTTTACTCGACTATTTGTTACTCCCTATGGTCAATGCCCTTATTATCCGTATTTACATGAGTTCATTTTTCCCTGAAATCTCAGTTTGGATTTGGATTACAGCTTACGTTATATTGTTAACGGGTTTAAATATTTGGAGTATAAAACTAGCTTCACGTTTTAATAGTACACTCGTCTTTTTACAAATTATTATGGTCGCTGTTTTTTCAATCATCGCAATGGTAAAGTTACATAACGGCCATGGTAATGGTGCGATTTTTAGTATAGAGCCGTTTATTCATTCAGGAATTCATTTTCAAACATTGATGATGGGAGCAACGGTTGTCTGTTTTTCTTTCTTAGGATTTGATGCTGTAACGACATTTTCAGAAGAAACACCGAATCCAAAGAAAACCATACCAAAAGCGATTCTCTTAACCACATTAATTGGTGGAGCTTTATTTATTGCGGCCTCTTATTTTGCACAATCGTTATATCCACACCTTTCAACATTCAAAAATACGGATGATACGTTACCTGAAATAGCAAAATATTCAGCTGGTATGATCTTTCAAGTGTTCTTTTTTGCTGCGGCATTTGCAGGGGTACTATCCTCTGGATTGGCTTCGCATGGAAGTGTTTCCCGCTTAATGTATGTTATGGGTAGAGATGGTGTTTTACCACGAAAAGCATTTGGTTATGTTCACCCACGTTTTCAAACACCGATGTTTAATGTTATATTAGTTGGCTTAGTGACTTTTGCGTCCATGTCTTTTAGCCTAGATTTGATTAGTTCCTTTATCAATTATGGTGCGCTGACGGCTTTTTCATTTGTTAATTTATCTGTTATCGCTCATTACTTGTTTAAGGAAAAACGTTTAAAATCAGTTAAAGATATTTTCAACTACGGAATATTACCGTTAGGTGGGTTTGCTTTTATCGTTGTGCTTTTGACTTCATTATCCCATGATTCGATTTATTTTGGTTTAATTTGGTCAGCCATTGGTTTTATCTACTTACTTTGGCAAACACGTTTATTTAAGGTCCAACCTAAACAATTTGATTTTGAACTTACTGAAGAAACAGTTGAACTAAAAGCGCAATAGTCGTGTAAAAAAACATAACATAACGATTACGCGTCTAACGATTGATGTCATTATTTATAACTAGGTGTGTTATAATCGTTTCATAAGGAGGGCGATTAATAGATGCTACCCATTCCTAGTGAGAAAATAAGACCGATTGTTAGTATGGCTATCAATCAATCAGAGAAAGAAATATCGGAATATTTGAGACATTCTTTTAATGATTATATTTTTTTGAAAGATGGTCATCGGTTAACGGGCTACTTAAACGTTAGAGATGCTTTTAATAAAGATACTGAAACTGTGACTCTTGATCAAATTAAACAACTTACCCATTCGTTGGATCATGCCTGCTTTCTGAACAAAGAACATACGCTACTTGATCTTTATCAAGTAATAGGGGAAGCTGTGACTCTTGTTAAAGATGAAAATAATCAAATTATCGGTTATATCAAGAGAGAAGATTTGCTTGTTGAAATGTTTAAAAGTGATAGTCAAAATACAGGTTTATTAAAAACAATTTTAACATCGATCCCAATGGGCATCTTTGTCGTCAATCAAGATCAAAAAATTATTAATTGTAATGATTCGGGTTTGAAAATGATCAAAAGAAAGGCTATGGAAGTGATAAACCACCCAGCCTGTCTCATTTTTAAACAAAAACATATTGATTGTGTTTTTCGTACGGGTGAAACGTTATTGAATCAAATCATTACAAAGGATAACATGGGGATTCTTGCTGATTATAGTCCGATTATTCAAAATGGTCAGGAAGTAAGTGGAGTTGTCATCGTTGTTCAAGATTTGCCAATGGTAGAGAAAATGGCCATGGAAATGGAGTATGTTAAGAATTTAAATAATGATTTAAATGCTGTTTTATCCAGTGTATATGATGACATTTTAGTATTAGATAGAAATGGCATACTCCTAAGATGCAGTGAAGCTATGACGCCAGATTATTGGGATATCGATTTTAAACAGTTTATTGGAAAATGTTTGCTTCACATGGATTTTGATAGTGAATTCGATCCGATAGCCATCCAATATGTAAAAGATAACAAGGAAAAATACTCCGTTGTATATGAAACAAAAATTGGGAAAAAAGTGCTTACTGTAGGTACACCCATATTGGATGAAGCAGGGGATCTGCAACGAATTATTATTGCGTTGCGGGATATAACAGAAACAGCCAACTTAAAACAGCAATTAGACAAATATAAAAAAGAATTAGATGGTTTAAAAAAGAAAGATTTATTTTTTAATCAGATGGTTTATCGTAGTAGCGGTATGGAAGAATTAATGATTCGTGTTAAGAAGATAGCTGAATTTTCTTCAACAGTCTTGATAAGTGGTGAGTCTGGGGTAGGTAAAGAAGTCGTAGCAAAAGCGATTCATCAAATGGGCAAGCGCTCTAGTCAGCCATTCATTAAATTAAATTGTGGAGCTATTCCTGAACAATTATTAGAAAGTGAATTGTTTGGTTATGTCAAAGGCGCTTTTACTGGAGCAGACGTTAAAGGTAAAAAAGGGTATTTTGAACAAGCAAATGGCGGTGTGATTTTTTTAGATGAAATAGGTGAAATGCCAATTCAACTTCAAGTAAAACTCCTTCGTGTTTTGCAAGAAAATGAAGTCGTACCTGTCGGAAGTACAAAAACCATTCCGATTGATGTACAGGTTGTCGCAGCCACTAATCGTGATTTATCTATGATGATAAAAGAAGGAAAATTTCGTGAAGATCTCTATTATCGCTTGAATGTGATTCCAATTCATGTACCACCGTTGCGTGAGCGAACAGAAGATATAGCTCCGCTAACCATGCATTTTTTAAAACAATTTAATGAAAAATATAATAAACATTATACGTTCATGCCTGATGCATTAAACTTACTAGAATTGTATAGTTGGCCAGGGAATATTAGAGAGCTACAAAATGTCATTGAAAGATTAATCGTAGCCTCGGATGAAGATACCATTTATGCTGATCTCGTGTCGAAGCTGATCAAGTTTGATTTAAGCTTGCCAGAATCGAGACCACTGAATCGAGTCATACCTATGAAACAGGCAAAGGAAAAATTAGAAAGTGAGTTAATTATGCTGGCGATGGAGCGCTACAAAACGACCATCCGTGCAGCGGAGGTTCTTGAAATAAGCCAATCCACGGTAAGTCGGAAATATAAGAAACTGTTAGAGCAAAATCAATAAACTGGACTCTTTGTTAAATTTCAGCTTAGCAGAACAGAAAAGAATACTTTCGTAATCGATTTACTTAGTTTTAATAAAGAACATGTTCAAACCACCATTCCTATGACACGGATGGTGGTTCATTTTTTTCTCTAAAAATGCAATTAAGAATACCATTATGCAAAAATGCATAGTCCAGAAAACTCCTTTTTATTCGGTAGGAAACAAATTGCATCATTTAATGCCTCAGGTAGTGATTTCTTTAAGGTTTTCAATGAATAAAAAGATAAATTAAGAGTTGGCATGAAGTTTGCATGTATTAGATTAAGAGGAAATCTAATTAACTATTATCTAAAAGCGGTTGGAAGGAGACATGGCATGGTTGTATCAATGGATCGTAAAGTAATGAAATTAAATATGTTTATTGACGGATCATGGCAAGCAGGAAGTACCAACCAAACACGTCAAATTGTCAATCCTGCAAACGGAGAGATTATTGCCGAAGCGGCTGAAGGAACAACTAGAGATGTTGAATATGCTATTTCAGTTGCAAGGAAAACGTTTGAATCAGGAATTTGGTCCGAGAAAACGGCTGAGGAGCGAGCAGAAGTTTTATTGAAAATCGCACAAAAGATTGATGAGAAACAAGAGGAATTAGCTAAATTGGAAACTCTCGATAATGGTAAAACCTTACGAGAAGCGAGTTATGACATGAGCGATGCAGCCAACTGTTTCCGTTACTATGCAGGTTTGATTCGTGCTCCTCATGGGGAAACCTATCACGTTCCTGATAACATGCAAGCAATGGTTGTTAGAGAGCCGATTGGCGTGTGTGGGCTTATCGTCCCATGGAATTATCCTCTATTAATGAGTGTATGGAAACTAGCTCCAGCACTCGCTGCAGGAAATACCGTTGTCTATAAACCATCTGAAGTGACTCCGGTCACCCCAGTAAAATTGTTTGAGATTTTCGAAGAGGTTGGTCTCCCGCATGGAGTGGCAAATCTTGTCTTAGGGGAAGGAAAAGTGGTAGGTCACACGATTGTTGAAAGCCATGACGTTGACATGGTCTCATTTACAGGTGGGACAGAAACCGGCCGCCACATCATGAGAACGGCAGCAGGTAACATGAAGAAAGTGTCTCTTGAGCTCGGCGGGAAATCACCAAACATTATTTTTGCAGACAGTGATTTTGAAACAGCTGTTGACTATGCGCTATTTGGTATTTTTTCGGGGGCAGGTCAAGTCTGCTCAGCTGGTTCTCGTATTTTGGTTGAGGAAAGTATTCAAGAGGCTTTTATTTCACGATTTGTTGAAAGAACAAAAAAAATCAAGGTCGGACCTGGTTTGAATCCAGAATCTGAAATGGGCCCACTTGTAAGCGAGGAGCATATGAAGAAAGTGCTTCGTTATATCGAGATCGGAAAAGAAGAAGGGGCTGAACTTGCGTGCGGTGGATACCGGATCCTTGATGAAGGATATGATAAAGGTTATTTCGTTGCTCCGACGGTATTTATCCATACGACGCCAGATATGCGCATTGTTCAGGAAGAAATTTTTGGGCCCGTCGTTGTCTTTCAAACATTTAAAGATGAGCGTGAAGCAATTAAACTCGCAAATGATACAAAATATGGTCTAGCCGGTGGCGTTTTTACTCAAGATGCTGCCAAAGCGATGCGTGTGATTAAGAAAGTTCGTGCGGGGATCACCTGGGTGAATACATACCATGGCACATATAATGAAGCTCCGTGGCATGGCTATAAACAAAGTGGGATTGGTTCCAGTTTAGGAACCTATGGATTAGATGAATTTCTTGAAATTAAACAAATCAATTTCAATTTACAAGTAGAACCCATCGGTTGGTTTAAGAATTAAAAAACAACAGGAAGAATCAAATAGGAGGAATTAAACATGTCAATGGATACATTAGATTTAAAAAACAGGAAAGTTAATGAAGCGAATGAGTATGCAAAAAAGGTATTGGGCCTTATCAATAAAAAGGATGCTGACATCACAAAAGAAGATGCAGAATGGATTACTCAAGAAACGGTTAAAGATTTTAGAGATTACGTCAATCCTGGATTTTTAAAATATCGCAAGTCAGTAACTAAAGATGAACAATTTGCGGCTGTGGAATGGTCAGATGAAGGGGACTGCTTTAAAGACGTAAATGGTAAGAAATATATCGACTGTTTAGGTGGATTTGGTATATACAATGTCGGTCATCGTCATCCAAAAGTTGTTGAAGCTGTCGTTAATCAAATGAATCGTCAAGCGCTCCATAGCCAAGATTTACTAGACCCTCTTCGTGCTTTTCTAGCTAAAATACTTGCTGATATCACACCAGGTGATCTTCAATATTCATTTTTTACGAATAGTGGCACAGAAAGCGTCGAAGCAAGTCTTAAACTTGCCAAAATGTATAACCCTGAGCGTCATACGTTTATTGCTGCGACACGTGCCTTCCATGGTAAAAGTTTAGGGTCATTATCGGGAACAGCAAAAGGGATGTTCCGTAAGCCATTTCTTCCATTAGTTTCCGGCTTCCGTCACGTTCAATATGGTGATATTGAGATGCTTGAGAAAACAATGGAAGCCTGTGCTTTAACTGGAGAAGACGTGGCAGCGGTTCTTTTAGAGCCGATTCAAGGTGAAGGCGGTATTATTATTCCTCCTGAAGAGTATCTCCCTCAAGTGAGAGCGCTTTGTGATAAGTTTGGAGCATTACTTATTTTTGATGAAGTGCAAACAGGCATGGGCCGGACGGGTAAAATGTTTTGCTCGGAACATTCTAATGTTGTCCCAGACATTCTTTGTCTTGCTAAGGCGTTTGGTGGAGGGATCATGCCAGCTGGAGCCGTCATTGCGAACGAGAAAGTGTTTGAAAACCTTTTTCCGAACCCCTTCATGCATACGACAACTTTTGGAGGAAATCCATTAGCCTGTGCAGCGGCAATCGCGACCATTAATATTTTAATTGAAGAAAAATTACCAGAACGTGCAGCACAAATGGGTGAATATATGCTCGATGGCTTGAAAAGAGCGGCTGAAGGTCATGAAGACAAAATTAAAGCGATTCGAGGCAAAGGTCTTATGATTGGGATTGAATTTCAAGAGGATGAAATTGGCTATGATTTCTCTAAGAAATTATTTGATAAAGGTGTCCTTGTAGCCGGAACCCTAGTCAATGCGAAAACAATTCGAATTGAACCACCATTGACTATTAAAAAAGAAGAAATTGATACGGTGATTCAAACCGTTGCGGAAGCTTTAAAATAAAAATAAAGATAAAGATAAAGATAAAGATAAAGCCCTGACTCTTATCAAATGGATAGGAGCAAGGCTTTTAATAGTTTCTGATGAAAGAAAAAAGAGATTTAGAGAAAACATTCAAAACTATAATGAAGAAAAAACAGAAGTCATAATTAAAATGACCTCTTCTAGGCATGAGCCCTCTCATAATCCTTTAGGTGACATATAGTATTGAATGAGAGGCAGGCATATGTCTTGTTTTGTTTCGTTTACGATGCAACAAAAAGAGGAGAGTGGCTTAATGTCTATTCGAGATACCTATAATCAATCTTATCAGTACTTGAACCAACCAGTAGAAATCATGTGTGCAGACGGCAAGGTTTATCAAGGAATTGTTCATTCTGTCGACCATGAGAACGTGTATATACAACCGCTTGAAGGGAATGCACATCGTCCTTATGATTATGAAGATGAAAGATTATTTGGTGCCCCATTTGTCGGAGCATTGACGGGCGGATTGATCGGGGTTAGTTTAGGTAGTATTTTAGCTCTTAGACCATGTGGTCCTTATGGGTGTCCTTATCCATATGGTGGTGGATATGGCTACGGACCGGGCTATGGATATGGATCAGTTCCCCCTTACTATGGTCCAAGACCGGGATATTATTAATTAGATCAAGCAACTTGTGATATTAAAAAATGATCTAACAAGAATCATAAAATGAAAAATGCTCCCATTTGAGGAGCATTTTCATTTAACCATTTTATTATACATACTTTATTGAACCGCCATTAACAGCATATTCAGATCCTGTTACGTAAGAAGCTTGGCTTGAAGCAAGAAAGACAACGACGGCTGCTATCTCCTCGGGTTGACCAATAGAACCTCTGGGGATTTGCCTTACATTTTTCGCAAAATGTTCTATGGCTTTTTCACCATCCATGTTAAATTTTTCAGCAAGCATATCAATCATACCGTCCGGTTGTTCCCACATATGTGTTCGAGTAGGTCCGGGAGATACACAGTTAACACGAACCCCTTCAGGTCCAAATTCTTTAGCTAAGGCTGACGTAAGGTTGATAATCCCTGCTTTACTTACGCTGTAGTCGATGGCAAATTCATCTGGTTGATGACCACTTTCTGAAGCAATAGAAATGATGGAAGAATGGTCTTGTTTAGTAAGATGAGGAATAGCAGCACGGCTGACCCGAATCATACTATACAAATTCGTTCTTAACGTATAGTCCCAGTCATCATCAGTTAAATCCAAAAAACTACTTTTATATTTTGCAATACCGACATTATTGACAAGAACATCAATTTTTCCAAATCGACCAATCGCTTGATTAATTAATGTTTCAGCGCCTTCTTGTGTACTTAGATCGACTTCAACAGGGAATAGAATATCCTGTGAGGCAATGTTTTGAAATCCCTCGGTATGTATATCTCCTGCTACAACCTTTGCTCCTTCGTTAAGAAAGGCTTTTGTAATGGCAAGTCCCATACCGGCATGGGCGCCTGTAACGACAACGACTTTGTCCTTTAAACCTAAATTCATAATTCTGTATCTCCTTTTATGTTTTTATGTTACTTATACCCTTATTCAATATAAATAAAACATTACTAGAAAAATTTTTATACAACATGATCTCTTGTACTATAATGATTAACAAGAGGGACGTACAGATATAAATACCAAGAAAATCGCTAAAAAGGTAATAAAAAAGGGAGGATAGATATGGAAATTATGGGTATCCACCATATTGCTATTATTTGTTCGGATTATGAAAAATCAAAGCATTTTTATGTCACTATTTTGGGTTGTCAAGTGATTCATGAACATTACCGAGAAGAGAGATGTTCATATAAATGCGATTTGAGATTAGGTGAGTGCGATCAAATCGAATTGTTTTCATTCCCGAGTCCACCTGGAAGGTTAACTCAACCAGAAGCATGTGGGTTAAGGCATTTAGCGCTTAAGGTCAAGGATATTAACCAAGCTAAATTAGAACTAGAAGAAGCGGATATAGAAGTTGAGCCGATTCGTAAAGACCCGATTACGGGTAAATTATTTACTTTTTTTCAAGATCCTGACCATCTTCCGCTTGAGCTATATGAAATATAAATTAAACACGTCTATTCACGATTGAGATAGTCATGTTGTATAAGAGGTTTTGGTAGATAAAACGGTTAACCGTCTGTTATGATGTAATTAATACTTATATTTAGGAAGTATGAGGAAATGAAAATGAGGAAAGAAGTGATGTGCGATGAATAAGCGTGATGCCCTCGTTGCACTTAAAGAAAAAGGTTATAAACATACCGACAAGAGAGAGGATATTTTGCAGCTCTTTGAAAATAGCAACGGTTATATCTCAGCAAAAGATATCCAAACGGCTTTAAAGTCAACTTATCCAGGTCTTAGTTTTGATACGATTTATCGTAACCTTTCGCTATTTGTAGACATGAACATACTAGAGGCTACGGAACTGGATGGCGAGAAAATGTATCAATTTTACTGCTCGCATCATCATCACCATCATTTTATTTGTCTAAAATGCGGGAAGACACATTCAATCGATGTCTGCCCAATGGAAAGTATACACGGATTAGACCCAAACTTTGTCGTTACAGACCATAAATTTGAAATTTATGGTTACTGTAAAGATTGCCAAAAATAGTATTAGAATTTATTTTTACCAATAGTTCAAAAAATGTCTCCTTAAAAAAATGTATAGAATAGCCTCCATTCGATAAAAATACCTTTATATTATGATCAGATGGAGGCTATAAGTATGCCTTTTTTCGAAAATTCAAGTGGCGTGACGATCTACTTTGAAACCATTGGAGAAGGACATCCAATTATTTTTATTCACCCACCGCTCACAGGGCACGTTATTTTTAAATATCAAAAAAAATTAAGTGAACATTTTAAAGTTGTTTTATTTGATGAAAGAGGGCATGGAAAAAGCTCATACAAGCCTTACTCAGGAAATGTTCTAGACACACATGTCAAAGATTTAAAAGAACTGGTTGAGTTTCTTAAACTCAAGAAACCCATTATCGTAGGATATTCGGATGGCGGCTTAATTGGCCAGTTGTATGCTCAAAAATTTCCTAACGATCTTGGAGCATTAATTCTTATTTGCGGTTATCCTGTTGTAAGTTCAATAACTTTAGCTTTGATTTATAAATTTGGAATCGGTTGTATGAAAATGAACAATAAGAAATTATTAAGCCATCTCATAACGTTTACTCATTCAGTAACGGAAGAAGATAAAAAAGAACTATTTGATTATATGTTAAAAGCAAATAATAAAGCTGTATTAGACTTATATTGTGAAGGAAAAGGCACTAATTTACTCGATCAACTTAGTACATTAAACAAATTGCCCATTTTAGCGTTATATGGAATGAATGATTGGTATACAAAAAAACATAATAAATTTTTTTCGAGGCTCGAGCAGTCAAACGTAGTTCTAGTTGAAGGAGCAACTCATCAACTTCCCACTCGTTGGCATGAAGAGGTGAATGCGGCCATCACTCATTTTTTAAGGAATATATGATTGACTAATAAAAAAAACCCAAGCCGATAGGGCTTAGGCAATAAAATACATTAAAGCGCTTTCAAAATGTTGGATTGGATGAATCTAGTATAGTTTATCTAGATATAAAATGCACGTTTAAGTTCAAATAAAAGGGTCACTAGTAACACCTTTTCAATAGAAAATTTATACAAATACGGAGGTTCGTATTTGTTGTATATGGCCGTAAAATTCACTTGGTTTAACACGTGTAGGTCTGGTTTTTTGTGTCTTTACAATGTAACAGTGTTATGTTACATTGTTTTTGTGGAGGTTATGATGATGCAAAATGATCTTATTGCAAAAAAAGATCTATTAGAATTAGCACATATTTCATATGGTCAACTATATCGGTGGAAGAGAAAAAAATTAATACCAGAGGAATGGTTTATTCGAAAATCGACTTTTACAGGACAAGAAACGTTTTTTCCAAAACAAAAGATATTAGATCGCATTGAGAAGATTGTTAGTTTGAAAGACGATCTGTCACTAGATGAATTAGCTGACATGTTCTCACCTAATCCACAGTCTGTGTCAATGACCGTTAATCAAATCATAGAACGTGACATTGTTTCATCGGTAGCGGTGAATGTTTTGTTTCCTGAGGAAGAAAGAAATAGGTCATTATCGTTTGAAGCGATCCTTTCAGCCTATATCACCGATAAAGTGTTGAAATCAGGCGAAGCAAATCGAGAAGAAAGTAAACAACTCTATACTTTTTTAATGAACCATTACCGTGGGTTAAATGGTCAGCCTTTTTATTTATTAATTTTTCGAAAACTTGGCGTTACATCGTTTTTATTAATCTTGAAGCAAGAATATTATTATGTTGATGATCTTACCAAAGAAGTCTTCAAATTAGATATTTTACAAAGTATTGAGGAACTTAAGAGTTTATTATCGATGGGAGCTTAATCGATGGGAGAGAATTTTGAAGGAGATAGCATTTACTTAGAAAATACATCATCGATCAGGTTCGAATTGTTCAATGGACCAGGTACAAACCAACGTATCATATTAAATCAAATGTCTAAATTTAGTGGAGGAATAGCGATATGACTAAAATCACGCAAGCAGCCGATTTAATTATTTCAGGATCTGGCTCGACTTCAGGTGGAATTTTTCATAATGTTAAAATTAGCGGCTCAGGTAAAGTCGGTGGTGATATCGAATGTAGTCGTTTTCAAACAAGCGGTTCTAGCCGGATCAACGGGAATGTTAAGTCAGAGAACATGAAAATAAGCGGAAATTCTAAAATCCTTGGTTCGTTGACTTCAGAAACAATGGATATCAGCGGTTCGATTACAATTGACGGAAATGCAGATGTGAAATCTATCCACATTAGTGGGTTTTCCCGTATAAAAGGAAATATCAAAAGTGAAATGGTGTCACTTAGCGGAAATATAAAATTGTTTGGTAGCTTGGAATCTGATTCAGTTCATTTAAAAGGTGGATTCATGATTCAAGATCTATTAAGTGCAGACGAGATAACCATCGGCATTGGTGGTGATTGTAAGGTGAAGGAAATTGGTTGTGGAACACTTAAAGTAACGAAAAGAACGTTTGGTTTAGATATTTTAAGTAAATTGTTTTCTAAGCATTTAATTACAGATCAAATTGAGGGTGACGATATCTATTTAGAATATACAAAGGCAAAAACAGTTCGAGGAAACCGAGTGACAATTGGATCAGGCTGTGAAATTGAACATGTCGAATATAAAGATCATTTTTCAAAAGCTGGCGATGCGATTGTGAAGCATTCGGAGAAAATATAAGGGAGAGTTGAATTTTAAAAGAGAAATTAACGATTGAAAACAAATAAAACAATCCTCTTAGTCATTAGTTACCTATTCCCTGAGATAGGTAACTTTTTTATCTTTACTTAGACAAAATATGACGGAAATTTCAAATAAATAGCGGGAAAAACTCTTGTTATTTTA
>NZ_WNHB01000026.1 GCF_009718825.1 Terrilactibacillus tamarindi | reverse complement strand
TGGTGCAATAAATCCGGAAGTGGTGCAATAAATCCGGAAGTGGTGCAATAAATCAGAAAGAGGCTCAATAAATCAGAAAGAACAGTCAACTAATAAAAAGAGAATAAAATAGAAAAATAGTTAAAATAAAGTTTATAATAAAGATATCATCATTAGATTATAAATAATCAGTAAGGGTGAATGTGGTGTCCTATAAAATTATTAAGAGCAAGAAGATCTATGAAGAAGTAGCTGATCAATTGTTGAATATGATTACTACAGGTGTATTAAAGCCAGGTGATAAATTAGATTCTGTTCAAAAATTATCCGAAAAATTTGAAGTTGGGCGTTCAGCAGTAAGGGAGGCTCTCAGTGCATTAAGGGCAATGGGACTTGTAGAAATGAAACAAGGCGAGGGCACATTCATAAAATATTATGATCCTCACTCCTTTTCACAATCATTGACCAATCTACTACTTATGGAGAAAAAAGATTTAGAGGATTTATTGGATGTAAGAAAAATATTAGAATTAGGGGCGGTAGAATCAGCGGCTTTAAAACGAAATGAACAAGATTTAAATGCCATTAAGGCAGTTTTAAACAATATGAAAGTTTCAACCATGGAGAGTACAGATATTGGTGAGAAGGCGGATATCGATTTTCACATTGCCATCGCTAAAGCTGCTCATAATCCTTTATTGGAGAATCTTATGTTAAGTGTATCGGAAGCTATTTCAAAATCAATGAAAGAAACACGACGTATCTGGATTTTTTCTAAAACAACAACACTTGAAAAGCTATTTGAACAGCATCAAAATATTTATGAAGCTATAAAAAGAAAAGATGTAGAAAAATCAAAAACACTTATGGAGTATCATTTAAACAGCGTTCAAAAAACATTATTAACCTATATGCATGAATGATTAAGATTGATTAAATCTTAATCATTGAAATTTAAAAGCTTGATTTTTGAATTAAATGTGTTTTAATTGTGTATATTGGATGACTTTTTATAATCAGGTCATCAGATGACCTGATTATAAAAAGGTGTTATATATTGTGGTACAAAACAATCCAATTCCAATACTAGAGTTATAGAAAGGGTGATTAGATTGAAAGTTTCCTTATTCATTACATGTTTAGGAGAGCTTTTCTATGCAAAAGTCGGGAAAGATGTCACGGAGATTCTAGAAAGACTTGGTTGTGAAGTTGATTTTCCAAAAGGTCAAATTTGTTGCGGACAACCGGCTTTTAATAGTGGGTATCTAAACGATGCGAAAAAAGCAGCTAAACAAATGATCCACGCATTTGAAGATGCTGATTATATTGTCAGTCCTTCTGGTTCCTGTACGACCATGTTTCGTGAATACCCTAAAATGTTTGTTGATGAGCCAGGTTGGAAATTAAAAGCTGAAGCAATGGCCGATAAGACATATGAATTCACTCAATTTATTGTTCATGTTCTTGGTGTTGAAGATCTAGGGGCAGAATACGAAGCAAAAGCAACCGTTCATACATCTTGCCATATGTCACGTTTACTTGGCGAAAAAGAAGCCCCTTTTAGACTATTAAAACACGTTAAAGGTTTAGAAGTTATACCGCTTCCTAACAATTATGATTGTTGCGGTTTTGGTGGAACTTTTTCTGTTAAAATGTCACCAATATCAGAAGAAATGGTTGATGAAAAGGTCAGACACATTGAAGAAACTGAGGCAGAGTTGGTTATAGGCTCTGATTGTAGCTGTCTTATGAATATTGGTGGACGAATCAACCGAAAAGGAAAGAAAATTGAAGTGAAGCATATTGCAGAGATATTAAATCATCATGTTAAGGGAGGCTCTCATCATGCCAATGAAAATAGGGAATCAACCCTTCTTTGATCGTGTTGATGAAGGAATAAACAATGATTTTATGCAAAATGCGGTATCTTCTGCACAAGATGGCTTGCGTGGAAGAAAGTTAAATGCAACAATCTATGATAAATCATTGGTAGATTGGGAAATATGGCGTAGTGCAGGTGAAGAAATTAGACGTCACACATTAGAAAATCTGGATTACTATCTTAAGCAATTAAGTGATAATTGGGCGGCAAAAGGTGGTCACGTCTATTTTGCTGAAACTGTAGAAGACGCACAACATTATATCCAAAAAGTTGTCAAGCAAAAAAACGCAAAAAAAGTCGTTAAAGCTAAATCAATGGTAACAGAGGAAATAAGTCTAAATGAAGCACTTGAAGATATTGGATGTACAGTATTAGAAACGGATCTAGCTGAATACATTCTTCAAGTCGATGATCATGATAGTCCATCGCACATTGTGGTGCCATCATTACATAAAAATAGAGGCCAAATGCGAGATGCGCTAAGAAAAGTTGGTTATAAAAACTCAGATAAACCAGAAGAAATTGCAGCTTTCGCAAGAGAAACACTTAGGCAAGAATTTTTGGATGCTGAAGTCGGTATTACAGGCTGCAACTTTGCCATTGCGAATTCTGGGAGTGTCTCACTTGTTACCAACGAAGGAAATGCCAATATGGTTACCTCATTCCCTGAAACACAGATTACAGTCATGGGGATGGAAAGAATCGTACCTTCATGGGAAGAACTTGATATATTGGTTACGTTACTATGTAGAAGTTCTGTTGGGCAAAAGTTAACAACGTATGTAACAGGTATTACGCCAGGAGAAAATATAGAAGATATTGATAGCCCAAAAGATTTTCACCTCGTGATCGTTGATGCGGGTCGATCAAATGCCTTAGGCACTGAATTTCAAAGTGCTCTGCACTGTATTCGTTGTGCTGCGTGCGTGAATGTTTGTCCAGTTTATCGTCATATTGGTGGGCACGCTTACGGATCAATCTATCCGGGACCTATTGGTGCCGTTTTATCACCCATTCTTGGTGGATATGAAGAATACGGAAAATTACCTTATGCATCAAGCTTATGTGCGGCTTGCACCGAAGCTTGTCCAGTAAAAATTCCTTTACATGAGCTTTTGATCAAACACCGTCAGCATATCGTTAATGGTGAAGGCCATGCTCCATTAGGTGAAAAACTTGCTATGAAAGGTTTTGGAATCGGCGCAAGTTCGCCATCATTATTTAAAATGGCAACCAAATTAGCTCCTAAAGCAATGAAACCTTTGGTTAAGGACGGGAAAATAAGTAAGGGACCAGGACCAATGAAACCATGGACACACGGACGAGATTTCCCAGCTCCAAGTTCTGAAAACTTTAGAGAATGGTTCAAAAATCATAAAAAGGAAACAAAAAAGGGTGAAGAGTGATGCCGGGTACTGTTGAAAATCAAGATACATTTCTAAATAAAATAGCCACAAAATTAGGTAGAGAGCGAAATCAACATGTAAAAAAACCAGAATGGAATTTTCAACCTCAATGGGATGTTTATCAATCCCGTTCTCAAGATGAACTTTTAGATGTTCTCAAGAAGTCTTGTCAACCTCTACATACAAAAGTGTATGAGACTAATCTAAGCAAACTTCCAGATACATTGCAGAGTGTCATCCAAGATTATGATGGCGGCCCCATCATAGCGTGTAAAGATGATCGTTTTGATGAATATGGGCTATCAAAAGTATTAAATAAACTAAATGTATTTACATGGGATTTGACTGAGGGCCAATCAAACATTGAAAAAGCGCAGTCTGCAAATATTGGCCTTGTTTTTAGTGACATAACCCTAGCGGAATCTGGAACTGCTATGCTTATGAATGATGCAGAGAAAGCTCGATCAGTGAGTTTATTGCCGGTTACATCTATTGTGATTATACCCAAGAGTTCGATAGTTCCTCGTTTAAGTCAAGCCACTCGAAAAATTAACGAGTTTGTTAAAGAAGGGAAATTAATACCTAACTATATTAACTTCATTTCAGGTCCAAGTAACAGTGCCGATATCGAGATGAATCTAGTCGTTGGAGTTCACGGTCCAATTAAAGTTGCCTTTATTATTGTAAATGATAAATAATAATTTAAAATTTAGAGAGCTAAGTGTTTAATTAAGATAATAAACCAAAGGATAGTTAGTCCATAATAAGGACTGATTATCCTTTTTTATTCTTAATTATAAATCAAAATTCTCAATTAGCAAATGACGATTTTATGAATTTTTTATATTAATCCTTATTGTTTCTCAAGAAAATGATTAACCGTTTCTACAACAATATTGTTCATTTATAAAGTTATCATGAACGAAACTAGCCCCTTACTCGTATTTCGTAGGTTAATTTGGTTAAACTGAATTACTACAAAAAACAAACCAAATCAGTGCTACATTACGAAAGGAGCTAGTTATATTATGAAGGATAACACAAAATACGTTGGTTTAGACGTGTCAAAAGAAAAAATCGCTGTTGCTATTGCAGATGAAGGTAGAAATGAGCCAAGATATTTTGGAATGATCCCTAATAAACCAGAGGCATTAAAAAAATTAATAAAAAAGTTAGGGTCAATCGAACAACTGAAATTCTGTTATGAAGCAGGTCCTACTGGATATGGTATTTATCGAGTATTACTTAGTATAGGCGTGGAATGTGAAGTGATCGCTCCTTCCCTTATTCCTCAAAAACCTGGTGACCGTGTTAAGACAGATCGTCGTGATGCTATTCGTCTAGCTCAATTATATCGTGCAGGAGAACTAACTCCTATACATGTTCCAACTAAGGAAGATGAAGCACTACGAGACTTAGTCCGAGCTCGGGAAGATGCGAAAGAAGATGAGTTACGTGCGAAACATCGTTTAACTAAATTTTTACTACGATATGATATTCATCCACCAAAAGGTATAAACAAGTGGACTTATGCCTATCGAGAATGGCTAGACAGCCTTTCTTTTGAATCCTCAATGCAAAAGGTCGTATTTCAAGAATATCGTCAACACTTAGTAGAAATTGATCAACGTATTCAACGTTTAGAAAAAGAAATTGAGATTCACGCAGAAGAAGGGTATCATGCACCAATGATCCAAGCACTACGTGTTTTAAGAGGAGTAGCTACTATTACATCTACTGCATTAGTAGCTGAAATTGGATCATTTCAACGCTTTAAGACAGCCAAACAATTCATGTCATATTTAGGATTAGTGCCAAGTGAAAGTTCCAGTGGTGAAGTAAGAAAACAAGGGAAAATCACAAAGACTGGAAACCAACATGCACGTCGTTTATTAATAGAGTCTGCTTGGAGCTACCGTTACAAACCTGTTGTTAAAGGTAAATTAAAAAAGAGACAAGAAGGACAGTCTACGAGTATGACCGCCATTTCATGGAAAGCTCAACATCGTTTGCATAATAAATATTACCGTTTATTATCAAAAGGAAAGGCTGCACCGAAAGCGATAACTGCGGTCGCAAGAGAATTGGCAGGTTTTATCTGGGCTATTGCCAAAGAAGTAGAAACAAATAGGGAGCCTTTTTTAGAAATTGTAAAGTAAAGAGTAAAGTAGACAACCTCTCGAATAGTTTATAAGAATTAAAATGGTTAGAAGCAATGTGAAAGAATTTATATAGAACTTAATGAGTAAGCATAGGGCTCGGAGGCAAAGGTAAAAACCGGAAAGGAGAACCCACGGGTTTCACTTGTGACAATCCTAAATAGGATGGACTCACGTATAAAGTTCGTGGAAGCTCCCGAGACGGAAAGATAAAATGTGAAAACCCACGGATATCAGTATGATCACCGTCGTTGAGTAGTTTTGCCTTCGTGCCGTGTACTTAACCATTTAAGTTCAATGAATAGTCCTTTGAATGGAGTATAAAAAACTTGACACGGAGCCTCTGCGAGCATGATTCATACGTCAAGACGCCAGTTTTTAAAAAGAAATTGACGCCTACCTAAAAAAGGTTATCATGCCCGCCACTCCGTATAAAGTTTTTTGTGAAAATGCAAAAAATGTGCTCCTCTCTTTGGAGTGGCCAAAAATAGCACATTTTAATAAATTTTTGAGTAAGGCTTGAAAGTTTCGTTCATATCAGTGAAACTTCAATCAGTAGGGTTTATTTCATCCCCCACCTAGGAATGCTCGTTTACACTCATTACCTTGAGGTGGGATCTTTACTAGTCGTTAATGTGGGATAAATTGTTAAGTATTTACAATAGATCTTCATTTTGTTTATAAATAATCTAAATTCTAAAATTTCTCTTTACATGTTGTGTCGAATTATGTAGAATACTAACTATTCATGTTGTTTTATTATTGCTTATAGATTTTATATAAAAGATCAATTTTTCAAAAAAAGGCGCCTTGAAGAGGTTGTTCAAAAAGTCACCAAATGATAAGCTACGAATCTCGGCGTTGGCTTGTTTTTCCGGTCCTCATGTAGCAAAAACCTACATTCCGGTCCTCAAAACAGCGCCGCCTTGATCTTCTTACTTCTAATTTGTCACCTTTTTGAACACGCACTTGAAGAGATCTTGAAAAATTTATAAAGCTTTTATGTTTTGAGAATAATTGGGGAAAATAGGCATGTTAATGATTCTAATGCACCCTAAAAATTCATACTATTCATACAGCAGTGAGGAGTCATAAAGTGGAATTATTTAGAAAGAAATCTATACCTTATTTAATCAAACAAGGACAAGGAAAATCACAATTAAGTAAATCGTTAGGTGCTTTTGATTTAACGATGCTAGGGGTAGGCGCAGTTATAGGAACAGGAATATTTGTTTTAACAGGTATTGTAGCTGCGACAGATTCCGGACCAGGAATTATATTATCTTTCATATTATCGGGAATAGCCTGTGTGTTTGCGGCATTATGTTATGCAGAATTTGCCTCAATCGTACCTGTCTCTGGTAGTGCATATACTTACAGCTATGCAGCGTTTGGGGAAGTGATTGCATGGATCTTAGGTTGGGATTTAATTCTAGAATATGGACTTGCTTCTTCTGTAGTTGCTAGCGGTTGGTCAGGATACTTTCAAGGTTTACTAGCTGGGTTTGGAATACATATTCCAAAAGCCATAAGCAGTGCCTATAATCCGGGAGCTGGCACTTATGTAGATGTTTTAGCCATTGTTATCGTTGGAATTATTACACTTGTATTATTAGCAGGTGTGAAGCAATCGACCAAAATTAATAATATTATGGTATTGATTAAAATAGCCGTTGTTCTTTTATTTATCGTTGTCGGGGCTTTCTTTGTAAAACCAGATAACTGGACGCCATTTATGCCGTTTGGTTTTTCCGGAGTTTTAAACGGAGCGGCAACTGCCTTTTTAGCGTATATCGGTTTCGATGCTGTCTCTTCAGCAGCTGAAGAAGTGAAAAATCCACAAAAAAATATGCCAATTGGAATCATTTCGTCATTATTAGTTTGTACAGTTTTGTATGTAGCCGTTTCTGCTATTTTAACGGGCATGGTTCCTTACACAGATCTTAATGTAAAAAACCCTGTTGCTTTTGCTCTTCAAGTTGTTGATCAAAACTGGGTGGCTGGTTTTGTTTCTCTTGGTGCCATTGTTGGTATAACCACGGTACTATTTGTTATGATGTATGGCCAAACGCGATTATTTTTTGCCATTAGTCGAGATGGTTTATTGCCAAAAAGACTATCTAAAGTTCATCCAAAACGTAAAACACCTACATTAACCATTGTTTTAACTTTTATTATGGTTTCAGTATTTTCCGGCTTAGTGCCACTTAATCATTTAGCCGAATTAACGAATATCGGTACAATGTTTGCCTTTATCGTTGTCGCCATTGGCGTGGTTGTTTTAAGATATACACAGCCTAATTTAAAAAGAAACTTTAAAGTGCCGTTCGTTCCTATTATACCTTTACTTGCCGTTCTTTCTTGTGGGTATCTGATGCTCAATTTGAAATCGGTAACGTGGAAAGCGTTTGGCATTTGGTTCATCATTGGAATAGTCATTTATTTCATTTACTCAAGGAAACACAGTGAATTAAACAAAAATGCAAATCAACAGAATAGATAACCATTTTTAAAAAGAAGAGTCAAATACAAATCGTGTTTGGCTCTTCTTCAAGTTTTGATCATTTTACAAAAAAAGGCCGATTAAAACCTTGTCAACTCTTTAAAATTATAAACTAAAAAAGAGACTTAATTTAAAGCCTCAATTAGGTAATAGAAAAAGCCATCAGCTAATTTAAATGATATCTAAAGTGAAGGTTTATACTTTAGAACACATTTAAATTTTTTGGATGGCTTTTTACAATCATTATCTTATTTGCCCCTGTCCATTGACGAGATATTTAATGGTTGTAAGGACGGGAAGCCCCATTGGGCCACGGGCATGGAGTTTTTGCGTACTAATGCCAATTTCTGCACCAAACCCAAATTCTTCACCATCTGTAAAGCGTGTAGAGGCATTATGGTAAAGAGTGGATGCATCAACTTCTTGAAAGAAGCGATCAACATGTTCTTGAGTTTCAGAAACAATAGCCTCTGAATGCTTTGTCGAATAGCGATTAATGTGTTCGATTGCTTCATCTAAATGTTCAACAATTTTTATAGCGACAATATAGTCATTATACTCGGTTTCCCAGTCTTCTTCAGTTGCTACAGGAAAGTCAGGGTATAATCCAGCAACCGTTTGATCAAGTCTGCATTCTACGTTTGCATCAGTTAGTTTCTTAAGGAGACCCTCTCCAAATGAATCAAACCATGATCGATGAATAATAATCGTTTCGACTGAATTACATACAGATGGACGTTGTACTTTGGCATTTAAAGAGATTGAAACGGCCATGTCAAAAGACGCACTATTGTCAATATACAGGTGGCAATTACCGGCACCTGTTTCGATGACAGGTACACTTGCTTGATTCAAAACAGCTTGTATCAAGGATGCACTACCCCTGGGGATCAAAACATCCAAATATTTTTTTAGTTGAAAGAATTGAGTGGCTGTCTCTCTGCTTACATCCTCTAGTAATTGTACGGCAGTAGACGGAATGGCTGTTTTTTCTAAAGCATTTTGGATGATTTCAACGAGGCATTTGTTCGTATTTAAAGCTGATGAACTGCCCCTTAAATAAACGGCATTTCCGGTTTTTAAGCAAAGACCAGTTGCGTCAACCGTAACGTTTGGTCTTGCTTCATACACCATTCCAACGACACCGAGAGGGACCCGAACTTTTCTAATTTGCATATGATTAGGATGAGACCACTCATCGAGAACATCTCCGATTGGATCTGGTAAAGTCACGAGTTTTCGTAAAGCATTTGAAATATCGATGATGCGTTCTTCTGTTAATCTCAAACGATCAAGATAAGAATGATTTGAACCATTTTCTTCAGCAAGTTGAAGATCTTTAAGATTAGCGTTTATTATTTCTGGTATCGAATGTTGAAGAGACTCAGCAATTTGTAACAACGCAGCATTTTTTTCTTCAGTTGATAATTTTGTCATTTGACTAGCGGCACTCTTTACGAGTGCGGCTTTTTGTAATAAATCACTCATACACTTCACACCTCATCTTTTTAATCTGTCCATTTTTTATAAGAAACCCAATTGTCGCGATGAATGACTTCAGGATGCTGTTTAGGGATAAATTCTAATGAATCTTGATTTGAAAGCTGTTTCATGGCTTTTAACGTATCGGATGAATAGTTGACTTGACCTTTTCCAAGGACATGGTTATTTCGATCTAATAATTGAATCACTTCACCAGCAGAAAAATGTCCATTAATATGTTTAATTCCTGCGGGTAAAAGGCTTTTTCCCTGGTCAAGAAGGGCTGTTACGGCTCCATCGTCAATTTCGATATTACCAGACACTGGAGAGTGCAAGGCAATCCACTGTTCTGGTACTTTTAATGAGGGCTTTAGATTGACATCTCCAATATATGTGCCGTCCCCTTCACCATGAAGAATTTGAAGACATTTATTTTCTCCTTCTCCCGTCCCAATGAACGTACGTACGCCAAGTGAAAGGGCTGTTTGCGCAGCGAGTAACTTTGATTTCATCCCGCCGGTACCCACTTTTGAGCGGGAAGTACTTTTAGCAAACCCAAGTAATTCATCCGTAATATCTGGTAAAAAGTCATATCGTTTGGCATTAGGATTGTGATGGGGATTGTCGTTATACAAACCATTTATATCCGTTAATATGATGAGCAGATCTGCATGTACGAGTCCGCTAACAAGAGCAGAAAGCATATCATTGTCCCCGAAAGTTAATTCTTCGAGAGAAACCGAGTCGTTTTCATTAATAATAGGAATGACATTTCTTTTAAGTAATTCTGATAATGCAGAATAGGCATGCGTCATTTGTTCACGTTTTTGAAAATCTTGTCTCGTTAATAAAAGCTGAGCGCAAACAAGATCGTGTTTCATAAATTGGTTAGCATAGGCATTTAAGAGTCTAACTTGGCCAACTGCAGCTGCCGCCTGTTTACCAGCAATGGTGACAGGTCTTGAAGGATAACCAAGACCACTATAACCACTGGCTACAGCACCAGACGATACAATAATGACATCATGCCCGTCTTGTTTTAACCGGCTAATAGCATCCGTATGATCTTTTAATTTAAAATCGCTAACTTCACCTTGACTGTTCGTAAGAGAACTACTACCGATTTTAACGACGATTCTTTTTTTTCTCATCAGTTCCGTTTCCTTTCAATCTCTGTCTCTTAGGCATTCATTAAGGCAATTAAAAAAGCCACTCTTCCATCCTTCATAAGGACGGGAGAGTGACTTACCCGCGGTACCACCTTGATTAGCATTATTATCTAATGCTCACTTTAATCTCTATAACGTAGAGGACGATTAGGTTAATTAGCCTAATGGCTCAAGGGGCAGGTTCAATGGGTGATGGCAATGGAATCTTTCAGCCGGTGAATTCCAATCTCTTTTGCTCTCAAGGTCGCCATTTACTATTCCCTATCAACGCATTCCGATATCTTATTTTCTACATATTATGTTCAATAATCTTATGGTTGTCAAGTCATATTTTTACTAGACGAAGTTAATTAACAGAAAAGAGTAAATATAAAAGGAATTAATCATTGTTAAGCGAAGGCGGGATTGCATTTTACTGTCGGCTGTCCACATATCACTTAAAATATATGTTATAGTATGTAAAAGAAAAAATCCAGTCACCGATTAGACGAATGGGGGAAATGGAATGGTTTACAATTTTGATGAAGTGATTGATCGTTTTGGAACAGGAAGTTCAAAATGGGACAAACTTGAACAATTATTTGGAAGTAAAGAAGTGCTACCAGTTTGGGTGGCCGATATGGACTTCCGAGTACCGGAGCAGGTAGTTAACGCATTAAGAGAACGAGTCGATCATGGCATATTTGGCTATACAAACAACACGGAGCCGTACTTCAATGCAGTAATTAATTGGATGAAAAGAAGACATGATTGGCAGATCAAGAAAGAGTGGATCTGTCATAGTCCTGGTATTGTGACGGCACTAAATCTTATTGTTTCCGGTTTTACTGAACCAGGAGAGCATGTTTTGATTCAGACTCCAGTCTATCATCCATTTAAACATGCGATCGAAAATCATGATCGCGTTTGTGTCACTAATTCTTTAAAAGTTGAAGATGGTAAATATAAAATGGATTTAGAAGACCTCGAAGAAAAGTTTAAAAAATACGATGTTAAATGTATGATTCTTTGTAGTCCTCATAATCCTGTAGGTCGCGTTTGGACAAAAGATGAACTCTTGGCATTAGCAGATCTATGTCTTAAATATGACGTATTAGTTGTAGCAGATGAAATTCATGCTGATTTAGTATTTGAAGGTTCGAAGCACATCTGTTTTGCAAGTCTATCCGATGAGATAAAAAATAAGACCATCGTTTGCACAGCTCCAAGCAAAACATTTAATATTGCAGGTTTGCAGCATTCAAATATTATCATTCCAAATCCTCAATTAAGATCACAATTTAAAAAAGAAGCGAATAAATTCGAGCTGTCACAACCCAACTCTTTTGGCCCTACGGCGACTGAAGTGGCATATAATCAAGGTGAAGAATGGCTTGATGCTTGTATTGATTATATTTATGAAAATTATAAATATGCCAAAGACTATTTTGAAAAAAATATTCCGGAACTTTCTATGTCAGAGTTAGAAGGGACTTATTTAGCCTGGGTTGATTGCCGAAAACTTGGTTTAAATCGAAAAGAACTTGAGCAGTTTATGATTAGAGAAGCTAAAGTCGGTTTTAATCAAGGAGCTATGTTTGGAGGCGAAGGCGAAGGATTTGTTCGGTTTAATTTGGCTTGCCCACGTCAAATTGTTAAAGAAGCTTTAACTAGATTAGAACAAGCGATCAAAGCTAAATGTAGAAACTTGGTATGAATTAATATAAAAGGATCTATCTTAACACATAGATCCTTTTATAAAACATATTATTAGTACCTAATCATAATAACAGATATAATGTATAAGTATAAAATGTGGATGGTGATTGAAACTGAATTCAAAAGCTAAAATAACGGGTTTAGGAACCTATGTCCCGGGTAATATAGTAATGAACCATGATTTAGAAAAGATAGTGGATACCTCAGATAGGACAAATTAAGAAAAATGATAAGATTATTTTGTACGGATTTGGTGGTGGCTTAACCCATTGTGGTCAATTAATCAAATGGCCATATGAATCATAATGATGGATTAATAGTTGAAGAGAAGAGACTAAAAGCTAAAAAAATAATTTTTTTGAAACCTTTATATTAGAGTAACCGTATTAATAGGTGTCATATTTCTTGTGACTAAATAGAGGAGGATAACTATTCATGATGAAAAAAATAGCTGCAGCGTTTCTTGCTTTAACATTGGTATTTACACCTATTGCGAGTTCCTTTGTCTTCTTTGAGCCAAATACGGCAAGTGCCAAAGGCTATCGCTCAGGAGTTAAGTCATTTAAAGGTAACAACAATTCGGGTTCATTCTTTAATAGCAATAAATCTCAAAGAAATAACTCGACCGCAACACGCTCAAATGGATCTGCGTTTAATAGAGGCGGATTTATGAGAGGTATGTTCCTTGGTGGTTTATCTGGATTACTATTTGGAAGTATGTTAGCGAACATGGGAGCATTTGGCCAGATGGCAGGATTATTAATTAATATACTTGCGATTGTAGCCATCATTGCCCTTATTCGTTATATCTTCTTTAATCGCAAGAGAAATCGTAAAAATGAGGATGATCGTCCGTGGGGGAACAGATAATAACAGAGCAAGATATTATCAATGCAATTTGTTTGTTTCAAGCAAATAAGAAAGACGTAAGACCAGAAGCAGTTGAAGCTGAGCTCATGTATGATGACGAATATGGGTTTTCTGCTGAAACTTATGTAAATGGCAGAAAAATGGTTCTGATTGAGTCCAATCTTATTGAAGCGATTCGCTATTGGTTAGACACTGAAATGGGTGTTGATCCATATTCAACTGGTCTAGAATTGGTTTTAGATGATGAACAAGGTATTATTGCTTATATGAAATAAAAAAAAAGCAAGAGAATTTGTCCTGCATTAACGGGCAGTAAGACCCCCACCTCAAGGTAATAAGTGTAAACGAGCATTTCTAGGTGGGGGATAACTGCCCGTAAAAGCCCGATTGGTTCAGGCTTTCAATCAGTGGGGGATGAAGAAAACCCCCACTGATTGAAGTTTCACTTTATCTCTTGCTTTTTACTTTTGGGTGCGCCCGGTATGGGTAATCTACTACTTGATTTATAACTGGTTTTAAAATTATTACTATTCCTTTATAAAGCGCTTGTTTCCGAATAATTAACCCTCTTTCAGTAAAGTATAATATTGAAAGAGGGCGAAAAGTATGAGAGACAAAAAAATGAATCAACCGACCATTGCAGAAGGTATGGATACCGAAGATGAATTAAAAAAACCAGCAACTAAAAGAGAAATAAAAAAGGGTGACTATACAAAAGTCACAACCGCATCATTAGATGAAAATGATCCAAGCTAGAAAAGTACACCGTCATTGAAACGGTGTACTTTTTTAATATGTTTTCATGATCATTGACCGATTTTTATTATCGTTAAGTTCCTATCCGTAAATGGCACGATATAATCGATTGACTCCTTCGTCAATATGTTCCTTAGGCAATTTAGCAAATCCAAGAACAAATGAGGGCCCTTGATTTGATTCTGGATTCGTTAAATAAAAGGGGTTCATGCTATAAAGCTCTATTTTCTCTTCTTTCGCCCGTTTTAAAATATGTTCAGTCGTTCGTTCTGTCTCAAATGTTATCCTAAAGTGTAAACCCGCATTAGCCCCCTCAATCTTCATTTTGTCACCAAAACGTGTTTCCAAAGCGAGCATAAGCATTTCTCTTCGTTCTTGATAAAGTTGTTTCATGCGTTTAATATGCTTTTGATATTCACCAGAATCAATAAATTCTTGCAATGTTAATTGTGTTAACACACTACAGCTTTGAAAAAAATCAGCATACTTTTTGCGGAAAACATATAAGAGATGCTGGGGGAGGATCATATAACTCACTCGAAGCCCAGGCATTAAAGATTTTGAAAAACAACCCATATAGATGACTTTCTCAAAGGTATCCAAACTTTGCAGGGCAGGAATTGTGTCACTTTCGTACTTAAATTCACTATCATAATCATCTTCTAGTATATAGCGAAAATTGGATTCCATCGCCCAATTTAATAGCTGGACGCGCCTTGCAATGGGCATTAATCGCCCAGTAGGGAATTGATGAGAGGGCGTAATATATACGACATTGGGGTTGAGTCGGCGAATATCACTTATCGATGCCCCTTTATCATCAAGACCAAAGGTTTGGACATTAACTTGTTCATTTTTCAGAAAGGTATAGATGCGATTATAACCTGGATCTTCCATAGAGACTGTTGAATTCTCTGGTATTAAGCGAATAAACATTTGCATGAGAAAGTGTGTTCCGGCGCCAAGAACGATTTGTTCTGGAAAGCATTTTACACCTCGGGTTAGAGAGATAAGTCTGCAAATGCTCTCCCGAACAGAATATAGGCCTTGGGGATGCTTAATATTATTCATTTGTTCACGTGAATGTTTAATCACTCTTTGTTCACAATGAACCCAACGATCAAATGGGAATTGCATCGTATCGGTCGCCATATGTGAAAAGGATATCCAATGGTTCAAAGGCTTTTCATCCTTTTCAAGAAGGTCCTGATGAAGCGGCTTTGACATGACTTGTTGATTGAATGAATCAATTTGCTCAATGTAAAATCCACTACGTTCTTTTGAATAAATATAGCCTTCTTCTAATAACTGTTGATAGGCATTATTGACTGAGTTAACACTCACACTCAATTCTTTAGCCAAGTCACGTTTAGATGGTAATTGTTGATGGGGCAAGTAGTGATGTTCTAAAATTTTAGTCTTGATTTGTTCGTAAATTTGACGATATAGAGGTACTTTTTTCTTTGACGTATCCAAACGAATCGTTAGCATATGATCACCCTCTGGTACCTAAAAAAATTGAAAATTGATACTTTTCATCATATCAAAAATAAGGCAATATGAAAATACAGAGAATGATGAAAGGGAGCTGATTTCGAATGACAGAAAATTTAGTAAAAACATCAAAAACAGAAGAACTTCAAGACAAACGTGATCGTTATGTCGCTAGAGGCGTTGGGAATGGGAATCGCCGTTTAGCAGCAAAAGCAAAAGGAGCTATTGTGACAGATTTGGATGGCAAGCGGTATATTGATTTTGCGGGTGCAATTGGAACTTTGAATGTGGGCCACTCTCATCCAAAAGTTGTAGAGGCAGTAAAAAAACAGTTAGATGACTATATTCATCCTGGATTCAATGTCATAATGTATCCATCCTATATTGAACTTGCTGAAAAATTATGTGAATTAGCTCCTGGTGATGATGAAAAACAAGTCATTTTATTAAATTCAGGTGCAGAAGCGGTTGAAAATGCTGTAAAAATAGCTCGCCGGTATACAGGAAGACAAGCGGTGGTCACATTTGACCGTGCCTTTCATGGTCGAACCAATTTAACGATGGGAATGACGGCTAAAGTCAATCCATATAAAACAGGCTTTGGCCCATTCAGCCCAGAAACTTATAAAGCACCGTTCCCTTATTATTACCAAAAACCAAAAGGCATGACAGATGACGAATACGATGAATTTGTGATCGAACAATTTGAAGCCTTTTTTGTGGGTGTTGTATCCCCTGAATCTGTGGCTTGTGTTGTGATGGAGCCTGTTCAAGGTGAAGGTGGTTTCATTATTCCTTCAAAACGGTTTGTTCAATATGTACGAGATTTCTGTACAAAGCATGGTATTTTATTTGTTGCTGATGAAATTCAGACTGGGTTTGCTAGAACAGGAAAAACTTTTGCCATTGAACATTTCGATGTCGTACCTGATTTAATGACGATTTCAAAATCACTTGCAGCAGGATTCCCGCTTAGTGGTGTTATCGGAAAGAAAGAATATGTTGATGCTTGTAATCCAGGTGAACTTGGTGGGACATACTGTGGGAGTCCTCTCGGATGCGTCGCAGCATTAGCCGTACTCGATATTTTAGTAGAAGAAAAGCTAAATGAAAGGTCTGAAGAAATTGGTGCGTTAATTGAAAAACAAGCACTGAAATGGCAAGAGCAATATGAATTTATTGGTGATGTAAGAAGACTCGGCGCGATGGCGGCTATCGAAATCGTTGAAGACCGTGCAACTCGCAAACCTGACAAAGCGAAAACAAGTGCCATCGTTAAGTATGCTAATGAAAATGGACTATTACTTTTAAACGCAGGGATTAAAGGAAATATAATTCGATTCTTGACGCCATTAGTCATAACAAATGACCAACTTAATGAAGGATTTTCAATTATAGAAGATGCGTTAGCAACTCTCTAAATCAATTAGATGATAGTCTATCTTGGTACGAAATTTGATTCAATAGGTTCATCAAATGAATGTATAGTACCTTTGACATATATGCCATTTATGTGATGTAAAATGGCATATATGTCTTTATTTATAATTTCACATTTATTCCGCATAAACGGCGAGTCTTCCCCCACCTCAAGGTAATGAGGTAAACGAGCTTTCCTACGGATATTGAAATAGCTCAACGTATTCTAAAAACCAAAAAGGATATTAATGAAATTATTGCAGAGACATCAGGTCAACCTTTAAATAAAGTTGAACAAGATACAGAACGTGATCATTCTTATCAGCCGAGGAAGCAAACGAATATGCTTATTGGATAAAATTATAACAAATGTATAATTAGAGTTTAAAGATGCTAGGGTATTTTTTTCTAGCATCTTTTTAACTAAATAGCGTTATTTACAGATATTTAGACACTTAATCTTAGTTTGTAATAAGTTCTTCACTAAAAATTCGAAAAATACATATTGTCTTCTGCCTAATTAACATTTATAATTGTACTTGAGAATAATTATCATTTTCATAGCTTGTACGATAGGAGGAACGACATGATCCTAACAGAATTAAAAAAAGGTGAAAAAGCGACCATATTAAATTTATCTAGAACAACAAAACTTGTCCAACGGAGATTGCTTGACTTAGGTGTAACTGAAGGAGAAGAAGTTTGTTATAAATGTGCTCTACCCTTTGGAGGTCCTTGCATGCTTGAAGTATGTGGGCAATGCATTGGCTTAAGACGAAACGAAGCAAAAGAAATACAGGTGGTGCGAACCTAATGGAAGTGGCATTACTTGGAAATCCGAATACAGGAAAAACATCACTCTTCAATGAACTAACAGGTTCATATGAATATGTTGGTAACTGGACTGGGGTTACTGTTGATAAAAAAGTTGGGACATTAAAAAAACAGATGGGCCAATTAATTGATTTGCCTGGAGTTTATGCACTAAATCCGATTTCTAAGGACGAAGGAATTGCAAGTCAGTATTTGTTAGAGAATCGTTTTACATCTGCTTTAAATATTGTTGATGCTTCTCAGCTTTCTAGAAACTTACATCTCACTGTTCAACTTCTTGAATTTGGAAAACCGTTAGTTATTGGTTTAAATATGGTGGATGTGGCAAAATCACGGGGAATCGCCATTGATGTTAATCAATTAAGTGAAGAATTAAATGTCCCTGTGCTTCCCATTGTTGCACGAACGGGCAAAGGATGTCATGACATCCTCAACTATTTCTCACTGAAAAACCAACACGTATCACACTTTACAATTGATTACGGAGAAAAAATTGAAAAAGCAATTGAAAATATAAGTGATTTATTGCATGAAGAACAACTCAATCATCGCTGGTTAGCCTTGCAATTGTTACAAGGAAATCGCGTTGTTCTTGATCATATTAAAATCAATAAAGGGATAGATATAGAAAGAATACAACGAATCATCCAAGAGCTTGATAAACATATTGAAGAAGTCGAAAAGTGTTCTCTAGTTCGCACCATTTATTCGAAAAGAAAACATATTATTGATGATATATTGTCAAAAGTCATTACAAGAGAAAAGAAGAGTGACCTTACATTTACAGATTCTATAGATAGTATCGTAACAAATAAATTTTTAGGGATTCCAATTTTTTTAGGCATTATGTATTTTATTTTTCACATGACGTTCAATTGGATTGGAACACCTGTTTCTGATTGGTTGGATGGTTTCTTTTCTGGGCCTTTAAGTGGGTGGATAGGTCAGGGACTGCAAGTTGTGCATGCAACCCCGTTTATACGAGCCTTAGTTTTAAATGGTCTTGTTGCAGGTGTGGGTGGGGTTATTGTGTTTGTTCCTCAGATGATTGTGCTATTTTTCTTTATTTCTCTCATTGAGGATTCTGGTTACATGGCCCGTGTTGCCCTTGTTATGGATCGAATCATGCAAGCGGCGGGGTTAAATGGGAAATCCTTTATTCCCCTAGTTATCGGTTTTGGGTGTAATATTCCTGGAATCATGGCGGCAAGATCCATTGAGCAACCTAAAGAGCGTCTAATAACCGTTTTAATTACGCCGCTAATGTCATGTTCAGCTAGACTTGCAGTTTATAGTTTATTTGCTGGCGCCTTTTTTGCAAAGTACCAGGCTCTCGTTGTACTCTCGTTGTATGTTCTTGGCATTCTACTTGCTCTTGTTATGGCCAAGATTTTTTCCCTTTTCTTTAAACATGAACATTCTGTTTTTGTTGTCGAGTTGCCTCCATATCGCATTCCTAATGCAAAAACACTGTTCAGAAGTACATGGGATAAGTCGAAAGGGTTTGTAAAAAAAGCAACGACCTTTATTCTTGGTGGGACAGTGGTGATTTGGTTATTATCATATGCAGGGCCACATGGCTTAAATGTCGATATTGATCATAGCTTTCTAGCCCTCGTTTGTGGTTATATTGCTCCTCTTGTTGCACCACTCGGATTTGGTACTTGGCAGGCGGCAACTGCTTTAGTCAGCGGATTTCTTGCTAAAGAAGCCGTTGTATCAACGATGAGTATCGTTTATCATGCTCCTCATAGCGGAACATTAACGGGTGTTATTAGTCAGGCATTTACACCACTTCAAGCCTATACTTTCATGGTGTTTTCTTTATTATATATTCCTTGCTTATCCACGGTTCCTGCAATTTATAAAGAAGTTGGAACTCGAAAGTTAACTTGGTTTACGGTGACGTATTGTGTTGTTTTGGCTTATATAGTTTCTCTTGTGATTTATCAAGGAGGTCGTCTAATGGGATTTTAATTCCATTTTGAACGATTCACAAAAGGAGTGAATGTTGATGCTATTTAGTTATATTTTCGGGATTCTTATTTTTGGTTATGCTGCTTGGACAATATCTCGGTTTATTAAAAAGAGCAAACAAGGTCGATGTGCCACTTGTGCCTTGCAAAAAGCATGTGAACAAAAACCCAGTACTTGCTCAAATGTCGTCCAGATACAGAAAAATGAGCCACAATTAATTAGAAATCAACATATTTGAAGATATGAAAACGTCCATTTCTATGGACGTTTTTTTGATGAGATAGCGATTGAGGCTATTAAATATCCAAGTTATTCCCCAAAAGGAAGCGTTATGAACATGAGGTAATATAGAGATAGGGGAAAAGTATTGAAAATACATTGATATTATCGTTCACATTCGTTAGAATATGTAAACTGATACTTATTTGAAGGACGATAGAAACTGATCATTTCAGAAGATGAATAGGTAGACTCGGATGAGACATATAAAAATCGTCCTAATTTGATCAAAAGGGTACTTGTAGTAATCTTTTTATATAAATTTTGGAGGAAATTTTTTTCTGGAGAGAGAGACATGATGGACGTACAACAGTCAGAATTAAAACAAGATATCGCAAAAGTATGTATGCTTGCAGGTAAAATCATGTTGCAAAATGGAGCGGAAACCTATCGCGTTGAAGATACGATGAATCGGATCGCTGCAAGTTTCCATTATCCCGATGCAAATAGTTTTGTTACACCAACTGGGATTATCTTTTCAATTGAAGGCATTAACACGACAAGACTATATCGGATTAAAGATCGCGGGACTGATTTATACAAAGTGACCTTAGTTAATAGTCTATCTAGAGTAATCTCTGACGGCCAACTATCCGTTAATGAAGCGTACGAAAAATTAAAAAATATTGAAGAAAATACAGACACCTATCCTATATGGCTTCATGTTCTTTCAGCTTCTATCATAAGTGGTTGTTTCCTTATAATGTTTAATGGAACATGGAAGGACTTTATTCCAGCCATGTTGTCAGGAGGCTTCGGGTATGCCATCAACTTATATACTCATGCTATGATAAAAATTCGTTTTCTAAGTGAGATGTTCTCTTCGTTTGTCATCGCTGTTGTCGCTTTTTTCTTAGTCGCTAATCACTATGGCACGGGGCTTGATGTCATTATCATCTCTTCATTAATGCCGCTTGTGCCAGGTGTATTAATCACAAATGCCGTGCGAGATTTGATGGCAGGAGATTTGGTATCTGGTTTGTCAAAGGGCGCTGAATCGATGTTAACGGCACTAGCTATGGGTGTCGGCGTAGCAATAGTCTTTAGTATTTTTTAGTCATAAGGTGAATGGCAAATGCAAACCAATGAGTCAAATAAATGAACAAGAAATATAGCTGACAATTTAGGAAGAGGTGAGAGATTATTATACTTTCGTTCATTCAACAACTTGTGACTAGTCTCATCGCAACGGGTGGTTTTGGAATCTTGTTTAATATCGAGAGGAACCGTTTAATTCATGGTGGCATTGTTGGTATGGTGGGATGGCTACTCTATTATTTTTTGATTGAATATCATGTGAATTCGTTAATCGCAATTGTCACCGCATCCCTTGTTATTGGAGTTATTAGTCATATTTTCGCAAAAAAATTCAAAACACCGATTATTATTTTTAGTGTTTCAGGTATTATTCCACTTGTACCAGGGGGACTTGCCTATGATGCCATGCGCCATTTTGTCGAAAATGATTATAATAACGCGATACAATTTGCCACCCAAACCTTTTTGTTCTCGGGAGCTATTGGTTTAGGACTGATACTAGCTGAAGTGTTCAATCAGTTTTTAGGCAAAACGCATTTAGCGAACCGAATTAAATAGTGTGGTAGCTTCGTAGGATTTAAGTTCCTTTAGGAAAATAGAACATACATTCCCGTGATATTTTGATAGTAATACTGCAATTTTCCCAATTTTTTTTCGCTCATGATATGTTAATATTTATATATAGAGTATTAGATTTTGTGGATTCATGTGCAGGAGTCTTACAATATCAGAAGATTTTTGAGGTCGTCATTGAATGACTCAAAGTTAACAATGCTCTCTACCCCCATATTTAATTATTTTTCTCATCCTTAGATTGTTAAAATGACAAATACAAGGTATATCAGTCTGTTAATACAACTAACGAATTGATATTTCTTGTACCTTTTGACAATGTGATGGATGAGTATTTTTTTGCCTTTGTAAATAAAACCTACCAAAAAAGGATACAAAAACCCAACTAATGTTAGTGACAGGAGAAGCCTTCCTGTCACATTTTATGATGGGATTAATCGATTATTTGAATGTGGTTTTTTAAATTCGTGATCATAGAGACGAGTGAAGTAGTATGAAAAAATTCGAAGTAATGTTTTTCTCCATGAGAAGAAACAATGAGATCTTGAGTGGAGTTTTCAGGCTTGATTCTTAACATACCAAATTCAATGTTTTCAAAATCGATAAATTGATAGTAGGGGGTAACGAGGGATGAGAAAAAAATGATACGCTGATTCGTTAAAGTGAAACTACCATGATAGGGAACATTGTGATTAACAAGGTGCATGTGGTACGAAGAGGCTAACCTTGCTTCAATTGTTTCGTTTTCTCTCAGTTTCAAACTTTTAAATTCAAACTCATTTCTTGCTATAGACATAATTTCAACTCCCATTTTCTTAACCATATCTTAATTATACTAAAGAAAATGAATAACAAACATATTTTATTCATAAACTAGTTATCTTATCTTTTTGAAATAATAAAGCATAAAATTAAATTAGAAAATTATAAATTTATGGTTGACAGGTAAGATTTATAGGTGTAATATTCATACACACAAAAGAAGAACAAAAACACAATGACGAGAAGTAGTAGGAGACAATCATCGTGCTAAGAGAACTGTTGTTTGGTGAAAAACAGTCACATGAAGCTCTGAACTCGCCTTCCGAGTGGTAGCTGATTAACCTAGTCATCTATTGGAAAAAGTTAACCGTCTAACCTGCGTTACAGGGTCGCACGTTATATGTGCCTTGAGGTGGATTCATTTTAGAATCAACAAGAGTGGTAACGCGGTTGTTTAATAGATCGATCGTCTCTTTATTTATAAGAGACGGTCGATCTTTTTATATTTTTATTAAGTTTAATATAGTCAATTCGAGATAAGGGAGATGTGGATCTGTTGTATTCAAATAGTTCCTAATAATTAATAATGGTAATGATTAAATGAGGTATTCTCTAACTTTTGTTTGTAAAAAAATTATATAAATAGAAAAATATGAAGGGTGAAGTTTAATGTCTTATCAATCAAATGAATCGTTTATAGCAGATCGTATGAATCGAATCCCTAAATCAAATTACTTTTTACGACTCGTTGCACGTATATCATTAGGGGGATTTTTTGAGTATTATGATATATTTTTAGTTGGTGTGATTGGAGCAGCCCTTATCCATGAAAAATTATTAACGATGACTGGGTTGGCTTATTTTGTAAGTGCTGGTTTTTTAGGCATGTTTTTTGGCACAACGATATTTGGTCGATTAGGAGATCGTCTTGGAAGAAGACCTGTTTTTGTTTATTCAATGTTAATCTACTCTGTATTTACGATTTTTATGGCTTTCAGCAACTCCGCTATCACGTTAGATATTTTCCGATTATGTGCTGGAATCGGAATTGGCGCTCAGCTTGTTATTGCAGATACGTATGTTAGTGAAATGACACCGAAATCAGCAAGAGGATTTTACATTGCTTTTGGACAATTCATTTCGTTTCTGGCTGTTCCTGTGGTAACTTTTTTAACCTATTTTCTTGTATCTACCCATTTTCTCATCGATGGATGGCGCTGGGTCGTTCTCATTGGTGCATCAGGCTCGATTGTTGTTTGGTGGATTCGTATGGGTTTACCAGAATCGGCCCGTTGGCTAGAAAAGAAAGGCTACATAGACGAGGCTAATCAGGTTATGACTCAAATTGAAGGATTTGTAAAAAAGGAAAATGGAGAACTTCCACCAATTGAGAACAGTACATCAGTTGAAAGTTCAAAAGGAAATTTTAAAGAAATATGGCAAAAACCGTATCGTTCAAGAACCATCATGATGGTTGTTTTTAACTTTTTTCAGACCATTGGTTTTTATGGATTTGCATCATGGGTTCCAACATTTCTTGTCCATGAAGGAATTACACTCGTTCATTCACTCCTTTTCACGTCAATTATCGCATTGGTTAATCCAGTTGGTGCGATTATTGCTATGTATACATCCGACCGGTTTGAAAGAAAGCATCTGATCGTTGTGGTATCACTCAGCGTAGCCATTGCGGGTAGTGTTTTTGCCATGATGCGTATACCGGTTTGGATCATAGTGATGGGAATCCTTGTGACGTTATTAAATAATTGGTTCAGTTCACTTTTCCATTCCTATCAAGCTGAATTATATCCAACACGTTTACGTGCAACAGGTGTTGGGTTTACCGCTAGCTGTGGTCGTTTAAGTTCAGTATTTTCCGGTGTCATGATTGCTTTTCTTTTAGAGCACGCAGGTATTACGGGGGTCTTTACGTTTATGTCTGGGTCAATGCTCATTGTGGCCTGTTCAATCGGTTTCTTTGGACCGAAAACAAAGAACCTAAACTTAGAGGACATCGGTAAGAGGACGACTTCTACTTATAAAGCCAAATCTGTTCATGCCCAGGCATCAAGATAATCGTGTTCTACAACAAAAGTATCGGCATCAACTCCAGTTATGAACGATAAAGTTTAAGAAACGATACGTTAGGGAAATTCTTAATATATTGTTTTAGGAGGTTGGATAATGCCTTGGACGATGAATAATTACCCTAATTCATTTAAAAATTTTGATACCCCTGTTCGAAAAAAAGCGATTGAAATAGCCAATGCCATGCTAGACGAGGGTTATGAGGAGGCGAGAGCCATTCCAATAGCGACCAGCCAAGCGAAAAAATGGTATCGACGAGCGAATGATGATGAAGTGAAAGAATATATGAAGGAATGAATTGAATAGAATCATATTAAAAAGCCACAAGAATCTTATATGATGATCCTTGTGGCTTTCAAAAATCCTAATTTTTATCCTCTAAAGCTTGTTTTAAAGCATCAGCGAGACTATTACCAACGGGGGTGTTGTTTTTCTGACTGTATTTGTTTAAAAGTTGTCGTTCTTCACGCTTAGAAACTTTCTTTTTCTTTTCGTCGGCTTTTTGAACGATATTACATGGTTTGCATTGAAAATAGGCACCGGCTTTACCTTTATGAAATTCCATTTTTTTATGACAATGTGGGCAGCGCCGATTAGATAATTTCGGGCCTTTATGCTTTCTATGCCCGCATTCATGATTTGCGCAAACAAGGATCTTACCATTTTTTCCTTTGATTTCTTTCATGAGCGAACCACATTCAGGACATTTTGACCCGGTCAAATTGTGTAATTTATACTTTTGATCACTTTGTTTAATATCGTGGATCAGTTGTTTTGTTTGATTAACGATACCATTTAAGAAACTATCTGGATTTTCTTTTCCTTGGGCAATGCTTTCTAATTTTCTCTCCCATTCGGCTGTCAAATCAGGTGATTTTAATGATGGGTGTACGAGGTCAATCAATTGTTTTCCTTTTGGTGTCACAAACAATCGGCCATTTGTTCTTTCAATTGTCTCTTGAGAGAGCAATCTTTCGATAATTTCAGCCCGTGTGGCGGGTGTTCCCAAATTATATTTCTCCATTTTGGTTAAGAGATCAGCTTCTGAAAATCGAAGGGGAGGTTCGGTCATTTTTCTTTCTGCATGGACCTCTTTAACAGAAAGTGTTTTTCCTATAATCCATTGATCAAATGAAGGAGATAAACTTTCTTGTCTTGTGTTTTCTATTTTTTTGAAGCCGTCGTCTATAACCTGCTTTTCTTGAAGTTGAAATGGTTCTCCTGCGATTTCTAAATGAACCTGTATAACCTCATATTTATAAGATGGATAGAAGAGAGCTAAAAAGCGTAAAGCAATGATCCGATAGAGTTTTTGTTCGTCTGAATTTAAATCATTGAAATATACCGGTTGTTCGGTCGGAATGATCGCGTGGTGATCCGTTACCTTTGCATCATTAAAAACAGATTTCGCAAAGACTTTTCCTTTGTTTTTCAAAACCGGTTGCACTTCTTGTTGGAATGCACTTGAAATGGCTTTTAAGCGATCCAGCATCGTTTGTTTCATATCCTGTGATAAGTACCGTGAATCGGTACGTGGATAAGTAACAAGCTTATGGCGTTCGTATAAGTTTTGTAAAACATTCGACGTTTTTTTAGCGGAAAATCCAAATCGCCTATTTGCGTCTCTCTGTAATTCAGTTAAATCATACGGAAGCGGTTGGTGATCTGTTTTTGTTTTTCTCGTAATGTCCTTTATTATTGCAGACTGGTTTTTTGTTTTTGAAAGGATATTTTTAACGTCTTGCTCTTTAAAGATACGTTGATTTTGATTCTTTTTATAAACGGGTTTAGTCTCACCAATTTTAGCGTAAATAGTCCAATAAGGTTCAGGTTTAAACGATTTAATGTCCTTTTCACGCTCGTGTATAAGGGATAGAGTGGGTGTTTGAACACGTCCTGCAGATAAGGAATCATGATACTTTGTTGTCAATGCTCTAGAGACATTTAATCCAATGAGCCAGTCTGCCTTTGCTCGGCAAACGGCAGATTGATAGAGATGGTGATAATCTTTTGATGGTTTTAGATGACGAAAACCATCGCGAATGGCACGGTCTGTTTGCGATGAGATCCAAAGACGCTGAATGGGTTTCTTCCATTTTATTTTTTCAAGGATCCATCTGGCTACAAGTTCTCCTTCTCGCCCTGCATCTGTCGCGATAATGAAGTCTTTAATATCCGAACGGTTGGCTAGTTGTTGAATAGCATGAAACTGATGTCTTGTATTTTTTATAGGTTTGATACCCATGTGATTCGGGATAATGGGTAGGTCTTCCATCTTCCAGGTTTTATACCCGCTATCGTAGTCTTCTGGCATTTTTAATTCCATTAGATGCCCAAGAGCCCACGTGACAATATAACGATCACCTTCTATATAGTGTTTACTTTTTTTAGTTGATCCAAGTACCCTTGCAATTTCCCGGGCAACACTTGGTTTTTCGGCTAAAATAAGTGATTTCATAAAAATCTCCTTTCGTTACTTCTCCTATTATACCGAAATAAAGGCGTAAAAAAAGTTTTTAACTCAAAGTGTAAAGTGTAGAACGGGATACTTCAATCAGTGAGGTCTTTATCCCCCACTGATTGAAAGGCTGAACTTCGGGATCATGCGAACAGTTATTTCTCAGCTAGGAATCCTTGTTTACACTCATTAGCTTGAGGTGGGGCTCAGTACTTGCCATTAATTCGGATTAAAATTAGAAAAAAATAAAAGTTTCATATTTTTTTGGAAATGAACTTTACTAATTTTAGAAATATTTGTATACTTGAATCATGCTAAAAACGAAGGAGGTGTGTATCATGATTAAAGGTTTTCCAATCTTTACCAAGGAACATATATACATGTTACATGATACGCATCTCCTACAGCGGATGAATTAACAGATTTAGTCTGTATTAAACACAGACTGGATTTTATTGCCATGGGGGGTTGCTCCTATGGCTTTTTTGCGTTAAGCCTTCAAGGGGGGAGTTATTTTGCGAATTTTTTTGGATTTGTGGTGGTTTTTTAAGAAAGAAAAATGGCGATATATTGGCGGGATTATCACTTTATGCCTGTCGAGTTTACTTGCCATGATTCCACCTTACCTCATCGGTGTCATCGTTGATGATATAAGAACGAGAACACTAACACCTATTCAGCTTATCAAATGGTTAGTTTTACTCGCGGTAATTGGTGTCATGTATTATATTGTCAGTTTTATATGGCGACAGTTTATATTTGGGGCATCGCTTAGGTTATCAAAATTAATGAGAGATCGTCTCTATGCTCATTTTACAAAATTGTCACCTAATTTCTATCATAATAGTAGAATTGGAGATTTAATGGCACATGCAACAAATGATGTAACAGCAGTCGAGGATGCAGCTGGAGATGGCGTTTTTACGTTAGTTGATTCGCTAGTGATGGGTGCTCTGGTCATTATCTCCATGGCATCTTTAATTAGTTGGAAATTGACGATTATTGCTCTTATTCCGATGCCGATTATTGGAATTATGACCCGTTATTATGGTTCCTTGCTTCATAAACGATTTCATAAGGCTCAGGAAGCTTTTTCAAATTTAAATGATAAAGTTCAAGAAAGCATTTCTGGTACCCGTGTCATTAAAGCGTTTGGACAGCAAGAGGTTCAAAAGGATATTTTTAAACTAGAATCAGATGACGTAGTAAAGAAAAACTTTGCCGTAGCGAAGGTGGATGCGTTGTTTGATCCAACCATTACGTTTGTTGTTGTCATTTGTTACTTTCTTGCTCTAACGTTTGGTTCCATGTTTGTGGTTCATGGTTCTATGACCATTGGGGGGTTAACAAGTTTCACGTTGTATTTAGGACAATTAGTTTGGCCCATGCTGGCTTTTGGATTTCTATTTAATATTGTGGAACGGGGAAGTGCGTCATATGACCGTATCGTTAAGCTTCTTGCCATTCAACCTGATATAGTCGACCGAGCGGGTGCATCAAAAAATGTTCCTTCAGGTGAAGTTACATACCATATTCATCAATTCGTATATCAAGAAAGTGAGTCACCTGCTCTTAAAGATATCCGATTTACGATTAAACAAGGTCAAACGTTAGGTGTAGTAGGGAAAACAGGCAGCGGAAAAACAACCCTTCTGAAAGCGATGATTCGCGAATTCGATTGTCGTGAGGGAGACATTACGATAGGCGGGAGATCCATTTATGACATGACATTGTCGGCTCTTCGAGGGGCAATCGGTTATGTCCCACAGGATCATTTCTTATTTTCGGCTACAATTGGAGAAAATATAGCTTTTGCTAAACCAGGTGCCTCCAAAGAAGAAATTGAACACGCAGCTAAATTGGCCCATATCCATGCTGATATTATACGTTTTGAAGAAGGGTATGACACCTTAGTTGGCGAGCGTGGAGTCACTTTGTCTGGAGGTCAAAAACAGAGAATATCGATCGCGCGGGCACTCATCATTGATCCAGAAATTCTGATTTTAGATGATTCGTTATCGGCAGTTGATGCTCAGACAGAAGAAGCTATTCTAACCAATCTTAAAGAAAATCGTAAAAATAAGACGACGTTCATTTCTGCCCACAGGTTAAGTGCTATAGAGCATGCGGATTTAATTCTTGTACTCGAAGATGGAAAAATAGTTGAACGAGGGACACATGAAGAACTTATGAAAGATAAGGGATGGTATGCGGAGATGTATCAGAATCAGCAACTAGAATCTCTTGTAGAGGAAGGAGGGAAAATCTCATGAGTACGCCTTATACAAAAGAGAATTTATCAAAGAAAAAAGTGGTTTCCAGGTTAGCAAGTTATATGAAACCACATAAAAAAGCCCTGACGTATGCTTTTATTATGCTTTGTATCGCCACGGCATCTGATGTACTTGGTCCTATTTTAATGAAAATTTTTATCGATAATTATTTAACGCCACGTAACTTTTCTTGGCAGCCCTTAACCGTACTTGCCGTTTCATTTATTTTGGTTTATATGATTTCAGTCGTATTAAACTATTTTCAACTTATTTCATTTCAAGGAATCGCACTTAAGATCATCCAAAAGCTAAGAATGGATGTTTTTGGGAAAGTTCAGCAGCTTGGTTTGGAATTTTTCGATCAAACACCAGGAGGAAGTATTGTATCAAGAATAACCAATGATACAGAAGGAATAAAGGATTTATATGTGAGTGTTCTTTCGACTTTTATCCAAAGTACGATTTCTCTAATAGGTATCTTTATTGGGATGTTTATCTTAGATGTAAGATTAGCTAGTTTTTGTTTGCTTCTCATGCCGTTAATATTCTTATTAATGCAAACATATCGTCACTTTAGTGCGAAAGTTTTTCGGGTTACACGGGAGAAAGTGAGTCAAATGAATGCTAAATTAAGCGAATCACTTCAAGGCATGAACATGATTCAAGCAATGCGTCAGCAAAAACGTTTAAGAAATGAATTCGGTACGATCAGTTCACAGTACTTAAGATCACAGATGAAAAATATTCGTTTAATCAGTTTCTTAGTTCGCCCTGCTGTTTATTCGTTTTACTTAATTGCCGTCATGATAATGCTTAGTTTCTTTGGAATTCAATCCTTTGACAGCGTAGTGAAAATCGGAGTGCTGTATGCTTTTGTAAATTATTTAGATCGTTTTTTTGATCCGATTAACTCTGTCATGTTTCAACTTACACGCTTTCAACAAGCAGTGGTTTCTGCTGAGAGGGTATTCGGCTTATTAGATGACAAGCGTTTGGCACCAGTGAAAGAAGGCACGAGTGATCCGAAAATTACTGAAGGTCTTGTTGAATTTCGCGATGTTACTTTTTCATATGATGGCAAGAAGGATGTTTTAAAAAATATATCCTTTGAAGCAAAACCTGGTGAAACGGTTGCCTTAGTTGGGCATACGGGGAGCGGGAAAAGCTCTATCATTAATTTATTAATGCGTTTTTATTCGATTGAACATGGCGGAATTTATATTGATGGGGAGCCGTTAAAAACTTTTTCAGATGAAGAGTTACGTGCCAAATGCGGTCTTGTCTTGCAGGATTCTTTTCTTTTCGCCAGTGATGTAATGGAAAACATCAGGCTAGGCAAAACAAGTATATCTGAAGAGCAAGTGATGGAAGCGGCCAAATTTGTTCAAGCGGATCAATTCATTGATAAACTTCCAGGAAAATATCATGAACCTATTGGGGAGCGAGGGGCTACATTTTCTAGTGGTCAAAGACAACTCCTATCTTTTGCAAGAACGATGGCGATTGACCCTAAAATTCTTGTTCTTGATGAAGCAACAGCCAGTGTTGATACGGAGACTGAAGAAGCGATTCAAGAAGCCTTGCGAAAAATGCGTAAAGGGAGAACGACCATCGCCATCGCTCACCGCCTGTCTACCATACAAGATGCAGATCAAATTCTTGTCTTACACCAAGGCGAAATCGTGGAACGCGGAACACATCAAGAATTATTAAAACTAGAAGGTTTGTATCACAAAATGTATCAACTCCAATTAGGTGATGTGCAAAGTAAATCTGGATCAGCAGTAAGTTGATTGAGTCAACTTGGATTATGGATATTAGTATAGCATCATCTTCAAAAATGGTTAAAACAGGTAGCTAATATTTCGTTTGGTTAAATGGTTGTGAATATGAAAGTAAAAGGCCCCCTTTTTGGAGAGGGGCCTTTCAGTTTGTTCAGATTTTTAATATGGAAAAGAGAGGGCTTTTTTAGCAAGGTTCATATCATTTTGAAGTAACCGATTTAAATCATAGGAAGGATAGAAGCCTCTTTCGTACATATATTTATATACTTTGGCATGTGTTTCGATGGCTCCGAGTAACTGGCGTGTGAGAACATTTCTTAATGATGGCGTTGCCGTTTCTGTAATGGCAATAGCATAATTTCGTACAGAGGTTTTTGCTAAAGCAAGCAAATCTCCTGAATAAAAAGCCAAATCGTCTGGAAGGGCTCTCTCTTCACGTTGTGGGTGGGGTGCCATGGGATAAAAACGAAGAAGCTCGTTAATGTTTTTACTCATGCTGCCTATAGTTTGTTTATATAAGCTTTTTAGCACAGGATCTCTTATGTCTGAATACGTTCTCTTTAATTTCATTAGACCAACTGATTGAAAAGCCACTAATTCATGTATTTCCATTGTCTCATGCCATCCAAGGCGTTGTTGTCTTTCATATGGTTCAGAATACATCTCTTTTCCTCCCGTTTGATAAAATAGTCATTATACATTATTCAAGCGAAAAGATGTGGGACTTTGTCCCGCTTTATTTGGGCACTAGAATCAGTTAGTTCCATTATAAATAAAATAGTCGTTATATTTTTGACGCTTTCTAAACATATTAAAGAAGACGCTAGGAATCGAAATAAAGGGGCAGGATTGAAATGACAATGAATGAGCAAGTTCCAGAGGACAAAACCCTGGATAATACAGTCGCATTAATGCGAGAGGGCTATCTATTTATTAGAAATCGGATTGAAGAATATCAATCTGATATATTTGAAACACATGTATTGGGCCAAAAGGTCATTTGTATGGGTGGGAGTGAAGCTGCTAAACTATTTTATGATACTGATAAATTCCAAAGACAGGGAGCCGTGTTAAAAAGAATACAAAAAACACTATTTGGAGTGAATGCCATCCAAACAACAGATGGTCGTGTACACCACCATCGAAAACAGGTGTTTTTGTCATTGATGACACCTTTCCATCAAAAACGCTTAGCTGAACTTGTTATGAACCAGTGGATCGAATCGTCGAAAAAATGGGTTAATCTAGATAAGATCGTTCTCTTTGAAGAAGCTAAAAAGACGCTGTGCCGTGTAGCCTGTCATTGGGCTGGAGTTAAGCTTCATGAATCAGAAGTAAAGGAAAGAGCCGATGACTTTATATCCATGGTTTATGCTTTAGGTGCAGTGGGACCGCAGCACTGGAAAGGAAGAATGGCAAGAAATCGAGCTGAAAATTGGATACAATCTATGATAGAAGATGTTCGAAAGGGCACTGAGAAGGTAGAGGAAGATTCTGCACTCTATACCATGGCGACGTATCAAGATGAAGAAGGAAACAAGTTTGATCCCCATATGGCAGCCATCGAATTGATTAATGTGATACGACCCATTGTTGCTATTTCAACTTTCATTACGTTTACAGCTTTAGCATTAAAAGACCACCCCGAATATAAAGAAATCTTGAAGTCAGGAAATCCTCAAGATCTTGACATGTTCATACAGGAAGTGAGGCGTTATTACCCATTCGCCCCTTTTTTAGGTGCAAAAGTAAAAAAAGATTTTATTTGGAAGGACTGTGCTTTCAAAGAAGGCATGTTAGTCTTTCTCGATATATATGGAACAAATCATGATCCAAGATTATGGGACAACCCAAATGAGTTTCACCCAGAACGGTTTAAAGATAGGAATGTGGGACCATTTGATTTTATCCCCCAAGGCGGAGGAGATCCATCCACTGGACATCGTTGTCCTGGAGAAGGGACTACCATAGAAGTGATGAAAGCAAGTCTTGATTTTCTCGTCAACAAGATCGAGTTTGACATACCTGCTCAGGATCTAAGTTTTAGCCTAGTAAAAATACCAACCTTACCAGAAAGCGGTTTTGTCATGCAGAATATTTCCCTAAAAGTATGACCGTTATAAAAAATCAGACCGATCATTGTGATCGTGTCTGATTTCTTTTTTGTTCACTTGTCCGGCTATTCATTGGATCCTCTATCCTAAGAGGATCACCATTATTCATGATTCGTTGCAAAGGAATGCTAAGTTTTACATTTTCCGATTCTAAAATATCGAGAATGGCTATATTACAGGCTTCTCGTATTCGTGAAGCTTCATTTACATCAGTTGTTAATGTAAAGAATGTGACGTTTAGTTTATAACCGTGTGTTGTGAATTCGGTAAAATATACGGCATTACTGGCTTTATCAAGGTCGTCTCGATGATCTAGCATGTCTCTAATTAGATCAATTGCCCTTGTCACTTTTTCAAGAGGGGTATCAATCGCAATGAGCACATCAAATTGATTGCGTTTTTTCTCCATTCTTGATGTATTAATAATAGCTTGGGAAGCAAGTGTTGAATTTGGTACAGTAACCAATGCTTGTTCTGGCGTTCGTATTTTTGTTGATCTAAAGTTGATGTCTTCAACGGTCCCTATGATTGTTCCTGATTGAATGGTATCTCCTAAAGTAAAAGGACTTTCCGTGATAATGACGAGTCCACCAAATAAATTGCTCAAGGTGTCTTTTGCAGCTAATGCCACCGCTAATCCACCTATTCCGAGTCCCGTAATTAATCCACCAAGTTGATATCCCCAAAGACCTAGTATGGCTGCGGCTGTTAAAACAATCACTAGAAATTTAATGATTTTGGCGAAGAAAGGAATTACAATTTCATTAAATTTTAAATCTAATCGATTGCCCATTTCTCCAAATAGATAACTAAGCATATTCGAAAAAACATAAAATCCCCATCCAATACAAAAAATAATGGTGGATCTATATAGAAGTGAAAAGACGTGTTTCCACTCTCTTGGTAATGGTAAGTACATTAAAGCAAAATAGAGACCAGTTACTGCCAAGAAAAATTGGATGGGCCTTTGGAAAGATATGATAAATGTTCTATCTACTTTATGATTCATGTGTCCAATAATTTTTGTTAATAGTTTCAAGAAATATTTTGAAAATAGTTTTCTCAATATAAAAAATAACACAAAAATAATAAGAGCGATCGCCCCATCGTAAAACGTGATGTTTTTTACCCACTCAAATGCTTTAATAATAGTCATTGTATCACTCCGAAAAAAGGATATATATATTTTTTGATACCCAACATCTTATCATGTTTAACCTTTCCATGCATAACTAAACAATAACTTCAATCTATATAGCTATGATTTGTAAGTTAATTAAAAATAAGCTAAAATGGGTTAAGAAGTTTTTAACACGAGATCATGAAATTTTTAATCTAAAATATGGTTTCAAGGCTTAGACGTAAATACATATACGAATAAAATACTATATTATAGTATTAGCATTCTCTTTTGAGATAGGAGTGTTCTATTTTTATGGCCAAAAATTATGACCTGGTCCTATTAGGAGGCGGTACTGGTGGGTATGTTGCTGCCATCCGTGCAAGCCAATTAGGATTAAAGACGGCGATTATCGAAGCTGAAGAACTTGGCGGTACGTGTTTACATCGAGGCTGTATACCAACGAAAGCATTGTTACGAAGTGCAGAAGTATACGCAACGATTAAAAATGGCGAAGAATATGGAATACAGGGACATGAAAGTGTCTCATTTGATTACTTAAAAGTGTATGAGAGAAAGAATAAAATTGTAGATAAATTGCATCAGGGCGTCAAAAGTTTAATAAAAAAGGGGAAAATTGATTTTTATAATGGCTATGGACGAATATTAGGTCCATCCATCTTTTCTCCAATAGCGGGAGCAATATCTGTGGAATATACCGATGAACGGGACAATGAAATTCTTATTCCACAAAATGTCATTATAGCAACCGGTTCAAGGCCAAAAACTTTGCCAGGTCTCGTCCCAGACGGAAAGAACATTCTTACATCGGACGATGCTGTCCACCTCAAAAGTTGTCCTAAAAGCATCATTATTGTTGGAGGCGGCGTCATTGGAGTCGAATGGGCCTCGTTATTCTCAGATTTTGGATCTGAAGTAACAATATTAGAATATGCAGATGGCCTTGTTCCAACAGAAGATCGCGACATTTCGAAGGAACTTGAGCATCAACTAAAGAAAAAAGGTGTAAAGATTATCACATCTGCAAAAGTAAAAGCCGACACGTTAAACGTGAGTGATGGGGTTTCTATAGATGCAGAAGTTAACCATCAAGTTGTCACCTACCAGGCAGATAAAATTCTGCTATCAGTTGGTCGCTCGCCAAATACTGAAGATATTGGGTTGAGTAATACATCGATTGAACTTGATCATGGTTATATCCAAACTAACCATCATTATCAAACAAAAGAGGGCCATATTTATGCCATTGGCGATGTGATTGGTGGACTCCAACTTGCTCATGTTGCCTCCCATGAAGGTATTAAGGCCGTTGAACATATTGCAGGCCAAGATGTAAATGAACTCGATCATTTACTCGTTCCAAAATGCATTTATACACGTCCAGAGATTGCATCCATTGGTTTAACTGAGAGTGAAGCCGAAAGTCAATTCAACATTAAAATCGGAAAAATTCCTTTTGCAGCGATCGGTAAAGCTCTAGTCTACGGGGAATCAGACGGGTTTGTGAAAATGATTGCAGATAAAGAGACAGATGATATTTTGGGTGTCCATATGATTGGGCCTCATGTCACGGACTTGATTTCGGAAGCAGCACTCGCGAAAATTTTAGATGCCTCGCCGTGGGAAATATCTGAAACGATTCATCCACATCCCACATTATCAGAGATATTCGGTGAGGCAGGGCTTGCTGTTGATGGGAAAGCCATTCACTTTTAACGATTGTAAAAAGATCTAAAAATATAATTTGTTTTTCAAGTTTATATAAAGTGAAATAATTTCTGGTAGGGGAAATGATCCCAAAAGTGATTACTTATTTTTAAATTTTTACTTGAAACTTATTTGATTGACATACTTTATGGGAGGTTCAATATTTATGGTAACTCGGCATCAAAAATTAGGTTTAGACGACACCACAGTATTAAAAATGTATGAAACGATGCTTTTAGCACGACGAATTGATGAACGGATGTGGCTTTTAAATCGATCAGGTAAAATTCCATTTGTTGTTTCATGTCAAGGACAAGAAGCTGCACAAGTTGGAGCGGCTTTTGCCTTAGATAGAGAAAAAGATTACATAGGGGCTTATTATCGAGATTTGGCATTGGTTTTAGCATTCGGTATGACCTCGAGAGAAGTCATGCTTAATGTTTTTGCTAAATCTGAGGATCCAAGTTCTGGTGGAAGGCAAATGCCAGGGCATTACGGTCAGAAAAAAAATCGAATATTAACACATTCATCGCCTGTAACCACACAGGTGGCTCATGCAGTTGGAATTACTCTTGGTGCTAGAATGAAAGGCGATTCAGCGATTAGTCTTGTGACTTTTGGCGAAGGAAGTTCAAACCAAGGAGACTTTCATGAGGCAGCGAATTTCGCGGGAGTTCAAAAGCTTCCTGTCATCTTTTTTTGTGAAAATAATAAATATGCCATTTCCGTACCTACTTCAAAACAACTTGCTTGTGAAAAGGTATCTGATCGGGCTATCGGTTATGGCATGTACGGAAAAACGGTCGATGGTAATGATCCACTTAGTGTCTATGAGGCAGTTAAATACGCGGCTGATCGAGGACGAAAAGGTGAAGGACCTTCGTTAATTGAGGCAATCTGTTATCGTTTAACTCCACATTCTAGTGATGACGACGATACGACCTATCGGACAAAAGATGAAGTATCTGAAGCAAAGAAAAAAGATGGAGTTCTAACTTTCGCTGCTTACTTACGTGAGGCAAATATCCTTACAGAAGATATTGAAGCCGCTTTAGAAGAAAAAATAAAACATCTTGTTGATGATGCAACAGATTATGCTGATGCAGCACCTTTTGCTGAACCTGAATCAACTCTTCAATATGTTTACGATGAAAAAGGAGAGATATAATATGGCTGTTATGTCTTATATCGATGCTATTAATCTTGCTCTTCATGAAGAAATGGAACGAGATGAGAATGTTTTTGTATTGGGAGAAGATGTCGGAGTAAAAGGCGGAGTATTTCTTGCGACAAAAGGATTATATGATAAATTTGGTGAAAATCGTGTGATCGATACCCCTTTAGCTGAGTCTGCTATTGTTGGTGTAGGTATTGGGGCAGCGATGTATGGAACTCGACCCGTAGCTGAAATTCAGTTTGTAGATTTTATTTTACCTGCTGTAAATCAAATTGTATCGGAAGCAGCGAAGACACGCTATCGTTCTAATAATGATTGGTCGGTCCCAATGACGATACGAGCACCATATGGTGGAGGCGTACACGGTGCCCTTTATCATTCTCAATCATTAGAAGGGCTTTTTTCAGGAACACCTGGTCTAAAAATTGTGATGCCTTCAACTCCTTATGATGCAAAAGGTTTATTAAAGGCAGCAATCCGTGACAACGATCCTGTGCTTTTCTTAGAACATAAACGTGCCTACCGATTAATAAAAGGTGAAGTTCCAGAAGAAGACTATACACTTCCTATCGGTAAAGCAGAAGTGAAACGTCAAGGTGAAGATGTAACAGTGATCACCTATGGCCTAGCTGTTCACTTTGCCATAGAAGCAGCAGACAAATTAGAAAAAGAAGGAATAACAACCCATATTCTTGATTTAAGAACGGTATACCCTTTAGATCAACAAGCCATTATCGATGCAGCTTCTAAAACAGGGAAAGTTTTACTCGTAACAGAAGATAATAAAGAAGGTAGTGTGATTGGAGAAGTCGCGGCTATCATCGGTGAACATTGCTTATTTGAACTTGACGCCCCAATAGCTCGATTGGCAGGTCCTGATGTTCCTTCTATGCCATATGCGCCACCAATGGAGAAGTTCTTCATGATTAACCCTGATAAAATAGAAAAAGCAATTCGTGAGTTAGCGGAATACTAGAAAGAGGTGATGAAGGTGAGTGAACAGCAAATTACGATGCCTCAACTCGGTGAAAGTGTCACAGAGGGGACGATAAGCAAATGGCTCGTTAATATTGGCGATAAAATCAAAAAATATGATCCCATTGCAGAAGTGATGACTGATAAAGTGAACACAGAAATACCATCCTCTTTTTCTGGGAAAATAAAGAATATAGCAGCAAGTGAAGGAGACACCTTGGCTGTTGGAGCACTCATGTGTACTGTAGAGTTAGATGTACCAACGGATTCGATTAAACCGGCACAACCAGAACAACAGAAATCAAATCAGGCAGAGGGAGAAGTTGACTCACAAAGATCGATGAAGAAACGTTATTCACCCGCTGTTCTCAAACTGTCACAAGAACATGATATTGACTTATCTCGTGTGAATGGTTCTGGAAAAGGCGGTAGAATTACACGAAAAGATATCTTGAATCTTATTGAAAAAGGACAAGAACCACCGGCCCCAACAAGTCAAGATTCTTTAGTAAATATACAATCGAATACTCAAACATTGAGTGAGGAAACTCAAGCAAAAAAAGAGGATCAAGAGGCAAATCCCGGAGATCATGTCATTCCTATTTCAGGGGTCCGCAAGGCCATCGCACATAATATGTTAAGAAGTAAGCATGAAATCCCACATGCTTGGACGATGATTGAAGTAGACGTAACCAACTTGGTCAACTACCGTAATACTTTAAAAAATGAATTTAAGAAAAAAGAGGGATATAATCTCACGTACTTACCATTCTTCATCAAAGCCGTTGTAGAATCACTAAAGGAATTCCCTCGAATGAATGCGACATGGACAGGAGATAACATCATTGAAAAGAAAGATATCAATATATCACTAGCTGTTGCTTCTGAAGATGCTTTATATGTTCCGGTTATTCAACATGCGGATGAAAAAAGTATTAAAGGTATTGCAAGGGAAGTGGTAGGCCTAGCCCATAAAGCAAGAGAAAATAAACTAACCAATCAAGATATGCAAGGTGGTACCTTTACGATTAATAATACAGGTTCATTTGGTTCTATCCAATCTCAACCGATTATTAACTATCCACAAGCTGCGATTCTTTCTGTTGAATCGATTGTAAAACGACCAGTTGTTATAGATAATATGATTGGTATTCGTGATATGGTGAATCTTTGTCTATCGATTGATCACCGCGTACTCGATGGTCTCGTAGCAGGGCACTTCCTTGCTAGAGTAAAAGAACGTTTAGAAAATATAAGTGCTAATAACACACCTATTTATTAAGAAGAAAGATATGTCGTTGTTTCTTTTCGACATATCTTTTTTACTGATAGTATACTTTTATCTAAAGTAGGTAAACGATGAATGTTGATGGAGGGACATATAAGATGAGAGTTTTTAACATGGCATTAGATCATGATCAAAAAATCTTAACCTGTTACTTATTAGATAACTCAAATGAGTTTAAAGTCAATGAAAAACGACCCGCTATCATTATTTGTCCAGGAGGGGGGTACGATTTTACTTCAGACCGCGAAGCAGAGCCTATTGCGATACGCTTTGCAGCAGAAGGTTACCATACTTTTGTTTTGCGATATACCTGTATTAGAGACAAATCGCCTCTATTTCCACAACCACTTATCGAACTGGCGAAAGTTACCCGTCTTCTTTATAAAAACGCGGATGATTGGTTTATTGATAAGAATAAAATCATTTTATGTGGTTTCTCTGCAGGAGGTCATCTTGTAGCAACATACGGAACAAAGTGGCATGAAGATTGGTTGTCTGAAAAAGTATTCAGTCCATCTGAAGAAAGAAAACCTAGCGCTCTTCTTTTATGCTATCCCGTGATAAACTTAACAAGTGGATGGCCGGGTGACGAAGTAAAAGGGAATAAATACATTCAATTGTTTGGACAGGAAATAAGTTTAGAACAGAAATTAGATGAATATGATGCAAGTAAACATGTTTCCATACATACACCACCAACATTTATTTGGCATACTTCAAATGATCGAGTTGTCCCAGTATCAAATTCAATACAATTTATTTCTTCATTAGATAAAAATAATATTCCATTTGAAAGTCATATCTTTGAAAAAGGCGTACACGGCCTCTCTTTAGCTAATGAGCTAACAGCTAAAGATGATCGTCATATCAATGAGGCTGTTAAAGACTGGGTGACATTGTCTCTTACTTGGTTAAAACAACAGGGACTTTAAATAGTAAGGTTAGTTAAAGACCTTACGTTTATTTCACGAAAAAAAGTATTGACTCATATAAAATAACATGGTATATTATTAAACGTCGCTTCATTGAACAATTAAAAACACTGAAAAGATGTTGACATGATTGTTTAATAGAGTTATACTTTAAAAGTTGCTGTTGTGAAACGGTAATAAGAATTTAAAAAACATATTGACAATGACTTTTGAGTTTGATATAATTTGAAAGTTGCTGTTAAAAGTCAGTGATATAAAATTTTAAAAAAGTATTGACAATAACTTTTGGATTTGATATAATTTAATAGTTGCTGTTGAGAAACAATGATACGAAATTAAAAAAAAGTATTGACAACAGTTTTTAAACATGATATAATATGAAGGTTGCTGTCATAAAAAAACAGTAGATTAAGAGATTGTTCTTTGAAAACTAAACAAAAGCCAAGCGTAATATCAAACGGGTAATACCGATTGATTTCTTTGAAAAAAAGAGCGATGGATCAAATGAAACGATTTAATTATTTTTGTTCATTATAAATGAACTATAAAGCAGGTTAAGGAACTTT
>NZ_WNHB01000025.1 GCF_009718825.1 Terrilactibacillus tamarindi | reverse complement strand
ATATGAGGTGAAACAAATGGGGTTACGAATCGGACAGCTGGCCAGCCGAACTTACGTCAACAAAGAAACGATCCGGTACTATGAACGGCTGGGGCTAATTCCAATTCCCTCTCGTACAGCGAAAGGATACCGTATCTATAAGGCTCAAACAGTGGACCGAGTGAATTTTATTAAAAAGTTGAAGAGATTAGGATTTACATTGAATGAAATTGACAAGTTGTTAGGCGTTGTTGACCGCAATGAAGTGAAGTGCAGAGATATATATGATTTTACCGTTAACAAGATTGGTGAGATACAGCATAAAATCGAGGAATTAAACAAACTTGAAAAGATGCTTGTCGATCTGAAAAAAAGATGTCCTGAGAATAAAGAGATTTATGAGTGCCCCATTATTGAATCCTTAATGTGAGAATACGAGGAGGAAATCATATGATAACGTATCGAATGACTGTTCAGGGGATGACTTGTGCCGGGTGTGAAGACCATGTGGCAAGTACTCTGGAACATATTGGTGCAAGAAACATTAAGGTTAATTATCAACGTGGGGAAGCTCTTTTTGGGCTCCCGGTTAGTATTAAAAAGGAGACTGTGGAACGGGCAATAGTTGAAGCACACTATCAACCTGTAAATTTTATGCAGATCCAATCAGAAGGAGATTCTGATAAAGAAGACGACTACGATTACATTATTATTGGCTCTGGCGGTGCGGCTTTTGCTTCAGCCATTAAAGCCAGAGAGTATGGCGCCAGAGTGGCAATGATTGAACGAGGTATAGTTGGCGGTACCTGTGTTAATATCGGCTGTGTTCCTTCTAAGACCTTGCTCAGAGCCGGGGAAATTAATAACCAGGCAAAAAATCATCCATTCAAGGGATTGCACACTTCAGCAGCTGAAGCTGATTTAGCGCAACTGGTTGAGCAAAAAAATGAATTGGTTGAAACATTACGGATCCAAAAGTATGAAAATTTAATTGGAACTTATGGTTTTGAACTTATTAAAGGAGAGGCAAAGTTTGTCAATGAAAAAACGATCGAAGTGAATGGCAGACAACTGACGGGAAAGCGTTTTTTAATCGCCACCGGTGCTTCACCGCTCATACCCGATATTCCCGGATTAAATCATGTGGATTTCTTAACCAGCACAACTTTACTTGAACTGAAAAAGATCTCGAAACGTCTTGCGGTCATCGGTTCCGGTTATGTAGGTTTTGAATTAGGTCAGCTTTTTCATCATTTAGGTACGGAAGTAACATTGATGCAGCAGAGCAATCAATTATTAAAAAAATATGATCCGGAAATATCGGAAACCATAACACGAGCTTTAACACAACAAGGTATTCATTTTATTACCGGAATAAAATTCAAGCGTATCGAACAAGACGGGCAGATAAAGAAAGTCCATATAAAGACTGAGGGTAAGGAACAAGTTATTGAAGCAGAGCAGTTGCTTGTCGCAACAGGACGCAAACCGAACACAGCAAACTTAAATCTGTATTCAGCAAACGTTAAGGTCGGTACCCGGGGTGAAGTCCTCATTGATGAATTTTCCAGAACGACCAATCCACGTATTTATGCAGCTGGGGATGTCACGCTCGGCCCGCAATTCGTCTATGTCGCTGCTTATCAAGGCGGTCTTGCTGCAGACAATGCCGTCGGAGGACTTGGTCAAAAAACCGACTTAGACTTTGTACCGAGCGTTATGTTTACAACTCCATCAACTGCCATGGTTGGATTAACGGAAGAGCAGGCAATAAAAAAAGGCCTTAAGGTAAAAACGTCTGTTCTGCCTTTAAGTACCGTGCCCAGAGCAATCGTTAATCGAGAGACGACTGGTGTCTTTAAATTAGTGGCAGAAGCAAAGACACTCAAGGTCTTGGGCGTCCATATTGTTGCTGAAAATGCGGGAGACGTGATCTATGCTGCGACATTAGCCGTAAAGTTTGGGATGACTGTGGAAGATCTTCAAGATACCCTCACGCCTTATCTCACTATGGCCGAAGGCTTAAGGTTAGCAGCACTCACATTTGACAAAGATATATCTACACTTTCTTGTTGTGCAGGATAACAATGTTAATAATAAAGAAACAAATTAAAGCCGATTTCCCATTTTTCCTTAAAAATGGGAAATCGGCTTTTTCTCATAATTTAAAAAAGTATAACCCCGATGACGATCTGCTTCAAATCAGGATGATGCTGTTTACTGTAGCCATACGTAATGGCAGGTGTCCCGTCCGCCCCATCTGGCGAAGTGTAGCTGCCCTAAAACAAATAGGATGTGGTATCGCTGCGGACACCGGACACCGGGAGACCCGGTTTCTGATAGGCGGAAAGAGACAGGGGTGGAATACACACGCCAGGGGCCGGCCTCGTGCAGGTGATCCAACGCTCGACCGAACGCCGAGAGAGGCTTTCGAACGGATCTCATCCCAATCCGGCAGATGATTGATCGTTTCATTAAATTGGTTTTCTCACAAATCACGGAAATCAACTGAGAAGCACCCACCGACAGGGTGAGCACCTGATCTGTTTCCATGACTTTTTGCCATTTCCGAATATTCATGAACAGCTCTTTCCTTCATATTTATTCCTCAATTTATTTCTATCAATCATCGTATTTAGTGATGTTCATCAACATGTTCTAAATCTTACAACATAATTTGTTTCTACATAGTTTCCACACAAAATCCACACATTTATTGATTATCATTATTTTAATAACTAAACCACATTATAGAGAAATTGAGGAGGTTTCAGATAAAAAAATAAATCGCGATTAATTAATTAAACGAAATAATATTGAGATCGAAACATGTCGAAATTTGTCATATTGAACTGTTACGATATGATTAATGGCTCTAGCGGGGGTCTTTCACCTTAAAACTCCAAAGAAAAGAAAAGAAGCTAAAGGGGAAAGATAGTAGTGAAAAGAAAATATTTACGCACAACAATGATCTTGGGTACAGCGTTTTTGTTGATAACGAGTTATACGGAGAGCTACGCACACGCCACTTCAGAACGTCAATTCAATACGAAACAAAGCTTATCTTCTGAGCAACAGTTGTCGAAGAATGATAGACAACAAGATGTAGCGATAAATAGAATTAAATCATCCGAAAAGCAGATTGAGAAGATAAAAAGAAGTGTAGCAGATAAACAATCTAAACTGGTTGAAAGTGAAGCAATATCCGAATCGATGAAAGATCAGATTGATCGGCTTACCAAACAGATCAGTATTAGGGATAAATTATTAAAAGAACGGATACGTTCCATTTACATAAATGGAGGGGCAATCAGTTATCTTGATGTTCTTCTTGGTGCAGATAGTTTTGGAAATTTTCTGGATCGATTATTCGCCTTGAAATTGATTACTGAAACAGATAACAAAATACTGACTGCTCAAGAGAAAGATAAGAAGGATCAAGTATCAAAACAAAAGATACTAAAACAAGAACTGATAAATCTGAAAAATGGATTGGCAGATCTAAAAAAATTAGAAAATGATCTACTTCAGAAACAGAAAGATCAAAAAAATGAGTTAGCGTTATTAAGAAAAGAAGCATCCAAAATTAAAGAAAAGTCAATGGATAAGAAGGAAGAAAAGGACATTGTAAAGGCTCAAACGAGTTCAGCAGAAAATAGAGCATCGACTTTATCATTAAAAAAGTTATCGTTAAACAAATCAGATTTTATTAATCCTACTCAGGGTTATATCTCATCTGGGTTTGGTAATCGGTCATTTGATAACAGCTTTCATCCAGGAATTGATATAGCTAACAGTGAGGGAACACCAGTTAAGGCTGCAGCTGACGGAGTAGTTTTCAGAGCGTATCAATCTTCAAGTTATGGAAATACGGTAATGGTTTCCCATCAAATTGATGGAAAATTGTATACGACGGTCTATGCTCACCTAAACGCTTATAATGTATCTACAGGTGAACGAGTGACTCAGGGACAAGTGATTGGCGGAATGGGTAATACAGGCGAATCATTTGGGTCTCATCTGCATTTTGAATTGTATATAGGCCCTTGGACTCCACCACCACATAAAGGGGCAGTTAATCCAGTGAGCTATATTCAATAAAAGCCGTTTGAATTTCGATTAGATTTTAGTAGAATACAATTATAAAATCAGGTATAGAATAAAAAATTTTTATACTAAGCTTGTAGATAGAATGAGCTGTACGGTGGTTTTCATCAGTGAGCTCATTATATTATTATAGCCAATTCAGAGGTGTATCTATTTTATTCAATAGTAATTTCGGTTGATAAAATTCTCTGAAGTTGATACAATAGTATTATGATTATTAAACTAACAGAAAAACAAGAAGATGAATTAAGAGTAAAAGTTTTTAAGGCTCTATCGGATCCAATCAGATTGGAGATTATTCGATATTTAAAAAAGGTAAATCGAGGGGTAAGTTGTGGTGAAATCGGAGAGATAGTTAAAATGAGTAAATCTGCAGGTTCTTATCATTTTAAAATTCTTCGAGAAGCAGGATTAATTCTTACACGAAAGCAGTCCAGAGAGAAATATGTTTCTCTTAATTATGATATCTTTGATAAATATGTGACAAAATTTCTAGATTCTCTTTGAATTTAGAAATTTTTTGTTTATTGAGAACGCAACTTTCGCAGCTTAATCCTGGTAGGTAAACCCTGATATAGTTGGGTAGTCTGTCAATCTATTGCTGGAGTTGACAGACGATACACTTCTTGATTGTATTTTTGGTTTCGGCTAAATCTAAATGGAAAAGGTCAAGTAGATGGGTCAGGGCAACGCCCCAATCCAGGGTCCTTATTTCGTCGCAAGGTTCTTAGAACATGCCGCCTAGTGTCCGTTCGTCCGAACTGCAGCGGTTTCGCCAGTCCAGAAAAGAATGAACCGAGTAAATACGATTGCTGTATGGCTGATCATGGGGTCATACGACCGTCCCTAAAATTATTTTTGTAGTTTTAGAAAAAATTGGTCGTTTTAAAGAAGAACTCAATGTCCCGTCTCTTCTTTAGATTCGGATAATTTATATTCCGTCATCGTGCAGTCGGTACTAAAAATGACAATCCAGCGGTCCTGCTGGTAACGGTTTTGTGCGAAAACCACTTTGGACGGAATCCAATTGGCAGGGTGGTGCGGATTGAACACAGAATGCCTTTTTGACTGGTGACTGGTTCAGCGAGCCGGAACAGAGGTTTTAATCCAAACTGTTTCGGTCAACCTGATAACGCTGATTTGTCGCTTTCACTATGCTAATGACATCTAGTCCCTGACCGGTCAGCGCTTTGACCAGCAGCTGCTGTGTGAACCAACTGTCCATCAGGACATAGGGGGCATGAACCCCCTTGACATCCGTTCCACCATGGCAGGAATTTGATCTGGAGCTATCTGCAAGGCTTTGATCCGACGTTTGTATCCGGAACACTTCTTGTCGATACCAGCATGAATCCTATTTATCACTGTTTTTTCTAAACTGAGCAGGGAAAAGTTAACGGGGAGAAACGTGGTTCCGTCTGACCATTCCAGGGTCACGTCCTTATTTTTGAACTGTGAAAGTTGATTTGAGAAATATTAAACTAGATAACGTTCTTGAAAAGTAAATATATAGGTGGTATACTACATTAAAGTTCAAATGTATTTGTACTATTGAACCATTAATGCATTAGCGGTATAATATATTATAGTTTAAAACAATTTGTACTTTTGAACTGATAAAGGAGATGGGGATAATTATGATAAGCGATAATATTACCGCTAAACGTGGAATACAAGAGGGCTTTCATCGGTATCCAGCAAATCTTTCCGAAATGATTTCTTACTCTGTTGAGAATTTTCCAGACAAATCAATTATTTATGTAGATTCTAGAGGGGAAAAAATCACCACTTATCTTGATACCTATAACGAATCTAGGTTGATACTTAACAATTTGCATCAAAGCGGAATTAAAACTGGAGATATTGTCGTCTTAGCTCTAGAGGAACACTCTGATTTCATTCCTTTAATTTGGGCCTGTGTTTTGGGAGGAATAATACCTTGCCCAATAATTCCACGAGTTGCAGATATGGAAGTATGGAGAGGCAATCTAAACCATATATCAAAATTGCTTAATAATCCCACTTTTATCATTTCATCGCGTAACCTTAAATTATTTGATGTAGATAACAAAATCCTAAAGGTAGAAGATTTACATAACCCTGTATCTGCACCTGCAAAAGTCGATAGCGATAATGTTCCGGATATTGCCTTTTTAATGCTGAGCTCTGGTTCAACAGGTGCTCCGAAAGCAATTACTCTGACTCATGAAAATATCCTTAATTCATTAGAAGGAAAGCGACTTGCTACAGGAATAGAGGATACCGATATTACCATGAATTGGATTGCTTTTGATCATGTTGCGGCATTAACAGAGTGCCACTTCTTGCCATTGTTCACGGGCTCAACGCAGATTCAAGTTCCAGCGGTTGATATTGTTTCAGATCCACTCTTTTTTTGAAAATAATTAGCAAATATCGAGTTTCACATACATTTACACCTAACTTCCTACTGGGACAAATCACTTCACTGATAGATGGTACAAATGGTTTGCCAGAAAAAATTCAGCAAATGGATTTTTCTTGCCTCAAACGTATTATTTCTGGAGGTGAGGCTAACGTATGTGAAACGGGAGACCGCTTCTTAAATGCATTTGCAGATCTAGGTATGAAACGTTCAGTCATTTGGCCAGCATTTGGTATGACTGAAACCTGTGCTGGATCAATCTATTCAACTAATTTTGAGAATGAAATCGGCAAGAGTGAGTTCGCAACTCTCGGGAAACCTATTCCTGGTTTGAAAATTCGAATTCTTGGGGAAAACGGGGAGGTCATGAACCCAGGCCAAGAAGGGGAACTTCAGCTGCACGGTGCTATGATCTTCAATAAATATTATTCCAATGAAAAAGCTACAAAGGAAGCATTTACTGAAGATGGATGGTTTAAAACAGGAGATCTTGGCATTATTGAGCCTGACTCAGGATCTTTACGCTTAGTAGGGAGAAGTAAAGATAGCATTATTGTTAATGGTAACAATTACTTTCTTTACGAACTGGAAACAGTAATTGGAAGTCTTGAAGGTATAGCGCCTTCTTTTATTGCTGCATTCTCAACGCGGCCAGTTGGATCGGATACCGAGTCACTTGTTGTTTTCTATACTCCACTGAGTGATTATAATACACCTCAACAACTTAGGAATATTAACATTGCGATTAGAAATATCACAATATTACGCTGGGGATTCCGTCCTCTTTTAGTGCTTCCTGTATCCAAAGATATACTTATTAAGACAAGTCTTGGTAAAATTCAGCGTTCTAAGCTGCGAAAGAAATACGAATCAGGAGAGTTTGATAGCTTAATAGCAGATTTTGCTAGTTTAGAAAAAGAATATACTCCACCAATTGTGCCTGCTGAGAATGGATACGAAGAGAAAATAATCAATTTATTTTCTAAGATAACAGGGATTTCAACAGGAGAAATAGGTGCGACTAGTAATTTCTTTTCACTAGGTGGTACATCGCTAGAGATATTACGTTTACTTACTAGTCTTAAAGGACAATTTGACACCAAACGGAATTTTTCTTTAGTAGACTTGCTTCGAGACCCTACACCTAGAGGCATAGCTCATCTTGCTTCTTCTAAAACAGCTAATAATAAAGAATACAATCCAATCGTGCCGCTTCAGAAAAAAGGAGTTGGAGCACCCATTTTTATGATTCACCCAGGAGTCGGAGAGGTTCTGGTTTTTGTAAATCTGGCTAATTTTTTCATGGATGAAAGACCTATTTATGCTTTAAGAGCACGTGGATTCAATCCAAACGAGAAATTTTTTGAATCTTTTGATGAACTTGTATCGACCTATGCTGCTGCTATTAAGCAATATCAACCACATGGACCGTACTACATTGCAGGATATTCCTATGGTGGTCCAGTTTCACTACCAGTTGCACAAACTTTGGAAGCGATGGGAGAGAAGGTACATGTTTTAGTAATTGATGCTCCGCCAGTAATTGAACATCCACGAGGTAAGGTTGATAGGGTAGAAAGTGCTCTTATGTTGTCTTTCTTTCTCGGCTTTATTGATAAAAGTCAACTTGATACTCTTGGTAATTATCTAAGAGAATCTGAGGATATAAATCCAGTAGACTATCTTTTTTCATTGGCACCGACCTCGAGAATTCGAGAGCTTGGACAAGATTTGACGACATTTAAACACTGGAACGATCTGGCTTATGGTCTTTCTCAAATTGGAGGTTCTTACAAACCTAAGGGAAGCGTAAATGACATTACCGTCTTTTATGCTCAACCGATATGGGGAAGTAAAGCGGATTACTTTGAAACAATGTTAAAGAAGTGGGATAAATATTCTCGCTCCCCTGTGCGGTACATAGAAGTTCCAGGAGAGCACCATACAATCCTCAATCCTGAATTTGTTGATAAATTTCAGGAGATATTTCGATCCGAGTTATCGAAAATGGTTAGCAAACAAGGAGCTGAGAAATGATGAGTAACAATCGTGCCCTATGCTATGACGAGGTCGGGCAGGGCGAAGAGATCGTGTTTGTTCATGGCTATATTTCCGATCGACGGATTTGGTCACAGGTAAGAGAGCATTGGTACGATTCGGGTCATCTTTTTTTTCCTACGCTCGAGGGTTTTTGGGAAGACTCGCTGGAGTTCAGAGAAAGTAATTTTAGTGTTGATAATCATATAGAAGATATTGTTGATTTCTTAGAAAAAGTTTGTACTCCGCCTGTTCACCTCGTTGGATGGTCATATGGAGCGTCACTTGTTTTGCTGGTTGCTGCAAGAAGGCCGGATCTGGTTAAATCCGTGTTTGCTTATGAACCTGGCATTTCATCTTTTGTTTTAGATAAAAAAATATTGCAGCAAATCCAGCGTGATCGTGTAGAAATGGCTGGCCCCGCTATAGGAGCAGTAAAAGCTGGGAATACAAAAGAAGCTGTTAAATATATTGTTAATGGAGCCTGCAATCGGGAAGGAGTATTTGAAGATTTCGATGAGGAACTAAAACAGAGATTCTTTGATAATGCAAGCACAGTTCCGTTGATGTTTACTGAACGGAGTGCCCCAAATTTACCAGCTTCTTCGGAGGACTTAAAAAGAATCTTGTGCCCTGTTACTATAAGTTATGGTGAGTATGCTCGTCCTGCGTATAGGCTTGTCGCAAAGGAAGCTGCAAAAATAATTCCCAATTCAATAATACAGATCATTCCAGGCGCAATGCATGTTGTCCCAGTAACGTCTCCAGAGATATTTCTGCAGAAAATTATTGAGCATCTCAGTGGAGTTGACAGGAGGGCGGTATCCAATGGTAAATAAACAAACAAATCCAACTTGGGTACTCGTGCTCACATCGCTTGGCTTCTTCATGGCGATGATGGATTCGATGATTGTAACAACCGCGTCAACAGCGATTCGAAATGACTTTGGAATTTCGGTTGGCGAGCTACAATGGGCGCTCAATGCCTATAACATTACAATTGCAGCTGTTTTATTGATTGGTGTTTCGATTGGAGATCGCATCGGACACAGAAGGCTGTATAATATCGGTCTCTTTATCTTTGTTTTGGGTTCAGTCTTTTGTGCATTATCAAGTAATATCGATCTTTTGATCGCTTCCCGGGTCATAGAGGGAATCGGTGCCTCTGTAATGACCCCTATGTCGATGGCCATATTAACGGCATCCATTCCTCCTTCCGAACGCGGAAAGGCTCTGGGTATTTGGAGTGGGATAGGCGGACTTGCTCTCATTGTAGGGCCTGCACTGGGTGGCCTGATTGTTGCTCTGCTTGCCTGGCAATGGATTTTCTGGATCAATGTTCCCATAGGTCTTGTTGGTATTTATCTGTCGCAACGTAAATTACCAGAAACTCAGCTAGAGGGCAATCATTTAAACATCATTGATTCTATACTCATTGTCCTTTCTTCGGCGGGAATTATCTGGGCGTTATCAGAAAGTACTTCTAAAATGGTTCAGACTTCAACACTAATTGTTGGCGTGCTCAGCATCGTTTTGGGAATCATTTTTGTTTTGAGACAGAGGTATGAAAAAAAACCAATGATCCCACTTTCCTTTTTTAAATCATGGACTTTCAGTGGTGGAGTCATCTCTACTTTTCTGCTTTACGCCTCCATGTATGGCGTAGTGTTCTTTTTACCCCAATATTTACAGGTTGCAGATAAATCAAACGCATTGATAGCCGGACTTCAACTTTTGCCTTGGACAGGGACATTGGTCATTGTCGCGCCAATAGCTGGAAAAGCGGTCGATAAATTTGGTGAACGCCTGGTAGCGATCACTGGTCTGCTTCTTCAAGGAATAGGCTATTTATGGATTGTGCTGACTTCGGTATCAGGTAACCCATATTGGCTAATGGTTATTCCGCTTATCCTTGCGGGTGCTGGAATTTCAATGGCAGGGCCCGCATTGCAGAAAGCAGCACTTGGATCTGTCGGCAGAGCCGAGATTGCTAAAGCGTCAGGGATTTATAACATGTTTCGGCTCCTTGGTGGTGCAGTAGGAATCACGGTTTCTGTCATCATTTTCTATGCTTTTGGAGATGTTGTGACGACAACTGCATTTACGAATGGCTTTAGCGCAGCAATGACTGGAGCAGGCGTAATTTCTCTGCTCGGCATTCTTTCCTCAGTCGGTCTCCGCTCAACTCTTGTAAAATGATTTGGGCGATAAAGCTTGATTTCAATATTGAGGTTTTGCGATACAAAAAGTTATTGCCAAGGATTAGCAAAGAACGACTCTTTAGGATAAAAAAATACAGAAAACAAGAAGACAAAATTAGTAGTGTCTTTGCTGAACTTTTAGTACGATATGCGGTTAATCAATTTAGCGGTTATTCTAAACAAGAAATTAAATTTTGTACTGGAATAAATGGAAAACCGCAACTAATGACCCCCGATAATATTCATTTTAATCTTTCACACTCTGGTAGCTGGGTAGTTTGTGTGGTAGATAATGAACCTGTTGGGATAGATATTGAAAAGATTCAAGAAATTGAGTCGGATGTGGCTCAGCAATTTTTCACGCAGAAAGAATGCGGATTTCTTAAGTTCTCAAAGAATAGTTTGGAACGGAAAAAACGATTTTTTAAGATCTGGACGATGAAGGAATGCTTTCTAAAAGCTATTGGGGAAGGTTTAAGCAGAGACTTATCCTCTTTCTCTGTAGAATTTAATCAGAATCGGTATCCTAAAATATCCTCTACATCAGAGGGAGAGGATTTAAACTGTATTTGGAAATTTAAGCAGTATGAGATAGATGATGATTATATCCTATCAGTAGCTGAAACAAGGAGAACAGAAAAAATTCAGATGGTTGAATCTCAAATTTTTTATGACGGTGCTGTCCCATCAACGAATTATCCAGAGGTTTAGATTATAATAATGAACCAGGTAAACTATATTTGATGAAATTACTAGCATACCCACTGTTACTGTTTTACTTTTAAAAACTTGTCTGAATAATAAAGATTATGTATATGCACTCGAAAGTCTGTATGGATGATTACATCCGTTCGGGCTTTTTTCAATACTTTAGATAGGGGGTTTCCTGCAACAAATAGCTTCCCTTTGGTGAGAGTCAGTATGAAAGAGAAAAAGAATCAAACTTTTCTTTTTTCTTGCTGACTTGGAAGGGGGTGATACTTGTGAGGCCATCTTCTTTCAACAAAATACATCCTGAAAAGGTTAATTATCAGATTCAAGATGATTTTCAGACAACCATACAGTTTCAATTTGATTATATGGCAAGAAAGGTGATGATAAGTACTAAAAGTAACTACCGTCGCTCTATTGGTAGACGAAGAAGGCACGAAAGTCTATTTTCGGAAGTTTCAGACTTCGATATAAATAAATTACACACTTCTGATACTTACCGTCTGGACCGTCGATTTTATAAAGTCTTATCAATGGATGTGCAAGTTACTGATTGTCAAATTGCTGAAGCGCTGGATACTTTGTCAAAGCGCAAGCGTGATATTATTCTGATGTTCTACTTTCTGGAAATGTCAGACGCAAAAATTGCTAAAGAATTAAGTATAAACCGAAGCACAGTCTATCGCAACCGCCATAGTGCATTAGAAATGATCAAAACGCTATTGGAGGACGAGCCATGAGAGAGAAGAAAAAATTGATCCCCTTTTCTATCATTGAAGCAGCAAACAGTGGTGATGCCATAGCCATTCAATATATATTAAAACATTACGAGGGCTATATTGTCACACTTGCTACAAAAACGCTCACAGACGAATACAGCAACGGTTATTTCTTCGTAGACAAAGAGATGCAGGAACAGCTGACCACTGCTCTACTGCAAATGATCTTAGACTTTGAAATCTAGTATCCTATAAACACGAATAACAAGATTTATTATAAGCGATAATTTAGAATTTGTCATTCTATTAAAGCATATTGATTACTTCGTATGCTTTGATAGGCTGACAAAGGCCTACGTTCTTTGAAAAAGAAAACGTCTAATCAGGCGTCGTATATAGCAATCGAATACGTTCCGATAAAGAAAAAGCCAGCGGACTGACACGCCAAGACCTAGTAAAATAGCGAGCGACTCCTGTCAGTGACCCCACAAACAATCCAAGGCAGGATTGCTGCCATGACTTCTTTATCGGGATAATGATACTCCCGCATAGCCTAGTCCGAGCGTTAAAAGCGTCGCAGGCAATGGATGCGGCTGCATGAGAACCATGCAGGGGTGAGACCCCCGTGAGCTTTGCCAAAGCTGTTCGATTTGCTAATCAATTAATAACCATAAAGACGGTAATTCTGAGATTCAAACTTATTGAATTATCTTTTGAGGTTAAAGGGGGAATGGCTTGCCTTATGAATGAATTAATAACCAAAGATGATTTAATTAAAAAAGGATACTCTAAATACACGGCTGTTAATATCATTAGACAGGCAAAACAAATTATGGTACAACAAGGATATCCATTTTACAATAATAAGCGCTTAGGGCGTGTGCCAAAAGAGACTGTTGAATCGATTCTAGGATGTGGACTAGAATTGGAGAAAAACACTCGTGGCTAAAACAAAGTATTCTGGTGTTTATGTTGATGATACTGGACAATACTATTATGAAACGGAATTAGGAAAAGATCGACTGACTGGAAAACGATTAAGAAAAAAATCAAGAACCAATCGCCAAGGGAAAAAGTTCACTTCTGCTTTGCAAGCCTACAAGGAATTGGTACGTGTTAAGAATGAGTATTTGTCTACGCAGGGTTATGCGAATTATCATATGACTTATGGTCAGTTTATGGATAACGTCTATATTCCTGCTTACAAGACAGATGTAGAAGAAAGTACATTCTATGTTCGTAAACGTACTTTAGAGCGTATGAGAGATCGCTTCTCAGCCATCCAACTTCGAAAGCTTTCTATAGAAGATGTCCAAAGATATCGGACGTGGTTACTTTCTGAAGATGGGGCTGGATATTCTCAAGCGTATGCGAGTTTGGTTTTTGGTATGTTTCGCAAGAGCTTGGATATGGCTGTAGAAATGGAGTATCTTGAGTACAATATTTCTAAAAAAGTCAAACCCATCCCAAAGGGAAAAGCAATCGTTCCTTATTGGACAAAAACAGAGTTTGAAAGAGTTATTTCAACGATTTGTTTAGATGATTTATATGAACATTTGTGTTTTGTTATGCTGTGGGTTTACTTTATGACAGGGATCCGAGTGAGTGAAGGGACAGCCTTATGGTGGGACGATATCGACTTTAAAAATAAGCGACTTCGTGTTCATCATATCTTATTTATGAGAAATAAGATGGACTGGGAACGCAAAAATTACACGAAAACCGCTGATGGAAAGCGAATCATTTCGCTGGATGATGATACGATTCGGGTACTCAAAGATTGGAAAGAACGACAATCCGAGTTGAATATTCAAGATTTTGTCTTTAGCTATGACGGCATGCCCATGATTAAATCCACTCTTTCTCGAATTATTGGACGCTATGCTAAATTAGCCAATGTTCACCGTATTCAAGCGAAAGGGTTGCGTCATTCCCATGCCTCGTATCTCATCAATGAATTTAATGTTTCTGTTTTAATTTTATCCAAACGAATGGGACATTCAAGTCCCGAAATTACGTTGAAGCATTACTCTCATTTATGGTCTGGCATTGACGAATTAATCGCTGAAGAGATGGCTGGAAATATCCATATTCAAACCGCTCCAAAGTCAGCGATTCAATTTAATGGCAATCAAGCAATTAAAAAAATGAGTTCCGCCAGAATCCCCGCCAAGGTATAGAAAAGGTGTTGGAAATGCTGATATAAAGGCATTTTGACGACACCTGCAAACTTAGAGTGGGAATAAATGATATTATTAATAAAAGCTAGAGCGTTGATTTGGTCAACTGCTCTAGCTTTTTTATATAGGCATCGATGATGGGAAGCTGTACCATCCGTCACGGGGTAAATCAAATGTGGCGGAATCCTATTCATCACGGAAGTAGCTCAATTACGGTTCGAAGCGGCTCAATTAATGTTGAAGTAGCTCAATAACGTTTCGAAGTCGCTCAATTACGGTTCGAAGTGGCTCAATTACGTTACGAAGTAGCTCAATCACGGTTCGAAGCGGCTCAATAACGTTGCGAAGTCGCTCAATTATGGTTCGAAGCGGCTCAATTACGTTACGAAGTAACTCAATTACGGTTCGAAACGGCTCAATAACGTTACGAAGTCGCTCAATTATGGTTCGAAGCGGCTCAATTACGTTACGAAGTAGCTCAATTACGGTTCGAAGCGGCTCAATTACGCATGAGGTAGCTCAATAACGTTACGAAGTAGCTCAATAACGTTACGAAGTAGCTCAATTACGGTTGAAGTAGCTCAATTACGGTTCGAAGTCGCTCAATAACGTTTCGAAGCAGCTCAATTATGCTTGAAGTAGCTCAATTACGGTTGAGGTTGCTCAATAACGTTTCGAAGTAGCTCAATTATGTTTGAGGTTGCTCAATAACGTTTCAAAGTAGCTCAATTACGCCTGAAGTAGCTCAATTACGTAACGAAGTAGCTCAATTAAGCTTGAGGTGGCTCAAATACGTTTCGATGTGGCTCAATTAAATTTCTAAGTCGCTCAATAATGGGCTTTAATGAGTTTGTAAATTTAGATTTCTATCCAAAAGAAATGGTACCAATAGTTGAAGAGATGCCCAATCATCGAGTACATAAGATCATAAATACCCTTTAAACTTTGACCTACCATATCAAATTAATATTTTTCAAATTTATATTACCTGTTATGTTGACACTCAAATGATCCGAACGATACGCGTTTTTTAATAAGTATTGTTCGCTTTTAAAATTGACGCTTAACGGTCCGATTGCTATACTATATGAGTCATCAAACGTGGTGACCTCATTTTAATCTTCAACGCATGTGTATAATCTTAGGAATAGGGCCTAGGAGTTTCTACAAAATCACCGTAAACGATTTTACTACTTACTTTGCAATACATATTATTATACCTTATCGGTGAACAAGTCCTACTCTTTATTAGAATAGGATGGATTTATTCTGGGGAACCTACATATTCTTAAAGTTATTCGTCATGTTAGAAGAATTCTCGTATATTGAGGGGGATTTATTTTGAACGGAATTTCTAAGTTTTTCAAGTTTGATGAACTTCACACGACTTTTGGCCGTGAAATCGTCGCAGGTTTGACGACTTTCCTTGCGATGGCTTACATTTTATTTGTTAACCCAACGGTCCTTGGAGCAGCGGGAATGGATAAAGGGGCTGTCTTCACAGCTACGGCAATATCTTCAGCATTTGGTTGTATTGTCATGGGGCTTCTTGCAAAGTACCCTATTGCTATTGCACCAGGACTTGGCGTAAATGCCTTTTTTGCTTTTTCAGTTGTTATTGGGATGAAAATTCCTTGGCAAACAGCACTAGCAGGTGTTCTCCTAGCTTCTATTATTTTCTTAATCATTACGTTGTTTAAAATTCGCGAGATGATTATCAATGCGATTCCGCAAGACCTTAAACTTGCAACAGCGGCTGGAATTGGTCTTTTTATTGCCTTTATTGGTTTAAAAGGAGCAGGCCTTATTGTTGCTAACAAGGCTACGACGGTTGCCCTTGGTTCACTTACAAAAGGATCAACATTACTTGCTATTTTTGGTTTATTAGTGACGATTATTTTAATCGTTCGGAATATTAAAGGGGCTATTTTTATTGGAATGATCTTAACGTCTATCGTTGGATTGATTACAGGACTCATTCCAGTCCCTACTCAAGTGGTTTCTACTGCACCAAGTCTTGCGCCAACTTTTGGCCAAGCCATTTTTCACCTTTCTGACATCAATACCGTTCAACTCGCCATTGTTGTCTTAACATTTTTGTTAGTCACCTTTTTTGATACGGCGGGCACGATTGTTGGTGTTGCCGAGCAAGCAGGATTCTTAAGAGATAATCAATTGCCACGAGCTGGGCAAGCACTTCTTGCAGATTCGAGTTCGATGTTAGTAGGGGCTATTCTTGGGACTTCTCCAACAAGTGCCTATATTGAATCATCAGCAGGTATTGCGGTGGGTGGACGTTCTGGTCTAACAGCAGTCGTTACGGGTATCTTGTTTATTTTCGGATTACTATTCTCGCCGCTTTTGGCTGTAGTTACAGAAGTCGTTACAGCACCTGCCCTTATTATTGTTGGTATTATGATGGCTGGTGCACTAGGTAGTATTGATTGGAAGAAGATGGAGATTGCAATTCCGGCCTTTTTCACTGTTATAGCGATGCCATTAACCTATAGTATCTCTACAGGAGTCGCGCTTGGATTCTTCTTGTATCCAATCACGATGATTGTGAAAGGTCGCGCTAAAGCGGTTCATCCGATCATGTATGTCTTATTCTTTATCTTTATTATTTATTTCTATTTCCTCTCGTTAAATGGGAATGTATAAGTCATAAAAAGAGAAACCTTCATCCTATGCTGGATGAAGGTTTTAATTTAAGTATATATTGTTTTCCTATTATACATAAATCACACAAAGAAGGTCATAATGATAAAGTAAAACATTTTGGAAATGATCCGTGTTCTAATCCCATTGGGGTCTTTCCCCTCATATTAAACCCAAATAGAGGAGTGTCGTCATTATGATTTCTTTTATTATAGCCATTTTGTTTTGGGTTATAGGAATTGTTGTTATGGCTTCTGGTTATGTTGTCGTACCAAAGATTAAAGAAGCTACGCGTAAATTATTGCACCGTGCTGAAGAAAATAAGTTTAAGGACAATTCAGAATCCATTGCTTACCAAATAGAAGGTAAGTTAGTTGACTCTATGCCTTGGTATTCCTATTATCTCTTAACTTTTATTATTGGAATGGTTATTTTTGTTCTTGGTTTTGTAGCTTTAAGTTTCCATTATAGATAAGCGTTAATCTTTATTTGTTGTTTCTTCAGAGCTAATCGTTATTTCACTCACTTCTTTATCTTTTATTTGTTGTAATTGTAGGATTAATAAACCATTAGCATAAGAAACATGCTTTGGTGTTTGGTGAACCGGTTTTGGAAGCGTGAGACTACGTTCAAACGGACCCATGCTGAATTCTTTACGAAAAAGTTTACTATCACCTTGCATTGGGAGAGACATTTCCCCTTTGATAAGGATACTTTGATAATTCACGTAAATATGAAATTGATCACGATGAACCCCTGGTAATGCAATCAGACAAAATAGATCCTCGCCAGCCGTATATAGATTCATCAACGGCCAATCTTTTGTAAAAAGATCTTGTAAATCTTGAAAAATGTCTTTATTGATAAATCCTCGTACTGATTTTTTAATGTCTTGAAATTTGTTCTCCATTGAGCAACACCTCCACTCTTAAGATATGGGCTATATCATTAAAAGGTGCCACGATAATTCAAAAAGATTATACTGATGGAATAAAGCTAAATTTTTTAAAAAATATCTGTTTCTTATGTTAAAATGGACTCACAATACATCTCGTTATTTTAGTAAAGGCATGTGATTTTGATTTCTCACTATATAAAGGAAGATGTTATGGCTAAGCGCAAGAAAACATTACCACAAAAGAATCCACTAAAAAAACAATTCACGGTCGATCAAGATAAAGGCATTGATGCATGTTTAGACCAAATGAAAAAAGAAGGGTACGCTCCAGTAAGACGAATGGAACAACCTGTATTTAAGGAAGGGGAAGATGGTCCTGAAGTGATCGGACAAATGATCACGTTTGAAGGGAGATTAATCCAAAAAGACGAACAATAAATATATATAGTTTGTAAAATGTTCGATTCTGGTGTTGACAGTCCTCCTGCAATGTTGTTATGATGAGAGTGTCGAAAAAACGAATATCAATAACCTTCATATATTTTTGGGGATATGGCCCATCTGTTTCTACCCGACTACCATAAATGGTTGGACTATGAGGGAAAGTTGAAGCGGCCTGAATGTTCATGCTGATCCAGCATTTACTGCCAGAACGGTTTGCTTTCTCATTTAAATAGAGGAAACAGCTGTTCTGGCCTTTTTTATGTCCACACGAGGAGGAGGCAACATGGAGAAACCAAGCATCGGTGTTATTATGGGAAGCTCTTCTGATTGGGAGACAATGAAGCATGCATGCGATATATTGACTCAGTTTGAAGTTCCTTTTGAAAAGAAAGTCGTTTCAGCTCATCGGACCCCCGATTTAATGTTTGACTATGCTAAGACAGCAAGAGAAAGAGGTCTTAAAGTCATTATTGCAGGTGCAGGCGGGGCGGCCCATCTTCCAGGAATGGTCGCTGCTAAAACCACGTTACCTGTGATTGGGGTTCCAGTGCAATCTAAAGCACTTAACGGGATGGATTCTCTATTATCGATCGTTCAAATGCCTGGGGGAATACCTGTTGCAACAGTCGCCATTGGCAAAGCAGGAGCAACAAATGCAGGTCTTCTCGCACTACAAATGTTATCGATGAATGATCAAGAGATCGCTGAAAAATTATCAAACTATCGGAACTCATTAGAAGATAAAGTGAAGGAAAGTGATTTAGATTGAGGAAAACGATTTTGCCAGGTGAAAGCATTGGCATATTAGGTGGAGGTCAATTAGGCCGGATGATGGCGATAGCTGCAAAACAAATGGGTTTTCGGACAGCTGTACTTGATCCTACTAAAGATAATCCTTGTGCCCAAGTCTCAGATGTCGCTATTTTCTCTAACTATGATGATCCGGCAGGGGCGAAACAATTAGCCAATTGTACAGATGTCATTACGTATGAATTTGAAAATGTCGACTTAGGGACAGTCGGATTATTAGAAAAGATCGCCTATCTTCCTCAAGGTCACGTTGTGCTAGAGACAACGAAAGATCGTTTAAATGAAAAAACAGCGATTCATCAATTAGGCATACCTGTTGCCCCTTTTTATGCCGTAACAACGAAAGATGATTTGAAAAAAGCTATTAAGGAACTAGGAACACCATCTGTTTTAAAAACGACTCAAGGTGGTTATGACGGAAAAGGTCAACTTGTGATTAAAACAGAAGAAGATCTCATGAAAGCAAACGATTGGGTCGATGGAACAATCCCCTATATTTTAGAACAATGGGTGCCATTTGAAAAAGAGATTTCAGTGATTGTAACAAGAAGTACAACTGGAGAAACGGCTGTTTTCCCAGTAGCTGAAAATATTCATAAAAATAACATTTTACATTATACAGTGGTTCCGGCACGCATGACGCAAAGCGTAAGTGATAGAGCTATGAAACTCGCAACAAAGATTGCCAAAGAGCTGGACATTATTGGAACGCTGGCTGTTGAAATGTTCTTAACCAAAGATCATGACATCTATGTCAATGAGTTGGCTCCCCGTCCTCATAACTCTGGTCACTTTACGATTAACGCATGTGAAACGTCGCAATTTGAACAACATATACGAGCCATTTGTGGCTGGCCATTAGGAAAGACGACGTTACTCAAACCCGTCATTATGGTGAACATTTTAGGGCAGCATATGGAAGCTATTAAAGAAAACATCGGCAAATATACCGATGCTCATCTTCACCTTTATGGAAAAGACGAGGCAAAAACGGGTCGTAAAATGGGGCATTTAAACCTATTAGCCGATTCGGTGGAAGAAGCCATCGAAAAAGCGGAGTCATTAAATATCTGGCAAATTGAAAAAGAACGGAGTATGTCAAAATGATTGAACGTTATACGAGACCCGAAATGGGCGCTATATGGACAGAAGAAAACAAATACCGCGCATGGCTAGAAGTAGAGATCATGGCCTGTGCAGCTTGGGCAGAACTTGGAGAAATTCCAAAGGAAGACGTTGAAAAGTTACGTGAGAAAGCTTCTTTCTCGATTGATCGCATTCATGAAATTGAAAAAGAAACACGCCATGATGTCGTGGCTTTTACGAGAGCTGTTTCAGAGACACTTGGTGAGGAAAAGAAATGGGTGCATTATGGTTTAACGTCTACAGATGTTGTTGATACTGCACAATCTTATTTGTTAAAACAAGCCAATGAAATATTACTTAAAGACATTGAAGCTTTTATTGAAGTCATTAAGCAAAAAGCCATTGAGCACAAAACAACGATTATGATGGGACGCACGCATGGTGTACATGCAGAACCAACAACATTTGGCTTGAAAATGGCCTTATGGTATGAAGAAATGAAACGTAATTTAGAACGCTTCAAACAAGCAGCTGAAGGGATTCGTGTTGGTAAAATCTCAGGCGCTGTTGGGACTTATGCCAACATTGATCCTTTTGTAGAAAAATACGTGTGTGAACAATTGGGACTTGAAGCATCACCTATTTCAACACAAACGCTTCAACGTGACCGTCATGCTCACTATTTATCTACACTAGCTCTTATTGCTACATCGATTGAAAAATTTGCAACAGAAATTCGTGGTCTTCAAAAATCTGAAACACGTGAGGTTGAAGAATTTTTTGCAAAAGGCCAAAAAGGCTCTTCAGCAATGCCGCATAAACGTAATCCGATCGGTTCAGAGAACATGACAGGACTTGCCAGAGTCATTCGTGGCTACATGGTCACTTCTTATGAAAATGTCTCCCTTTGGCATGAAAGAGATATTTCACACTCTTCAGCTGAACGTGTTATTTTACCGGATGCAACGATTGCACTAAACTACATGCTTAATCGTTTTAAAAATATTTTAGACAAGTTAACGGTATTTCCTGAGAACATGAAACGCAATATGAAACGTACATTTGGACTCATCTTCTCTCAACGTGTGCTACTCGCTTTGATTGAAAAAGGTCTTTCTCGTGAGGCGGCATACGATATCGTTCAACCAAATGCCATGAAGGCTTGGGAAACGGAAACTCAATTCAAAACACTCGTTGAACAAGATGAGAGAATTACGTCAAAATTAAATCAAGAAGAAATTGATGCTTGTTTCGATCCTACGTATCACTTGAAAAATGTTGATTTCATTTTTGATCGTTTAGGTCTGAATGCGTAAGCACGAAAAGATATCCCCATGGATTAACATGGGGATACCATCATCTTATCGAGGAAAATTCACAATATTTAAAAGAATGAATTCAGCAGTCTAAGTTTACTAAGCTATGAACTTTTTTAAATAAAAATTTCTCCATATTGAGATTTAAGGGGTTGAAGGTTATGAGTCAGCTATTATATGAAGGTAAAGCCAAGAAAATCTATGATACAGAAAATCCAGAATTACTCCATGTTCAATATAAAGACGAAGCGACAGCATTTAATGGAAAGAAAAAAGCGACTTTGCCAGGAAAAGGTCGTTTAAACAATTTAATCTGCTCAAAACTTTTTGAAGAGTTAAAAGACCATGGCATTGAAAGTCACTTTGTCAAACGTTTGACTGAAACAGACCAACTTGTTAAAGCCGTCAAAATCATTCCACTAGAAGTTGTCGTTCGGAATGTTGTAGCAGGTAGCTTATCGAAACGTCTTGGCATTGAAGAAGGCGTTAAAATCAAGGAACCGATTATTGAGTGGTATTACAAAAATGATGAACTTGGCGATCCAATGATCAACGATGATCACATTAGCATGCTTTCCATTGCGACACCTGAACAATTGGAAGATATTCGCAGGCAGGCGCTTAGTGTCAATCAAGTTCTCATTCAACTCTTTGATGACATCGATATTACTCTCGTCGATTTTAAACTTGAATTTGGTACGTTAACCACAACTGGAAAAGTTGTTTTAGCAGATGAAATTTCACCAGATACTTGCCGGTTATGGGACAAAACAACTCAAGAAAAATTAGATAAAGACGTCTTTCGTCGTGGACTTGCTGACTTACCTCAAACTTATGAAAAATTACTCAATAGACTGGAGGCTCTTCAAAAATGAAAAAGGTGAAAGTATTTATCACATTAAAAGAAAGTGTACTCGATCCCCAAGGACAGGCGGTTAAGGAATCTCTTCACAATATGGACTATAAAAATGTCAATGACGTTCGTATCGGTAAATATATTGAATTGGAAATAGAAGATTCAGCTAATCTTCATCAACAAATTGAAGAACTTTGTGACAAAATGCTAGCCAATACCGTTATCGAAAATTACCGTTATGAGGTGCTTGAGGAGGTCCAATCGTGAAAGCTGCGGTGATTGTTTTCCCAGGTTCAAACTGCGATCAAGATATGTTTTATGCCATTAAAGAAGGACTCGGCGAAGAAGTTGAATACGTCTGGCACACAGAAACATCACTCGACGGTTTTGATGCGGTTTTAATCCCAGGTGGTTTCTCTTACGGGGATTATCTTCGTTCAGGTGCCATTGCGAGATTTGCTAACATCATGCCAGCTGTTATACAAGCAGCAAAAGAGGGCAAACCGGTTTTAGGAGTTTGCAATGGTTTTCAAATTTTATTAGAAGCAGGACTTCTTCCGGGTGCGATGCTTCGAAATCGTGATTTGAAATTTATTTGTGAAACGGTGCCTTTAAAAGTAGTCAATCCTAACACCCAATTTACTTCTGAATACAAGCAAGATGAAATTATTCAAATTCCGATTGCTCATGGTGAAGGGAACTATTACTGTAATGAGGAAACTCTTGCTGAATTAAAAGCGAACAATCAAATCGTCTTTACGTATGACAGCCAGAATCCGAACGGCTCTCTTGCAGATATTGCAGGGATTGTTAACAAAGAAGGCAATGTTCTCGGAATGATGCCTCACCCTGAACGAGCTGCAGATCTTGTGCTTGGCAATGATGATGGACTTAAACTTTTTCAATCCATTTTAAAACACTGGAGGGACTACCATGCCGCTTACACATCTTGAACCGTCACCAGAACAGATAGAACAAGATAAAGTCTATCGTAAAATGGGACTTTCAGAAAAAGAATATGAAAATGTGAAAAACATCCTCGGTAGAAGACCAAATTATACCGAAACAGGTCTTTTCTCAGTCATGTGGTCTGAACATTGCAGTTATAAAACATCGAAACCTGTTTTAAAAACCTTCCCAACCAAAGGGAAACAAGTGCTTCAAGGACCTGGTGAAGGTGCAGGAATTGTCGATATCGGTGATGGTCAAGCTGTCGCTTTTAAAATTGAAAGTCACAACCACCCTTCAGCGGTTGAACCCTATCAAGGTGCAGCAACAGGCGTAGGTGGAATCATTCGTGATGTATTCTCAATGGGAGCAAGACCGATTGCGATGCTCAATTCTTTAAGATTCGGTGACCCTTCGATTCCTCGTGTTAAATATTTATTTGAACAAATCGTAGCGGGTATCGCAGGCTATGGGAACTGTATTGGGATTCCAACCGTTGGCGGTGAAATTGCCTTTGATCCTTGTTACAATGAAAATCCTTTAGTTAATGCCATGTGCGTGGGACTCATCAACCATGAAGATATCCAAGTGGGCCAAGCCCGTGGACTTGGAAACACAGTCATGTATGTAGGAGCAACAACCGGTCGCGATGGAATCCATGGCGCAACGTTTGCTTCTGAAGAGTTAACAGAAGATGCAGAGCGTTCAGCGGTCCAAGTGGGCGACCCTTTCATGGAAAAACTTTTACTTGAAGCTTGTCTTGAATTAATTAAGCATGATGCCCTTGTCGGTATTCAAGATATGGGGGCTGCTGGTCTTGTTTCATCATCAAGTGAGATGGCAAGTAAAGCAGGCATGGGGATTCATATGAACCTTGATGATATTCCTCAGCGTGAAACGAACATGACACCATATGAAATGATGCTTTCTGAATCTCAAGAACGGATGTTAATCGTTGTTAAAAAAGGCCGTGAAGATGAAATTACGGCGATTTTTGAAAAATGGGGCTTACACGCAGTGACAGTCGGTGAAGTCATTGAAGAAAAAGTTCTTCGTCTAGAGCACAAAGGTGAAATAGTGGCTGAAGTACCTGTCGATGCCTTGGCAGAAGATGCTCCAGTTTACCATATGCCATCAGAGGAACCTGCGAAATATCGTGAAAATCAAACGATGGCTCCTTGGAAACCACAAGTAGACAATATTCAAGAAACACTCACTAAACTTGTGAGCTTACCAACCATTGCAAGCAAAGAATGGGTTTATCGTCAATATGACCACATGGTTCAAACGAATACAGTGGTTGCACCAGGTTCAGATGCTGCGGTCGTTCGTATCCGTGGTACACGTAAGGCGCTTGCGATGACAACCGATTGTAACGCAAAATATCTTGCTCTTGATCCTTTAGTTGGTGGACAAATTGCCGTAAGTGAAGCAGCGCGTAATATTGTCTGCTCGGGTGGACTACCGCTTGCGATTACAGATTGCTTAAACTTTGGTAACCCTGAAAAACCTGAAGTATTCTGGGAAATTGAACAAGCAGCAAAAGGCATGTCAGATGCTTGTCTATCGCTTAATACCCCTGTTATCAGTGGAAATGTCTCTTTATATAATGAAACAAATAAACATGCGATTGATCCAACGCCAGTTGTCGGTATGGTAGGTTTAATTAAAGACATTGATCATGTGACGACTTCTGAATTTAAACAAGCTGGCGATGCGATTTATGTGATTGGTAAAGCTGATGGATCGTTTGGTGGAAGTGCCATTCAACTATTACAAGAAGGAAACGCTTTTGGAAAGGCACCTGCACTTGATTTAGCTATTGAAGAGCAACGTCAAGCTCAATTGTTAGAAGCTATCCAATCAGGATATGTTCAATCTGCTCACGATTTATCCGATGGTGGTCTAGGTGTGGCTCTAGCTGAATCCGTATTTGGTACGGGTCTTGGGGCTGAAGTTGAACTCGCTAATGATCTTGCTATTGAACTATTCAGTGAAACACAATCTCGTTTCCTCGTATCTGTAACTGAGGAAAACCGAGAAGCTTTCGAAGCAATCGTTAACGATGCTATTTTCTTAGGACATGTAACGGATAAACAAAGTATACAATTTTCAAGTAAAAATGATGTCGTGACGGTGAATCCAGTTGAACTCGAAAAAGCCTGGAAAGGGGCACTGACATGTTTTATGAAGACAGAGAATTAAACGAAGAATGTGGCGTCTTTGGTATTTGGGGACATAGTCATGCGGCAAAACTAACCTACTATGGTTTGCATAGCCTTCAACACCGTGGTCAAGAAGGTGCGGGTATTGCTGTCACAGATGGGAAAAAAGTACGCGATCATAAAGGTCTTGGTCTCGTCAATGATGTCTTTGCACCAAAAGATTTAGATGAACTTGTCGGTTATGGCGCTATTGGACACGTGCGTTATTCAACCTCTGGCGGAAATAGTCTTGCAAATGTTCAACCATTAGTTTTTCGTTCCCAAACGGATACTTTGTCTCTTGCCCACAATGGTAATTTAACTAATGCGGAAGAGATTAAGCGTGATTTAGAATCTAAAGGAAGTATCTTTCAATCAACGTCAGATACGGAAGTTCTTGCCCACTTGATTAAACGAGGTATTTCACATACGTTTAAAGATAATCTAAAGGCGGCATTAAACGTGGTGAGTGGAGCTTTTGCTTTCGTTCTTTTAACCGAAAATGAACTCATTGCGGCTCTTGATCCAAACGGGTTACGGCCTTTATCTCTCGGTCGTTTGGGAGATGCATGGGTGGTGGCTTCAGAAACCTGTGCGTTTGACCTCATTGGCGCAACCTTTATCCGTAACGTAAAACCAGGTGAAGTTATCGTCATCAATGACGAGGGTCTGCATAGTGATATGTTTACAACAGAAGTTGAACCTGCCATTTGTAGTATGGAATACATTTACTTTTCAAGACCGGATAGTGACATTGAAGGAATTAATGTCCATGCCGCTCGAAAAAATCTCGGTATCCAATTGGCAAAAGAAGCGCCCGTTGAAGCAGATGTCGTAACGGGTGTTCCGGACTCTAGTATCTCAGCTGCGATTGGCTATGCTGAAGCAACAGGGATCCCTTATGAGTTAGGCATGATTAAAAACCGTTATGTTGGTCGAACATTTATTCAACCTTCACAAGAATTACGTGAGCAAGGGGTCAAAATGAAACTTTCTCCTGTACGAGGGATTGTTGAAGGAAAACGTGTCGTTATGATCGATGATTCAATCGTTCGTGGAACAACAAGCAGACGAATTGTTCAAATGCTTCGGGATGCTGGGGCAAAAGAAGTCCATGTCCGTATTAGTTCCCCACCGATTAAACATCCATGTTTTTATGGGATTGATACATCCTCTTCATCAGAGTTGATCGCGTCTAAATATAGCGTTGATGAGATTTGTGAGGAAATTGGGGCTGATTCTCTTGTATTCTTAAGTACATCAGGCATGCAGGAAGCGATTGGACGTAACCCAGCGATGAAAAACTGTGGACAATGTATGGCTTGCTTTACAGGGGAATACCCAACGCACATTTCACCTGAAACAGCTCTGCCTCATGAAAAAGATTTACTGGTGTCTAAGGGAGGATGACCATGTCAAACGCATATAAACAAGCGGGTGTAGATATAACAGCAGGCTATGAAGCCGTTGACCGCATCAAACAACATGTGAAACGTACATTCAGACCAGAGGTTCTTGGGGGACTCGGCGGATTTGGCGGTGCGATTGATTTATCCGCTGTCAACGTTAAAGAACCTGTCCTTGTTTCAGGAACCGATGGAGTTGGTACAAAATTGATGGTGGCGATTGAAACGAATCGCCACGACACCATCGGTATAGACGCCGTCGCCATGTGCGTCAATGACATTGTCACCCAAGGTGCAGAACCTCTCTATTTTCTTGATTACATTGCTTGCGGCGGACTTAACCCTGAGAAGATTGAGGCCATTGTTAAAGGTGTTGCTGACGGGTGTGAACAAGCAGGCTGTGCCTTAATCGGCGGTGAAACAGCTGAAATGCCGGGTATGTATGGGGAATCAGATTATGACCTTGCTGGTTTTTCTGTCGGTGTTGTGGAAAAATCAAAACGTTTAACAGGTGAAACGATAAAACCAGGGGATGTTTTAATCGGACTTCCTTCTTCGGGTATTCATAGTAATGGTTATTCACTTGTTCGTAAAATTATTAAAGATGCAGGTGTTTCTTTCTCAGATGTTTTTGAAGGAACGAATCAAACGGTGGCTGATGTCATTTTAACACCAACAAAAATCTATGTTAAAACAGCTTTAAGTTTGATTAACGCGACTCAAGTAAAAGGGATCGCGCATATTACTGGTGGTGGATTATATGAAAATGTCCCACGTATGTTCCCAGAAGGTATTGGAGCTGTGATCAACACTCAAGCTTGGCCGAAACTTCCGATCTTTGATTGGTTAATTGATAAAGGTCAATTAAATGATGAAGATGTCTATAACACGTTTAACATGGGAATTGGAATGGTTTTTGCTGTACCAGCTGATCGAAAAGAAGAGGCTCTTGATCATTTGAAATCATTAGGTGAAACCCCTTATGTTATTGGTGAAGTGACAAATGAACCTGGATTAAGATTGGAAGGTTTAACACATGCCTAAGCTTGCCCTGTTTGCATCAGGAAATGGAAGTAACTTTCAAGCGATTGTTGATGCCGTTAACAAGGGGCAACTTGATGCGGAGATCCCCTTACTCATCTGTGATCAGAAAAATGCCTATGTCTTAGAACGTGCAGCCAAAGCGAACATTGAAGCTCATACCTTTACCTTTAAGGATTATGGAACTAAACAAGCATTTGAAGAAGCTATTGTCTCCTTATGTCAACGTCATGATATTGATTATATAATTCTAGCAGGCTATATGAGGATTATTGGTAACACGCTTTTAGAGGCATACCAAGGACGAATCATCAATATCCACCCGTCCTTGCTACCCTCATTCCCTGGCTTACATGCGATTGAACAAGCCTTTGAAAAAGGTGTCAAAATTACTGGAATCACCGTTCACTATGTAGATGAAGGGGTCGATTCAGGTCCCATCATTGCTCAAGCAGCGGTCGATATCCGTGAAGACGATACGATTGAAACACTAACCGAACGAATGCACGAAACAGAACATGAACTCTACCCAAAAACCATAGCGAGATTATTAGAGACAAAAGGAAGGAAGATTTGTAAATGACGGCAAAAAGAGCTCTAATCAGCGTATCTGACAAAACAGGATTAATTCCATTTGTAAAAAAACTCGTTGAAAAGAACATTGAAATCATTTCAACTGGCGGAACAAAAAGATTGTTTGACGACAATGGTATTCCAGTCAAAACAGTGGACGAAGTCACAGGTTTTCCAGAAATTCTTGATGGTCGTGTGAAAACACTTCATCCCATGATTCATGGTGGCTTACTTGCTGTTAGAGAAAATCCAGAGCATGTCAAAACGATTAAAGAACATAACATTCATCCGATTGATTTTGTTGTGGTGAACCTCTATCCATTCAAAGAAACCATTTCTCGTCCAGATGTAGCCTATGCTGATGCGGTTGAAAATATTGATATTGGCGGGCCTAGCATGCTCCGATCAGCAGCGAAAAACCATCGAGACGTTGCGGTTGTCTGCGATCCATCTGACTACGATACTGTTCTCGAAGCTATGAATGATGAAGGTGAAGTGCCATTTGAACTAAAGCAAAAACTTGCCGCAAAAGTTTTCCGTCATACCGCGGCTTACGATGCACTAATTGCCGATTACTTTACGAAACAAGTGGGCGAAGAATATCCTGAAAAATTAACGGTCACTTATGAAAAGAAACAAGCTCTTCGTTACGGTGAAAATCCTCACCAAAGTGCAGCCTTCTATAGCGAACCATTAAAAAATCATTCTACCATTTCTGAAGCTAAGCAATTACACGGGAAAGAGCTCTCATACAATAATATTAAAGATGCTGACGCCGCACTTGGTATTGTGAAAGAATTTAAGGATCCAGCAGCTGTTGCTGTTAAGCATATGAATCCATGTGGGATTGGTATTGGTGAAACCATCAACGCCGCTTTTGATAAAGCCTTTGATGCAGATCCGGTCTCTATTTTTGGCGGCATCATCGCGCTTAACCGTGAAGTAGACGCTGAGCTTGCTGAAAAATTGCATAAAATCTTCCTTGAAATAGTCATTGCACCAAGCTTTACTCAGGAAGCTCTCGATATACTAGAGAAGAAAAAGAACCTTCGTTTGTTAACAATTGAATTTACAGATGATCAAAAAACGGTTCCTCAATATACTTCGGTACGAGGTGGACTTCTCGTTCAAGACCTCGATACAAAAGGTCTTGAAGGTGTTGAACTTAAAGTTGTGACCAAACGCGAGCCAACAGAAGAAGAATTGAAACAACTTAAATTTGCTTGGAAAGTCGTTAAACATGTCAAATCGAATGCGATTGTTCTTGTTAAAGATGATCAAACGGTTGGCATTGGTGCAGGACAAATGAATCGTGTTGGGGCAGCTAAAATCGCGATTGAGCAAGCGGGAGAGAAAGCTAAAGGATCGGTTCTTTCATCTGATGCCTTTTTCCCAATGAATGATACGGTTGAAGAAGCAGCCAAAGCGGGTGTAACAGCCATCATCCAACCAGGCGGCTCGATTCGCGACCAAGATTCAATCGATATGGCGGATAAATATGGCATCGCCATGGTTACGACGGGAATTCGTCACTTTAAACATTAATTAAGGAAAAACACGATACGAACATAAAAACCTCACCGCAACCGTTTGGGTGAGGTTTTATAACCATCGAATGTGTAGGAGGTTATTATGAAGGTTTTAGTTGTAGGTAATGGCGGAAGAGAGCATGTTCTTGCCTGGAAATTTGCACAAAGTCCAAAAGTGGATAAAGTATATGCGGCTCCAGGTAGTGATGGGATAAAAAATGTGGCTGAATGCGTAGCCATTGATGTTTTAGATTTTGACGGACTTAGTCAATTTGCGAAAGAAGCTGAGATTGATTTAACAATGGTGGGTCCCGAAGTTCCACTTGTACACGGCATTGTGGATCATTTCAAAAAAGAAGGTCTCAAAATTTTTGGGCCAACCGAAGCTGCTGCTCAGATTGAAGGTAGTAAGCATTTTGCTAAAACATTAATGACTAACTATCAAATTCCAACAAGCGAGTTTCAAACCTTTACAGACTACGATAAAGCTAAAGATTACATCGCTGAAAAAGGGGCACCCATTGTTTTGAAAGCCGATGGTCTTGCAGCTGGAAAAGGCGTTATCGTGGCTATGACAGAGGAAGAAGCCGAGGCAGGTCTGAAAGAAATTATGCAAGATGCCGCTTTTGGTGAAGCAGGCAGCCAAGTCGTTATTGAAGATTTTCTTGAAGGCGAGGAATTTTCTTTAATGGCACTCGTTAACGGAGAAACGGTTGTACCACTTGCTATCGCTCAAGATCACAAACGAGCATTCGAAGGAGACAAAGGCTTAAATACTGGGGGTATGGGGGCTTATTCACCGGTTCCACAAATTCCAGATTCAGTCGTTGAAGAAGCGATTCAAACCATTTTGATTCCAACAGCCAAAGCTATGGTCAAAGAAAACTGTTCATTCACAGGAATCCTCTATGCTGGCTTGATGTTAACAGCTAATGGTCCAAAAGTGATTGAATTCAACTGCCGTTTTGGAGATCCTGAAACACAAGTTATTTTACCCCGATTAGAATCTGATTTTGTCCAAGCTATTGAAGATGTTTTAGCGGGTCAAACACCAGAATTGACATGGACTAATCAAGTGGCTCTAGGGACAGTGCTTGCATCAAGCGGTTATCCAAAAGCCTATGAAAAGGGGAATGTAATTCCTCATCTCGCCGAGTTGAACGGGGAAGCCTTAGTCTTCCATGCCGGAACGAAAAAAGTAAACGATGAATGGGTAACAAACGGGGGACGTGTTCTTCTTGTTGCCAAACTCGCCGATACACTGCAAGAAGCTCAAGCCCAAGTGAATGCAAGCATGAAAAAAATTGAAAGTGATGCAACCTTTTATCGTAAGGATATCGGGCACCGGGCATTGAAAGCTCTCATCTAAATTAAAGATTAAAAAACACACAGACCATTTAACTAATCTGTGTGTTTTTTTGTTTAGATAATGCTTTCTGTTTTGCGGTTAATCCTGTTGTATGGGAGAAATAGCTATGCAACACCATTCCAATCATTATGACAAACATACCAATCCAAGATATTAATGATGGAAGAGGAGTAGATAAAAGAACAAGTTCTCCAAATACGGTAAACAGTACTTCCATTGATTGAGTCGCTTCCACAGCTGCAAGTTTTTGCATATTTCCTCGTACTCGGTCTGTCGCATTGAAGAAAAGAATGGTGGCAATCACTCCAGAGCTGATGGCGACAATGATTGATTGCCCCACTTGATTTAAGCTGGGCATTCCCGATGTGCTAAGACCGAATATAGAAAGAATCAGCCAAAATGGAAGACTTGCCAGCGTCATTCCTAGCACCCTCTGATAAGTATCTAAACGACCACCGCTTACTTCCATCATTTTTCTGTTCCCAAGTGGATAGGCAAATGAAGCTACAACGACGGGAATAATGCCAAATAAAACATCTTTAAGTGAAAATTGATTGGCTTGCTCAACTTGAATTAGAGCAATTCCTATTAAAATGATCAAAGACATGAAAAGCCCTTTTATAGGGATTTTACCTCTGATTTTTACCAGACCATTAGGACCCTGAATCATTTCGAAAAATAAGGGCGCTAGTAAGGAGCCTGAGATAATCGTGATTTGCCAAGTTCCAGCGATTAACCAACCTGGTGCAAAGCTAGAGGCCAAACATAGAGGAGCGTAAAACAAACCAAAACCAACCGAACTCCAAAGAACCCACCCCCCTATATTTTCCTTCATAACAAGCAAGAGTTGACGAACATTTCGTCTCATCAAAACAAGAAGAAGTAAAAAAGGGACCATAAAAAAATAACGCAAGGAACCACTCCAAATCCAACTTCCTCCTGAAAGTTCCATTGACCGATTAAAAATAAAAGCGGCGGCAAAGAAAAAAGCCGCGAAGATACCTAATAGGATCGCTTGCAAAACATTCACCTCAAAACATTGAAATCTACAAACGTTAGAAAAACATATTTTCAATATATCAATTATATTGTGAAAAGTGAATAAATAATTTATAAACTTAGGAAGTGCCTCAATTAACTGAGGAGGTGCCGCAATTAGCTTAGGAGGTGCCTCAAATAACTTAGGAAGTGGCTCAATTAACTTAGGAAGTGGCTCAATTAACTTAGGAAGTGGCTCAATTAGCTTAGGAAGTGGCTCAATTAACTTAGGAAGTGGCTCAATTAACTTAGGAAGTGGCTCAATTAGCTTAGGAAGTGGCTCAATTAGCTGAGGAAGTGCCTCAATAACTTAGGAAGTGCCTCAATAACTCAGGAGGTTGGTGCCGCAATTAACTGAGGAGGTGCCTCAACTAACTTCAAGAAGTACCTCTATTAGCTCAGAGCTAGATACAGGGTATCACGATTCACCACTTAATAAAGGATAGAGTTTGATCTAAGTTAACGACTTTCATTAAATATTCCCCCTACAGTCCTACAATCAGTTTTAAAAACTTTAACCATTTAACCATTTAATGTATGATAGTAAAAGAGACAAGCGAACGAAAGTGTGAAGTTATTAATTAATATAAGGGCACTATTTGATAAGGAGAATGAAGATGCTAAGTCACCAATGGTCAATGGAGACAATGAGATTGCAAACAGACATCATAAGAGGAGAAGTCTCCCCATCATTAGTACTAGCAAACGGAGTATATCTAAATACGTATATAAAAAAATGGGAAACAGGGAATGTGTGGATTGATCAAGACCGCATTATTTATGTTGGAGACAAGCTTCCAAACAATGTAGAAAATATAAAGGTTATAGATTGTTCAAATCGGTATTTGGTTCCGGGTTATATTGAACCTCATGTCCATCCGACTCAGCTCTATAATCCGATGTCGATGGCAGAGCACTCAGCCAAACATGGGACAACCACGCTCATATGTGACAATGCTATTTTTTATTTTCTACTAGATGATGAGTCATCATTTAAGATGATGGATGCGCTAGATCAGACTCCCATTCAATTTTTTTGGTGGTGTAGATACGATCCACAAACGGCGATCGAAGACAATCCTTTCAATCAAGAAAGGGTAACGAAATGGTTGTCACATCCTTTGGTCGTTCAAGGAGGAGAACTAACAGATTGGCCAGATGTTCTGCTTCATGGTAATGATGAGATATTAAAGTGGATGCAAGAAACGAAAGATCAAGGATTGAAGATTGAAGGACATTTGCCTGGAGCTTCAGAAAGAACCCTAACACAAATGCGACTTCTTGGTGTGACGTGTGATCACGAAGCGATGACTGGAGACGAAGCCCTGACCAGACTTCGGACAGGACTTACGACGTCTTTAAGATATTCCTCAATCCGTCCTGATCTTCCCGATATTTTAGAAGACCTTTTAAAAAAAGGGATTGAACATTTTGATCGATTGTTTATGACAACGGATGGTGCCACGCCTCACTTTTTAAAACAAGGTGTTATGGATAAGCTAGTCGATATAGCAATTCAAAAAGGTGTCAATACAGCTGATGCCTATATGATGGCATCAAGCAATATTGCGTCTTATTACAATATGGACGATTGTTTAGGTCACATTGCCCCAGGCCGATTAGCTAACATTAACATCTTGCAATCTAAGGAAAATCCCTATCCTATTTCTGTCTTATCTAAAGGCTTTTGGATTAAGAGGGAATCTGATATGATCTATGACTTTTTTTCAGATCAAACATGGTCAGAATCATTAAGGCCTTTAAATATAAACCTAACATTAACAGAAAAAGATTTAGAAGTGACTTCTCCGATTGGGATGGACATGGTCAATGCAGTGATTGCAAAACCGCTAGAATTAGATCATATACCGACTGATACAGATTTACCTAAAGGTTTATTGTATCTGTCACTCATCGATCGAAAAGGAAAGTGGATGACGAGTACCATCGTGAAAGGTTTCGCAACTGACCTATATGGCTTTGCATCGAGTTTTTCCTGTGCTGGCGATATTGTTTTAATCGGAAAAAGCAAAAAGGATATGCTTATCGCTTTTGAGAGAATGAAGGAAATAGGCGGTGGATTAGTTCTTTCGGAAAAAGGGTCTATTCTGTATGAAATTCCACTTCCTTATCTCGGGATGATGTCAGAACATACGATGGAAGCATTAGCAGATGAAGACCAAGTCATGGTCAACTTATTAAAGGAAAGAGGCTATACGTTTGTCGATCCATACTTTAGTCTGTTATTTATCAGTTCGATTCATTTACCATACATTCGTGTGACTTCTCTAGGTCTTTATCATGTACTAAAGCGTCAGGTCATTGTTCCTTCACGTGAGATAGCTCAAGATTAATCATTTTTTTTACTATTTATCCCGCGTGAGCCAAAATGGTTCAGGCTTTCAATCAAAGACAAATTCTAAGAGTACAAGTACATAGTCATGAATTTTCAGCTGTGCGACTTACTTTTTATACGTAAATCTATCGAAATTATAAAGGAGGGATTGCGTTGCAAATAGACAAACTCCGAGGAGAAATGTTGGATCAATTATTTGACGCTATCTTAACATTAGAAAATAGAGAAGAATGCTATCGTTTTTTTGATGATCTATGCACCATGGGAGAAATCCAATCTCTAATGCAACGTCTTGAAGTGGCTCGTATGTTAAAAGCCGGGCATACCTATCATCAAATCGAAGAAAATACAGGCGCAAGTACAGCAACGATATCTCGCGTAAAAAGATGTATTAATTACGGAAACGATGGTTACCAAATGACACTTGAAAGATTATATGAAGAAAAAAGTGAATAGATCTAAACATTTACTTAAATAGATGTTAAGCTTAGTAGTGCTGAAAAATCTACTAAGCTTTTTTAGTTTCCACATAACGAAAAACAGATCCGAAAAATGTGAACAAACGTTCGACTTTTTTGCTGATTCTAGCTGTGGATCCTCTCATTTTATGATAAACTAGGAGAAGTATAAGGGCGAGATTAATGACGTTAACTGAATGAATATTGGATTGCGAAAAATGGCGAATAGCCATTTACATTCGGTAAAATAGATCAAGAAACGATACGAATCTTTTGTCTAAATTGTTGTGTTGTAGGAAGGAGCATATGAGTGAGCACATATCAATCATGGCGACATGTTTTTAAATTGGATCCAAATAAACCTATAGAAGATCATGTTCTAGAACAACTATGTGAATCGGGTACCGATGCGATTATTGTTGGTGGAACAGATGGAGTGACGCTCGATAATACATTATATCTTTTATCACGAATCCGGCAGTTTGCTTTAGATTGCGCCCTTGAGGTGTCAACACTGGAAGCCATCACACCCGGATTTGATTATTATTTTATCCCATCTGTATTGAATGCACAGGATGTGACATGGCTGGTGGGTAAGCAGCATGAAGCCATGAAGGAATATGGAGATATCATCGATTGGGACATCGTCGTCGCTGAAGGTTATTGCGTGTTAAACCCGGAAGCCAAAGTGGCCAAGCTTACAAATGCCAAAACTAAACTTACAACCGAAGATGTGGCAGCTTATGCCCAGTTAGCAGACAAATTCTTACGCCTCCCTGTTTTTTACGTTGAATATAGTGGTCACTTTGGAGATATGGACACACTTAAACAGGCTAAACGAAAGTTAAATCACGCTCAATTATTTTATGGAGGCGGCATAACGACGGCGGAACAAGCCACGCAAGCAGCAAACTATGCCGACACCATTGTGGTTGGTAATGTCATTTATGAAGATGTAAAACAAGCATTAGAAACGGTGACAGCTGTAAAGAAGAATCAGTGATGATCATGACTTTTATATAGATCGAATTAAAAATAGGATGGTGGTATTATGCAAGGGTTTTCTGAACACCTATTGGATGGGTTGAACCCTCAGCAATTAAAAGCAGTGAAACATTCTGAAGGACCATTATTATTAATGGCGGGAGCAGGCAGTGGTAAAACGCGAGTTCTGACTCATCGCATCGCTCATTTAATTCTGGAGAAAGATATCGCACCTTGGAATGTCCTTGCCATTACATTTACAAATAAAGCGGCCAAAGAAATGAAAAATCGGATTACAAGTCTTGTAGGCCCGCTTGCGAATGATATATGGGTGTCAACTTTTCACTCCATGTGTGTCCGGATTTTGAGACGAGATATTGATCGAATCGGGATCAGTCGAAATTTTTCAATCCTCGATACAACCGATCAATTATCTGTGATTAAAAATATATTGAAAGACAAGAATATAGATAGTAAAAAATTTACGCCTCGAAGTATTCTCGGCACGATCAGTTCTGCAAAAAATGAGTTAAAGACGGCTAAGGACTTCAGTAAAGTGGCGGTTGGCCCTTATGAAGAAGTTGTTCGTGATGTTTATCAAGGCTATGAAAAAAGACTTCGAAAAAACCATTCCTTAGATTTTGATGACCTCATTATGACAACGATTCATCTCTTTCAAGAAGTACCAGAAACACTCGAATATTATCAACGTAAATTTCAATATATTCATGTTGATGAGTATCAAGATACAAACCGAGCCCAATACTTACTTGTGAACATGCTTAGTGATCGGTTTAAAAATCTATGCGTTGTTGGGGACTCTGACCAATCCATCTATAAATGGCGTGGTGCAGATATCCAAAATATTTTATCTTTCGAAGAAGATTATCCGAATGCTGAGGTTATCCTTCTTGAACAAAACTATCGGTCGACGAAAAAGATTCTCGCTGCTGCAAATGAAGTGATCCAAAATAATCCGCGTCGTAAACCAAAAAAACTTTGGACTGAAAATGTAGACGGAGACATGATCACCGTCTATCAAGGTGGTACAGAACACGAAGAAGGTTATTATATTACAGGAAAAATGAGTGAATTAGCACGTTCGGGTTATCGATACGCTGATATGGCGGTACTCTATCGGACCAACGCCCAATCGAGGGTGATTGAGGAAACACTTGTCAAATCCAATATTCCTTATCGTATGGTAGGTGGCACGAAGTTCTATGATCGAAAAGAAATTAAAGATCTATTAGCCTACTTACGTTTAATAGCTAATCCGGATGACGATATCAGCCTTGCTCGAATTGTCAATGAACCAAAACGAGGCATTGGACTAGCTTCAATGGATCGATTGGCAGACTATGCGATAAGCCAAGATCTTTCTCTCATGGGAGCTATACAAGAAGTTGAACAAACCACCGTTTCAAAACGAGCAGCTACTGCCCTATCAACTTTCGGTGAACAGATGATGAACTGGACTAAAATGCAAGAGTTTCTTTCCGTAACAGAATTAATAGAAGAAGTTCTTGAAAAAACAGGCTACCGTCAGGCGTTAAAAGATGAACGAACGATAGAGGCACAGAGTCGTCTCGAAAACATCGATGAATTTTTATCCGTATCAACGGAATATGAAAAGAATAATGAAGATAAATCATTGATCGGGTTTTTAACTGAGCTGGCTCTTGATTCGGATATTGATAAAGAGGAAGATGATGAGCAAAACCAAAGCGATAATGCCGTGACGTTAATGACATTGCATGCGGCTAAAGGACTTGAATTTCCGGTTGTCTTTTTAATCGGGATGGAAGAAGGCATTTTCCCTCACATGCGTTCATTGGAAGACGAAGAAGAGATGGAAGAAGAACGCCGTCTCGCCTATGTTGGGATTACACGTGCTGAAAAAATGCTATTTTTAACATGTGCAAAGTCCAGAACGCTCTTTGGACGCACGACCATGAATCCTAAGTCACGCTTTTTACAAGAGATTCCGGATGATTTATGCGAGGATCTCTCGCCAGAGCAAGAGATGGGCCGTTTTCAATCAATCAGCCGGCGTGAACGTCCAGCCTCATTTGTACAGAAACGTCCATTTTTAAAGCAAAACAACCAAAATTCATCAACAACTTGGAAAGTTGGAGATCAAGTTCTCCATAAAAAGTGGGGAAAAGGAACGGTTGTGAGTATTAAAGGCAGTGACGAAAGTAAGGAACTCGATATTGCTTTTCCAAAGCCAGTGGGATTGAAACGTCTTTTAAGTGCTTTTGCTCCAATTGAAAAAGTTTGATGATATGTGGTTTATCCCGCATTAACGGCGGGTCTTGACCCCCACTGATTGAAGTTTCACTCTACGTAGGTAACCGTCAAACTTCTAATTGCAATTTTGAAATTTGGGTTCTGTACAATTTGGTTTAATCAGAGTCCAAGTTGATATTTTTTTGGAACTAAAATGACCGTAAGTCTTTGAATAGCGTTCCTATATCTTGTTGAGAAAGGAGTGGAATCTATGGATCAAGAGATCGTGAAACACGTTGAACAATTAAGGAAACAATTAGACGAGTATAGTTATGAATACTATGTTTTAGATAAACCAAGTGTCCCTGATAGTGAATATGATCGATTAATGCAAGAACTGATCCGTCTCGAAGAGGAAAATCCAAACCTGATCACACCGGACTCACCGACCCAACGTGTCGGGGCAGCTCCGCTGAAAATGTTCCATAAAGTGGATCATCGCATTCCAATGTTAAGTTTGGCTAATGCATTTAATGAACAAGATCTCAGAGAATTTGATCGCAGGGTGCGTCAGGGATTAGGGCACGATGATGTCGCCTATGTATGTGAATTAAAGATTGATGGACTTGCCATATCGCTAACTTATGAGAACGGAAAACTAACCTTAGGTTCCACGCGAGGCGATGGCTATACAGGTGAAGATATCACATCCAATTTAAAAACGATTAAATCCATTCCACTTAAATTAAGAGAAGACGTGAACATGGAAGTACGCGGAGAAGCTTACATGCCTAAATCATCCTTTGAATCGTTGAATAAAAAACGAAAAGAGGATGGCGAGGAACTGTTTGCGAACCCTAGGAATGCGGCAGCGGGATCCTTGCGTCAATTGAATCCCCAAATTGCTGCTGAACGAAAACTGGCTGTTTTTATGTATTCTTTAGGTGAACTTCAAGGTGAAACGATTGAATCACATAGTGAGGCTCTGGAACGTGTCCAAGCTCTAGGCCTGCGTACCAACCCAGAGTGGCGGCATTGTCAAACGCTTCAGGAAGTCTTTGACTATATTCAGTACTGGACTGAGCATAGACCAGATCTTCCATATGAGATTGATGGGATTGTCATTAAAGTGGATCGGTTAAGAGACCAAGAGACACTGGGTTTTACAGCCAAAAGTCCGCGCTGGGCAATTGCTTATAAATTTCCAGCTGAAGAAGTCGTATCCAAACTTGAAGGAATTGAACTCAGCGTTGGTCGTACGGGTGTCATCACACCAACTGCTTTACTCACTCCTGTAGTTGTTGCTGGAACGACGGTCAAAAGAGCGTCTCTTCATAACGAAGATTTAATTCGTGAGAAAGATTTACGAATTGGGGATGCTGTCGTTGTGAAAAAAGCGGGAGATATCATTCCCGAAATCGTCAATGTTTTAACAGAAAAACGAACGGGTGAAGAAAAAAGCTTCGCGATGCCAACAGAGTGTCCAGCATGTTCAAGTGAACTCGTTCGAATTGAGGGGGAAGTCGCCCTTCGATGCATTAATCCAAAATGTCCAGCGCAAATACGAGCCGGCTTAATTCACTTTGTCTCACGTAATGCCATGAATATCGATGGTTTAGGTGAGAAGGTCGTAACTCAATTATTTCATCACCATTTAATTAAAGATGTGGCAGATATTTATCGATTGAAATATGACGATTTAATTCAACTCGAGCGTATGGGAGAGAAGTCTGTTCAGAATTTATTACAAGCGATTGAATCTTCGAAACAAAATTCGCTTGAACGTTTATTATTTGGTCTTGGCATCCGATTTATCGGTGCAAAAGCAGCCAAACTCTTAGCTCAATCATTCAAAACAATGGATGCTCTCATTAAAGCAACGAAAGAGGAAATATTAGCTGTTGAAGAAATTGGTGACAAGATGGCAGATGCCATCATCACCTATTTTCATAATGAAGACATGATACGGCTAATCGATGAGTTAAAGCAATATGAGGTTAACATGGTCTATTTAGGACCAGATCCAGCAAAAGCTGGAGATATAGATTCTTTGTTTAATGGAAAAACAGTGGTTTTAACAGGTAAACTAGAACAGATGTCTCGTCCTGAAGCAAAAGCAGAAATAGAAAAACGGGGCGGTAAAGTAACAGGCAGTGTAAGCAAGAGCACGGATCTCGTTGTCAGTGGATCTGATGCGGGATCAAAATTAAAAAAAGCCCAAGAACTTGGCATTGAGGTCTGGGATGAGCAACAATTTATAGGTGCTTTAGAGACATAAGAGGAGTGTTTTTTATGAAAAAATGGTTGGGGGTTGTAAGCCTGCTCTCGCTCAGCCTAACCTTAGTTTTATCTGGATGTGACATGCCGTGGTCATCCGGTACGGAAAAACAAAACGTGATTAAGTCTTCAAAAGGGGATAAACAAACGGCGACCTTGATACCTAAGATGAATAAAAAGGATTATCAAAGTCTCAAACCGACTGGAAATTCGTCAGATTCGACACGTGGCTACATTGGTTATGGTGTGAATAATCGCGTCGATATCGACCAACTTGAAACCGGCTTAATGGATATGTCAAAGTCGGTCTTTAGCCCCGATGATTATGTATTTCAGAGTGGGCAATATTTAAGTCAACAGGATATTGACAATATGCTCTATCGGAAAAGCAAGAAGACCCCAAATGGGTTAAACCCACCTCTGGGGAAAGGTAAAACAGTCAGAGATCAAGCGATGAATAGCCCAAAAATTCTTAGCTATATCCTTGAGCAAGATTATTTAAAAAGTACAGGAAAAAATAAATATGAGCTTGGTGGGATTTCTCTTGCCATCTCCTTAAACCAGGTTTACACAGATAAAGTTACGGATAAAGCTGGCAAACAATATGATGTGAAAAAAACATTAAATGTGAGTCAAGTTAAACAACAAGGTAAGACGATCGCCCAAAAAGTCTTACAGCAAGTTCGCCAAAAAAATGGACTCGGAAATGTGCCGATTTTTATCACGCTATATGCCGAGGCACCGGATAGCTCACTCGTACCAGGTTATTTTTATTCAAAAACGTATGTGTCTAATAATAGTGGCTCCATTGGTAAATGGGATAACGTGAAGGAAGATAATGTCTTGTTCCCTTCTGACGAGTCCAAAAGTAAGTATAAATCTGATAATGAATTATTTAACAACTTTAAAACAGATGTCTCGAAATATTTTCCAAACTTCATTGGTGTTATAGCCAAAGGAAGATATGAAAATGGGGATTTAGCTGATCTTAATTTTCAAATCTCGATCAAATTTTATGACAAAACAGAAGTGATGGGATTTGCAAGTTATGTAACATCCCTTGTAAAAGATCGATTTCCATTCTCAAAAAATATCCCTGTGCAAATTAGTATAATAACGCCAAATACTCAAGAGGCGGTTATTGTATCTACTCCAGATATGGATGAGCCATTTGTCCATGTATTTGAACAATAATATTGAATTGTAGCAACCTAATGTTTATGTTGAACATTGGGTTGCTTTTTTTTGTTGTCAACAAAGCAGGAGTCCACTTCATTACTGAAGAATATTCTTATTAAACAGTCACGTATATTTTGAAACCGCACTCATACAGATAAAGTGAAGCTTCCATCAGTGGGGGGTTTCTTCATCCCCCACTGATGGTTAGCTGAACCAATCGGACCTTTACGGGCCAGTTGATCCCCCACCTATCTTCTTCGAATACTCAGAATCTTGAGGTGGGGGTCTTTACTTGCCGTTAAGGCGGGATAAAGTTAGACTGCTTCGCTTAAATAAGAGGTGAGAAAATGGGTTTATATTTAGAAATACCTGTTCTCAATAAACAGTTTCCTTTCCGCAGCTTTATTAATCAAGGTCATCAGTTGGTTTCACCTCATTGGCACAAAGAAGTTGAAATCATCTATGTGATCAAAGGGTCTATTAATATTGGCGTAAATGATGAGTCGATTCATATTCAAAAAGGAGAAATTCTCTTTATAAATGGAGGCGATATTCATTACATTCTAGCATCTTCCGATAGTGAGAGATTGGTCATTCAGTTTGATTTAACTTTTTTTCAAGAGGTTTCCACTATGAACGTGATAGAGAAAAATTTACGTGATGCTTTTACCCAAATGAAAAATTCAAGTACGGAATGGAATAAAACAACAAAGGATAAAATGGTAAAAATAATTGAGGACATTCACGAAGAGAATACACAAAAACAAGAAGGATATCCTTTTGTAATCAAAGCAAAATTATATGAAATGATGGCTTTGATTTTTAGAGAAATACCAGAGAAGGAACCAGAAGATACTTCAGATAGTCAACCCACGAAGACACAAGAAACATTAGAGAAATTGGATCAGATTTTTTCCTATGTAGAAAATCATTATAAAGAAGGGATTACCTTACAGGATATTGCCAAATATAGTGGCTTCAGTACATATTACTTTACAAAATTCTTCAAGAAAAATACAGGAACAACATTTATCAAATTTTTAAATGAGTATCGATTAAATAAAGCAAAATGGATCCTATTAAATGAAAATTACACGGTGACAGAAATTGCCGAGATGGCAGGGTTTACGAGTGTTAAGACGTTCCACCATTTATTTAAAGAGGTCATGGGTGTGTCCCCTTTAAAATATAGAAAGACAATATCCGGGAATAATTGAACAAGAATAGAGGAAGAAAACAAGCGATTTGTTCTGTATAGTGTAGGTATCAACTAAATAAATGGAGGTTTTCATATGACTTTGAAGATCGGTATTATAGGCTGCGGTGGTATTGCAAACGGGAAACATATGCCAAGCCTTGCAAAATTAGATGAAGTTGACATGATCGCCTTTTGTGATGTGATCGAGGAGCGGGCGATAAAGGCGAGTAAGACATTTGGAACAGAAAATGTAAGCGTATACACTGATTATAAGGATTTACTTGATAATAGAGAAATTGATGTGGTCCATGTCTGCACGCCAAATATTTCGCATGCTGAAATTACCATTGCAGCTCTTGAAGCAGGAAAACATGTAATGTGTGAAAAACCGATGGCAAAAACATCGAAAGAAGCGCAAGAAATGATTGATGCAGCTAAACGTACAGGGAAAAAATTAACGATCGGTTATCAAAATCGGTTTCGAAAAGACTCTGAGTATTTGCACGCAATTTGTGAAGAAAATGCCCTTGGAGAAATCTATTATGCCAAAGCAAAGGCCATTCGCCGGAGAGCTGTCCCAACATGGGGTGTCTTTCTAGATGAGGAAGCCCAGGGCGGCGGACCACTCATTGATATAGGTACGCATGCGCTAGATTTAACGCTATGGATGATGAATAACTATCAACCTAAATATGTCGTGGGAAATACGTATCATAAACTATCAAAAACGGAGAATGCGGCCAATGCTTGGGGTCCTTGGGATCCAAACCAGTTTACGGTTGAGGATTCAGCTTTCGGTTTCATTACGATGGAAAATGGCGCAACAATTGTTCTTGAATCAAGCTGGGCCCTTAACTCGTTAGATGTAGGGGAGGCCAAAACAAGCTTAAGTGGAACGAAGGGTGGCGCTGATATGGATGATGGCCTGCGCATTAATGGCGAAGATCATGGCTTGCTTTTTGAGAAAAAAATTGAACTTGAGACAGGCGGCGTTGATTTTTACGACGGTGCAGGCGATGATCCAGCTTATACCGAAGCGAAGCAATGGATTGAAAGTATTTTGAACGATACTGATCCTGTTGTTAAACCTGAACAAGCCCTCGTCGTGACGCAAATCTTAGAAGCAATTTATCAATCGGCTGAAACGAATCAACCCGTGTTTTTTGATAAATAGAAGTTTGAAGAGGGGGTTTTTGGATGAAGCCGATTGCCTTACAGCTTTGGAGTGTTAAAGATGTGTGCGAAAAAGACTTTTTTGGAACTCTAGAAAAGATTTCGGAAATGGGATATGAAGGCATTGAATTTGCGGGTTATTATGACCAACCCGCTCAAAAAATCAAAGAAAAATGCACAGATTTGGGATTAAAAGTTGTCGCTTCCCATATATCAGCAGAGAAAATAGTAAATGATCTAGATAATGTTATTTCGTTTGAAAAGGAACTAGGAAACAACTACATTGTTTGTCCTTATGCGTCATATGATACCAAGAATGAATGGACGTCCTTTGCATCAAAGTTAAAAATAGCTTGTAAAAAAATTGAAGAATCAGGGATGACGCTCGTTTACCATAACCATCATCTTGAGTTTCATAAACTTGAAGATACGTATATCCTTGATTATTTACTAGAAACGGTACCTCATCTGAAGGCCGAACTTGACACGTATTGGATTCAATACGCAGGAGAAGATGTGGTTTCGTACATGAGTCAATACAAGAACCGCACCCCTTTTATTCATCTGAAGGATATGAAAAAAAATCCTGTGGAAAGTACAGAAATTGGTGAAGGAATTCTCGATATAACGAGTTTTGTAAAACAAGCCGAAGACCAAGGTGTCGAGTGGCTCATCATTGAACAAGAAGCATTTAATAAGCCACCATTGGAAAGTGTTGAAGTCGGCTTAAACAATTTGAGGAAGCTCATTGGAGGGATTTAACCTATGGTAAATGTGACCGTTTGGAATGAATATCGACATGAAAAAAGTGATGAAGCAGTTAGAAAAGTTTATCCAGAAGGCATTCATGGTCAAATTGCCAGCTTTTTAGAAGCGTCTTCGTTTCATGTTCGTACGGCGACATTAGACGAACCTGAACATGGCTTAACAGAAGAAGTATTAGCGAATACCGATGTCCTAGTTTGGTGGGGACATATTGCACATAAAGAAGTGTCAGATGAGATTGTGGAACGCGTTCATAAAAAAGTCTTAGAAGGCATGGGACTGGTTGCTTTGCATTCAGGTCATATGTCGAAAATTTTCATGAAGCTGATGGGCACAAGTTGTGATTTAAAATGGCGCGAAGCCGAAGAAAAGGAAAGACTCTGGGTTGTCAATCCGAGCCACCCTATTGCAGAGGGTCTTGGTGAATATATCGAACTCGAAAAAGAGGAAATGTATGGTGAGCATTTTGACATTCCAATTCCAGATGAACTTATTTTTATGAGCTGGTTTGAAGGCGGAAATGTATTTAGAAGCGGCTGTACGTATCGACGAGGGAACGGGAAAATATTTTACTTTCAACCGGGACATGAAACGTATCCAACCTATTATCACGAAGATATTCAAAAAGTCATTATTAATGGCGTAAAGTGGTGTCAGCCGACAACCTATGGTTATCCAAAATACGGTCATTCGGAAGCCTTAGAGAAAATACAACCAAAAGGAGAATGAGAGACGATGAAACTTGGCGTATTTACCCCTTTATTTGCAAACTTAAGTTTAGATGACATGTTGGAAAAAGTCTCAGCTGCAGGATTAGACGCAGTTGAAATTGGCACAGGCGGTAATCCAGGAAATGACCATTGCCCCACAGATGACTTATTAAAAAGCGAAGATGCAAGAAAAGCCTATCTGAAAAAGTTTGAAGAAAAGGGCATCATGATCAGTGCGTTTAGTTGTCATAGCAATCCGATTTCCCCAGATCAAACAGAAGCAAAGGAAGCGGATGATATTTTACGAAAAACGATCAAACTTGCTGCACTTATGAATGTGCCTGTTGTTAATACATTCTCAGGTACAGCTGGCGACAGTGACGATGCGAAAGCGCCAAACTGGCCAGTTATTCCTTGGCCAACCGTCTATAGTGATATTAAAGAGTGGCAATGGAAGACAAAACTCATTCCATATTGGAAAGAAATCGGGAAGTTAGCAGAAGAAAACAAGATAAAAATTGGTATTGAACTGCATGGCGGTTTCCTTTGCCACACACCGTACACCATTTTAAAACTCCGCGAGGAAACATCTGATGCGATCGGCGTGAACCTCGATCCAAGTCATTTGTGGTGGCAAGGGATCGATCCTGTTGGTGCCATCAAAATACTCGGTAAAGCAGGAGCCATTCATCATTTTCATGCAAAAGATACGTACCTCGACCAAGACAACATTAACATGTACGGCTTAACAGACATGCAGCCGTATGGAGAAGTTCAAACAAGAGCATGGACCTTCCGTTCGGTGGGGTGTGGTCACAGTATTTCAGTTTGGTCGGATATCATCAGCGCTCTCCGCACCTATGGTTATGATTACGTTGTCAGTATCGAACATGAAGATCCATTGATGTCCATTGATGAAGGACTAGGACGCGCGGTCACCAATTTGCAATCCATTTTGATTCGAGAAACCCCTGTGGATATGTGGTGGGCGTAAGGTGGTTTGCTCCCAGTTGTGCGATCTGTGTTGAAGTTGTGCAGTCCCGGTGTGAAGTGGGGCAAATGAGGCCTCGGGTGGCGCAATTTCGGTGTGAAGCGGTGCAATACGGATGTGAAGCGGTGCAATTCGGAAGTGAAGCGGTGCAATTCGGAAGTGAAGCGGTGCAATTCGGAAGTGAAGCGGTGCAATTCGGAAGTGAAGCGGTGCAATTCGGAAGTGAAGCGGTGCAATTCGGAAGTGAAGTGGTGCAATACTGAAGTGGAGTGGTGCAATACTGAAGTGAAGCGGTGCAATTCGGAAGTGAAGCGGTGCAATTCGGAAGTGAAGCGGTGCAATTCGGAAGTGAAGCGGTGCAATACCGAAGTGAAGCGGTGCAATACCGAAGTGAAGCGGTGCAATACCGAAGTGAAGCGGTGCAATACCGAAGTGAAGCGGTGCAATACTGAAGTGGAGCGGTGCAATTCGGAAGTGAAGTGGTGCAATACTGAAGTGGAGTGGTGCAATACTGAAGTGAAGCGGTGCAATTCGGAAGTGAAGCGGTGCAATACCGAAGTGAAGCGGTGCAATACCGAAGTGAAGCGGTGCAACTCAGATGTGAAGCGGCGCCCAACTCCAATGCGAAACAGCTCACTCCCAGCTAGAACTGCCGCAATCCCGCAATCCTATCTGTGGTCAAGCAATTACAGTATAAAGTTATGATTCTATTTCTAATGTAAAACGAGGAGTGATAAGATGAGCAAAATACTTTCGCTAGTTATCGTTGGGTTCGGTGGCATGGGGAGTTATCATGTCCAGTTAATAGAAGGTAATCAAAACATCAAAGTCTCCGGAGTCTATGATATTGCAGATGAACGCCAGCAAGCGGCCTCTCAGCTTGGTTTTAAAACATATCCCAATTTGGAAGCGGTATTACAAGATTCAACGGTAGATGCGATTTTGATTGCGACACCAAATGACGTTCATAAGGAAATAGCGATAAAGGCGCTTGAAGCGGGAAAGCATGTGGTTTGTGAAAAACCAGTAACGATTAATAGCCGTGATTTACTAGATATTATCGATGTTGCGAAAAATCATGATCGGGTGTTTATGGTGCATCAAAATCGTCGTTGGGATGAAGATTTTGTCATTATTAAAGACATGTATGATCATCATAAAGTCGGTGAAGTTTTTCATCTAGAATCTCGTGTTCAAGGGGCGAATGGCATACCTGGCGATTGGCGTCATTTACAGGCTCATGGTGGCGGAATGGTGCTCGATTGGGGCGTTCATCTCCTCGACCAATTGCTATTCATGGTAAAAGGCAAGATCACTAGTGTCACAGCCAACTTGAGTTTTGCTCTTGGGGACGAAGTCGATGATGGTTTTATTAGCTATATTACCTTTGAAAATGGAGTCACTGCTGTGATTGAAGTTGGAACGACGAATTATGTAAAACTTCCTAGATGGTATATAAAAGGGACGGAAGGAACAGCTTTAATACAAGATTGGGACTTAAGTGGAGAGAGGGTTAATCGAAACCAATCAGCCGAAAAATCAGAGCCTAAACCTATTCGTGCTGGTCAAGGTTTAACCAAAACAATGGCCCCGCCATCGGAATCTGCGACGATCCGTTATCCGATAGAAAAGGTAGAAACGAAGATGGAAAGTTTCTACGATAATTTTGTGGCTGTTATTCGTGGAAAATCAGAACCTATCGTGAAAAATGAAGAAGTGTATCGCGTGTTAGTCCTGATTGAAGCGATCTTTAAAGCTGCTGAGACGAATGAGGTCGTTAAGGATTTTGATGTTCTTAATCACACACTCGATCAAGCAAACCTTTGAAGTAGTCCATATGAACTTCTAGATTAGAATCCCATAAAGTGGTTTCCTTTAATGGAACAGTAAGCCCCACCACCACTAATTATGAAATCTCCTTGCTGAGTGTATATCAGAAAGGAGATTTTTTACGTTAATATTTAAAGTTTAATCTGTAAGAAAATGATTTAATATAATATTTTTAAGTTTAAGGTGTAATATGATTAAAAATTTATTAACTTTATCATATATTATTTTAAAAAATAAATATCGATCTATAATTAAGTTAATTATTTAAGTTCTAAATGGTGGTGTTATGAAAATGGATTCTACAGATAAAAAGATTCTTTATTTACTAAAACAAAATGCCAGGATGCCTTTAACAGAGATGAGTAAAATCATTCATCTCTCCGTTCCTGCAGTTTCTGAACGGATTCGCAAGATGGAGGAATCAGGAATTATCACAAAATATGAGGTACGAATCGATCGAGACAAACTCAATTACAAATTACTTGCGTTTATCTTTGTAAATATTGAAACAACAAAAGATATTGAGCCATTTAGAGAAACCATGGCTATGCTACCGGCTGTACTAGAGTGCCATCACCTCGCTGGGGAATACGATTATCTTTTGAAAGTTGTCTGTTTGGATACTCAAGATCTTGAACAGTTTATCTCTTCTGAACTAAAAAGTATTCATGGTGTTCAAAAAACAAATACCATTATAACTTTATCAAGCATTAAAGAAGAGATTAATCAGTAGGAGGCGTAAGTATGTCATCTTTTATGCAAGGCTTTGCGCTGGGGATGATGCTGCAATTATCTATCGGACCAGTTTTTTTTGGTGTCTTACATTTATCCATTAGCAAAGGTATTTTGGCAGGAATAAAGATGACGTGTGCTGTCATGCTTGTCGATGCTCTCTATATTTGCTTATCTTTTACAGTGATAACATCCATCTTAAAAATAGAGACCATTCGTACCATCATTCTCTTTTTGTGTCTCCTTACTCTTCTCTATTTTGGTTATTCTTATATCAAAAAAGCTCGGCATAAAAATATTGAAACAAAACCACACGTATCTTCAAGTTTTTTATACGGCTTGAAATTAACGTTAATTAATCCATTGACTATTATATTTTGGTCAAGTATGTTTGGAAGTTTATTAGCTGGGCATAATCTATTAACTAGAGGAGATCTCGTTCTATATGCCTTGGGGGCAATATTTGCCACTTTTGTTTTTTTAGTTTTTACAAGCTTATTTGGTCATCTTATCAAAAAGGTGATGAATGTCCGTCTGATGCGTTCTTTAGATTATTTCATTGGTATAATTTTAATTTATTATGGACTGGTGACATTTTTTAATAGACACTTTTAAAAGATAAAATTTGTCTGTTTAGACTCTAGACCACAACATCAAGACTATTGCCTATGGATAGCACAATTTGATATGATAGAAGCATTGCATAGACCGATACGGAGGTGACAGAATTTGAGTCGAATTACAGAAGAACAAGTTAAACACGTCGCGCACTTAGCAAGACTATCATTCGAAGATGAAGAAATTGCGACCCTCACAACGCAATTAGGAGATATTATTGGCTTTGCTGAAGAATTAAATGGTTTAGATACAGAAGGAATTGAACCAACCACTCACGTATTAGATTTAGTAAACGTTTTACGTGATGACGTTAAACGTGCCTCTCTTCCACGCGAAGAAGCATTGAAAAATGCACCAGAACAAGAAGAAGGACAAGTACTCGTTCCGCAAATCATGGAATAAAGGAGGTTGAAATTTTATGGCATTATTTGATCAAGGTTTAGTTGAACTTAAGAAAAAGCTACATAACAAAGAAATTAAGAGTTCTGAACTCATAGATGAATCCTTTAAACGGATCCAAGAAGTTGACGGTCAAGTCAAAGCGTTTCTTACATTAAATGAAGATGCAGCCCGCGAAGCTGCAAAGGCAATAGATGAAGCTGTGGATGCAGATTCATCGTTATTATTTGGTATGCCGATTGGAATTAAAGATAATATCGTCACAAAAGGACTTAAAACGACCTGTTCGAGTCAATTTCTAGATAATTTTATCCCTCTTCATAATGCGACGGCTCTTGAAAAAATTTATTCAGAAAAAGGTATTATGATTGGTAAATTAAACATGGATGAGTTTGCGATGGGTTCTTCAACAGAAAACTCAAGCTATCAAAAAACGTGTAATCCATGGGATCTCGATCGTGTTCCTGGTGGATCAAGTGGTGGTTCTGCAGCGTCAGTCGCTGCTGGAGAAGTTCTTTTCTCACTTGGTTCTGATACTGGTGGTTCGATTCGTCAACCAGCCTCCTTCTGCGGTGTAGTTGGGATGAAACCAACGTATGGCCGCGTGTCACGTTTTGGTCTTGTTGCCTTTGCTTCTTCTTTAGACCAAATTGGCCCACTTACACGTTCAGTTGAAGATAACGCCTATTTACTCGAAGCGATCTCAGGTCATGATGCTTATGATTCGACGTCTGCTGATGTCGATGTACCGCACTATGCTTCTCAATTAACAGGTGATATTAAAGGGCTAAAAGTCGCTGTTCCAAAAGAATATTTTGCAGAAGGTGTTAATAGCGATGTTAAAGCAAAAATTCAAGAAGCCATTAAGCAACTTGAAAGTTTAGGAGCTGTATGTGAAGAAGTTTCCCTTCCACATACAAAATATGCAGTACCAGCTTACTACATCATTGCATCATCTGAAGCATCAGCGAACCTCGCTCGTTTTGATGGCGTTCGTTATGGCGTCCGTGCTGAATCAAATGATCTTATTGAAATGTATAAAAAATCCCGTAACGAAGGCTTTGGGGACGAAGTCAAACGCCGGATTATGCTTGGTACATTTGCTTTAAGCTCAGGTTATTATGATGCGTATTATAAAAAAGCACAACAAGTTCGTACATTGATTAAACAAGACTTTGAAAAAGTTTTTGAAGAATATGACGTGATCGTAGGCCCAACCACACCAACAACGGCTTTCAAAATTGGTGAAAAAGTCGATGATCCATTAACGATGTATGCCAATGACATTTTAACGATTCCAGTCAACCTTGCCGGTGTTCCTGCGATCAGCTTGCCATGTGGCCTTTCTGATGGTCTTCCTGTTGGATTACAAATCATTGGTAAACCATTTGATGAAGGTACGATTTATCGGACAGCGCATGCTTATGAACAAGCGGCGAACCTTGGATTGAAGCCTGCACTTAAAGGGGTGAACGCGTAATGAGTAACTTTGAAACAATTATTGGTCTTGAAGTTCACGTTGAATTAAAAACAAATACCAAAATATTCTGTGGCTGCGCAAATGAATTTGGAGCGGCTCCAAACACACACACATGCCCCATCTGTCTCGGTCATCCAGGTGTCCTCCCTGTTTTAAACCGTCAAGCCGTGGACTATGCCTTGCGTGCGGCGCTTGCCTTGAATTGTGAAATTACAAGAGAAACAAAATTTGACCGTAAAAACTACTTCTACCCTGACAATCCAAAAGCTTATCAAATCTCTCAATTTGATAAACCAATCGGACAACATGGTTACATTGAGATAGAAGTAGGCGGAAAGAAAAAGAAAATCGGTATCACACGTCTTCACTTAGAAGAAGATGCGGGTAAACTTTCTCACGCAGCACACGGATCACTCGTTGACTTTAACCGTGTCGGAACACCGCTAATTGAAATCGTATCTGAGCCAGATATCCGTACACCGGAAGAAGCATATGCTTATTTAGAAAAATTAAAAGCAATCATGCAATATACAGGCGTATCAGACTGTAAAATGGAGGAAGGCTCTCTTCGTTGTGATGCGAATATTTCCCTTCGTCCGTACGGTCAAGAGGAATTTGGTACGAAAACAGAGCTTAAAAACTTGAACTCCTTTACGTATGTTCAAAAAGGACTTGAACATGAACAAGAACGTCAAGCTCAAGTTTTATTATCAGGCGGCAAAATCGAACAAGAAACGCGTCGTTATAATGAAGCGACAAAAACAACAACCTTGATGCGGGTTAAAGAAGGATCAGATGATTATCGCTACTTCCCAGAACCTGACCTCGTTGATCTTCATATTGACGATGCTTGGCTTGAAGAAGTTAAAGCCGAAATTCCTGAACTTCCTGATGCAAGAAGAGCACGTTATATTAACGAGCTTGGTCTTCCTGAATATGATGCCATGGTTCTCACGCAATCTAAATCCATGTCCGACTTTTTTGAAGACACCATCAAACATGATGCAGACGCAAAACTTGTTTCGAACTGGCTCATGGGTGAAGTTTCAGCTTACCTCAATTCACAAAGTAAAGACATTGAAGATGTGGCTTTAACTCCAGAATCCCTTGCTAAAATGGTTCAACTCATTCAAAAGGGAACGATTTCAAGTAAAATCGCCAAGAAAGTCTTTAAAGAACTTATCGAAAAAGGCGGCGATCCACAGAAAATCGTTGAAGCTAAAGGACTTGTTCAAATTTCAGATGAAGGCAAACTTCATGAAATCATGGATCCGATCTTAGAAGCAAATAAACAATCCATGATTGACTACAAAAATGGGAAAGACCGGGCGCTTGGCTTCCTCGTTGGTCAGATTATGAAAGCTTCTAAAGGGAAAGCCAATCCTCAAGTTGTTAACAAAATCATCATGGAAGAAGTCGAGAAAGTCTGATTTCATATTTTTAATTTTTCCGATCAAAAGAGGCGAAACTCTTTTGATCGTTTTGTGCGCCAGGCATGCGCGCATTCTA
>NZ_WNHB01000024.1 GCF_009718825.1 Terrilactibacillus tamarindi | reverse complement strand
GAAGTTCCTTAGCCTGTTAGTTCATTTATAATGAACAAAAAATAATTAAATCGTTTCATTTGATCCATCGCTCTTTTTTTCAAAGAAATCAATCGGTGTTACCCGTTTGATATTACGCTTGGCTTTTGTTTAGTTTTCAAGGAACAATCTATTAATTGGTTGTCGCTTATCAGTGCGACTTGATTAGTATATCTCATTTAAAAGACTTTGTCAAGCACTTTTTTTATTAATAAAGATAAAAGCTTGTTTGCTTGACGACTTAACTTATTATATAGGGTTATGATTAAAAAATCAATACCCTAATAATATAAAAGATTATTTAGAATACTTAAAGCCCAAAGTGATGAAAATATTAGTTTCAAAAGCTAAAACAATCCTATGTTAGTCACTTTTTTAAAACACGCTTATATCGTATGCTAGAATCATAGCAAGATTTAAGCCACTTTTATATTTGGTAGCATATGACGACTATATAATAGTAAGAAGTGTCAACATCTTAGACTTTCCACGCCGTCAATTTCCGATTTATATAAAAAGAGGAGCAAATAGCTGCTCCTCATAAATAAACTTAGTTTTCGTCACGATGCCGCATTTGAGGGAATAATAATACATCGCGAATGGAAGGTGAATTGGTCAATAACATCACCAATCGGTCCATACCGATACCTAAACCACCTGTTGGCGGCATTCCGTATTCTAATGACTCAAGGAAATCCTCATCCATCATATGTGCTTCATCATTTCCTTCCGCTCTCTCTCTCACTTGAGCTTCAAAGCGTTCACGTTGATCGATTGGATCGTTGAGTTCACTAAAGGCATTCGCATGTTCTCTACCCACAATAAATAATTCAAAACGGTCAGTAAATCTCGGATCATCAGCATTTTTCTTAGCAAGAGGTGAGATGGCAACAGGATGACCATAGACAAAGGTTGGTTGAATGAGTGTATGTTCAAGCTTTTGTTCAAAGAATTCATTAACAACATGTCCAAATGTCATAGAGTCTTTTACATCAACACCATGTTCATGCGCGAGATCGCGCGCTTCTTGGTCCGTCATTTCTTTCCAGAAATCAACACCCGTAGCTTCTTTAATAAGATCCACCATGTGGACACGTCTCCACTCTGGTTCTAGGTTAATGGTATGTTCACCATATGTGATCGTCGTTGTTCCAAGAACTTTTCTAGCTACATGAGCAATCATATTTTCTGTTAGCGACATAATATCTTGAAAGTCTCTGTATGCTTCATATAATTCAAGCATCGTAAACTCTGGGTTATGACGAGTAGACACACCTTCGTTACGATAAACACGCCCAATCTCATATACTTTCTCGAGACCGCCTACGATTAATCGTTTTAAATGTAGTTCTATGGCAATACGCATGTAAAGAGGCATATCAAGGGCATTATGATGGGTAATAAAGGGTTTTGCTGCTGCTCCTCCGGGAATGCTATGCATGGTTGGTGTTTCGACTTCAAGGAAGCCAATACTGTCTAGATACTCTCTTGTATATTTTAAAATTTGACTTCTTTGCACAAACGTTGTTTTAACATCTGGATTCATAATGAGATCAAGATAACGTTGACGATATCGTTGTTCTACGTCTTTTAGACCATGGAATTTATCCGGTAAGGGACGCATCGCTTTTGATAAAATGTGAAATTCTGTGGCTTTAACGGATAATTCGCCGACATTTGTTTTAAAAGCAATACCTTTAACACTGACAATATCACCTATATCAATTGTTTTAAATACATCGTATTGTTCTTCTCCAACAGCATCTTTACGCACATAAATTTGAATTTGCCCTGTCAAATCTTGAATATGTGCGAAGCCAGCTTTACCTTTACCCCTTTTTGTCATAATCCGTCCAGCTATTGATACGGGTGCATTTTTTTCAGTTAGTTCCTCTTTAGTAAACGAATCAAACTCTTTCACTATCTCTGTTGCAGAATGCGTACGCTCGAATCTCCCTCCGAACGGATTTATCCCTTTTTCATATAACGCATTTAATTTTTCTCTTCTTGCTAATAGCTGGTCATTCATTTCAATTTCCTGACTCATCCCGCGGTTCATCTCCTTAAAATTTAAATCCGTATTCTCAAGTTCTATCTATTTAAGCGCAAACTACCTATGTAATTTACCTCTTATGCATGAACACATTCAAGCTGAAGTATAAAGTCTTGAAGAATTTCTCTTAGTTGATCGCCAGTTTCACATAGATTAATTTTCTTGCGTACATCATTTCCACCCCGGAGGCCTTTCATATACCACGCGGCATGTTTGCGCATCTCTCTTACTGCAATATACTCACCTTTCAACTTCGCTAATCGTTCAAAATGAAGCAAGCAAACATCCACTTTTTCTTTAGGTGTGGGATCATCATATATAACACCTGTTTCGAGATATTGGACAGTACGATATAACATCCATGGATTTCCAAGCGCTCCTCGGCCAATCATAACCCCATCAACACCCGTAGTATCTAACATTCGCTTTGCATCATAGGGTGTTTTTACATCGCCATTCCCAATAACAGGTATGTTTACCGACTCTTTTACCTTTCTAATGATATCCCAATTTGCCTCGCCTTCATACATTTGCACACGAGTCCGTCCATGTACAGCAACGGCCGCGCCTCCAGCTTGTTCGACAGCTTGTGCATTTTCGACTGCAAAGATATGGTCGGAATCCCATCCTATACGCATTTTGACTGTTACTGGCTTTTCTACAACCCCAGCAACTGCAGAAACCATTTCATATATTTTTTCAGGTTCCAATAACCATCTTGCTCCTGCATCACACTTTGTGATTTTTGGAACAGGGCAGCCCATATTAATATCAATAATATCAGCATTGGTGTATTTATCAACATATTGAGCTGCCGCAACCAATGTCTCTTTAGACCCTCCAAAAATTTGTAGGCTTAAAGGTTTTTCACGTTCATCGACATAGAGCATTTGCAGTGATTTTTCATTATGTTGAATAATCCCTTGGTCGGCCACCATCTCAGCACAAACGAGGCCAGCACCAAATTCTTTTGCAATCAATCGAAAAGCAGGATTACAAACACCGGCCATTGGAGCCAAAACAACTTGGTTCTTCATTTCAATGGGCCCAATTTTTAACATGATCATCACCTTTCACACTACTAACCTTACTCAATTGATTTCCATTAACTCCTCTATCGATACATCAAGTTTTTTCGATACCTTCATAATTAAATCTTGACTTGGTACTCGGCTCTCTCTTTCAATTTCTCCTAATATGGATAAGGATATGCCTAACTCCTTGGCAAAATCAACTTGGGTGTAGCCTTTCAATTTTCGAAAAGCCCGAATTCTCCTTCCCCATTGTTCCGTTTCCATAATCGCACTCCCTCATCTTCTTTTCTTTCGTTATATAACTCTGAAACATTTCTATCTATTTTAGGTATAGTTAAGTTTGGATTAAGATCTAATAAAGGAACAAGAACGAATAAACGTTTACTCATCTCAGGATGGGGAACGATTAAGTCCTCCATTTCAATATTCTCTTGATTATAGAGTAAAATGTCAAGGTCGATCGTTCTAGGGCCCCAATGAACCTCTCTTTTTCGGTCTAAAGATAATTCAATCTGTTGAAGCTGATGGAGAAGACCAACCGCAGAGAGTGACGTTTCAATCTTCGCTACCATATTTAAAAAATCGGCTTGTTTCACCGGACCATAAGGCGCTGTTTCATAAATAGATGAACAAGTTATGATGTTGACATTTGGGAGTTGATTCATCTGTTCACAGGCTTTTTGTAAATAATCGATCCGGTTACCCATATTAGATCCAAGTCCAATATAGGATATTGAATGTGTCATCTTAGGCTCGGCTCCTTATAATCTCTACAGCAACAGATTGGTAATGCCCAGGAATTGGGGGATCGGGTTTGATTAGCTTCACTCTACATTCTTTAAGTTTCGGAAAGTGGTCTAGAAGATGTGAAGCAAGGCGTTCCGCCACACTTTCAATCAGTTGATATTTCGGTCCCTCTACGATTTCCTTTGTTAATTCGTACGCTTCAGCGTAATTAATGGTGTCTTCAAGACGATCGTGATCTCCCGCTGCCTTTAGATCTAAGAGTAACTCTAAATCTACAATAAAACGTTGACCTAGTTTGTTCTCTTCTGGCAAAACCCCATGATAACCGTAAAAGGTCATCTGATTAATGTATATCTTGTCGATCTTTCTCACTCGCTTTCAACATAGCATCCATCATCTTTGCCATTCGTGACATGGATAACACATCATGAACTCTCATCAATTGATAGCCTTTCATAATCCCTAAACACACTGTAGCACCTGTTCCCTCTACGCGTTTATCAACAGTCAAATCCAGTGTCTTTCCAATAAAACCTTTACGTGACGTCCCGAGCAATAGTGGATAGCCTAAATCATGAAAAGCATCTAGATTATTCATAACAAGAAGGTTTTGTTCATAGTCCTTAGCAAATCCAATACCTGGATCCAAAATAATTTTATCTGGTGATAAGCCTGCGTCTAATACAAGCTCAATGCTTTCTTTTAAATCGCTTTTCATATCTTCAATTAAATTTTTATAATTAAGGTTATCACGATTATGCATCAAAATAATCGGTACTTGATATTGACTTGCGATGTGTGCCATTTGAGGATCTTTTTTAGCTCCCCAAATATCATTAATTATGTCAGCGCCTGCTTCGATCGCTTGTTTAGCTGTCTCTGCTTTATATGTGTCAATAGATATTGGAACATCAGTATACTCTCTTATGGCTTTAATGATGGGAACTACTCGACTAATTTCTTCATCGAGAGAGATAGGCGTATAACCAGGACGTGTAGATTCACCGCCTATGTCAATGATATCAGCCCCATCACGAACAAGTTCAAGCGCATGCTTAACTGCACGATCGACTCTGTCAAAGTGACCACCATCAGAAAAAGAATCTGGCGTGACATTCAAAATACCCATAATCAACGTCTTATTTCGATAATCTAATTCTTTATTCTTTAATTTAAGAACATGATAGGGAGAAATATTTCCATACGTCATCTATACAAACACCACCTTGAAAAAAATTAATCTATCAGTGAGGTTCAAATTTAATTTCGAAAGTAAATAAAATATAAAAAGGAACATAACATATCAGAAATCATCTATTTGAACATCAATTGTTAACGACAATAAGGTTAGTATAACATGAAGCACACCATGACGTTAACTTTTGTATGGATCATTAGAAGTACAAGAAACTAGACCCACTCGGAACAATTAAAGTCATTGGGGGCTTCATCCCCCATTGATTGTAAGCCTGGACCAGGTAGGCTCACGCGGACAGTTATCCACCTAGGAATGTTCGTTTACACTCATGATTAAGGTGCGGGTCAATAATCACCTTTAATGCGGGATAAAAAGTTTGCACTTAAGCAAAACATGACAGAAGTTAAGAAAACTTAACCTCTAACCAAGTCTTTAACCGTTTATTCGAAATGATACGGCTTATTTCTTTTTATACTGTCAAATTTGTGCAACAAAAAGACCACACGAAGGATCGTTTCGATTTTTTCGTATGGTCACTCATTAAATTAATACATCAAATGTAAATTATGATATTATTCTTCTGTTTGATAAAGTGGTGTACTCAAGTAACGTTCCCCATTGTCAGGGATAACGACAACCACTTTTTTACCTTTACCAAGTTTTTTGGCAACTTCTACACCAGCAGCAATGGCTGCTCCGCCTGATATACCGGATAGAAAGCCTTCTTTAATTCCGACTAAACGGGCATATTTAAATGCATCTTCGTTGGATACTTTAATAACATCATCATAAGCATCTTTATCTAATGTATCAGGAACAAAGCCAGGTCCAATTCCTTGGATTTTGTGAGGGCCGCTTTTCTCTCCTGAGAGGACAGCAGAAGTGTCGGGTTCAACAGCATAGACTTTTATATCTGAAAAATGTTCTTTCAATCTGCGTCCTGCGCCAGATACCGTTCCACCTGTTCCAACACCAGCGATAAACGCATCAAGTTGGTCGAATTGTTCAACAAGCTCTTTACCTGTCGTATTATAGTGAACTTCTGGGTTCGCTTTGTTTTTAAATTGTTGAGGTAAGAAATAACCGTTCTCCTTACTAAGTTCCTCTGCCTTAGCAATAGCTCCATTCATACCAGCTGAACCCGGTGTTAAAACAAGATCTGCTCCATATGCTTTAAAAAGTTTTCTTCTTTCAACACTCATTGTATCTGGCATAACAAGTATCGCTTTGTATCCTTTGGCTGCTGATACTAATGCCAACCCGATACCGGTATTTCCACTTGTTGGTTCGATAATCGTATCACCAGGTTTGAGTATTCCTTCTTTTTCAGCTGCTTCAATCATCGCATTAGCAATACGATCTTTTACGCTACTACCAGGGTTGAAGAATTCCAATTTTGCATATAATTCTGCGTCATTTTCACCTGTTAGACGACCAAGTTTAACTACAGGCGTTTGTCCGATTAGTTCCGTGATTGAGTTTGCGATTGCCATTTTTACCCCTCCGATTTATAAAACATAGTATTCATGTAGGAATGTAAGTCTATATTATCACAATCGTTTATAATGTCAATGCTTTGGGGTGAATATATTCTAATAAATTCAAAAAATAAACAACTTTTGATCTTAGGGGATCATTCATATGATTCACATAAAGCAAGACCAAACATCTTTTTTACAAAGACGCGTCATTTTAATAAGTCTCTTAAGTCATCTTCTGAGAAATAATATTTTTCACGGCAAAAATGGCAGTCTGCTTCTGCACCATGGTCTTCATCAATCATAGCCTGTATTTCTTCGTTACCAAGACCACTAATAGCATTTGCTAATTTTTCACGTGAACACTGACATTTAAAATGAATGGGCATTTTTTCTAGAATTTTATAATGGCCTTCACCAAAAATCGTCAGAAGGAGGTCTTCGGGTGTCTGACCTGCTTCAATAAGCTTGGATATTGGCGGTATGTCACTTAATCTTTTTTCAACTTTAGAAATGATGTCATCCGGTGCATCTGGCATAACTTGAATAATGAATCCTCCAGACGCCTTGATTGAATTGTCTGGATTGACAAGCACACCGACACCCACTGCTGAAGGTATCTGTTCCGATCTTGCAAAATAATACGTAAAGTCATCACCAATCTCACCAGATACTAGAGCTACCCGTCCTGTAAAGTTATCTCTAAGGCCTAGATCTTTTACGACACTGAGAAATCCATTGGTCCCCACTGCTCTTGCCACATCGAGTTTCCCAAATTTATTTAGATCAAAATGAACTTGCGGATTGGTCACATACCCTCTGACTTCCCCTTTAGCGTTCGCATCAACAATAATAACGCCAATAGGACCGCCGCCTTGAATGGTGATGGTCAGCCTCTCATTCCCTTTAAACTGAGCTCCCATCATGGCCCCAGCTGTCATGGTACGACCGAGAGCAGCAGACGCTGTTGGCCATGTGTTGTGCCTCCTTTGGGCTTCTGATACGGTTTCTGTTGTGTCAGTGGTTAAAACTCGTATTGTATTGTCATAAGCTGTCGCTTTAATTAAATAATCACTCACTCAAAATCCTCCTAACAATGACTTTCCCTTTGTCTTTAGTATCATCCAAAAGATGAATTTTTTATCCCGTATTAACGGCGAGTCTTGACCCCCCACTGATGGAAGTTTCACTTTATTTTTGATTTCGTTTATAGATTAAGTACAACCCTTTCAACGTTAGAAAGGGATCAATATAATCAATAACATCTGTTTCACTTGCGATTAATGAACATAATCCACCTGTTCCTACAACTGTAGCTTCTTCCACTGATTGTTTCTTCATTCTTGAAACAATTCCCTCTACTTGTCCGACATAACCATATAAGATCCCTGATTGCATGGCATGAATCGAATTTTTCCCAACAATATGAGGAGGTTTCACGATCTCAATTCGCGGAAGTTTTGATGCTTTTTCATATAAAGCTTCCGTTGAGATATTAATACCCGGTGCAATGGCCCCACCCATATAATGCCCTTTTTCATTGATGTAACAAAAGGTCGTCGCTGTACCAAAATCAATGACAATAAGAGGTGAAGAATAATGGTGTATGGCTGCCACAGCATTTACAATGCGATCCGCGCCAAGTTCTCTAGGATTATCATACTTTAAGTTTAAACCCGTTTTAATTCCAGGCCCGACAATGAGTGGCGTCACGTGAAAATACTTATCACACATTCTCTCCAATGAGAACATGATTGAAGGGACAACTGAGGAAATAATCATAGCCGTAAAATCTGAAAATGTTAAACCAACATGATTAAATAAGTCTTTTATGACCATCGCGAATTCATCTTCCGTTTTATCACGACTTGTTGAGATCCGCCAATGTTCAATTAATTTATCATCATTGTATACACCAATTACCATATTGGTGTTTCCAACATCACAAACAAAAATCATCAAATCACCAATCTATTTTTAATTTATCCCGTAATTACGGCGAGTGAGTAGTGCCCCCTCACCTCAAGGTAATGAGTATAAACGAGCATTCCTAGGTGGGGATAACTAACCACATGAGCCCCTGATTCGTGTGGGGATGAAGGAATCAGTAAGATATCTCGCGTAACATAATCATCATACCGATTTCACTTTATAAAAAAAAGAAAGATGCCTCCTTAAGGAGACACCTTCACGAGATACGACACTTAAAATCAAAATTCTCTTTTAGATTTAATTTTATAAATCTTTATCATCAGGTTTTTTTAATTCATCGATTTGTGGCTTCGATTGTATGTTAACAGTCACATCGTCTGCCTCGTCATCAGAAGCATAGCGATTATGATTAGCTTCAATCAATTTACCTGTTTCATACAATGCTTTAATTTGATCTGCTTCAAGTGTTTCAACGTCTAACAATGTTTTTGCGATCAATTCCAGTTTCTCTTGATCTTTTGTGAGGATCTCTCTACAACGTTCATAACACCCTTTGATAATACGCTGTACTTCAGTATCGATTTCGTAAGCAATGGTATCACTATAGTTAGGTTCATTTTGGAAATCACGACCTAAGAAGACCTGCCCACTTTGAGTGTGACCAAATTGCATTGGACCCAGTTTGTCACTCATCCCAAATTCTGTAACCATGCGTCTTGCAATACCTGTTGCTCTTTGGAAATCATTGCTTGCCCCAGTACTCACTTCGCCAAATGTAATTTCTTCAGCAACACGTCCACCAAGTAGACCAACAATTTGTTCTAAAAGTTCTGGTTTCGTCATGAAATAACGATCTTCTTTTGGTAAAGAGACAGCATAACCACCTGCTTGACCTCTAGGAACAACGGTTACTTTATGGACCGTTGCAGCACTGTCCAAGTTTAAACCAATAATTGTATGCCCTGATTCATGATAAGCAACAATGTTTCGTTCTTTTTCCGAAATGACACGTGATTTCTTAGCGGGACCTGCAATAACTCTCTCAACCGCTTCATCAATGTCTTCCATTTCAATTTGTTTTTTATCGGATCTTGCAGCGACAAGAGCCGCTTCGTTTAATAGGTTCTCGAGATCCGCACCTGAGAATCCAGGTGTTAATTTTGCAACCGTTTTTAGATCAATTTTCTTATCGAGTGGTTTGTTACGTGCATGAACACGTAGAACTGCTTCTCTCCCTTTCAAGTCAGGGCGTCCTACAGGAATTTGTCTATCAAAACGACCTGGTCGTAGAAGAGCTGGGTCTAAGATATCAGGTCTGTTTGTTGCCGCGATAATAATGATTCCTTCATTAGCGCCAAAACCATCCATTTCAACGAGAAGTTGGTTCAATGTTTGTTCACGTTCATCATGACCCCCACCGAGACCCGCTCCACGTTGGCGACCTACTGCATCAATTTCATCAATAAAAATGATACAAGGTGAATTTTTCTTAGCGTTATCAAATAGATCACGTACACGGGAGGCACCGACACCGACAAACATTTCGACAAAGTCAGAACCACTAATCGAGAAGAAAGGAACTCCTGCTTCTCCTGCAACGGCTCTGGCAAGTAATGTTTTACCTGTACCCGGAGGACCAACTAGCAAGACCCCTTTAGGTATTCTCGCACCGAGAGCTGCAAACTTTCTTGGATCTTTTAAGAAATCGACAATTTCGATGAGCTCTTGTTTTTCTTCATCTGCACCCGCAACATCCTTAAATGTCACCTTTTTCTTTTCTTCAGAATAAAGTTTTGCTTTACTTTTACCAAAGTTCATGACACGGCCGCCGCCGCCTTGAGCTTGATTTAGTAAGAAGAATATTAAGAAGAAAATAATGACAAAAGGAATGATTGTTGTAAGAAATTGAATCCAACCACTTGTTCTTTCTTGAGGTTTAACTAATACATCTGGTTGATTTTTTGTTGCAAATGTAATTTGGTTAAGTGCTTTTTCAGTGGATGGAACATACGTTTTAAATGTTGTATTCTTGTCATCTGATAACTTACCCGTCGCTAGATAGACCACACCCTCTGGTTGTAGACTTAGATCTTTCACATCACCCTGCGTTAAGTGTTGTTGAAAATCTGTATAGCTTAATGATTTAACATCTTGATTGGTTCTTGTCAAAAAGCTCACAATTCCAATAATCACTAAAAAGATAAAAACATATATAATGGTGTTTCGAAATATTCGATTCATCCCTTACCTCCTCCCGCAATAAAAAGCCATATTTAATAGTAACATAATGGTATTGCCCTCACAAGCCACACACTCTACATGTATATTTCAGGTTTTAAGATCCCGATATACGGCAGATTGCGGTATTTTTCAGCATAGTCTAACCCATATCCAACTAAGAAAGCATCTGGAACAGTGAAACCTGTTAAATCAGGGACAATATCAACCTTTCTTCCTGAAGGTTTATCTAGCAAGGTCACGATCTTAATGGACTTTGCTTTTCTTGTTTTAAAAAGGTCAACAAGGTAACTTAGCGTTAAACCACTATCAATAATATCTTCTAATATGAGAATATCACGTCCTTCAACAGAAGCATCCAAATCTTTGATTATTTTTACTTCACCTGAAGATACAGTAGAATGACCATAACTTGATACGTCCATAAAATCCAATTCCAAATGAACATCTATACGTTTAATGAGATCCGCCATAAAAGGCAGAGCTCCTTTTAACACCCCAACAACTAGTGGAAATCGATTATAATATTCATCAGAAAGCTTCTTGCCAAGTTCTTTGATCTTTTCTTGAAGTGCCTCCTCTGTAAAAAGTATCTCTTGTAAATCTTCCTTCATTCTGTCTTCCTCCCAAGCTTAACTGTCGGTAAAAACGTTATTTTTATAAAGGCACTTTTTTCTTGACCTCTAGGTTTAGGTTGTCTCTGTCTGAGTAAAGGTAACCATAAAACACGATCATTTGCATCTACCAAAATGGGCCATATTGCACGCTCATTTCGCTCAACCTTTTCATTAATAAAGATGCTTTTTAACTTTTGTGTTCCTGACATTCCTTTAGGTCTTATCCGATCTCCGTGACAACGGGTTCGAATCTTAAGGGGCTCACAAATATCTGTCATTTTCAAATAGATCGTATTCGATGTATTAGACGTTGACTGATATGCATCCGCAAATTCAACTGTAAAATTTCCGGTTGGACATTTTGTCGTCCCAGGTATAGACAGTATGGTTTGATAAGCATTTATTGAGTCGCTTTCAATATTAAATGAAAATAAACAGGTATTGTAAGAGCGTTTTACAACAAGACCATTTGGCAAATGTTCCTCACTTGATGGATGATCTGTTTGAAGTAATTGAAGCAGTGCTTCGATATGTATAGAATGATGCAGTGACAACAAGCCTTTGTTAGAATATAGATAATTTAATATTAGATGAATTACTCTTCTTTGTAAAGGTAAAGGGATCTTTAAAAAAGTACTAATATCAATCCGCAAGCCCTGTTCCGAATCATTTAATATCACACGATCTACATGTTCCTTAGCAAGTTGTTCAAGGTATCGTTGATCTTCAGTCATCCGCTCGCTCATATATTGAAAACGAACGTGTACTTTTGGATTCTCCTTTTTTAGAAATGGCAAGATGACATGTCTAAAACGGTTGCGAACATAGTCACAAGACATATTACTATTATCATATCTTGGCGAGATACCATACTCCTTACAATACTGTTCTAGATGATACTTTGTCACACATAAAAAGGGTCTGATAATATGGCCTGTTGCAAAAGGTCGTTTAACAGGTATACCTGCAAGAGAAACACCAAAGCTTCCTCGAACCTGTCTCATAAGCATTGTCTCTACTTGGTCGTCGCCATGATGGGCGAGTGCAAGAGAATTTGCCTGATGGCTTGTCATCACTTCCTTAAACACATGATACCGACATTTTCTTGCTGCAACCTCTACACTTAGATGATGCGCATTTTTATAGGCTAATACATCCATACGTTTACCATAGAATAATATGTCCATTTCTTTACAATATGATTCGACATATTCCATATCGTCTCGTGATGCATCACCTCGTAGCATATGATCCACAGAACAGGCTATAAGCTTTAAATTCCACTCTTTTTGAATACTGTGGAGATAATGTAAAAGAGCCATCGAATCAGGTCCACCTGATACGCCAACAATGATCGTTGTATTCGGCTGCAAGAGATCATGTTGTTTAATGAATTGTTTAACGAATGACCGCAAGTGCCTCTTTCCTTTCTTACCCTTTCAAAAAAAGTTTTTCCTCTTAATCCAAAACTTTTGTAAAAAGACAGGTCATTAAATAGTCTATAAGAGCTTATCGCCCGTTTAGTGGCACGTTACTCTTCTAGTATTCTTCTTATACCCGCTTTTTTCCTCTTAGTGCGTTTCAAAAAGGTGATAAATTAGAAACAAGAAGATAAGAGCACGCCGTGTGTGAGGTTCAAAAGCCACCAAATGATAAGCTCAAGTCTCGGCGTTGGCCAAAAGAATCTTCAACAAAAATCGCTCACGCCTGTCTCTGGCGCCTAAAGCCACCACATCCTGGGGAACGCCGGTCTACAAGAATTCTCTGATCTTGAGGATTCCTGCCCCTAAAGTGTAAAAAAGGACACGCATCCTGTCAAATTATAAAGTGAAACTTCCATCGGTGGGGGGGTTCTTCATCCCCCACTGATGGTTAGCTGAACCAATCGGACCTTTACGGACAGTTGATCCCCCACCCATCTTCTTTGACTACGCAGAATCTTGATCTGGGGGTCTTTACTTGCCGTTAAGGCGGGATAATTAGGAATGGAATGCTACATCACATAGAGTACCGTATACATGACGTACAGTGCAATAATCACAACTGCCCAAACACTGGCTCCAATCCAGCCACTTACTGTTTTTTTCTTTTGGTAACGTTTTTTAGATGGAGAGGTGGCAGTCCTCCTTCTAGTAATACGACTTTCTATCCTATTGGTTTCATTCATTTTATATAAAAATGCTTGTCTCATGTCATTTGCATGATGAAACTGCCCTGCTAATGCTTTCAATAATATTTTTTCAAATGGCTTTAATTTAGGATTCGTTTTTATTTTTTGAATCAGTTGATCACGTGGATGTTCCGTTTTATTAAATCTTCTTCTTTCAGCCGCATAGATAAAAATCATCATAACAGCAAACAAGTCATAGCTTGGTTCCGCTTTTCTTGTTCCCATTCCCCAATACCCTCGGTCAAAAAACTCGGTGTATTCTTTAATTGAGTGGCCAAGCTGTGTGGTACCCCCAAAATCTAGACACCTTATTCGATAATTTGATTCTGTTATCATGAGATTTTCAGGTTTTAAATCACCAAACACAAAGCCTAATTCGTGTAATCTTGATAAATCCTTTAAAAGTTGCAATATAAATACATACACCCATTCAAAACCTTTATGTCTAATGCTGTCATCTAAAGTTACACCTTTAATACGTTCCATAACATAGAAGTTAATTGTTCCCTTATTAGTGACCCAATCGTCCACATCATACAAATAAGGCCCCAGGGGATCACCTTGGAGCGCTACGAAACGTTTTAATATGTTGACTTCGGAAATTAATGATGATGGGTCTTTACTAAACTTAATAGCCACTTCACCTTGATTTGAATGGGCTAAGTAAACAGTTCCTTGTGCCCCACTGCCTAAGTGTCTCATAATCTGGTAGGTTTTTTTATGCCATTTCCCATAAATTCGCGTACCAGGATGAAGCTTAATATCTTGGTCCATCATCATAGGCTTCATCGTCATGTGAGATTAAATGTCTTCTAGAGCTCGTTGAAAAACTTTTAATGACATCACGTATAGCTGGTCCGGTTGGCGTCACACCACCTGATGCAAGTTTAGAAAACACTTGACTGATATGGTCTATTTTTGGCGTCCATGACATGATTTTTGAAGTAGCTTTTCTTTTCCCGGGAAATGTGTAAAGACAAAATTGATTTTCTCCCATTCGTGAAGTTAAACTAATGGACAAATCAAGCAGGGCCTCCCTAACAGTTGGAAGTTTTGTTTTCATACTTGCACTTGTGTCTACAAGAATGCAAACCTCTAAATTCACTGTTTCACCTAAATCATCGACAACTTCCATCACGCGACCACGTTTTTCAGGAGGAAGGTCTTCCATTGACTGTGAATCACCTAATATATCTTGAAGTTCCTGATTGACGACCCCCTTAATGGTTTGTGTCATAGCTTGTCTCGTCACCATTTGTACCGTCTGAGATAATTGTTTCGTTTGTACAACTTGACTCACACCACCGCCAGCAGAAGCAATATTATCAATTTCCTTCATACCACGATCATCAGTTTCATAGTTTTCCATTACGCCAATGACATTGACAACAATCCCATGCTCTTTTGCCAACGCTGCCATAGCAGCCGGATCCTCGCCTTGGTTAGAACATCCATCAGTAATTAACAAGATCTGCTTTATCGTTCCTTTATTCAACGCTACTCGCTCCTCTCTTGCCTTCTTAATGTCATCTTAGACAAGGAGGTAAATAATTATACGCTTCATTCTTGACTATTGTGCCTTTCGATCAATTCCCTCACCCGTTGAATAGGTTGAAATCGCTGACCATTTTGGTGTATGATGCTTTATTTTTGAGACGACGATCGTCATGTCATCATTAATTTCGCCACTGTTTGCTCGAATCACCTCTTCAAGTAAAAGATCTGCTATGGCTTGTGGGTCATCCGTTTGCATATCTCGAATTTTACGCTTGACCCAAGCCTCTTTGTTCTCGACGTGTTTCGGTGCTTCAAAAATGCCATCACTCATCATAATTAGTAAATCACCCGCTTTTAATTGTTCACTTGCTACATCAATTTCAACATCCTCTATCATTCCCATTGGTAAGTTACTAGCTTCAATCATCGTGATATGTTCACCTCGTTTTACAAAACTTGGATTCGACCCTATTTTAAGAAATTTGACCTTAGCATCTTGTAGGTCAATCATGGCAAGATCTAGAGTTGAAAAGATTTCCTCATTTGATCGTAATGCTAGAATGGAATTAATGGATTTAATGGCTATGGTCTCATTGATGCCAGATTTAAGCACTTTTGATAACAGTTTTAATGTTTCATGACTTTCACTTGAGGCACGCTCGCCATTTCCCATACCGTCACTAATCGCAATCGCATATTTACCAGCTCCTAAACCAAATGTCGTGTAATTATCACCTGAAACATAACCCCCGCCTTTAGCCGTATGAGCGATGCCTGTTTCTATCGTATATTTTTTAGCAGAACCAAAAGCCACTTTACATTGAATCCGTGGAAAGTCAGATTTACTCTCTCTTTCAACAATAATATTTTCTCCGAGTACATCAGAAAGAATTGGGGCAATTAATTTTTCACATTCGCCATAATAATTTGATGGTAACGTCATCTCTATGTCAACAGCCCCTTCATCAAGACTGTAAATTTCTACATTTTCTACATCAAAACCGATATCCTGTAGCTTAAGTAAAATTTGTTCTTCTTGAAATTGATGGGTATCTCTCTCTCTTTGAATCTCCTTTGCAAAATCTCCCATGACTTGAGAGACTCCTTTTAATTGCTCTGCTACAAGCAAGCGGCTTTCCTTCATTTTTTTCTTTAATTTTACGTGTTCATGATAAAACAATTGTTGTTCATGAATGGCTTTCACCACTTTTTCCGGTTTTATACAATGGTGCTGCCACTCCCTTTTTAATTTAGAATTTGTCAATATCGGTGTGTCTCCTGTTTCCTCCATAATTCTAGTCATTAAATCATAGGTTTGATCGAACTTTCTCGCCCAACAAGCTTCTTTTAAAAAACAAGTCTGACATGTTTTTTCGGTCACATTACTGAGAAAAACGTCCACCTCATGGTCAGATTCTTCCTCTTCAGTTCCCTGAAAACTGTTTGATAAAGTTTGAAAGAGGCTAGAAAATTGGGCAACCCGATCAGCCGTAACATCTCTTAATCGCTTCACATACTGTTGTTGTTCTGCTGCGTATTCCTTAGTCCCCGGTATATAAGTGGCCAGTTTTCTTGTCACCGATCTTGGCGTTAACAGAAATAAGAGAATAGCAACCAGAGAATCCCCAGCTGTACCAAGAAGATGTTCATATCCGCCACCATAAAGTCCAATGAGCAACGTTCCAATCATCAGCCCTATCGAGACACCTATCTTTTTACCTTCTCTTAGAAGCCCCCCCAAAAGTCCAGAGAAGGCAAGCAAGCTCATCTGATATAAACTCGTTACATTAGCTAAGCTTAAGATCAATCCTATGACAACACCGACCGTTGAACCAATGGCTGCCCCTCCGACATAACCAAATAATAAGACAACATAACGAGACAAAATATGCTCCATCGAAAAGCCATAAAAATGCCACCCGATCGTACCTGTGAGTACCGAAGCCAACATAATGACAAAACAGATAATTTCTTCATTCTTAAGTACATGCTTTCTCAAATTTACGGATAATAAGGGAACACTCTGCAGGAATATCAGGGTTAACAAGAAAGATAAACTAGCTTCAGTCAGAGCTAACATTTCATTTGACCATAACCATTGTCTATCCGTTATATAAGCAATAGATGAACGGGTAACAAAAGCCGAGCTAAAAACAAGATATGGTAATGTTTTAATGAAGTGATCTTTCGTCCATCGACTCGTTAACCATCGAATGCCCATAAAACATAACATGGCCAATATGGCGAAGGAACCGTTAGGAATAGAAATAGACGATGCTCCTACAAACAAACTTAGAAAAGCGAGTCCTCGCTTTTTCTTCTTCAGAACAAACATCGTCGCAAAGAACGGAATAATAAAAGGAGACATGCTTGATAATATTAAGGCTCGTCCTAATAGAAAGCCAATAATAAGACATCCTGTTTCACTACTGAAAAATAATCTTTCTAACCGAGTTTTTAGGTTGCGAAGAATTCGATCATAGAATCTGTAACCTTGCTCAACACCTGGAGAGATCGCTACAATTCCAACTTGATTTGCACTTTCGAATCGTTGAGTCAACCCTTTCACCACCCCTAATGTATTATTGGTATGTTCTATTTAAACACATTAGACCTTCGTAATTTGTCAAAACATTAGAGAAGATTATAAAAAGTCTTCGACGACTTTCTCAGCACTTTGTCATAAATTGATGATCCATCTCATAGGCGTTTAATTTTCACTTACAAATGACCTGGTTTTTAGAAAAGTAAACTTATAATTTGTGTTCAAAAAGGCGGCGAATTAGAAGCAAGAAGGTCAAGGCGGCGCCGTTTTGAGGACCGGAATGTAGGCTTTTCCTACATGAGGACCGGAAAACAAGCCAACGCCGAGATTCGCAGCTTATCATTTGGTGACTTTTTGAACTTCCTCTTATTTTCGGTTAATTTAAGCATAAAAAAACACCCAGGCACCTGAGTGTTTTTTAATATATAAAAATGGATGTTTACCCTCTACGAGCACCACGTCCACCACGTTTAGATTCGGTTTGTCTTTTTAACGAGGCAAGTCGATCTTCACTATCTTTTAAGAAGCGAGACATTTTGTCCTCGAATGTCGTTTCTTTTACGAAGCGTTTTCCGCCACCGCGTGGAGCTCCACCCCTTGGCCCTCTAGGCTTGGGCTTATCGACAGCTTTTCTAATGGACAGGCCTATTTTTCCATCGGTCTCAACCTGAAGAACCTTAACGGTCACTTCATCACCAACAGTGAGTACATCATGTATATCTTTAACGTAACGATCTGCAACCTCACTGATATGAACGAGTCCTGTTTTCCCGCCTGGTAAATCTATAAAGGCTCCGAAGTTTGTAATACCTGACACTTTCCCTTGCAACTTGCTGCCTACTTCAATTGACATAAAAGTAATGCTCCTCCTAAAATTCAGTATGTAATATTATATTATTATACATAACAAAAAAAGAGCATGTCAATGACTGTCAATATCAAGCTTAGAAAAAATAATTTCGCCTTTTTTGGATAAGAGAAAATCTCGACGTGCAATATCACCAATATAATCCTTATCATGCAATAAACGAATATTATGTTTCAGAGCCTTTTCATCTTCCTGCGAAGCACGAAGTTTCTTTTCGAGATGCTCTTTCTGTGTTAGTTTTGAATCAATTTGGTCTGATTTTGATGAGATGATAGAAGTCAGAAACCCAACAATTACAGTTAGCACAATACCAAATGCCACAAGTCGACGCATGAGTCCCTTTCGCCGCTTCTTTTTAAATTTCTCATAAACTTCCTGCGATTGAACATATTCCGAACGAATATGTCTGACGTCTGTTGTGCGCGCTACCCCCACTATATCCCCTCTCCTCAGTCCGTTCTTTTAAATACCTTGACGAGTTTAGCACACAAGGTGCCTACTTTTTTTGCCACCATATTCACCTTTTGTCTCACTCGCTTTGGAACTATAAACCTATATACCCATTTTAACGGATAGAAAACAAGACAAAAAAGAAAATATAAAATGGCTTTTATTAACCTTAATATCATCTTACATGATATCAGGACAAGCTTCAATAGGGTTAGAAGAGGAAGTATTAGTAAAATTGTGAGACATTTTTTAAGAAAGCGACAAACAGAAACAACAAGAACAATAAATCGTTCTAATATGACGGCATACAGCCGCTCAAAGAGTCCCTTATACATCGCGTAGCCTAATAATAAGGCTAAAAATATATAAAATCGAATTTGGCCTTGATTCACTTTAAGCAAGACATAAAAAATAAGTAGTCCTTGCAAGATCCAGAAAAAAATATCAGTTGGGATTGTGGTCCACATCCATTTTTTATTTGGGTGCATAAAGCGGTGATAGGTGGTTAAACTCACACCAATCCACAATCCCGTAAGTATCATTGCAACCATCGTTGCAAATTGTTCATTGAGTGTCATTTGAATAGTTTGCTAAAGAACCCTTTAGCATGTTCTCCGTCTTGATCATCGAGATAACTAATGTCAAATATCTTACCCTCGATGACAACAATACCTTGCTCTACATTTAAGTTCTGCATCTTTAAGTGACTACCTTTAATCGCAAGAAATCCCATTGTCGTTTCAAGCAAAAATTCTTCATGATCAAAGCTCTCCACATGCTTTACGCCTGTGATTTCAATCTTTTTTCGGCCTTTCATAATGATATCATGATTGGGGACTGGCTTGTCCCGATTTATCGACGACGGTGTATAATATTGATCCATCAGTCTCCCCCCTCTTTATCACATAATTATGAGGGAGTCGTCCAACTTAGAACATAAAAAGAATGAAACATGGTCTCTTGCCTTTAATAGTATCCTTAATTATTCGGGAACCTCACTTACTTTTCAATAGGTTGTTCACTAATTAATTCATATAATGAAGCTGCTTCATCTTTCTTAGCCGTTTCTTTTAAGTTGGTGATTTTGACCGAAACGACTTTTTGGCCAAAATGAATATCGAGCGTATCGCCCACTTTAACATTTGAACTTGCTTTTGATGGTAATTGATTGATTTCAATGCGACCTTTATCCGCTAATTCTTTGGCTACCGTTCTTCTTTTAATCAAACGTGATACTTTTAAAAACTTATCTAAACGCATAAATCAAACACCTCTTATAAAATTTTTCCTGATTATTTTCGATTGACCTTTCTTTCTAACCATCCTCTTTTAAATAGATATGCCTAGAAAGGAGATAAACTTATTTAGTTTGGTTATTTTCCCATAATGATTGAATTTGCTCTCTTGATAAATCACGGAAAGAGTGTTCTCCAAGTTCTTTTTCAACGCGATGAACTCGTGCGGCAAATTCCCTATTCGTTTTTTCAAGTGAAAGATAGGGGTGATGTTTATAGATTTTTGCGATATATATTAAGGTAAATAAGACGTCTCCCAGTCTTTTTTCATCCTTTGATGATGCATAATCATCTATAAGACCTGAAAGCTTCTTCCAAGGATCACCCTCTATTAGCTTTATTCCCTGTTTTTCAATTTGCTTTTGATAGTCAGCCGCCTTTAACATCGGAGGAAGCGCTGCATTAACATTTTGAAGAATGGACTGATCTGATTCTCTACCTGGCTCTTTCTCTTTTACCTGTTTCCAAGTTTCACCCACATCTTCAAGAGTCTGAACCTCTTTATCTCCAAAAACATGTGGATGACGTCTCACAAGCTTCTCGCTCAACGATCTTATCACATCATCAATGGAAAAATAGCCATCATCTTCACCGATCTGTGAGTGGAGCATCACTTGTAATAAAACATCCCCTAGTTCCTCGACTAAATGATGATCATCTTCTTCATCAATGGCTTCAAGAACTTCATATGTTTCCTCAACAAGGTAGGGTCTTAATGACTCATGTGTTTGCGCTTTATCCCAGGGACACCCTTCTGGTCCTCTTAACTGCCTAATGATCCGCCTTAATGAAGCAAATGTATGATATAGCCCTAATTTTTCTTTAATTGGTGGAACATAAACACTCGTCAGGTTGTTAATGTCTCGATCATGATCTAGTTCATGTAAAGAAACGGATACTATTTTCTCATCTTTGTTTCCTGCTGATGTAATCACAATCACTTCATAATCATGAGGCAAATGATCTAATAATGCCAGTTTCACTTCTGAGGCGATAAATTGATCATATACCTGGCAAATAACGAGATGATCATTAAAAGACAAGTCTTCAGCGTCAAAATCCATGGCATTAATAAAGGTTAAGCCTTCAATTGGGTCTATTTTCAATGCGCTAAAGAGCGGATCTAAGAAACTTTGTCCACCTAAAATCTCAACATTAACTTTCTCTTTTTGACTTCTCTCAAGCAATAGTTGGACCGTTCTCTCGGCTACCATGGGATGACCAGGGACTGCATAGGTCAACTCTCCGACTATTTTTACTTGTTCGAATAACGTATCAGCAATATGATCATATACCTCTTCAAATCGTTGATAAGACTCGTAGACATGATCAAACGATGTATAGGTTAAATTTTCTGTTTGTTCCAGCTCTTTAATGATTGGATGATCACTTGTCCGCAAATACAAATGATCCGTTTGTTTTAATTTACGATAGATACCCATGGTAAGTTGGTCTATATCACCCGAACCGAGACCAATCACAACAATCTTATATTCCACGGAGTCAACACCTTTCAATTTCATTTGTGAACAAGCTATTTTCAAGGTATATCCGAAAACGATGTTTTGCTACTTTCGGTTGAATGAATCTAAGCAACGTCAAGTCTCATTTTCACGGATCTTTTTCACAAACTTGTTCATGTATTTATTCAATACCGGTACATCAGCGAGTTCTTCCTCTGTGAACACATTTGTTTTTAAGATGACCAAGAAGAAGACGATAAGCCCAATACCGACGCTTGTTAATGACATAAAAAGAGATTCTAAACGAGTTAACTCGCCTGAAATAAAGAAATGATAAGCAATTACTTTCCAAAACAGAACAGAAGACGTCATGATAAATAAAGAAAAACATAACTTCATGACTTGTGAATAACGCATAACCCAAACGTTTAAAGAGTGCTGAATTAAGCATAAATTTAGGATTGCCGTAATCAAGGATGCACTAACTGTGGCTATTGCTGCACCTGTCACTCCTAGGATGGGCACAAAACACATATTTAAAATCAGCTTGATCAAAAGACTGATACATAGATACATAAGCGGCTGCCAGATCCGTTGCATGGCTTGCAGTATGGTCGAGGTAGCTACAATCATGGACATTGTAAAAATATTCAAGCCCATGATAACGAAGGTTTGTACGCCTAAATGATCATCAAAAAACAAACGACTAACCTCTGTTCCCGTAGCGAGTAGACCTACTGCTGCCGAAGATCCTAACACGATCGTCACTCGCAAGACAAGTGAGATACGATTTTTCATCTGAGCATGGTCTTTGTCATATTTTAACCTACTGAGGACAGGAATAAAAGCGACGGCCATCGTTGTTGCTACGGTCACCCCAAGTTGAATGAGTGGATAAGATCGATCAAAAATTCCTTTTGCTTCTTTTACAGCCTGAAAGTGAAAATGTTGAAGAATTGGAATTAATGATAGGACATCCACAAATTGAAACGCAACAATGGTCATTGATAATATAGAGAAGGTTAGTCCTTCAATGAACAATGATTTAATTAATGGCTTGTCCAAGTAGAAAACGTGAAAAGATAAAGGTTCTTTTATCCTGTATTTCACATAGATCATCATTAAGATCGCAAGCGATACAAACGGCCCCATCACAGATCCAAAAATAGCGGCTCGGCCAAATTCATAAGGTCCACCGTGATGGTGGTATAAAAATAGAGATAGACCGAGAATAATCCCAACTCGAGTAGTCTGCTCACATATTTGGGAAAGTGCGGTTGGTGACATATTGCACATAAGTCCTTGAAAGTCACCGCGAATGATAGACAAAAACGGGATAAAGAGGTAGATAAAAGCTACCATTCGAAGCAGTGATGCTAATTTTAAATCTCCCATCCATTTGGATAGGGATGACGCACCGAAAAATAACAAGAAAAATAATACGATAGAAAATAAAAAAACAACAAAAAATGCATGAATGAATACATGACCGATATATTTTTTATTTCTTTCATTTGCCTCTGATAAATATTTCGATATGACGATGGGAAATCCTGTTCCACCAAGGACAATGGCTAAGGCATAAAACGGATAGACTTGTTGATAAACATAAAACCCAACGTCACCAGCTAAATTTTGATAAGGAATACGATAGATCGCACTTAATACTTTTACAATAAGAGCTGCAAGAGACAAAATAAACGTCCCTTGCCATATCAAACGGTTCATTTAATATAATCACCTTCAATAAGTGGTCGTTAAAATGGATTATATCATAGTAGATAAATTGCTGTATGTTCTTGCAAAGAAGTCATGATAATACCCTAGTTTTACTTACTAACCAAAAGTCTCTTATAAACAATAAAAAGGACTTTACTCATTGGTAGATTAAAATGTCCTTTACAAAGGGTACACTTTAGATTGAGTAAGTCCTTTTATTTATGAAAAAAGATCATCACTAACTTATGATTAATAAGAAAAATTTTAGTTCTCCATTTGTCTAGCCAAGAAACCTGCAGCTGTTTCGGCCAACTTCAATTCAACTTGTCCTATCGTTTTTTGGTCTTTCATAATTAAAATGGTCGTCCCAATTGGATCTCCACCTGCAATAATAGGTGCAACAACATAAGGCCCGGTCAAATCATCGTGTCCTTCAATGAGTTCACTACCTTGCTTTTCTTCAAAAACGGTTTTCCGTTGATTCATGGCATCTTCAACAATTGGGGCTATATTCTTGTTTAAGTAATCTTTTTTTGACCCGCCGGAAACGGCTATTATAGTGTCACGATCTGTTACAAAAACCAAACAACCTGAGTTTTCTGCAAGTGATTCTGCATATTCACTTGCAAAATCACCAAGTTCACTTATTGGAGAATATTTTTTCAGAATCACTTCCCCATCTCGGTCGACAAAGATTTCTAACGGATCCCCTTCACGAATACGTAAAGTTCTCCTTATCTCTTTTGGTACAACGACCCTTCCCAAATCGTCTATTCGACGAACTATGCCAGTTGCTTTCATACAATTTCCTCTCTTTCATGAATGTGAGTAAAGATTATGTCAACAAGAGTAAATGTTAATTCTATTGCTAGTATTTTACTTATCTGCTCGAACTATTCATGAAATTGGAAAATAAACGTATGCTGACAACCTGGCTAGTTAACCTACTTTTTCTTCTTCTAACTGAGATTGATATATCCTTTCTAAAGGCTTTAAAAAGTCATTTAGAGAGGCGCTAGATGCCCTGTTTGCTGTTTTAATGGTTAATTTGATTTTTTGCCCTTCAGCTCCAAGCCCAATACCTTTTCCCAGTTGTGCGACCGTTTCAAATAATTTCACACGATCAATTTTTTTCGATCCATCTTCTGAGAAAGTAAGTTGTAATTGTTGTTTATTCTGCTTAATCCGCTCAACAAACAACCGTTCTGCAATGACTTTAATTTTTGAAGCCGTGAATAATTCATCGACTTCTGCTGGGTAATCACCAAACCGATCGATCATTTCATCTTGTAGTTCAGCAATATCTTTCATTGAGTCTATGTCTTTAAACCGTTTGTACATATCTATTTTTTGCAGAGAATCCTCGATATAGCTATCCGGGATATAGGCATCAGATTCAATATCTAATATCACTTGATCCTGAGCTTTTTCTTGAACCTGGCCTCTTTTTTCATTCACTGCATCTTCAAGCATTTTGGAATAGAGATCAAATCCAACCGAATCGATAAACCCATGCTGCTCGGCACCGAGTAAATTTCCTGCCCCTCTGATAGACAAATCTCGCATGGCAATCTTAAATCCTGATCCAAGCTCTGTAAATTCTTTAATCGCCTGTAATCGCTTTTCAGCAGCTTCATTGATCACTTTGTCCCTTTCATACGTGAAATACGCATAGGCAACCCGATTTGACCGACCTACACGCCCACGCAATTGATAGAGTTGCGATAATCCCATCCTATCAGCATGATGAACGATCAATGTATTCACATTCGGGATATCCACCCCTGTTTCTATAATGGTCGTACTGACTAAAACATCATAAGCCCCTTCTAAGAAGTCTATCATAGTGGATTCGAGTTCTGTTTCTTTCATTTGACCATGGGCAAATGTCACTTTTGCATCCGGGACGAGCGTAGAGATTTGTTCTGCCATTCTTTGAATGGTTTCGACACGGTTATAAAGGAAATAAACTTGTCCCCCGCGTGCGAGTTCCCGCTCAATAGATTCTTTAATAAGAGCTCCATTATATTCCGTTACATAGGTTTGTACCGGAAAACGATTCTCAGGAGGCGTTTCAATAACTGATAAATCACGAACGCCAAGCATCGACATGTGAAGTGTTCTTGGAATCGGTGTTGCCGTTAATGTTAAAACGTCAACATTCGCTTTTAACTTTTTAATTTTCTCTTTATGCGTCACTCCAAAACGTTGCTCTTCATCCACAATCAGTAAACCAAGATCTTTGTATACGACATCTTTAGATAAAAGACGATGAGTCCCAATAACCATATCAACCGTGCCTTTTTTGAGTCCATCAAGGACCTCTTGTTGTTGTTTTCGACTACGGAATCGGCTTAATAAACCAATATTCACAGGAAAATCCTCAAAACGCTCAAGTGATGTCTCAAAATGTTGTTGAGCAAGAATCGTTGTTGGAACAAGAAAAGCCACTTGTTTACCATCTGCTATGGCCTTAAATGCGGCTCTTAGGGCTACCTCTGTTTTACCGTAACCGACATCACCACACAAAAGTCGATCCATTGGACGTGTCTTTTCCATGTCTTTTTTAATTTCCTCAATGGCCTGTAATTGATCGTCTGTTTCCTGATATGGGAAAGCAGCATCAAAAGCTTGCTGTTCATTACCATCTGGACTAAAGGCATACCCTTTGCTTGCTTCTCTCTCAGCATACAATTTAATTAAATCATCGGCGATATCTTGAATCGATGACTTGGCCTTTCGTTTAACCTTTTTCCATTCAGTTCCTCCAAGAGCATAAAGCTTGGGCTCTTTTCCATCTGATCCAACGTATTTTTGGACCTGATCGATATGTTCAACTGGGACATATAGTTTATCGTTCCCTTTATAAACGATATGCATATAGTCTTTGTGAATGCCGTTAACTTCAAGGGTCTGGATGCCTATATACTTACCAATCCCATGATCAATATGGACGACATAATCACCAATATTGAGTTCATTGTAGTTTTTCAATCTTTCAGCATTGGTTAACTTCTTGTTACGGCGAGACTTCTTAGTGACTTTGCGGTTAAATATTTCCTTTTCAGTGATAACAGCCAATTTTTGGGCGGGAAGTTCAAACCCACTTTCTAGATGTCCGATCGTAATGTGATTAACAGATGCTTGAGGAACGGATTTACGTTCAATGTAATGAGCATCAATATGATAATCTTTTAAAACATTTTCCAGTTTTATGGCTCTTTCTTTACTGGAAGCTAAAAAAACAACGGCATAGTTGCTCTTCTGCCAACGTTCACATTCAGTATGAAGAAGATTAATTTGTCCATGGAAGTTTTGCATCGTACGACAAGATACATTCAAAATATTCTGAGGCTGAATATGGCCATGGTGCCTTAAGAAAAGAGACAGTAATAGCGTGGGTTGATGCATTTCCTCAAGGATGATATTCCAATTTTTAGACAAAGTAATATCTCGTACCATTTCGCCCTTTTGAAGCAGTGCGGTTTGCCATTCCGCCTCCTCACGATCTAGCTGATCCGAAGTCTCTTGAACTCTACTAACTTCATCTATAACAATCAAACTATTAGCAGGTAAATAATCAAGAATGGTCGTTTGTTTTTTGTAAAGAAGGGCTATGTATTTTGAAATCCCTTGAAAGATTTGTCCTTGTCTTAATGCTTCGATTTCTTCTCCTATATGCGTACTTAACGCTTCTTTAACCGTTTTGTCCTTTACTTTCTGGAGTGTTTTTGATAATGCGCTTTCAAGTTCTTCCTGTAGCTGTTCTATTTGTTCGGGAAATAGGATCATTTCTTTAGCTGGCCCGATCGTTATTTGATTAATTTTTTCTTGTGAACGCTGCGTATCACTATCAAAATAACGGATAGAATCTATCTCATCATCAAAAAGTTCAATACGAACCGGCTGGTCTTCTGTTAATGGATAAACATCAATAATGCCCCCACGTACACTGAATTCTCCTGGAGATGTGACCATTGTTTCCCTAACATAACCTGTACTTACAAAGTGCTGCACGACTTCCTTTAGATCAATCACGTCACCGATTGAAAAAGATTGCATACCAGCTTTCCACAGATAAGACGGTGCTAGTAAACGTTTAAAACCTGCAATAGGTATAATAATAATGGCTTTTTCTTTTTTAACCAAATGATTTAAAACATCGATACGCCCTGAAAGTAGCTCTGGACTTGAGATGGCAATCTCTGAGGCTATTAAATCATTGACTGGGTATAAATAAATTGATTCAGATTCAACAAGGTCCTCCAAATCATCATATAATTTCTGAGCTTGCAGTAAATTATGTGTGACAACAACCATTGTTTTATCACTTTTTAAAAATAATGAGGAAAGCCATAAAGACTTAGCACTACCTGCTAAGCCAGAAACAAGCTGATTCTTCATTCCTTCATTGTAACCTTCTAGTATCATATCAACATCTTGAATATGATTTTCAAAATATGTTTTTAATCCTAACACAGGCATATCCCTCCCCTTGCCTGACGACTATTTCGAATCTCTATTGTCATTGTATGAAAGTCTCCCATTGATGATACTCAGGATATTTATCTAATGTTTCCTGACAATCTTCACAAATCGCCATGACTTGAATTTGTCCTTCTTGATTAGATTGTATCATCTCTTGTCTTTCATGATCTGTTAAATGATCAAAACCAAGGGTGCTTTCTTCGATGTGATCAGATCTAATACTTCCTATTTTTGCCCCGCAATGACGGCATTTATAGATAATATTCATCGGTGCCCTCCTAACGTTGTTAATACTATTTTAGTATCACCACGTCAAAGAGCATTTATTCTATTTTAACGGTGAATTTAAAAAAGGACAATAAAGAAGACTATAAAATGAAACTTTACTCAGGTGGGGTTTTCTTTATCCCCTACTAATTGTAAGTTTGAACCAATCAGGGATGCGGGCCGTTATCCCCCACTAACATTACCTTGAGGCGGGGGGCCATTCGCCGCTTGAGCGGGATAAAGTTCCAACAAAGAATCCATTAATTGAAGGTATTCATAACCTTAACGAAGGGTAAGTTCAATCCCTTAACAATAGCTTCGGCAGCTCTTTCTATCGCTGGAGACATTTCGATCATTTGCTCCTTGGAGAAACGCTGAAGGACATAATTAACCACTTTTTCACGACCATCAGGTCTACCAATGCCAATTTTAATTCTTTTAAAATCCTGCGTTTGCAAATGACTAATAATCGATTTTATCCCATTATGCCCTCCTGCACTTCCTTTTTGCCTCAACCTTATCTTGCCAATAGGCAGGTCTAAATCATCATAAACAACGATAAGATCATCAACAGAAACCTTGAAAAATTTAAGGATGGGAGCCACCGCTTCTCCTGAACGGTTCATATAGGTTAGTGGTTTAACGAGCAGGCACTCTTCTCCTTCTATGATTCCTTTTCCATACATGGCGTTAAATTTGGTTTTTGAAAGTGGAAGATGATACTGATTGGCTAAATAATCAATCACCTCAAATCCTATATTATGCCTTGTATGGTCAAATTCAGAACCAATATTCCCTAATCCTACAATCACTTTCATAGATATTCCCCTCACAACATTAAATAAGAGCTTATTCCTATAACACACTTATAACAACCATTTCTTATCCTTCATTTAACCCGTATAAAAACAGACGCAACCCTTAATAACAGATTACGTCTGTATACCTTTTCTATTCTAATCCATTTATCTTCCATCAATGCCGGATAATTAAGCTTCAGCTGGTGCTGATGGTTCAGGTGTTTCCGTATCCTCGGATGCCTCTGCTTCTTCTACTTGATCAACATGAGATACAGATACGACCATCTCATCAGCATGTCCTACAAAGCTATAATCTCTGCCTGCTTTAAGGTCTTCAATTTTAATATGATCTCCTGAAGTTAAACCAGAGATATCAACTTCAATAACTGAAGGAATATTATTTGGCAATGCACGAACAGTCAATTCGCTTTCAGTTAATTGAACAACACCGCCACCTGATGCTTCACCTTTAAGTACGACTGGAACTACGGCTTCTACTTCCGTGTTCATATCTACTCCTAGAAAATCAAGGTGCATAATTAGACCAGTAAGTGGATCTAATTGCATGTCATGAACCATGACTGGAGTTTCTTGGTTCCCATCTAATTTCAATTGGAAGATTGCATTTCTTCCTTCTGAATGGAAAGCTTTTAAAATATCACTTTCATTCACAGAAATAGATTTATTTCCCACATCTTTCCCATAAACAACTGCAGGAATTTTTTTTTGTTTTCTTAAGTCCTTAATGATTGATTTTTTTGAATGATCCCTTAGGTTAGCATTCAATAATACCATATTTGGACACTTCCTTTCCTTAGTATAGCTTACCACTATTCTTAGGTTTAAAACATAAATATGGTCATTTTCCTCTATTTTTTTAAAAGTTAACGTATTTTTAAAATAATTAATTAAATAAACGGCTGACTGATAATTTTTCATGTATCGAAATTATCGCTTCTCCAATGAGTGGAGCTACCGTCAATTGTGTAATTTTATCAATTTGCTTCTCTGGTGACAATGGAATGGTGTTCGTGATGACTAACTCACAAATTGGCGATTCTTCAATTCTCTCAATTGCAGGTCCCGATAATACAGGGTGCGTACAACATGCATAAACTTTTTTAGCCCCTTTTTCTTTCAGAGCTTTGGCAGCAAGCGTGATTGACCCAGCTGTATCGATAATATCGTCAATTATGATCGCTGTTTTTCCTTCTACATCACCAACAATATTCATAACTTCTGATACATTTGGGCGAGGGCGTCTTTTATCAATAATGGCAATCGGTGTTTTTAAACGATCCGCCATTTTACGTGCTCGTGTGACCCCACCATGGTCTGGGGAAACAACCACAAGATCATCCAAATTTTTCTTTTCAAAGTAATCGGAAAGAATCGGTGCTCCAACCAATTGGTCCACAGGAATATCGAAGAAACCTTGTACTTGTGGAGCATGAAGATCTAAACTTAATACGCGTGTTGCTCCAGCTGTTTCAAGCAAATTCGCTACGAGTTTAGCTGTAATAGGCTCACGAGCTCTAGCTTTACGGTCCTGTCTTGCATAACCGTAATAGGGCATGACAACATTAATCGTCTTCGCTGAAGCTCTTTTCAATGCATCAATCATAATTAAAAGCTGCATCAAGTGGAGGTTTACAGGATAAGACGTTGACTGAATAACATAAACATCGCAACCACGAATACTCTCTTCAATATTGATTTGGATTTCACCATCACTGAACTGAGCGACTGAACATTTACCAAGATTAAGCCCAATATGATCTGCAATTTGTTGTGCTAATTCAGGATTAGAGTTAAGGCTAAAAATCTTCAAATTGGGGTCTAAATAATTCACCATGCTTAAAACGCCCTCCGTTATTTGTTTTTCTTAAATTCGAGTTTATGGGTATAATTTTCTTTATTTACTTGGCGTGCTCTAGCTATGGCTAGACTATCATCATTAACCGATTGAGTGATTGTAGAACCTGCAGCAATAAACGCACCTTTTCCAACAGTCACAGGAGCTATGAGATTCGCATTACAACCAATAAACGCTCCATCTTCCACTCGTGTTAAATATTTATTTTTACCATCGTAATTCACAGTAATTGATCCGCAGCCAAAATTCACATCTTTCCCTATTTCAGAATCTCCGATATAGGTTAAATGTGAAGCTTTACTTCGATTTCCGATTGTTGACTTTTTCACTTCAACAAAATTACCTATTTTGACTTCATCACCAATGTGAGACTCAGGTCTAATATGTGCAAACGGTCCGATATGTACATCATTACCAATCGAGCTATTCTCTAGTACAGATTGTTTTACTGACGTATTGACACCAATCTCACAAGACATTATCTCGGTATGCGGACCAATCTCACACTGTTCTCCTATCATCGTCTTGCCTTTGATGCTTGTTCCTGGATAAATAATTGTATCCGGACCAATTTGACAATCACTGGATAAATAGGTTGTATCAGGATCAATGAGCGTGACTCCTGATCGCATATGATGTTCGTTAATTCTTTTTCTCATGAGCTTTTCAGCGATAGATAGAGCTACACGATCATTTACACCTATGGTTTCATCTTCATTATCAATGGAATATGCGGCAACTTTTTCGGAGGATTTTGTTAATATTTCAATAACATCTGGCAAATAGTATTCACCTTGGGCGTTATTGTTATTAACTTTTTTGAGAGTTTCAAATAATTTTTGATTGTCAAAGCAATAGATACCTGTATTAATTTCTTTTACTAACTTTTCGTCCTGTGTGGTATCTTTTTCTTCAACGATACGAGCGAGTTCACCGGTCGACTTGCGAATAATTCGACCATATCCAAATGGATTATCCATAATCGTCGTTAAAACAGTCGCAGATGCCCCTGTCTTATCATGGTAATCCAATAGATCCTTTATCGTTTCTTTCGTGATAAGTGGTGTATCTCCACAAAGAACGACTGTTGTCCCAATGAGTTGATTTAAAAGAGGGGCTGTTTGATTGACTGCATGAGCAGTTCCAAGTTGTTTTTCTTGCAAGGCATACTCAGTTGATTGACCTAACTGGCGTTTTACCGCTTCTGCACCATGACCAATGACAGTAACTGTTCGATCAAATGAAAGTCCGTTCAATTCATCTACAATATGCTGTATCATCGGTTTTCCGCAAACAGGATGCAGAACTTTATATAATTTAGACTTCATCCTAGTTCCCTGACCAGCAGCTAAGATGACGGCATAGCGATTAACCATTACCAAACCTCCATATAACTTATCGTTCCTCCCGTTCATTCATTTAGACTATAGCTTAAAAAAGGACGTTTTTCAAGATAATGAATAAAATAACCATCTTATCACTACACCAATTTGACAAAAAGTAGACTTATGACCAGATAACGTAAAATACGGGAATTGTTTGAGCATGAGGGAGCGGAAACAAATGCTTGTCTGATTAAAAATGCGGAGGGAATATTTTTATAAAATTGAGCCACAAAAAAGAGATCTAATTTTTTGATTTAGATCTCAAATTGTCATACATTTTGTATTCTTATTCCCAATTTACCTCAGATATCTGGATATGCAATCAGGTAACCCGTTAATCCAATAATTTCTATGAAAGAGATAAAAAGGGCATTGAAAGACAGGTGCATCTAAATCTTCAAATCATAACTATCTCAAATTTTCGATCTAGATTTAGTTATATAAACTAAATTATGAAGCACCTGCCTCCTCATAAGCCGTACTTTCTTCTCCAGCACGGTAATATTCATCTAATACAGCTACTTGGATTTTCTCTCTTGTACTAGATGTAATCGGGTGGGCTATATCACGGAACTCTCCATCAGGTGTTCGTTTACTAGGCATTGCAACAAACATTCCGTTATTTCCATCAATAACACGAATGTCATGTACAACAAATTCGTTGTCAATCGTGATTGAGGCAATAGCTTTCATTCGTCCATCTGTATTTACTCTTCGTAGTCTAACGTCTGTTACTTCCATTTAAGGCACCACCTTTTCCCAATAAATAATAGACTATTAAAAAGATTCTACAAGTTTTTTCTAATTCCTTCAAAAAAATAAAAAAACTCTAATTATTTATGGGAAAGGTGTAAAAAATTATTTTACAAGTGCAATAACTTCCATTTCGACTTTAACATCTTTAGGTAATCTAGCTACCTCAACGCAAGAACGCGCTGGTAAATGCTCTGAAAAATATTCTCCATATACAGCATTAATAGCTGGAAAGTCATTCATGTCTTTAATAAATAAGGTTGTTTTAATCACTGTCTCTAATGATGCTCCCGCACTTTCAAGGACAGCTTTAATGTTACTAAATACTTGATGAACTTGTTCCTCAACTGTCCCATTAACTAAACCACCAGCTGGAGTTAATGGAATTTGACCTGAACTATAAAATATATTATTTACGATCACGCCTTGTGAATAAGGTCCTATTGCTGCGGGTGCTTGTTCTGAATGTGTAATTTTCATGAGTTGCCTCCTAATGGGTAAAATTTTTGTATATTGTTCCATTCTCTATTTTTAACGCAGTTTCCTGCTCAGTAATGGATAATCTAAGAAGAGATTGATAATTATTGATTAGTTTAGGCTTTTCTTCTTTTGTTTCCACAAACACAGCGATACCTGTTACTTCCGTCTCAAACTCATTACAGAGATTAATCATGCCTTTCATCGTCCCTCCCGCTTTCATAAAGTCATCTACGATCAGAACTTTAGATCCTGGAATGAGACTTCTTCGAGGCAATACCATGGTTTGAATACGTTTCGAAGAACCAGATACATAATTGATACTTACCGTTGACCCCTCTGTTACCTTGCTAATTCGGCGAACAACAACAACAGGTACATTGAATTGTGTTGCGACAGCATAGGCTAATGGTATTCCTTTCGTCTCCATTGTCATCACAGCATCAACGCCATTCGATGCATATACAGTAGCGATCATTCTACCAATGGCATTAACATATTGTGGCCTGCCTAGTACATCTGTCATATAGAGGTATCCGCCAGGAAGAAGCCTTTCTGCTTGCGACAGCTGACTAATTAGATTGGTTAAAAGTTTGGATGCTTCCCCTTTACTCATTGTTGGGATATAGGTTACGCCGCCCGATGCTCCTGCAATCGTTTTTAAAAAACCGGTGCCTTGCATCTCAAAAGATTGTTTAACAATGGCTAAATCCTCACTGATTGATGACTTTGCCGAACCATACCGTTCGGAAAAACATGAAAGCGAAACAATTTGGTGTGGATGATTAAGAAGATAATAAGTCATATCAACGAGTCTTTCGCTTCGCTTATATTTCATAGCTGTCCTCCAAATACGAATAATTAAGATAAATATTACACTATTATTCGTATTTAGACAAGATGTCTATTTTTTGCAAAAGTCTAACTGCATAAACTTCACGGCAGAAGCCCTTTAATCCATTACAGAGGCGCTGCATTCTTGATTCATATCGTGTTAGACCAAATACCGTCGGGCCGCTTCCGCTCATCAAAACCCCTTCTGCCCCAATCTTTTTCATTTGCGTCTTTATTTGCGCAATTTCTGGTACTTTCTCCATCGTGACGTCTTCGAGGGTATTGCCTAATAAAAGACACATTTGTTCAAAGTTTTGTTGTTTAATGGCTTCTTGCATGCCTTCAACATTCGGATGTGTCGCATTTTCTATGTTCAAGGCTTGATATATTTCAGCTGTTGATACAGATACCGGAGGCTTCACAAGAACAACCCAGCATGCCGGGGGAGAATCAATCGGTGTAATAATTTCACCTCTTCCAGTTGCAAGCGCCGTACCTCCTTGGATGCAGAACGCCACATCAGAACCGATTTTCGCTGCCAAGTTCAGCATGTCCCTATAGGTCATATTGAGATTCCATAGTTGATTGAGGGCACGTATCGTTGCAGCAGCATCACTGCTCCCGCCTGCAAGACCAGCTGCCACCGGAATATTTTTGGTGATCACAATTTCAACGCCGCGACAAATGTTATATATCTCCTTTATTAATCGGGCCGCTTGGTAAGCAAAATTTCGTTCATCTTCTGGGACGTATGGAGCAGAAGACTTTATTTTTATTTGATCCCCCTCAATGTCACGACATTCAATTCGATCTGATAGATCAATCGTTGTCATGATCATGTTCACGTTATGAAACCCATCATCTCTTTTACTTACAACATCGAGTGATAGGTTGATTTTTGCCGGTGCTTTTTCAATAACTTTCACATCATTCCCTCACTTTTTCTCTCTTAATAGTTCTATAATAAAGGAAACGGTTGATTAGGAAAAGGTAAGAATAACGGATCCTGAAGTTTAACCAAATAAGTTATTAAATAAAGCCCGAAGCAATGGATGCTTCGGGCTACTTAATCACATTATTGTTGATCCTGTTTCATCTGTCTTTCAGCAATTTCGATGGCTCTTTTCACCATATTACCGGCATCGCGTGCACGAATACCGCCCCATCCTTCTTGTTGAACAGTGTCATAGAAACCAAGTTCTTTCGCAAGTTCCACTTTGAACTCTTCAGACATGATACCACGACGTCTAGACAAGATCATTACCCCCTTATATAGATGTGATTAAGCTTTTATAGTGTTTGTTTACACATTCGTCATTATTCAGTTAACCTAATTTATAATTTGATACTAATATATTTAGGTCGTCATGCAATCTATTTTGGTCTAAGATCGTGACAACTCTTTTTTATATTGGTTTAACGAACAACACAGCCTTTAATGATGAATTATGTATATCTTAATTATTGATATCGTCTTGATCTCCAGAGCATCACCAATTATAATAAAAAAAAGCAAACAAAAAAGCAGTTAGACAAAAATGTCTTACTGCCCGCTCGCTATTTCTTCTAGAAAAGTAATTTCGACTGATTCTGTTAAAACATCTGTATAACTATATGATACACGTTCATAAGCGTTCGTATCTTCATCCAATTTTACAATAAACACAGCTGGATAGGTTTCTTCTAGAACACCAACGCGTTGTATGGTTTTCCGTCTGCCTCCATTAGCTTTTAAAGCTAATCGTTTACCGACACGTTCATCTAAAGCGCATTTGATATCATTAATGGTTTTTCCCATTCGTGAATCCACCTCACTTAACATGATTATACCACATTTCGAGCAGATGTGTCAATTACAAACAAAAAGTGAATTATATCAAGTAAATCATCCTTCTGTCAATGACTTTTACATCTTATTAGTTGTAGCATGTGCAGTTGCTTGCAAAATTATGTAGCTTTAAGATGTTGTTCAAAAATTCACCAAATGATAAGCTACGAATTTCGGCGCTATCCAAGAGGATCTTCAACTAAAATCACTCACGTCCTGTGAGCAACGTTGAAGCCACCACATCCTGTGGAAGGCCGGTCCTCATGTAGTAAAAACCTACATTCTGGTCCTCAAAACGGCGCCGCCTTGACCTTCTTGCTTCTAATTTGTCGCCTTTTTGAACATGTATTTTAAGTCGTAGTTCAAAAAGTCACCAAATGATAAGCTACGAATTTCCGACGCTATCCAAGAGGATCTTCAACTAAAATCGCTCACGTCCTTTGGCTATCGCCTAAAGCTACCACATCATGTGGAAGGCCGGTCCTTAGGAATGGTGCCCCCTCTTATTAATTTGTCCTTTTTTGAACACGTACTTTAAGGTAATTGATACGGCAAACCTGTTCTTAGCATGCCACGACTTTCCACACCTCCAAGTCCATCTGTTCCTGCAAGTGTATTTCTTAGAACGTCCCACACATTTATACGATCCATAAATGACGTGAAACTGATTTTAGAAACAAGATAAACCGGATCTAGCGCATGAATATTTACGCGGGTAGGAGAACTCGCAAAATTGGCTCCAGCACGAATAAGCATTTCAAAATGGGATTGACAAGCGCCTGCAAAGATAATCAACTGGTCAAGATTGGGTGTCATATAGCGGACTTCCTTAACTGTCCGAACAAAATGTCCAGAATGGCGATAAGCTTTAATGTTGTCTTCCGATCCTTTGTTTTTCATGTATGCATCGTGGCCTGTTAAAACCAGTATATCGGGTCTAATTTGACGGACGAGCTGGGGAACATTTTCAGGCATTTGATCTTCAGGCATGTATTTTCCTAAAACCGGAACACCCAATTTTTCATAAACCCGGAGGCATTTTTTTAAATAATGAGGATCACCATCAACATGAAGGACGCGGCCTGGCATCTCAAAATATGAAGTCCCTGAACGATATCCATTTGTTGCCGTGTATTCTCGCTTTAATTTTAGTTTTTGGTAATCTTGTCTAAAAAGTTTCGTGGATTGATTTTCTAAGTCTTGCGTTTGTTTTTCATATTCATGTCTTTTTTCTTCTGTTACAATCATTAAATCACTGATGGGTGAATCGGCATAAAGTCTTAAATCTTCTCCTATCAATTCTGCTATTTCTGTTTCTTTATTAATGGTAACCACTCGAAAGCACACATCACCGTTATAGGACAATCTCGAAACTAAATCACCAATATTAATCGTCATGTCCGTCCTCCTCACACTTACAACCCATTAAACAACCTAAGTTTAATCTATGCGTGAGAAACCTTCTTTATGACCTATTTTGAATTATAGTTGGGATAAAAAACTGTCCTGTTCATAATGACAAAAGCCTTCTATCCTAGCTATTGAGAGCTCGTGGATAGAAAGCTTATAGATTCCTTCTCTTTACTTAAGAGATAAGACTTTAATATCAAATATTAAAAGAAGTTTACTTCATGGTGTACAAAGCATCGGCTAATTTTCCAAATTCCTCAATGGATAACGTTTCCCCGCGGCGCTTAGGATCAATAGATACCTCTTCAAGTACAGAAAGCAATGACGCTTTTTGATCTTTTGTATAAAGATTATTCATCAAGTTATTCATGAGCGTTTTCCTTCGTTGACCAAAACTTGCTCTCACAACTTTAAAAAAGAAGTCTTCACTCATCACCTGTACTTTCTTCTCTTTTCTGACCTGTAGTCGGATCACAGCTGAATCGACATTTGGCTGCGGGATAAAAACAGTTTTTGGAACCGCCATCATAATGCGTGGCTCCGCCATATATTGTACAGCTATCGACAATGAACCATAGCTTTTCTCTCCAGGACTCGCTTCCAACCGTTCAGCTACTTCTTTCTGAATCATTACGACGATATCTGTTATAGGCAGTTGACTGGTTAATAGCCTCATTAGGATCGGTGTCGTTACATAATAAGGTAAGTTCGCAATCACTTTAATTTCCGCACCATCTGGAAATTCTTCCTTTATGATTTGATGTAAATCCACTTTTAGAACATCACCGAATCGAACCGTTACATTGGAATGGCCATTTAATGTTTTAAATAAAATGGGTTTTAATCTTTCATCAATTTCTATCGCAACAACTTTTTTAGCTCGTTCAGCCAATAATTGAGTTAGAGCCCCTATGCCCGGTCCAATTTCAATAACATAACTTGCGTCCGTAACATCCGCTGCAGATACAATGTTAGATAATATATTTTCATCAATTAAGAAGTTCTGTCCCAAGCTCTTTTTAAACGTAAAATCATGTTGCTTGATAATATCTTGCGTTTGTCTCGGTGATGATATGCGTTTATTCATGCTTTTCCTCCTCTATGACAGCTTTAAGTGCCTCATGAAACTCGGCAGGTGTCACTTGAAAAATACGTAAACGTTTATGAAGTTGTTTGGCATTCGTATAACCTATTTTTAACCTTTCACCGAGTCTCTCCCTACGTTTACGAGCGTTTTGTCCGGCTATTAACCCATACTCTCGCAAAATGGTCATAGATATATATTCCTTAGGTTCCTCAGCTTCAGTATACACATCTCGAAGAGCTTCTTGAATGGCACTTGGTTTAGCATGTTCAATACCTAGACTTTCGTTCGGGCGACCCTTGGCCTCTTGCTTTGTTAAAAATGCATGCTTGCACCCTTTAACAGAGCTTGATACAATTTTTCGAATTCTCTCACCCGGGTAATCAGGATCAGTAAAAATAATAACGCCTCTTTTATCCTGGGCTCGTTGAATCATTTCTAATACGTCCTTACCCACTGCCGAACCATTCGTTTCAATCGTATCCGCCTCAACAGCATTCTTAATCGCTAAAGTATCACATTTACCTTCAACAACAATGATTTCTTTAATGACCACCATGAATTCTCCTTATTCGTCCAATAATAAAACCTTATTCCATCTTACTTCGTTTTATAAGTAAAAGTAAAGAAAACCTTCAGGTACCCCAAATGATTTTTCTGAAGGCACGATCCCATTAACATAACTTAAAGATTGCGGGGCTTGGGTCCTCAAAACGGCGCCGCCTTGACCTTCTTGCTTCTAATTTACCGCCTTTTTGAACACACACTTACTTATACCTTCAATGTAAAAAAGAAGTACAGTAAGTTTCCTGTACTTCTTTTACATGAACGTTCATACTTATATTTTGTCAGTTTATCGTATTATCTATAAACGGTCACATTCACTTTTTTTCTACCCCAGTTATTTGCTTGGTGTTTAGATGGGAAAAAGATGTCAATTTTATGCCCATCAATGGCTCCGCCTGTATCACCAGCTACAGCATAACCGTAACCTTCAACGTAGACCCTCGTTCCAAGTGGAATGATCTTAGGATCAACAGCAATGACTTTCGTTCCGGGACTAGATTTTAAATTTAGTCCAGTCTTAGTATAACCTGAACATCCTTTGCAATCGGCTGTATAGGCTGTACTAGTAACTGTAACAGTTTTTGTAGCAGATGATTTATCTGTCTGTACCGGCGCATTTGGTTTTGTGCCAACAAGAATGACACGATCTTTCGGCTTACTAATCTCTTCTGTTTTTACTAAGTTCTTAGCCACTTGCTTGTCATTTTCATATATGATTTCGTAAGTTTGATGTACTTTTCCTTTTTCTCCTGGCTTTAGCACTTTTGTTTTACCTTTACGTAAATCAGAACTTTCCTCTGTTTTTGTTTGAAAAGGTAAGACTTTTTCTTCTTGTTTATTAACTTTTTTAACATGTATCACTGAAACGGTGAGATTGGAGGCGAGCTGTTCATCAATTCCTGGATTGACACGATCTTCTTTACCTACATTCACGTGTTGTTCCTGTAAAAATTCCTCGACCGTCTTAGCTGTTGTCCAAATTGAACGTTGTGCTTCTTGACCATCTTTAAGATTTACTAGCTTTGCAGGTTCATAGTGTACCGTCATATGATCTGTAATTTTGCCACTTAATGAAGGAGACACAACGTCTTGTGGTTTAACATCAATGTGCTGCAGATTAAAAAAGTTACGAATGGTCTTGGCCGTCGTCCAGACGGTTTCTTTTTGATCATTGATTTCTAGAGTAATTTGATAAGCAGGTGTCCAAGTAATTTTCATATTTTCTTTTAAATATATATTTGGTCCTGGTGACATCTCATCGTGATCGCCAAGCTTGATTCCTTGTTCTTTCAAAAAAGAACGAACATTATTCGTATGTGTGTCGACCTTTTGTTCCTGACCATCTTTAACAAAAACAACCGTGACTTTTGAAGATGCATAAGCAGTATAAGCTACAAAGGTCAGTAAAAACACAGCAGTCATGGTCACGATGGTCTTCTTTCTCTTTAATAAAAGACGTTTTATATTTAGTTGCATTCGATTTCTCCTTTTTCGTTCAAACGAGTGTGCCATTAGTTTTTCACGTTTTCTCTATCTAACTCACGGCTTTTAATGTTGATCGTAGGGGAAAGAATCATATTTTTTATATCTATTAATAAGAATTAAATTTTAAATAACCGTTGAGCGTTTTCCATCGTTGCATTTGCAAGTTCTTCATACGTGATATGACGTAACTCAGCTATTTTTTCCGCAACAAGTTTTACCCTTGCTGGCTCATTCCTTTTACCTCTAAAGGGGTGTGGACTTAAATAGGGACAATCTGTTTCAATAAGTAATCTATTAATAGGGACCTTGGCAGCAACTTCTCTTTGCAATGGTGCATTTTTAAAAGTCACAGGTCCACCAAAACTAATGTAGAAGTTCATATCGAGGCATTGTTTGGCATAATCCCAATTATCGCTATAGCAATGCATGATGCCTCCAATGTCTTCTGCATGTTCTTCTTTTAAAATAGCAACGATATCTTCCGTTGCTTCACGATTATGTATGATAATCGGTACCTGACATTTTCTAGCTAGCTGGATTTGTTTCCGAAATACTTGTTTCTGGATATCCTTAGGTGATTTGTCCCAGTGGTAATCTAGACCGATCTCTCCAAGAGCAACCACTTTAGGTTGATGCAAAAGTTCTTCTATCCAAAGAAGATCTTCTTCAGTCATATCGATTGCATCGACCGGATGCCAACCTACTGCACCATAAAATCTTGAATCCATTTGAATCATTTTTATGGCTTCAGTAATTGTTGGACGATCAAAACCAACAATAAGCATTTTGGAAACACCTGCTTCTTCAGCCCTTAGCAAGACATCTTCATAGTCCTCTTTAAATTCAGGAATATTTAGATGTGTATGCGTATCAAAAAGCACCTCATCACCACCCATTTTCCCTTTTTTATCATTTCAAAAGATAGACTCGTTTGAATACCATAATCTTGAAGTTGAGAATTCATAATTGATCCTCCTCTTGATTTTTTCATATTAAAAAACCAAAGGAAAACCCTCTCAAATCCTTCGTTAGTTTAACATAGGATCATATTTCACAAGCAACAATAACATGTCATGTATATTACGAGTCTGTAACAATTGGGCGTTTCTGACGATAATTTTACCTTTATTTCCACTTTCGACATGCGTTTTCGGCTATCTGTGGATAACTATTTGCCTTCACTTTTTAGAAAATATAAAAAGGAACTATCAATTATTAACCATTGTTAACAATTGATAATTCCTTTAAACCTTTAAATTACTTATTTTATTGATGTTCCATTTGGTAAATCAGCATGCGGTGCCGCTACTTTTAGCATGTTACCGGATTTTCCCGCTAGAATCATCCCTTGGGACAACTCCCCGCGTAATTTTACAGGTTTTAAATTAGCGACAACAATCACTTTTTGACCAACCAATTCATCTTCATTGTAGTATTCAGCTATACCTGAAACAACTTGGCGTTTTTCATACCCCAAATCGACTTGTAATTTTAGCAGTTTATCGGCTTTCTTTACTTTTTCAACACTAAGAATCTCAGCTACTCGCAAATCTAATTTGTTAAAATCATCAATCGTGATTTCAGGTTTTGTAGCTTCGAGATCTGATTTTGTATCTACTGGCTTCTCTTCATTTGATGGTTCAAGTCCCGGTTGGCGCATTTGGGTAAGGATGTATTGTACTTCTTCATCGACATCTAATCGTGGAAAGATAGGATCCCCTTTTTTAACTTTCCAAGACCCTTGACTCAAATGATAGGTACTTAAACTATCCCATGACTTTTCCCCATCCTCTAAGATACCGAGTTGATCGAAAATTTTCTTAGGTGTTGACGTGAAAAATGGTTGAATCATAATCGCGATGGATCGAATGGTTTGAACCAAATTTGTCATGACGGCAGCCAAGGCTGATTTCTTGGATTCATCTTTAGCTAGAATCCAAGGAGCTGTTTCATCAATATATTTATTGGTCCGGCTAACCAATTGCCAAATCGCCGTTAACGCAATAGAGAATTGAAGATTTTCCATTTCTCTTTCAACTGTTTGAATCGTTTTATCCACGAATGCTTTGAGATCATCATCAAACGGTGTCACAGGTCCATTATCTTTTGGAACAACGCCGTCAAAGTACTTATTCACCATCGCAACCGTCCGGTTTAATAAGTTACCAAGATCATTCGCTAAATCATAATTGATTCTTTCTATAAATGCCTCCGGAGTAAAGACGCCATCAGAGCCAAATGGTACCTCTCTCAATAGATAATAGCGCAAAGAATCAAGTCCATATCGATCGATCAATGGTTCAGGATCTACAACATTACCTTTAGACTTAGACATTTTCCCGTCTTTCATTAATAACCAACCATGTCCGTATACTTTTTTAGGAAGCGGTAAATCAAGAGCCATTAATATGATTGGCCAGTAAATTGTATGAAAGCGGACAATCTCTTTTCCTACTAAATGGACATTACATGGCCAGTATTTTTTGTACTCCTCATCATGATCCGTGCCGTAGCCAAGTGCGGTAATATAGTTAGATAAGGCATCTATCCATACATACACCACATGTTTGGGGTTATTTGGTACCTTCACGCCCCAATTAAAGGCCGTACGTGAAACAGCAAGATCTTCGAGTCCTGGTTTAATAAAATTATTAATCATTTCATTTTTTCTAGTTTCTGGTTGAATAAAGTCCGGATTTTCTTCATAATATTGTAACAAACGATCTGCGTATTTACTCATTTTGAAAAAGTAACTTTCCTCTTTGACCTTCTCAACTGGATGGCCACTATCGGGGCTTTTACCGCCGATAATTTTACCTTTATCATTATATTCTACATCAACCAACTGTGTTTCCGTATAATAGGTTTCATCAGGAATACTATACCAACCCTCATATTCACCTAAATAGATGTCCCCTTGATCCACCAAACGTTTAAAAATTTTCTGTACAATTTTTGTGTGGCGCTCCTCCGTTGTACGAATGAAATCATCATATGAAATATCAAGTTTCTTCCATAAAGTTTTAATTTGAGCGACCATTCCATCTACATAAGAAAGTGGCGAGACGCCTATTTCTTCAGCTTTTTCCTGAATCTTTTGACCATGTTCGTCAGTACCCGTAAGATATTTCACATCATACCCTCTGAGGCGTTTGTATCTTGCCATGGCATCTCCAGCTACCGTCGTATAAGCATGCCCAATATGTAATCGACCACTTGGATAATAAATCGGTGTGGTAATATAAAACGTTTTCTTTTCTGTCACGATTTAACCTCCTCATTAATTTACTACTTGAGGCAGATGAGCACTCCGTCTCTTTCAAAGAAACTATACTAATCACTATGGCGAATGTCAAGAATGACAAGGGTTCACTCTCAATGACAACAAGAACTTTTAAATAAAAAATCTCCTATTCTATTAAAATCTCTATATTTTACAGTGAAGTAAATAAATAGACTTTATCTCAATATAGGGTTAAAATAGATTAAAAAGAAAACGATTGACGTCACTGTAAATCGTTGGTATTATTAATAAAAATATGTCGAATTCTGACATATAGAAAAAAAGAGAATATGGGGAGGAACACGATTCATGAAATCTACTGGTATTGTAAGAAAGGTTGACGAACTAGGTCGCGTCGTTATTCCGATTGAACTAAGAAGAACATTAGGTATTGCTGAAAAAGATGCACTCGAAATTTATGTGGATGATGATAAAATCATTCTTAAAAAGTACAAGCCTAGCATGACTTGCCAAATTACGGGTGATGTTTCTGATGCTAACTTAAACATCGGTGGTAAATTAGTATTAAGTCGTGAAGGTGCTGAAATTGTCCTTAAAGAAATTGAAGGATTCTTACAAAAACAACAACAATAAGAGAAATAGACATATAGACTGCACATAAAAAACTGCCCTCAATTCTAATAAGGCAGTTTTTTTATTTGGCTGTTTTCTTCGAGGTTGTTACTGTCTAGTAGGCAAAAACAAAAGGTTTGTAACGTATTTACTTCTTAAGCTCATCTACTCGGTCTCTATGTTTCCAATCACTTAAACGTTTCAATATAATACTGATAAACCTCCCGCTTAGGAATGCCTCTTTCTTTCGCAACCACTTTGATAGCCTCCTTACTTGACATTTGTTTGACTTTTACATAATGCGTCAAGTGCTCCTCTAGATTGAGATCATCCCACCACGTTTGGCTAGGCTGCTCATCTAGGGTCCCTTCAACAATTAAGCAATACTCTCCTTTAATTGTTAGTTCTGGAAAGGCCTGAATAATCTCCTGTAATGTCCCTCGGACCATCGTTTCATATGTCTTTGTTAATTCTCTACTCAATGTCACTCGTCTGTTTCCTAGAATTTGATGTATTGATTCGAGAGTTTCTTTTACCCGATAAGGAGATTCATAAAAAATAAGCGTAAATGGCAAATGACTTAATGATTCTAGAGCTTCTTGTTTTTGTTTCTTTTGTCTAGGAAGAAAACCATAAAAAAGAAAATGTTCTGTATCTAATCCTGATGCAATCAAAGCCGTAATAGCTGCATTGGCTCCTGGAAGCGGGACAATATTGATTTTATTTTCAATACACCGGACAACTAAATCATAGCCAGGATCTGAAATGGCTGGTGTACCAGCATCGGTCACAATAGCCACTGATTTTCCTTCTTGCAGGGCTTGAATCAGCTTCTCTCCACTTGTCTGTTTATTATGCTCATGGTAGCTAACGAGCTGCGTGTGAATGTCAAAGTGATTACATAATTTCATCGTTTGTCTTGTGTCTTCGGCGGCAAGAATATCGGCTTCCTTTAATACTCTAATAGCTCGCATGGTCATATCTTCTAAATTACCTATGGGGGTGGGGACAAGATACAATATTCCTTTTTCTTGGTTTTTTTTATAACTTTCTTGCGTCCACATGATTAACGTCCCTTTCCCGTATCAGATCCAATTTTTGTTTCCTTCGTAATTGTTTAATGGCATATTCTCGTTTCATAGCTTCTGATTTTGTCTTTAAGGTTTCCTTATAAACCAACTGGACAGGTAATCGGCTTCGCGTATACTTAGCACCTTTGCCACTTTCATGAACTTGAATACGTTTTTCGATATTTGTTGTGTATCCAGTGTATAGTGTTCCATCCGAACACTTTAAGATATACACGCTATACTCTTTCATTAGATGGCCATACCTCTTTCGTATAATGTCCCTTGTCGTCATAAACATGGATGGGGGGTAGAACTTTCAAGCCAGGTTTGCCCTTGTACGCAGCTTCAATTAACACCATATTGGCTGGTTTTCCTTGTTTTGGATGGACAAATTGACATCTTTTTGGCTCTAAATCAACCTTCTTCATGAAGGTTATCATCTCGACCAAACGCTCGGGACGGTGAACCAACGCCACCTTACCATTTTGTTTAACGAGAGAGCTAGAAATAGTGATGACGTCTTCTAATGTAATATGGATTTCATGTCTTGCTATAGCAACATGTTCATTGATATTTTGATCTCTTGCCTGTTCTTTTTTAAAGTAGGGCGGGTTGCATGTCACAACGTCATACTGGTGTCGCCCAAATCGATGCGTGGCGTTTTTAATATCGTCATGGATAAAATTAATTTGGGTATCTAAACCATTTAGCCTATTACTTCTCTCTGCTAAATCATAAATTTCCTGCTGGATTTCTATCCCTGTAATTTCACCTTTCGTACGTGTTGACAGAATAAAGGGTATCGCCCCATTGCCGGTACAAAGATCTATTAGTTTCCCGCGTTGGATAGGAACATAGACAAAGTTAGCTAGCAAAACGGCGTCTAATGAAAAAGCAAAATAATCTTTTGATTGAATGACCTTGAGCGGCGTATTAAACAACTCATCGACACGTTCATTCGGCTTAATTTCTACCAATTTTCTCATTCCTTTAAACAAATAAATAGGCTATGCTAATCAATCGTTTTGACAAAAAGTTTTTGGGTTAAAAGCATGAGCTTTTACACAAAAGACGACATATATTTAGCATAACCATTATAGTGAAAACTTGCCGATTGCGGGGTCTATATGGCGCAGACAGTGCCTATCTTCTTACTTCTGATTTGTCACCTTTTTAGAACGCACTTAAAGTGAAATAAAAACCCGCCATAATGGCGAGTTTAAATTTTAACTTCTAAAGTCAATCGGACTCCAAGCGTTACTTCTTGTTTAAGAACGACAAACAAAAAAGACAATCTCCTTCTTTACGAATACTTCCATAATGCAGGTTGCAAATATGGAACCCCTCTTGATATAACCTTGCTAAATTGTCATATCCTTCCCCAACTTCGGGACGGACCGTAGCAGGTTTCGGACCGGTTCCTTCTTGCTTCTGTGATTTCTTCTCATTTTGCACATTCTCAATATGCTGTCTAAGGTTACGATTCTCAATGGCAAGGTGCTGATTATCCTCAAGCAAACTAGCCAATTGCATTTTCAAATCGCCGAGTTCACTATACAATTGTCCAATTTGTTCTTCCAATCGACTTACTTGTGAAAAAATGTCTTTTTTCCCCAAGCCCATCCACCTCTTATCTAGTGGCTTGTGAAGAGATGGCTCCTTCCTCGATGAGCTCGTCTAATGTATACTCAATCACTCTATTGGGATCCTTCAACTCAATTTGCACGAGTTTTTCCAGTATATTCAATCCAACGACGCGTCCTTTACCGTGAAGTACACTAATCGATTCGCCAATGTCCGGAAGTTCTTGTTTAGCAGATTCATATTGGTCATTTTCATACTTTAAACAACACATTAATCTTCCACAAACACCAGAAATTTTGGCAGGATTTAAAGAAAGGTTCTGATCCTTTGCCATTTTGATTGATACTGGTTCAAAATCACCTAAAAAAGTTGAGCAACATAACATACGCCCACAAGGTCCTATGCCGCCAAGCATCTTAGCCTCGTCTCTCACACCTATTTGTCTAAGTTCAATTCTTGTTTTAAATACTGCTGCTAAATCTTTGACGAGCTCTCTAAAATCTACACGCCCATCTGAAGTAAAATAAAAAATAATTTTATTGCGATCAAAGGTATATTCTACATCAATTAATTTCATATCCAATTGATGATCGTATACTTTTTTTAAACATATATCAAGAGCTGCTTCAGCATCGTGCTTATTTTGTTTAACATGTTCTTTATCCTCATCAGTAGCGAGTCTAATGACTTTTTTCAAAGGAAGAACGACATCCTCTTCTCCCACGGTCTTTCGTCCAATCACAACCGTTCCAAATTCAATGCCTCTTGTCGTTTCTACAATAACACAATCATCCTGTGAAATGTCAAGTTGATCTGGGTCAAAGTAATAAATTTTACCCGCCTTTTTGAAACGGACACCTACGATATCGTAGTTCATCATTAGGCCTCCCCTTGTAACTTTACAATAAGCTCTTCCATTACACTGAGTCCATTAACATGCAACAACAACTGGCGTTTTGCTTTTAAGATATAAGCCATATCGTCGGCAATATGTTGTAAGGACTTTTGCAGGGTTTGGCTTTTCAATTCATCGAGTTTGTCACAATAGACAACTTCACCTAATCGATCTAAATGGATCGACATCATATCTCTATACCAAAACAGTAATAAATCTAAGGCAATGTCCCATTGCTTTTGATCTTTAAAATGCGGAGCAACGTGTTCATACATGGTTGAAAGCCCTGCTTGTGTGGAATTTAGAAGCTTTTGTACTAATTGTATCACTAGTAAACGAGCGTTAGCAAACCATTCATCCTTACAATAAGAAATCGCTTCATCGTAACGATTCGTTAATGAACTACTTAATGTCGCAAGGGGTTTAGATATGCCCTGTTCAATGAGCTTTTCTTCCAAATTCTTTCGAGAAAGAGCTGAAAATGTAAGAACTTGGCACCTTGAAATAATGGTGTCTAATAGTTGATGAATATGCTCAGTAAGCAATAGAGCAACCGTATTCTGATGCGGCTCTTCTATAAATTTAAGTAAGCTATTGGCTGCTTGACTGCTCATCAAATCAGCATCTTCTATGATAAATAGTTTCATTTGGGATTCAACACTACGATAAGCAAATTCTTTTATCAAATAAGTAATTTGCTCTTTTTTAATTAATGTTGCGTCCTCTTCTTTTTTTACCCATACGATATCAGGATGATTCCCTGATAAAACGCGTCGACAATTACGACATTCATGACATGGTTCAGTCCCTTTTCGATTTTCACAAAACAGGGTTTGGGCCAATAGCTGAGCCATCTCTCTTTTTCCAGTTCCCTTTGGACCCTCTAAAATATAAGCATGAGATAATTCATTTTTCCTTAGGGCATGCGTGAAAATTGTCGCAGCCGTTTTTTGCTTTTCTATAAATGCCTTCCAGCTCATATTTGCCACTCTTTCATACATATAAGTTCACGAGTAACCCCCTAATTTCTCCTAGTTGATCTAGAAGATTAAGAGAATCCGTTTCTTTTTTTAACACATGGTCTGTTAAAGAGACCAATTTCTCATCTATCTTCTTAACAATGAGTTGGGAGCTATTAGATTGAGACCATGAATAAGATGCTTTGGTACCAAGACCAAATTGAATGGCTTCTTGCACAAAAGTCTGAATCGCTTTTTTATAAATTTGTACATCCTTAACGGTACGTGAATGAACTAAGCGTTTGGCTTGTTCATCAACTTTAGTCAATAACTCTTGTAAGGCATCCATTTGCATTTTTTCGCGTTGACCATCCATTTGACTTTGAAACGTTGTTTTAGGTTGGGCTATATTTATAGCCTTTTTTATAAACGTCTCTTGGACTTGGCGATCTTGATTAATTTTCATTGACATCCTAAATTCCCCTATGTCTCATAATGAACGATAATATTACGGCTCAACGTAATTTTTTATATATTATAAAGTCACCTTAAATGACAATCAGAAACGTCACAGTTCAATCTAATACTGCTTAAACTCCGCAACTTCAAGAATAAAGACTGTCGCTCCTCCAACTTCTACTTCTACGGGTTGAGGTATATAAGCATCCGTACTTCCACCCATTGGGGATACAGGCGTAATGATTTGATCTCTAGATTGACAGTTTTTCTTAATAACTGTCAATAATTCATTCTTTTTCTCATCATCTACACCAATGATAAAGGTTGTATTTCCAGATTTAAGAAAACCACCTGTACTCGCTAATTTTGTCGCTTTAAATCCTGATTCGACTAATGCGGACTGTAACCGATTACTATCCTTATCTTGAACAACAGCCATGACTAATTTCATGATCCCTTCTCCTTTTATCATGATTTCGTATTGCTTTATACATTCAATTACTGACATGATTAATAAAAAAATTTATATTCATCTTACTATATTTTATCTTGATGGCTATAGTAAGCAAAAAAATCATTTACAATGGTATCAAAGACCTGATTAAGATCTTTTTCACCATCAATATAACAGATCCTATTACTATTTTCGTGATAAATGGTCATAAATCCTTCTCTAACTCGTTGGTGATAGGATTTTTCACGAAGTTCGATCCGATCTAAGTCGTGTGATCCACCTGCACGTTTCACCATCCGCTTCCGTCCTGTTTCAGGCGTCACATCGATAAAATACGTTCGATCGGGTTCAAGACCTTGTGAAGCAAATTGATTTATGGATTTTATTGTTTGAAGATCCTTCCCTAAACCATAGCCTTGATAAGCTATCGAAGCATCCATAAATCGATCACACAGAACAATTTTCCCATTGTTTAGAGCAGGAATAATTTTTTCTTGAACATGTTGTGCCCTTGAAGAAGCGTAGAGTAAGATTTCTGTTTCCTCAGTGAGTTCATTATGTTCCGGATCCAAAATGATTTCTCGTATTTTATCACTAATTCGTGTACCTCCAGGTTCCCTTGTTAAAATATAGGGAAGTCTTTTCGTTTCAAGCAAATTAGCCATTTTTTTAATTTGTGTTGATTTTCCAGAACCATCTGGACCTTCAAATGTAATAAACAAGCCCTTCACTCTTACTCTTCCTCTCTAGGCATTTCATAAACTGTTAGTTTTTTTTCGTTCATGGCTTTATTTTGAAAACGAGCCCCAGCTTGGTCCCATTCCTTTATTGATTGAATGTGGCTCATTGTTATTTTTTCACCTTGTAAGACAACTGGAACTCCGGGTGGATAAGGAATAACATGTTCCGCTGCAATATACGATAGGGAAAGATCCAGATCAATTTCACGTGTTTGATAATCACTAAACTTATCATAAGACAAACAAAGACTTGATCTTGGGGTCAGTTGATTTATGTTATAACTTAACTTTTCCCATTTGGGCATATCTTTCAAGCTATCTCTTATGCATCCTAAGGCATTATGATAATCGATACGATCATCTAACCCTAATACAAACAAGACATGGTGAGGGTCCGCTAGCTCTGGATAAATTCCTCGCTGAATCAATTGGTTCTGCCAAGCATAGCCGGATATGGATTGGGGCAATTGTATGATTAATTTAAATGGATCTAAACTTGCCCCTATATCATCTTCATGTATGACTTTTATCTGATCTATAGAATCTAATTCTTTGATAAAAGATTGTATTGAATCTAAGATTGATACTATTTTTTTAGTTTTTAACGTCGCTATAAAGGATCTAGCTAAGTCAAGCGAAGCCATGATGGGATAGGAGGGACTCGATGATTGCAAACTATGAAGATATTTTTCCACAGCTTTTATATCTATTTTATCTGAATTTATATGCAAATACGACCCCATCGTCATGGCCGGTAATGTCTTATGCGCTGAATGAACGACAAGATCAGCACCGTAGGATAATGTACTTGGTGGTATTGTATGTCCTAACGTAAAATGAGCGCCATGTGCTTCATCTACTAAGACAAGGGCTCCTTGCTTATGCAATAGGTCAATAATAGACTGATATTCCATTGAAGCCATTCCATAATAATTCGGATAGGTCACTATCATGGCTTTTACATCAGGATGGGCATGAATAGCCTCCCTAACGGTATCTATGTCTAATCCTATAGGTATTTGCGTGAATGAATCTATCTTTGGTGATAAAAATATTGGTTTTACACGAGCTAATTCAATTGCATTAAAAATTGACTTGTGGCTATTTCTTTGTACAAATACTTTGTCACCTGGTTTACACGTAGATAAAACCATCGTAAGATTCCCTACCGTAGAACCATTTACAAGAAAATAACTTTTTATCGTCTTATAATAATTGGCTAAAAGATCTTGCGCCTCTTTAATGACACCCATTGGCTCATGTAAATCGTCTAACCCTTCTACTTCGGTAGCATCAATCGTCAGCATAGGGCTAAAAACAGTCTTCCCCTTAGGTAAAAAACAATCACCGTTTTTATGACCTGGAACGTGAAAAGTATAGCGTTGATGATTTTTATAATGAAGTAAGGCGTCAAATAATGGGGTTTGTCGTTGATCCATAGCAGCATACAATCCTTCACTTAATTTTAAGCTTAACCTTATTTTAACATAGATTATTGTCAGCCGGCTTACTTACCAAATTTAGTCGTATTGAAACTTGTCATTGGGTATGATAAGTTAAAGCTAGTTGTAGATTCAACTAAATATTCCCCATATAATCTTAGAAATACTGTCTAGGAGTCTCTACAAAGCAACCGTAAATTGCTTTACTATGACGCCGTCCTATCACCTACTGGGTATACACTTGAATATCCTTATTTTTGGTGCTTATGACTCGTCGTCTATTTATATAGGCGCTTTTTTTATATACATATTAACTCATTGTACTGTAACGGGAGGACACAAAAAATGAACAGTTATCCTTTATCTCTATCAGGACTTGTCCGTGATTTACCTATTATCCCTATTAATGACGAGCTGAGTATTGCCAGTTTTGTGATCTTAGGAGATACAGAATTAATTTCTCATGTTTCTCCACAAATTGCAAAAAAACTCCCTTCAATAGATTATTTGATTACAGCTGAAGCAAAAGGGATCCCATTAGCCTATGAAGTTTCGAAACAGCTTAACATGAAAGAGTTTATTGTTGCTCGAAAAGGTGTAAAACCTTATATGTCATCTCCCTTTGTTAATGAAGTTGTTTCGATGACAACTCAAAAAAAGCAGCTGCTTTGCTTAGATGGAAAAGACGCAGAAAAAATAAAAGGAAAAAAGATTGCTATTATCGATGATGTCATTAGCACAGGTGACTCTCTTCTTGCTTTAGAAGAATTAGTTATAAAAGCTGGTGGAAATGTGGTTGCCAAAGCTGCTATTTTGGCTGAAGGTGATGCCGCTGAAAGAGAAGATATTATTTTCCTAGGCAAATTACCTCTCTTTTTAAATAAAGACAGTAGTAAATAATAAAAGGTGGGTACTTTCACAAACTATGTTGTTTTTGGCTAGTATTTTGCAGAAACATGAGACATGGAAGGACAACAAATTTATTATGTTCGAAAAAAATCAAAAACACCTAGCCATTATCTTTTAGAAAAAGACTAATAAAAAAGCAGTCATCTACAGGAAGGAATGAAGAGACTGCTTTATAATTTAATATATAATTCTTGAATGAAGATTCTGGGTGCAACGAACACATTCATATTCTCACTCACTGTTTTGTTTCTTTTACTTTTAATTTGGAAAGTTGACTTATAAAATATCGATACTTTTCATCAGTTACATCTGTATGAACGATATCTTTTTGACAAGTATCACAGATTAATTGATTACAAACATGTATCCCTTTATACTTTATTTCGCCACAAATGACACATATTTCTCCCGTACAAGAATGAGCTGCTAGTCCCATCTTTCATTCACCTCCAACAGTAGTCTTGCCACTGTTCAAGCTTTTTATTCAAAATATGAGATTCAAAATATTGAAGTTTTGTTTTAACATTATATCCCTAAACTTTATTCATGTGCCTGTTCCACTTATATTTATATTTAATTAGCCTTACCTGTGTGGGATGTTTCACATGAAACAATTTAAATAAAAACTACTGGCAAGAAGGGTGGTACCAACTCTTTCATACCGGGATTATATCACCTGACTATCTAGTGTTATTTATTTTAAAAAAACCTCTCCCATTTCCGGAGAGGTTAAAATATCTCAAACTTTGCCCAGCATTGGCAAATATATTTGCTAACTCAACTAGTTGGGTTGATCTACGATGTTAATAGTTTTATTCCGGATTTATTGCGCCACTTCCGGATTTATTGCACCACTTCCGGATTTATTGCACCACTTCCGGATTTATTGCACCA
>NZ_WNHB01000023.1 GCF_009718825.1 Terrilactibacillus tamarindi | reverse complement strand
TATTTTATTTCAATGTGATATTATCTTTATATTATTAATCTTTACAATACATATATTATTATTTTTTAACTTTAATAGAGGTTATGACATAGGAGTGACACAAATGACAAAATTATGGATTTCAGTCGATATGGAAGGAATTTCAGGGTTACCTGATTATACATATGTAAACTCAAGTGAATCAAATTATGAAACGGGCCGAAGAATCATGACAATGGAAGCCAACAGTGTTGTACAAGCTGCCGTTGATTTTGGGATAGAAGATATTGTCGTGAATGACAGCCATTCAAAAATGAACAACATTTTAATTGAAGAAATTCATCCAGAAGCCAAATTAATCTCTGGAGATGTTAAACCGATGTCTATGGTTCAAGGTTTAGATGATCAAGTAGATTTGGCAACCTTTATTGGATATCATTCACGCGCTGGTAAGAAAGGTGTGATGTCACATTCTATGACCTTTGGGGTTCGAAACTTCTGGATTAATGATCAAGTTGTTGGAGAATTGGGTCTTAATGCCTATGTTGCAGGTTTCTATGATGTTCCAGTGATCCTTGTTGCTGGTGATGACTGTGTTGCTGATGAAGCCAAGCAGCTTATGCCAAATATAACGACGTGTATTGTAAAAAGAGCCTTATCACGGTCCTCTCATGAAACCTTATCTCCAGCTAAAGCTACCGAGTTACTAAGAGAAAAAACCTTGGAAGCTCTTGAAAGAAAAGCGATTGATCCGCTAAAGCCCCCTAAGAATCCTACTCTTAGAGTGGAGTTTACAAACTATGGAGAAGCCGAATGGGCAGCTCTCATTCCTCAAGTAACGATTGAACCTGGAACAACAATAGTCAAATATGAAGCGAATACCATTATTGATGCCTATCAAGCGATGGTGGCCATGACTGAACTCGCTATGAAAACCAAATTTTGTTAAATAAACGATCTTAGATAAAGGGGGTCATCATGATGGTGAATTTTATCCTTAGAAGACTATTAGCCATGATTTTAACCATATGGGTGATAGCTACTCTTACTTTTATACTTATGCATGTTATTCCGGGATCCCCGTTTAATAGTCATAATGGTAAACAATTAAATGAAACGGTTCAAAAGAACATGGAAATGCATTATAACTTAGATAAACCGTTGCCTATTCAATACCTTATCTATATGAAATCTGTTGCGACTTTTGATTATGGCCCATCCATTAAACATCCAAATGATACAGTAAATAGTTTAATTTCAGATGGTTTTCCTGTGTCTTTCGAGCTTGGTATGATAACCCTTATTGTCGCTATTTTGTCAGGTATCATTTTAGGTATTATTGCAGCTCTTAAAGCTAATCATTTCATTGATTATGTAGCCATGACAATAGCCGTATTGGGTATATCGATACCTAATTTTGTTTTAGCTTCATTATTAATTCAAGAATTTGCCGTTAATTTAGGCTGGTTGCCACCGTCAATGTGGACGAGTTGGAAAAGTGAAGTATTACCAACTATTGCGTTAGCTACGGGTCCAATGGCGATAATAGCGAGATTAATTCGTACCAGTATGATCGAAGTGTTGACACAAGACTATATTCGGACGGCCCGAAGCAAAGGTCTATCTCCCATTCTTATTGTTTTTAAGCATGCGTTAAAGAATGCTTTACTACCAGTTATCACACTTCTCGGAACTTTAGCTGCTGGAATATTAACGGGGACTTTTGTTATAGAAAAAATCTTTGCGATCCCGGGAATGGGAAAATATTTTGTTGATAGTATTAATACTCGTGACTATCCTGTGATCATGGGAACGACCGTTTTTTATAGTTCAATCTTGATTGTTTTACTTTTTATCGTTGATATCGCTTATGGTTGGCTGGATCCTAGAATTAAACTTCATAAGAAAGAAGTGATCTAATTGGCGGCAATGAGAATAGATCAAGTGCAAACGACAAATGAAATTCAAGATGAGTGGTTTAATAAAAGAAAGATTAAGAATAACCATGTAGAAGAGTTAAAACGTCCAAGTTTATCGTATTGGAAAGGTGCGTGGATACGCCTTTTGCAGAATAAATTAGCGATGTTTGGTTTAATATTTCTTATTTTACTGGCTATAATGGCCATTTTTGGTCCTTTCATGTCGCAATATTCTGTCTCATCACAAAACTTACAAGATCAAAATTTAAGTCCTTCTCATAACCATTGGTTTGGTACAGATGATCTAGGGCGTGATGTATTTACTAGGACGTGGTATGGCGCAAGAATATCATTAATTGTTGGTCTATTAGCAGCCCTTGTGGATTTATTAATTGGTGTTATTTATGGTGGAATAAGTGGCTATAAGGGAGGCAAGGTTGATAGTGTACTCATGAGAATTATTGAGATTTTATATGGTCTTCCATACCTTCTCGTTGTTATTTTGATGATGGTTGTCATGGGACCTGGATTATTTACCGTTATAGTTGCTCTGACCATAACCGGATGGACTGGGATGGCTCGAATTGTTAGAGGCCAAGTTTTACAATTAAAAAACTATGAATTTGTCATAGCATCAAGATCCTTTGGGAGTCCAACTTCACGGATTATAAAGAAAGATTTAATCCCGAATACGATCGGGCAAATTATTGTTCAAATGACCTTAACCGTCCCTTCAGCCATATTTGCAGAAGCTTTCTTAAGTTTTTTAGGACTCGGCATACAAGCCCCATATGCAAGCTGGGGAACCATGGCGAACGACTCTTTATCTGCCATTTTAACGGGATATTGGTGGCAACTATTTTTTCCAGCTTTCTTTATCTCAATGACCATGTTTGCCTTTAATGTATTAGGCGATGGTTTACAACATGCACTTGATCCAAAATTAAGGAGGTGAAACTCATTGGAACCATTACTTGAGGTAAAACAGTTGCATATTCATTTTCCAACGCATGGTGGTACCGTGAAGGCGGTAAGAGGAGTTGACTTTACTTTAGGAAAAGGAGAAACCTTAGCCATCGTAGGTGAATCTGGCTGTGGGAAAAGTGTTTCTTCCCTTGCTATCATGGGACTTATCGATCATCCAGGTAAAATTACAAATGGTTCAATAATCTTTAAAGGAAAAGACTTGACTCGTTTAACTTCAAAAGAAATGAGAAAAATTCAAGGGCTTGACATTTCAATGGTTTTTCAAGATCCAATGACGGCATTAAATCCAACGTTAACGATTGGTTCACAATTGATGGAAGGTCTTATTCACCAAAAGAAACTTTCTAAACGAAAGGCTAAGAAAGAAGCAATCAAAGTTTTAGACTTGGTTGGTATTTCAAATCCACTCGAACGATTGAAACAGTATCCACATCAATTAAGCGGAGGAATGAGACAGAGAGTCGTTATTGCCATGGCATTAATTTGTGAACCCAATTTACTTATTGCAGATGAACCTACAACGGCATTAGATGTGACCATCCAAGCTCAGATATTGGAGTTATTTGAATCTATTCAAAAAAGAACCGGCATTTCGATCGTTATCATTACTCATGATTTAGGAGTTGTAGCAAAAATGGCTGATCGAATCGCGGTCATGTATGCCGGTAGGGTAGTCGAGGTAGGGAACAAACGTCAAATATTCTATCATTCAGAGCACCCTTACACACGGGCTTTACTTCAATCCGTCGTGAGATTAGATCAATCAAACAATAGTTTAAAACCCATCGAGGGTTCACCTCCAGATTTATTTTCACCACCTAAAGGTTGTGCTTTTGTTGATCGTTGTCCTTATGCTATGGAAGTATGTGGTCGTATTCAACCGCAAAAAACAAGGTTGCGTGAAGGACATCAGGTTGAGTGTTGGTTACAAGATACAAGAGCAGTAACCATAAGAAAAGAAATGTTAGCAAGTCAATCTTAATAGAAAAGTTAGACTAGATGACGCATGTACGACAAGTTTTAAGATTACATATCATCTGTAGTTTGAATAATCAAAAGAGAAAGAAAAAAATCCGAATCTTATTTAGGGGGGTTCAAAATGAAAAGAACATTAACCATCCTGTTATCGATTGTTTTAGTTTTGGCTTTATCTGCTTGTACAGCTAACAGTTCGAAAAACTCAGACTCTTCCTCGGATAATAAGAAAGTATTAAAATTAAACAATGGTCAAGAACCGTCTTCCTTTGATCCTCCAAAGGGATTTGATGCTCCTTCGTGGAGTCCTTTAAATAACTTAATGGAAGGATTGACACGACTAGGGAAAGATAATGAACCACACCCTGCTACAGCTGAAAAATGGGATGTATCGAAAGATGGGAAGACCTATACCTTTCATATACGTAAAAATGCAAAATGGTCAAATGGAGATCCTGTAACGGCTCAAAATTTTGAATTTGCTTGGAAACGTCTATTAGATCCGAAAACGGCATCACCTGCCGCTTTCCTAGGTTATCTTATTGAAGGAGGCGAAGCTTTCAATTCTGGTAAGGGATCGGCTAATGATGTTAAAGTTTCAGCGATTGATAAAAATACGCTTCAAGTGACACTTACAGCACCTCAAAAATATTTCTTAAATATCATAACGAATCCATGTTTCTTTCCAATAAATGAGAAAGTGGCTGAAAAAAATCCTAAATGGTTTGCTAATGCTAAGACGTTTGTTGGTAACGGTCCGTTCAATCTCACAACTTGGAAGCATAATAGTCATATGGTTTTCAAGAAAAACAAGAACTATTGGGATAAGAAAAATGTCAAATTAGATGAAGTGAATTGGGCCATGATTGATGATCCTAACACGGAATATCAAACCTATCAATCTGGAAGTCTAGATGAAGCCAGTGTGCCACCTGGACTCAGTGACAAACTATTCAAAGAAGGAAAAGTTAAAATTGAACAGCAAGCAGGTACTTCTTTTATTAGTATGAATGTTCACCAAGCACCGTTTACAAATCAAAAAATCAGAAAAGCTTTTGCTATGTCAATCGATAGCAAACAAATTGTTGATTATGTCACCAAGGGGAAACAAACACCGGCTTATGGATTCGTGTCGCCAGGATTTAAAGACCCTGATGGCAATGATTTCCGTGAGAAAAACGGAGATTTGTATAAGTTCGATCCAACTGAAGCGAAGAAACTGCTACAAGAAGGCATGAAAGAAGAAGGATATTCAAAACTTCCACCTGTCACATTTACGTATTCTACAACAGATGAAAATAAGAGAATTGCAGAAGCGATTCAAGAAATGTTAAAGAAAAATCTAGGGGTCAACGTGAAATTGGCCAATATGGAATGGAATGTTTTCTCAACCGAGCAAAAAGCGGGCAAATTCCAGTTTTCTAAAGCATCGTTCTTAGCTGACTACGGTGATCCAATTAATTATCTTGAAAACTTCCAAACGGGTATGCCAATGAATAGTGCACGGTGGAGTAACAAAGAGTATGATGCTTTAATCAAAAAAGCAAAGAATGAAAAAGATGAAAAAGCGCGTTTCGATGAAATGTATCAAGCAGAAAAGATCTTGTTTAAAGACATGCCATATTCTACGATTTTATTCTATAATCAACCACTATTACAGAAAAGTAATGTCAAAGGAATTGTGCATCATCCAGTAGGGTATCTTGAACTCAAATGGGCTAGCAAAAATTAACGAAATTATAGTTCGCATAGTCTGTTCTAAAGGTTTTGTTTTGTAACATTTTAAGGAAGGAACTCGCATACGTTTATAAAGTGAAGCTTCCATCAGTGGGGGTTTTCTTCATCCCCCACTGATGGTTAGCTGAACCAATCGGGCCTTTACGGGCAGTTGATCCCCCACCTATCTTCTTGAAAACTCAGAATCTTGAGGTGGGGGTCTTTACTTGCCGTTAAGGCGGGATAAAAATATCGGGTTTCCTTCCTTAAATAATTAAACTTAACATTTTTCAGGAAAAGGAGAGATGAAGCAATGCTAAGGCCAACACGATTAACTAGAGGAGATACCATTGGCATTATCGCTCCAGCAAGTCCACCAAAAATTGAACCTTTAAGAAAAGGAATGCATGTTTTGAAAAAATGTGGTGTGAAGATTTATGAAAGTCCACATTTACACGATGAAATGGGGTATCTAGCAGGTTCTGATGATGACCGTGTGAATGATTTACATAGTATGTTTTTAGATCCGAATATTAAAGCTATTTTTTGTGCCTGTGGCGGTTATGGAACGCCTCGAATCGTCGATCGACTAGATTACAATTTAATAGCCAATAATCCAAAGATATTTTGGGGATATAGTGATATTACCTGCTTGCACACGTCGATACATAAGAAAAGTGGGATAGTGACGTTTCATGGTCCAATGCCAAGTTCGGATATGGGCAAAGATGATTTTAAACCTTTATCAGAACGGTTGATTCAACAATTATTTGAACCTATAACCTTACGTTATGATGAAACCATTTCACCATTAGATGTTCTCGTTGATGGGATTGTTGAAGCTCCCATTGTAGGTGGAAATCTTTCGTTACTTGTAAGCAGTATCGGTTCCGACTTTGACATTGATGTGAAAGGTAAAATTCTCTTAATCGAGGATATAGGTGAGGAACCCTATAGAGTTGATGGGATGTTAAACCAGTTGCGTCTCTCTGGAAAGTTAAACGATGCTGCAGGTTTTATGATTGGATCATTTACGGAAGCTGAACCAAAAAAACGACAATCAACGTTAACTTTAGATGAGGTATTTCAGCACTATTTAATTCATTATGGTAAACCCGTTATGAAAGGTTTCTTAATCGGACATTGCCAACCTCATTTTTCTATTCCCCTTGGTGTTAATGCTGTTCTCAATACGTACTCAAAGACACTGACGATAGAAGCGGGAGTGTGTTAATTCTTAAATTAAGTGAGGTTTTAGAAAAGGAGGAACAAGACGGTGAAAATCACCAATATAAGAACAGATCGATTAATTGTACCTCTTATTAAACCCTTTAAAACGGCGTTACGTACAGTTAATCACCTTGAAACCGTGATTGTTTTTGTTGAATGTGAAAATAAAACAGGCGTAGGTGAAGCACCTGCCACTCATGTTATTACGGGAGATAGTTTAGAAAGTATTCAATCCACAATAGAAAATATCTTTCGTCCTTTAATGATAGGTATGGATATTATGAATTATGAACAACTATTTGAAAAAATTGATCAAGCGATCATTCATCATTCAAGTGCTAAAGCGTGTATTGATATGGCTATCTATGATCTTTTATCTCAAAAAGCAAATCTTCCTCTTTATCAATTGCTAGGGGGCTACCGCCATGAGCTTGAAACAGATTTTACAGTAAGCGTAAATGAGCCGCAAATGATGATTCATGATGCCATTGATTTAATCGATAAGGGCTTTAATACTTTAAAAATCAAGGTAGGAAAAGGGGATATCGAAACTGACCTTGAAAGGATTGAACACATACGACGAGCGATTGGCCCTGAAGTTAGACTTAGATTGGATGCAAATCAAGGTTGGACGGTTAAAGAAGCTATCTATGCTATTCACTACTGTGAAAGAAATCAATTAAATATCGAGCTGATAGAACAACCCGTACCGGCATGGGATATTGAAGGATTAAAGGAAGTTACAAAAGCTGTTGAAACACCCATAATGGCTGACGAAAGTGTGTTTACACCACACGATGCTATGAAACTTCTATCATCGCGGTCGTGTGATTTGATTAATGTAAAACTTATGAAATCAGGCGGCATTCATCATGCATTAGAAATTAACCATTTTGCTGAAGCGTATGGGGTTGAATGTATGGTTGGAAGTATGATTGAAAGTAAAATTGGAATAACGGCTGCCGCTCATTTTGCAGCTAGTCAGAAAAATGTGACGCGATGCGATTTTGACGCCCCTCTCATGCTCTTAGTTGATCCTGTTGAAGGGGGAATTACCTACCAAGGTAGAAAAATTTTTATGCCAACCTTACCAGGTCTCGGAATCCGTCATATTGATGCGACATGTCTGTCAAAAGGAAGTGTACAAGGATGAATCAAATTACACCCTTCCTTACAAATGTTTCTGTTGCAACGGTGTGGAAAAGCCCCGATTCGGTGCGTAACGTAGATGGTAAAGCAATAAACTATCCATGTGATATCGAGGGATGGCTTCATGATATGTCTGAAGAAGAAACTATCGCTTTGTGTAGAGAAAATCGTCTGGAAACCCAGCTTCTTTTTGGTGAAGAATTTCTTGTGGAAAAAATGGTAGACGGTTGGGCGTATGGGTATGCGGTTATGCAATCATCCTCGAAAGATCCAAGAGGTTATCCTGGATATGTCCCGGTAAACCAGCTCATAAAAAAACCTTCAAGTTGGGATGATCAAACTAATTGGTTGATCGTGAAAGAGGACCGAGCCCCTTTATATAATCAAAAAGGTGAAAGGGTCACGATTCTTAGCATGGGGACAAGACTTCCAATTATTAAAGACTTAGACGAGAACATCAGTGTATTGGTTCCTTCAGGTGAGATAGGGTATTTAGATAGAAGTTCTATCGCTTATGATAAATTAAAGCCTTTTAGTAGCCAAGCGATTATAAAATTAGCGGAACGCTTTCTAAATTTACCCTATCTTTGGGCAGGTATGAGTTCATACGGCTTCGATTGCTCAGGGTTTAGCTACTCCATGTATCGAATGTTTGGGAAAATGATACCAAGAGATGCACATGATCAGGCGATAAAAGGAGAAGAAGTAACGTTTGGGGAAGAAAAACCGGGTGATCTTCTTTTTTTTGCATATGAAGAAGGAAAAGGAACGATTCATCATGTAGGGATTTATTACGGTGACGGCAAAATGATTCATTCTCCGACGCCTGGTAAAAAAATTGAAATTACCACTCTTAAAGGAACCATATTTGAAAGAGAGTGTTGCACAATAAGACGATATTTAATAGAATCGGAGGCTAATGTATCATGAAGGATCCTCTTCTAGAAGTACAGAATCTAAAGAAATACTTTCAATTGAATAGGAATGAGACGTTAAAAGCAGTTGATGGGGTATCCTTTACCTTGTATGAAGGGGAAACACTCGGAATCGTTGGGGAATCAGGATGCGGGAAATCGACACTAGGTAGAACGATCCTTGGTTTATATGATAAAACAGAAGGTGACGTTCGGTACAAAGGAAAAGATTATCTCCAAACAAGACAAGATCGCTTTCAATTAACAAAAGAAATGCAAATGATATTTCAGGATCCTTATGCCTCATTAAATCCTCGTTCAACTGTTTACGATCTTATTTCAGAACCAATGGATATTCACGGATTATATCCAAACAAAAAAGATAGACGCCGCCGGGTTGAAGAACTATTACAAGAGGTGGGGCTGACAAAAGAACATTTATATCGTTACCCCCATGAGTTTAGCGGTGGTCAAAGACAACGGATAGGCATTGCTCGTGCACTCGCTCTGGAACCTTCAATGATTATTGCTGATGAACCTTTATCGGCTTTGGATGTTTCTATTCAGGCGCAAGTGGTCTATCTTTTAAAACAAATACAAAAAGAAAAAGGCTTAACTTTCCTCTTCATAGCACATGATCTGTCATTGGTAAAATATATGAGTGATCGCGTTGGCGTTATGTATCTTGGACAATTGGTTGAATTAACAAGTAGTGATAAGTTATATCAACATCCTCTTCATCCATATACTGAAGCCTTATTATCGGCCATTCCGATTCCTGATCCTGATATTGAGGAAAAAAGGGAAAGGATTATTTTGGAAGGAGATCTTCCAAGTCCAATAAATCCTCCATCCGGTTGTGTCTTTCGAACGAGATGTCCTCATGTTATGGATATTTGTGCACAAGTCAAACCAAATTTTAATGAGATCGATAAAGATCATTTTGTTGCCTGCCATCTTTATCAACAACAACGTGAGGATAAAAAATCAACAGAAGCGGGTGTTACAAATTGATCACACTATTTTATGAAAAACTAGATCAACTTGTATCTCCTTTTGGGAACAAAGTGAGTGTCGTTATCCAAGGGGATCAATGTCACTATACGTTTAATGAAACGACTAAGATGTTATCAGCAAGCTTAATAAAACTTCCAATACTCCTATATGCTTTTGAACAAATTAAAAAAGGGAACCTGTCTTTTAGTCAAAAAATACGTATCTCTTCGGACAATATTGTTGATGGATGTGGTATTATTCAAGTCCTTCATGATGTAAATGATTGGTCGATTCGAGATTTACTAGGTTTAATGATTAACGTTTCAGATAACACAGCAACCAACGTTTTAATGGACGTATTAGGAATTGAACACATTCAAGCTTGGATTAATGATCATCAATTGAATGGGACAAGTATCCAGCGGAAAATGATGGATATGGAAGCTAAAAAAGAAGGTAAAGATAATTTCACTTGTGCTGCTGATATCACTCATTGTATGGAATTAATCTTTTCAAGTTCTAATTCGTTAAGCCATGATTTTCCTTTCATTGATAACTATTTTTTAAATCAACAATTCAGAGGAAAATTACCAGGTAAAATCGAATATACCCCCGTAAAAATATACAACAAAACAGGGGAAATGGAGCGTATCTCACATGATACAGCCTTCATAAAATTAAAGGATAAAAGGGCTATCGTAACATGTATGACGAGTGGCTTTGATGATAGTATAGAAGCGGACCAACTAATCCAAAAAATTGGTGAACGGGTCTATTTATTCTTTAATGAGCAGGTTTGATCACAAAAAATTGCATGGGAATAGACTCTTCGGTAAACTATAAGGAACTGCCTATGCGTGCAGAAATTAGTAAGAAGGTGATCAATGAATGCTTAAACAATTTATTTCATATTATAAACCGTATAAAGCCTTATTTATATTGGATTTTTCTTGTGCGGTTATCGCCGCTCTATTAGAGCTTGCCTTTCCAGTAGCCGTAAATCAATTCATCGACCAACTGTTACCAAGTCGTAATTGGTCTTGGATCATGTTAGCTGTATTAGGTTTACTATTTTTCTATTCTATAAACACGGTCATGCAGTTTGTCGTAAACTACTGGGGACATATGCTTGGGATCAATATAGAGACCACCATGCGAAAACAATTATTTGAGCATATTCAAAAGCAATCATTCTCCTTTTTTGATAATAATAAAACAGGTCATTTATTATCACGACTAACCAATGATTTATTTGATATCGGCGAAGTGGCACACCATGGCCCTGAAGATGTGTTTATCGCGGTGATGTCTTTGTTTGGATCATTTGTTTTAATGCTGACGATAAACTGGAAACTAGCCTGCTTAACCTTTGTTCTAGTTCCCATTTTAACCATCCTTATTGTCTTTTTTAATAAAAAAAATGACCCATGCGACGACGAGAATTTATAAAGATATCGCTACCTTCAATGCCAATATCGAAAATACTGTTGGTGGTATTCGAGTGGTCCAAGCTTTCTCGAATGAAGCATATGAAAACGAGCAATTCAAAAAAAATAACACCAAGTACCGCTTGGCTAAGTTATTATCTTATAAAATATTAGGTGCAAATAATACCTTTAATTACTTTCTTATGCGTTTAATTACCCTATTTACACTGATCTGCGGTGCTTATTTTACAATTAACGGTGAAATTACGAATGGTCAATTTGTGAGTTTCTTATTACTGACGAATATCTTCATTCGACCGATAGAGAAGATCAATGCTGTGATTGAATTGTATCCGAAGGGAATTGCCGGTTTCAAAAGATTTATGGAATTGATGCAAACAAAGCCTGAGATTGTGGATCTTCCGGAAGCAATTGATGTTGATCACGTTGATGGCCACATTATCTATCAAGATGTCTCATTTGGATATGAAGGAAAACAAGATATTTTAAATCATATTAATCTAGAAATAAACCCTGGGGAAACCGTCGCTTTTGTTGGACCCTCTGGAGCCGGGAAAACAACGATCTGCAGTTTGCTCCCACGATTTTATGATATTAAATCTGGTGAAATATCGATCGACGGCCTTTCAATTCGTGATATGACATTGTCATCCTTGCGTCAGCATATTGGCATCGTGCAACAAGATGTCTTTCTATTCTCAGGCACATTACGTGAGAATATCGCTTATGGAAAATTAGATGCAACAGATGAGGAGATCTGGCATGTTGTCCGCTTAGCACGATTAGAGGATACCGTTAGAGCGATGTCAGATGGACTTGATACAGTTATTGGTGAACGGGGTGTTAAACTATCTGGGGGTCAAAAACAACGACTTTCGATCGCAAGGATGTTCTTAAAAAATCCTTCTATTTTAATTCTCGATGAAGCAACATCAGCATTAGACACGGCAACTGAAATTGCCATTCAACAATCGCTTGAAGAACTATCTGAGGGCCGAACGACATTAATTATTGCTCACCGATTAGCAACAATAAAGAATGCAGATCGAATTATCGTAGTGACAGAAGAGGGAATCGTAGAACAAGGAAACCATGCTGAGTTATTAGACAAAGGCGGGGTCTATAGCCAGCTTCATCAAGCACAGTTTCAGATGTCTTAATAAGGTAAGGTGATAAAACACCTTACCTTTAGTTTTCATTTTCTATTAAGCCTGAGAGCGGAACAGTCTGTTCATTTTCTGGTTCATCAAGTGGAAAAATCCGTGCCGTTTTGTTTTCGTCATTCACAGCTTGAATGTATATTGGAGTTCCTTGATACTTGACATCAGCCATAATGGGTGAGGTACTAATTTCCTTTGCTCGATGGATGTTTATGATTAACACCTCCATTTTAATTTGACAAGCATGATTAGTCTTTACAAATGAGGCAAGAACATGCATAATCCTTTTTCAGTCATACATGCTTAGAAGGAATGGTTTATTTTGACTAATCATCACCTTGTTGAAATGTACATATCATGCTTTTTATTTAGTTACAAACAATAGGGAATGACTTTTCAACGTTTTCTTCTTGCAATTTAAGGTGGCAATGGCTTAAAATAAAAAAGTGTAATAATTATCTGGTAAATCAATTTTTGGTTTGACATTTTGATGGATCCTTTGTAATAGTTCAAATGAAAAAACCAAAAAGAGTGAATTCAGTTGTGAAGGAGAAATGTAAACATGGTTAAACAACAGATTGGTGTTGTTGGTTTAGCTGTTATGGGGAAAAACTTGGCTTTAAACATTGAAAGCCGTGGTTATTCCGTTGCAGTTTATAATCGTACATCATCAAAAACAGAAGAATTTTTAGCTAATGAAGCAAAAGGGAAAAATTTTGTTGGTACATATAGTGTTGAAGAATTTGTCGAATCACTAGAATCGCCACGTAAAATTTTATTGATGGTTAAAGCTGGATATCCAACGGATGCAACGATTGAATCGTTAAAACCTTATCTTTCAGAAGGTGATATCCTTATTGATGGCGGTAATACATTCTTCAAAGATACAGTGCGTCGTAATAAAGAACTCAGTGATGCTGGTTTGAATTTTATCGGAACAGGGGTATCTGGCGGTGAAGAAGGCGCCTTAAAAGGACCTTCTATTATGCCTGGTGGACAAAAAGAAGCTTATGATCTCGTTGAACCAATTCTTAAAGCGATCGCAGCCAAAGTTGATGGTGAACCTTGTACAACATATATTGGTCCAGATGGTGCGGGTCACTATGTAAAAATGGTACACAATGGGATTGAATATGGGGACATGCAGTTAATTTCAGAAGCTTACTTCCTTTTGAAAAATGTTCTCGGCTTATCGACTGATGAACTTCACGAAGTATTCACTGAGTGGAATAAAGGAGAACTCGATAGCTACTTAATTGAAATTACAGCTGATATCTTTACGAAAAAAGATGACAAAACGGGTAAACCATTAGTTGACGTCATTCTTGATACGGCTGGACAAAAAGGAACAGGTAAATGGACAAGCCAAAGTGCACTTGATCTTGGTGTACCACTTCCCATTATTACTGAATCCGTGTTTGCCCGTTTCATTTCTGCAATGAAAGAAGAACGTGTGAAAGCAAGTAAACTTCTTAAAGGTCCAGAAGTTAGCGCCTTTGACGGTGATAAAAAAGCGTTAATTGAATCTATCCGTAAAGCCCTTTATATGAGTAAAATCTGTTCTTATGCCCAAGGTTTTGCGCAAATGAAAGTTGCTTCAGAAGAATATGATTGGAATTTGCAATATGGAAATATCGCCATGATCTTCCGTGGTGGATGTATCATTCGTGCTCAATTCTTACAAAAAATCAAAGATGCCTATGATCGAGAAGCAAACCTTGATAATCTCCTCCTTGATCCATATTTCAAAGATATTGTAGAGAATTATCAATCAGCCTTGCGTGAAGTCGTTTCGCTTAGCGTGAAACAAGGTATTCCAGTTCCATGTTTCGCTAGTGCCTTAGCTTATTATGATAGCTATCGTACAGCAACACTACCTGCAAATCTTCTTCAAGCCCAACGTGATTACTTTGGAGCTCACACTTACCAAAGAACAGACATCGATGGCGTATTCCATACTGAATGGATGAAAAAGTAATAAAGCATAACGTTTAATAGACAGCGATTTATTTTCGCTGTCTATTTTTTAACAATTATCAACAAGTAAGAACATTATGTAAACCAATAAATCATATTAATAAATTATTCTATAGCTAATTATTGAAAAATGATAAGATGATGACATATAAAAAAGGCTATAAAGTGACTAATAAAAGTGTCACTTATAGCCTCTTTATTAATTTTGAGATGAATGTTTTTCGTAAGCGGCTTTATTTTCTTGTTTTAAGTACTCTGTTACCCAGCCACTTTTAATTCCCCACAAATAGAACACAAATCCAAAAATGGCAATAACCCCAAAATCATATCCAAATGGAATAACGTTTAATCCACCAAATTTGTTACTTCCAATCCAAGAAATAAAAATCATAAAAAGCAAATAGGCAATCAGCCAAACACCTGCTTTAAGGTCTTTTGCAAACCCTTTGAAATTTTCTTTAGCTTGATAGTAGAAATATAAAGGCAGACCGATAATGATAATAAACGTGACTTTACCAGTAAGTGGCCAAGTGGCCCAGTAGTAAATCATCGAAGCCGCGATAAACGCTATCGGTGCAATGATAGGCATTCCTTTAACTTGTAAAGGGTGCTTCACCTTATCGCCAAAATGTCTAAATACCATCACACAAACAGGCCCTGTAACATACGAAATTAATGTGGCTACAGAGATAACACTAGCAAGAGATCCCCATCCTCGGAAAAGAAAGAGAAAAATGAAAGAAACAACGAGGTTAAACCACATTGCTGCACGCGGAACACCAACTTTTGAATTGACTTGTCCAAAGAGCGGTGGGAAAAATCCATTTCTTTCCATCCCATATATCATCCGTGCTGTCGTTGCAGTATAAGTAATACCTGTACCCGAGGGCGATACAAAAGCGTCCGCAAATAATAAAAGAACCAGCCAGTTTAACCCAAGAGCCATCGCCAAATCTGCAAAAGGAGAACTTAGATTTAAGTGTGTCCATCCTGACTTTAACATGCCCTCTGTCACGCCACCAATGAACGTCACTTGTAAAAGTACATAAATAACCCCAGCAATCAGAATAGAACTAATGACCGCTATGGGTATCGAACGTCCTGGATTTCTAGCTTCACCAGCGAGGTTAATTGGACTTTGAAACCCATTGAAAGCAAAGACAATACCAGACGTAGCGACAGCTGTTAACACACCCGACCAACCATTTGGCATAAATCCACCATGTTCAGGTGCCGTAAAATTATGCGCATTAAACCCTGTATACATAATCCCTACAATCACTAAAACCGGAATAATAAATTTAAAAATAGTTATTGTAGAATTAACTTTAGCAAACAAACTGACAGTAAAATAATTTAAAAGAAAATACACGATAACTAATAGAGCAGCAATAATAAGGCCTGGGAAGGTTAATTCTGAGCCATTGTAAAGCTGGTGAGTCCAATCAAAATTCCATGAACTTAAATATTGGGTCGAAGCAACAGCTTCAACTGGAATAACGGATACGATGGCAATCCAGTTAGCCCAGCCAGAAATAAAACCGACGAGTGAACCATGAGAGAATTGTCCATATCTTACCATTCCCCCAGATGCTGGAAACATAGCACCAAGTTCAGCGAATGTTAGTCCAATAAATAAAATAATAATCATACCTAATATCCAAGAATATATCGCAGCAGGACCTGCGACACTAGCCGCTTTCCAGGATCCAAAGAGCCAACCAGAACCAATGATGGAACCGAGCCCTGTCATCGTAAGAGCAAATGTGCGGATATCACGACGCATTGAATTTTTCATATTTTTCCACCTTTCTAAGTTGTTATCACGTGTGTTATGAATGAAAAAATAGGACCAATTTATAAATTTTTCACTTTCCACTTCCTCAGATCTATTTCAATTAAGAGGACATTATAAAATTTTATCATTTTTTTGTGAATTTGTCCTAGATTACGACTAAATATTGTTTAAATTTGATAAAAAAGAAGGACATTTTGTTAAAATTAGTCGAAAAAATTTTAAGTTATGAACGATCATTTTTTATTTCTTAAAACCTATCAAATTGTTTGAGGAAAATACTCTTTTTATTCATAAGTTAAAAGCAAAGATGTAGATAAAATGAATAGAGTGATAAAGCTATACTCAAAATACGACTAATAATGCCATAGAGGTTAAAGGAGTCGAGTGAATGATCGTAATCAAGACGTTTACTAGTTTAATCTTTGCGAAAAAAAGGTAAAAGACGTTTAAAGATATATTTTCAAAGGGTGAAGTGAATTGAGAAAAGATGATGATAATAACATAAAGGACCACAAACGCACGAATGAATCAAACTATATTCAACAACACTTAGCAAATGAACGTACCTTCCTTGCCTGGATACGAACCGCAATAGCCATCATTGGTGTAGGATTCTTGGTTACGAATTTGCATTTTAATATGAGATCCAGTCTTTCACCACTTGGTGATTTATTAGCCGATTTAATTGGGTTATCATCTGTAGGGTTAGGTATATTAACCATCATGTTGGCTATTTTTTCATATTTTAAAAAAGTGACGACCATTAATGATCAAAATTTCCAAACACCAAAAATTACAATTATTTTACTTGGCTTTTTTGTTATCTTGATTGCACTCATTTTTGGTCTCTATTTTTTAATATTATAGGTATCGTTTTAAAAAAATGGATAAATGTTTCTTTCTAAATTTCGGCTATCATTCACTTTTTTCACCATACTAAAACAGGAGGTGTAAAAAATGACAATTGTACGACTTGGTTATGTTGCTATGAGCATGGAATTGAAAAATGCCTCTCCATCAAAGACGATGACATTTGCCCAGTTCCAAAAACTGTTGAACAGGGAAGCGGCATTACGAAAACTGGAGCGTATTGCACAACTAAATTTACAAAATACACTGAGATTACTGAAGCATAACTTAGCGTCTGGGATTCACTTTTACCGTTTAACTTCACGTCTCATACCTTTAGCAAATCATGAGGAGTTGCTTGATTGGGATTATATGAAACCGTTACAGGAGAATTTACGTGAAATAGGGGATTTTGTGAAAAAACATAAAATGAGAATTGATTTTCACCCGGATCACTTTGTCCTACTTAATTCCCCTAAAGAAGATATTTTGAAGAATGCAATTAAAACGCTTAAACTTCATTATTTACTGCTAAAGGGGATGCCGTTAAATCCTATACATCGATGTGTAATTCACGTCGGAGGAAAATATAAAGAGATAGAAAAGTCACTCGAACGATTTGTTGATAATTGGATGATCGTTCCTAGATCCATTCAAAAAATGATCATGCTGGAAAATGACGATACGTCATTTACGTTAGAAGATACACTTTATTTATGTGAAAAATTAGATATTCCACTCGTTTTTGATTATCATCATCACCTTGTTCATCATCATTCTAATTGGGAAGAAAATTGGGATCGAGTGGTTCAGACATGGAGACATTCTCCCTTGCCTATTAAGATGCATATCTCAAGTCCAAAAAGCGATAAAGAGGTTCGACATCATTCGGATTATGTGGATATTGATATGTTCTTCAAATTTTTAAACGTCATAAAAGGAAGCATTCCACAAATTGACTGTATGATTGAGGCGAAGAAAAAAGATAAAGCCCTTTTTAAATTAATGGATGAAGTGAGAACAAGGACAGATGTTGAAGTGATTGATGGCTCGTCTTTTTTATTGAAGTAAGAACTGAAGTAAAGCTTTAAAAATACTTACCTGCGCCTTTGGAAAAACGGATTTCAAACATTATTCCTACCGTCCTCAAATATTTCATCAAAAGTTAGGTGTTCTCCTTTTGAAACTCTTCTATTGATTTTTCCATGTTTTGTTTAGATTCCTTGTCTAAAACAACCTCTTCATTTTGTTGTTTGTTTAATTTATCTAAGTACTCTTTGATTTTATGATATTTTTCGACTGGCATATTATCTATTTGCTTGAATAAATCCCATTTTGAAATACCCATATTTGTTCCTTCCTTAAGTAATTATTTGTGAAAATTATATCACATTTAATGTTAGTGTCTTTCATGTCTTTTGGGTAAACTTAAATTGAATAAATAAAAATAAGGAGGTGATGCCTAATGACATCTAAACAAGAACCCAATCGATTAATCAATGAAAAATCCCCGTATCTGCTTCAACACGCCTACAACCCAGTTGACTGGTATCCATGGGGAGAAGAAGCATTTGAAAAGGCAAGAAGTGAAAATAAACCGTTATTGGTAAGTATTGGATACTCAACTTGCCATTGGTGTCACGTCATGGCCCATGAATCATTTGAAGACGTAGACACAGCCCAGATCATAAATGAGCATTATGTTGCGATAAAGGTCGACCGTGAAGAACGGCCGGACATTGATGCTGTTTATATGACGGTTTGCCAAGCATTAACAGGACATGGCGGTTGGCCGTTAAATGTATTCATCACACCAGATCAAAAACCATTCTACGCAGGAACCTATTTTCCTAAAACGTCCATGGGTGGAATACCAAGTTTTAAAGATGTTTTACTTTCCCTATCAAAACAGTATCAAGAAGATCCGCAAAAAATTCAAGATGTGGGTCTGTCTATTGTCGAGGGACTATCTCAACAGTCAGCAAATGAAAATAAGCTTTCAATAGATATTTTTCAACAAACTTTCGAACAATTGTTAAGATCATTTGATACTTCTTATGGTGGTTTTGGTTCTGAACCGAAATTTCCTTCACCTCATCAACTTACTTTTTTACTTCGCTTTTTTCATTGGACCAAAAACGAATCAGCCCTGAAAATGGTAACAAAGACGTTACATAGCATGGCAAAAGGGGGCATCCGAGATCATATTGGCGGTGGATTTGCACGATACTCTGTAGATAAAAAATGGCTTGTGCCTCACTTTGAGAAAATGTTATATGATCAAGCTCTTATTACTCTCAGTTATACAGAAGCCTATGTATTAACAAAGGATCCAATTTTCAAAGAGATTGTATATGAAACTATTCATTATGTGGAAAGAGAGCTCTTAGACGAAAAGGGTGGATTTTATTGTGCAGAAGATGCAGATTCAGAAGGGGTCGAAGGAAAATATTATGTTTGGTCACCATTAGAAGTATTAGATGTCTTAGGGGATAACCTTGGTGAAGTGTTTTGTGCAGCATACGATATTACTGAAGAAGGGAATTTTGAAGGGAAAAGCATTCCAAACCAAATCGACGTCAATTTAGACGAAGTCATGGATACATTTAAACTATCAGAGGAAGAGATGTCGAACATTTTAACTGAAGTAAAAGACATTTTATTAAGTCATCGAAATAAACGAATCCATCCGCATAAAGACGATAAAATATTAACATCTTGGAATGCACTAATGATTGTGGCCTTAGCTAAAGCGGGACAAGTATTCAAAGAGGAACATTTTATAAATTTAGCGGAAAATGCGTTTGAGTTTATCGAGTCTACTTTAACGAAAGATGGAGAGTTAATGGCTAGATACCGATTGGGTGAGATAAAACATAACGCCTACTTAGATGACTATGCCTTTTTGGCTTGGGCATGCGATACCTTATATGATGCCACTTACCATGTGGTATATCTTGAAAAGATGCGTCATTATGTAGATGAGATGATTCAAAAATTTGAGGATAAAGAACAGGGTGGTTTCTATCTTAAAAATATATCAACGCCAGATTTAATTTTGAAAACCAAGGAAGTTTACGACGGTGCTATCCCATCTGGAAATAGTGTTGCCTGTTATGTATTATATCGATTATCAAGACGATTAGGAAACCCAATATATGAACACCATATGAATCGTTCTGGTCAGGCTTTTTCTGATCAAGTCGCATCATATCCGATGGGGTATACGTTTTTCCTTTCCAGTATTCTTCAGCCACATGCAGAACCTAAAGAACTCGTAATTGTTGAAGGAGCAAGTCGTCAAATTAATAACAATGAGTTGAAATTAGGCCAATTATTTTTACCGAATGTGGTTGTCATTTCAGGAACGGAGGAAGAACTAACCAGGTTAAATTCCGATTATCAGGCATATAAAGCAATCAGTGATCGAACAACTTACTATTTATGTGAAAATTATCAATGCCAGGCACCAACAAATGATGTTAATAAAATAATCACTCAATTTTAATAAACAACCTCGTATACCCGGTTTTTGCTAAGAAGAGAAACCTTTAAGAACTAAAAAATGCCTATCCTAAAATTTAGGGTAAGGCATTTTTTATAGGAGTTTGTCGTAAAGCTCGAATGGTTTCAAAGCAATTTTCTATAGGATGATAATCCGCTTTTAATACAGAGCTTTTAATATTTGATAACTTTTTATTATCCCGACTTAGTGTAGCAAACCAACCGCCAAATTCATGATCTACAAAATAGTTCCATGCATAGTTGAAAATAACGTTATAATTGGCCCAATATTGATCGTTTCCGGTTCTTACAGCAAGTAAAGCTGAAGCTCCAATCGCTTCCGCCTGTACCCAATAATATTTATCTGTATCAATGGGTTGGTTTTGATAGAGAGAATAGTAAAGACCACCAAATGTGTTGTCCCATCCCTTACTCATTCCGAGTCGATATAACTGTTCTGCTTTTGGTAATATCCAAGATTCAGGAGCATAGCGTTCAAGCATAACGAGTAATTTACTCCATTCGATGGAATGTCCGGCAATGAATCCAAAAGATCTTATTTCATCATTTTTTGTATTAAATTTATTATAGTTCCAATCAACCGTCCAATCTGAATGATAGTTCTCCCAGATCATGTCATCTGTTTGAGAAGCTAAATGCATGGTTACATTTTTAGCAAGTAGGAGGGCTCTTGATAAGTACTTCTCCTCTTTCGTTATTTCATAGGCCGATATGAGCGCCTCGCACATATGCATATTTCCGTTTTGACCACGATATGTCGATAATTTTTTCCAATCTTCCGTTAGGCCATCGTTATAGAGACCGTATTCTGATTGAAATAAATGGTCCTCTAATGTAAGGTAAATAGTATTTATCATTGGCCTTGCAAAATCAAAGCCTGCTTCAAGTGCTTTTGTTGCTGCTAACAAGGCAAAGGCGTGACCATACGTGTACTTGCGACTATCTTTGATTTTTGTTCCTTCAAGAATCCAATAGTATCCACCGTTTTTTCTATCTAGTAAATGATTTTGTAAGAAATCGAGTCCATGTAATGCAGCGTCACGGCACCAAGATTCGCCACTAAGGATATAGCCGACACTGAAGTTATAAATGAATCGGCATGTACCGACAAGCGTTTTTTGTGGATCTGGGCATAAATCCCCATCATCATAATAGCAACTATAATATCCGCCATTTTCTTTATCAATACAAATTGGATAATAAAATTTCAAAATATCGAAAATATGACTCTTAAGCCAGTCTTGGTTCTGAAAATCTATTTTCTTTTGCATTAAAACTACTCTCCTTCGTTGGTCGTTGTGTAATTAGTTCATTCCCTAATGAGTATTTTTAAAACTATATATAAGTAAGTGCGTGTTCAAAAAGGTGACAAATTAGAAGCAAGAAGATCAAGGCGGCGCTGTTTTGAGGACCGGAATGTAGGTTTTTACTACATGAGGACTGGAAAAACAAGTAAGCGTCCGAGATTCGTAGCTTATCATTTGGTGCTTTTTTGAACAACCTCTATAAGAAGATTATGTATAATGAAGTGAGTAGGGAATGGTACATATATAAATTATGAGAGAAGGTCTTCTATGTCAGAATGGTTAACGATATTCAATGATGATGGAATAAACATTGGGATTAAGGAACGTGATCAAGTTCATCTAGATGGTGATTGGCATGAGACCTTCCATTGCTGGTTTTTTGAAACAGATCATGAACAGATAAATCTATATTTTCAGAAAAGGTCTCATAATAAGAAGGATTTTCCAAATTTATATGATATTACGTGTGCTGGCCATATTGACCATGATGAAAAAGTGATTGAAGCAGGATTGCGCGAACTTCAAGAGGAATTAGGTGTCATCCTGCAAGGAAAAGATCTGATCTATGATTCTGATTTTAAAGAAACGATTCAGCTAGATTCGTTTATTGACAGAGAGATTTGCCATCTTTTTTTCATGAACTTGACTCAACATCGGTTAAACTTGTTAAATGTCGGAGATGAAGTTGACAGTATTGCAAAAGTGGATATCGATCTATTTGAGCAATTAATAAAAAACGAGAAAACTGAAATTCCAATGCTAGAATTAACGAAAGATGGGTTGTTTCAGAAAAAGGTGACAAAATCCTCATTTTGTCCTCATGACAATAACTATTTTTACCATATTATACAGGTATGTAAGAAACGTTCTTAATTTCTTTATATTATATTGAAAGGAAGGATCGATATGACATGGAAAACCATTTGCTTTGATTTTGATGGAACATTGGCAGATACCTTACCGTTAACCTTTCATTGTTTAAAAGCCGTTTTTGAGAAATATGATAATCAAACATACAGTAATCATGAGCTGATTGACATGTTTGGCCCTACAGAAGATGGAATCATTAAAAATCATCTAAAAAATAAGGACAAATTCGATTTGGCTGTTGAGATGTATTATCGATTATATGAACAAGATCATGATTCATTTGTTGACCATAATGAAGATATTGAACGAATGCTCCACTATTTAAAATATAAGGGGATAAAATTAGGCGTCATGACAGGGAAAAGCCGGAGAGCTTTTGCTATTTCCAGTACTTTGTGCGGTTTATCTCATTTTTTTGATGTGGTGATAACTGGCGATGAAGTCCAACATCCTAAACCACATCCAGAAGGTCTGTTAAAAGTTATGAAAGAACTCGGGTCTACTCCGCAAGAAATGATCTTCATTGGTGACAGTATGGCCGATATTCAAGCTGGAAAACGGGCCAATGTGACGACTGCTGGGGTTCACTGGTTAGATACCTATCAATCAGATCACTTTGAAACAAAACCAGATTATATCTGGACACATGTTGACGAGTTTGTTTCGCTTTTTCAAAATAGGAAAGAATGAATCCCAAGCTATGGCTGGATTGGAGTAAAAATAAACCGTTATTTTTGATTAATCCATGTAAATAACTTCACAACGTCTAGCATATACATTAATATAAAATGACAAAAGAGGTGTCACTATGCCTTGTGTGAATGGTCAACAGTACATCAATCGAATTGATCATTTAAAATCCAATGTTTGGATTAATGGTCAAAAAGTGACTGGTAATATTTCTGAACATTCATCATTTAAAGGCATTATGAAAAGTCAAGCCTCACTTTATGATTTACAATGTCGAAAAGACATGATTGATATCATGACGTATTTATCTCCAAAAACAAATGAACGAGTAGGAATGTCGTTTCTACAACCAAAAACACGCAAAGACCTTGAAAAAAGGCGCAAAATGATTGAAACTTGGGCAAGACAAAGTGCCGGCATGATGGGTCGTTCTCCAGATTATATGAATACGGTGCTAATGAGTTTTTCTGCTGCATCGGACTTGTTTTCTGATCCAAAAGGTAAGGGAAATTTTGTCAAGTACTATGAATATTGCAGAGAGAATGATTTGTCATTAACACATACGTTTATTAACCCCCAAGTGAATCGATCGTCAAATTATATGGATAATTCGAATGAGGACATTTCAGCTCGTGTCATAGATAAAAATGAAAATGGAATTATCGTTCAAGGAGCAAGATTATTGGCAACGCAAGGAGGCATAACAGATGAAATTCTTGTATTTCCTCCTGGTGGAAATCAAGTTGATACATCACTATGTTATGCTTTCGCCATTCCATCAAATTTACCTGGATTAAAATTTCTATGTCGCGAGTCTTTTGATTACAGGCATGATGAATACGATCATCCGCTTAGCGCAAGGTTTGATGAAATGGATGCCGTAGTTGTCTTTGATCATTGTGAAGTTCCTTGGGAACGAGTTTTTATTTATGGTGACCCTTTTTCTGCGAGCCTCCTTTATAGTGAAAGTGGATTTTTTCCCTATCAAATCCATCAAGTTACAACAAAAAATGTGGTAAAAACTGAATTTGTTTTAGGCGTTCTTCAATCAATCGTTGATACAATTAATATAGGAGAATATCAACATATACAAGAGAAGATTGTAGAAGTGGTGATGGCTCTAGAGACATTAAAAGGGTTTTTAATTTCATCTGAAACAAGTGCATCTCGAGATCAATGGGGATTTATGGTACCAGATCGTAACCCTCTTTATGCGGCTATGGCTTATTTTCCAAAAATTTATCCGAGATTTATTGAAATCATGCAGTTGATTGGTGCAAGCGGGTTAGTTTCCATTCCGACAGAACGAGATTTTCATTCAATAAATCAAAACGAATTAAATAACTATCTGCAATCAGCCACGCTGAAAGGATATGAAAGAGTCAAGTTATTTCGATTAGCCAGTGATCTGTGTATCAGTGCCTTTGGTGGGAGACAGACTTTGTACGAACGCTTTTTCTTTGGTGATTCAGCAAGGCTATCCGGAACAGTGTATCGTGAATATGATCGGTCAGCCTATGTTGATTGGGTTAAAAAATTTTTACATCAGTCATGATGTTCTAGCATTTTGACTAAAAAACGGTCGATTTCTAAGTTAAGGTTTTGATTGAAGCAAAAACCCTCAAGCAAAAAAGCTTGAGGGTTTATTCAATCCAGTTCTTTTTCTATCTCTTGCTTGGTGATTAAATCAAAAATCTGATTGGATTCAAAGTAATCGAAGAGTTGATTTAACCATTTATAGTACTCAATTGCATAGTTGAATTTCTCTAAATCATGAAGAACGGTTTCTTTCTCATCAATCGTTAGATCTTCTTCTAATACCGTTTTTAATTCTCGCATAGATTGATTTATGGCTTTCACATTTAATGAAATCACCTTACGCCACTCGTTCGAGAAAAAATCAATAAAAATTTGATACCAGTCCTTTTTTGCTTCATAAAGATCTTTACGAATCCCTTTCTTCCAAACCTTCTCCACCATATTAAGATCTGTTAGCGTTCTTACAGACGTACTCATACTTGTCTTACTCATTTTTAATTCTTCTTTCATCTCATCAAGTGTCATCGGTTTGTCATTAAAAAAGAGTGTCCCATAAAGACGTCCAATTGAAGGTGTAACACCGTATAAATACATGTTATGTGAAATGGTTTCAATGACACGTTCTCTCGCTGATTCCATAAGCGTTTTCTTATCCAATTTTATAACCACCATTATTCGTTTTTGTTATTTTACATATGATTTATTTTACCCATTGTTGAGAAATAATGAAAGAATCAAGTTGATACGGAAAATGGAGTAATCGGGAGGATTACTTAGAAAACAAGACGTAAATTACGTACGGTACAAACTGTACGTACAAAATGAATTGTTTTAAAAGTATATATCGTTTGCTATTAGGTTTTAACTAACGTTAAAATAATAAAGGCGATCACATTGGAGCAAAATAGAGAAAGGATATTTTTTTTTGAAAAATTGAGGTGACTAAATGAACAAGATTGATGTTAAAAATATTACGAAAGTCTTCGGAAAAAATCCAAGACGTGCCGTTGATATGTTAAAACAAGGATTAAAAAAGCCTGAGATATTTAAAAAGACGGGAATGACCGTAGGTGTCAACCAAGCTGATTTTTACGTCAAAGAAGGTGAAATTTTCGTTATCATGGGGCTTTCTGGTAGTGGGAAATCCACACTAGTCCGTCTTATAAACCGTTTGATCGAACCTACATCAGGTGAAATCCACATTGACGGTCAAGATATTACGAAAATGAATAAACAAGAGTTAAGACAAGTTCGTCAGAAAAAAATCAGCATGGTTTTTCAGCGATTTGCTTTGTTTCCTCATCGAACCATATTAGAAAACACAGAGTATGGGCTAGAAATACAAGGTATGAGTAAAGATGAGCGTCGTGAAAAAGCAACGAAAGCACTTGAACTGGTTGGATTAAAAGGTTATGAACATCAGAACCCTAATGAGCTATCAGGTGGTATGCAACAAAGGGTTGGATTAGCCCGTGCTCTTGCAAGTGATACAGATATTTTGCTCATGGATGAAGCTTTTAGTGCACTAGACCCATTAATCCGTAAAGATATGCAAAATGAATTGTTAGACTTACAAAGCGACATGCATAAGACGATTGTGTTTATTACTCACGATCTTGATGAGGCTTTGAGAATTGGTGATCGGATCGCGTTAATGAAAGATGGCTCGATTGTTCAAGTGGGGACTCCTGAAGAAATCTTGATGAATCCAGCCAATCGTTATGTTGAACAATTCGTAGAGGACGTTGATATGAGTAAAGTTATTGTTGCAAGTAACATAATGATTCGTCCGGAAACCATATTTATTGATCGTGGTCCAAGGGTTGCATTGCAACTTATGCGTGATGAAGGGATTTCTTCCATCTATGCCGTTGACAAAGGTAAAAAATTTCTCGGGATTATAAGCGCTGATGACGCATTAGAAGCGACTAAAACAGGCAAGTCCTGCCGAGAAATTGTAAAAGAAGTTGTAACGGTTAAGCTGGATACCTTATTAAACGATTTATTTGAGGATATGAATCATTCGCCTGTTCCATTACCTGTGGTAGATGATGAGGGCAGACTTCGAGGAATCGTCAAGCGTGCTGAAATAATTGCCGCTTTATCTGGAGACCAGGATGCTCTAAATGGAAATGGGGTGAAATTATGAGTGATCCTTTATTGCCAAAAATACCTCTTGGGCATTGGATTGACCTATTCATCCAATTTATTACAAATAATTTTGAAGGATTCTTTGGTCAAATTGCTAGTGGCCTAGCAGGTTTTGTAGAGTTTCTTGTCACAGCATTTGAATTCATCACTCCAGTTGGATTCATTATTCTTTTCACGGCCATCGCTTTTTGGCGTCGGGGTTGGGGTGTTGCGTTATTTACTTTGATAGGTCTTGTTTTAATTTATGACCTTGGATATTGGCATAATGCCATGCAAACCTTCTCACTTGTTGTAACATCGGTCGTTCTCTCTATTATTATCGGGTTACCTCTTGGGATCATTGCAGGAATTAATAATACATTTAAAAGTATTATTACACCTATACTTGATTTGTTACAAACCATGCCTTCTTTTGTTTACCTTATTCCAGCTATCTTTCTTTTTGGTACAGGGATGGCGCCTGGCGTTGTAGCAACCATTATTTTTGCGATACCGCCAACCATTCGTTTAACGAATTTAGGGATAAGACAAGTTCCAGAAGACTTAATTGAGGCTTCGGAATCCTTTGGTTCAACCACCATGCAAAAATTATTTAAAGTACAATTGCCTCTTTCTATGCCAACCATCATGGCAGGGATTAATCAAAGCATCATGTTAGCATTGTCTATGGTCGTTGTAGCATCTCTTGTAGGGGCTCCTGGACTCGGTGCTGACGTTAACTTTGCCGTAACGTCTTTAAGAACGGATATTGGTTTTGAAGCAGGTATAGCTATCGTGATTATTGCGATTATGTTAGACCGGATTTCACAAAATACAAGAAGTAAAAAACAATAGGAGGATTTTTCTATGAAGAAAATAAGTTTAGCTATCGTGGCGTTGTTTGTTGTCATTGGTATGGCACTTTCAGGCTGTGGTAACAAAGGAAACGATAAAAATGAGTTTATTGGAGATAAAGTGAATCATACTATTACGGGTATTGATCCTGGTTCAGGAATTATGAAAGCTACTGACCAAGTGATTAAAGATTACGGTCTTAGTGATTGGAAAGTCCAATCGGGTTCAGAATCAACCATGACAGCTTCATTAGATAAAGCGATAAAAAATAAAAAACCGATCATTATTACGGGCTGGACACCGCACTGGATGTTCTCTAAATACGATTTGAAATATCTTGAAGATCCAAAAGGTGTCTATGGAAAAGATGAAGAAATTCATACAGTCATCAACAAAAACTTTGCAAAAAAAGATCCTAATGCGACAAAATTCTTAGATCAATTTAATTGGTCTCCGGATGATATGGGTAAAGTCATGCTTGATATTCAAGGTGGAAAAAGCGAACAAGAAGCAGCAAAAGCTTGGATAAAAGCAAATCAAGACAAAGTTAACCAATGGAAAAAAGGTGTAAACAAAGTAAATGGCAAAACAGTAAAATTAGCGTATGTCAGCTGGGCATCTGAAATTGCAAGTACAAATGTTGTTGCTGAGGTTCTCCGTGATCTTGGCTATAATGTAAACTTAGAACAATTAGGTGCAGGACAAATGTTTGCAGGTCTTGCAAAAGGCAGTGATGATGCCATTGTAGCTGCTTGGTTACCATCAACTCACGCCGATTACATGAATCAATTTAACAACAAACTAACAGATCTCGGTACTAACTTGAAGGGTACTAAATTAGGTCTTGTTGTTCCAAAATATATGAAAATCAACTCAATCGAGGATTTAAAAACAAAATAACTTAAGATCATAAAGAGAGGAGAGCGGCGATAAGCCGCTCTTTTTTTGAAGGTTTAATTAATAAAAATAACATTATGTAAACCAGTTTAAAAATATATGATTAAACAAACATTTGTTTAAGCGATATGTTCGGATAAAATAGCTCAAGTTTGCGTTGCTATTGACTAAAAATTTCAAGGCAAATTATCTAACGAACGCGTATTCGTTATGTTAGAATGGGAGTATGAAATAGAGATAAGCGTTTTTTATCTCCTAAGGAGCATCGTTTATGAAAGTGAGACAATCTATTGAGAATTTACTCACAATTTTAAGAAATAATCCAAATATCGCTCATTGGCATACAATTCCTGAACGGCATGCCCAGTCTGTCTCTTTTCCTGAAGAGATGGATCAACGGTTAATTGAGGCATTAAGTCACAGAGGAATTTCAACTTTATATAGTCATCAAGCTGAAGCGTTCTTGAAAGTAAAAGAAGGAAAAAATATTGTTGCGGTCACGCCAACGGCTTCTGGTAAAACGCTTTGCTATAATTTACCTGTCTTACAAGGAATCATTGAAAAAGAGTCAAACCGGGCGTTATATTTATTTCCAACTAAAGCACTCGCTCAAGATCAGAAAAGTGAAATGAATGAATTGATCGATGAGATGGGTATATCAATCAAAAGCTATACTTATGACGGCGATACACCGGGTCAAATTAGACAAAAAATAAGACAAGCGGGTCACGTCGTGATAACTAATCCAGATATGTTACATTCCGCAATATTACCACATCATACGAAATGGGTTTCATTGTTTGAGAATCTACAATATGTTGTCATTGATGAACTCCATACGTATCGAGGTGTATTTGGAAGTCACGTGGCTAATGTTATCAGACGGTTAAAAAGGATCTGTGACTATTACGGTAGCCATCCAGTTTTTATTTGTACCTCAGCAACGATTCAAAATCCGAGGGAACATGCAGAAATCTTAACTGGTGAGAAGATGCATTTGATAGACAAAAATGGCGCACCTAGTGTACGTAAACATTTTATCTTTTATAATCCACCGGTTGTTAATTATGCGCTAAATGTAAGAAAAAGTGCAACGCTTGAAGTTAGAGATCTTGCCAAAACTTTTTTAAAAAACGATATACAGACCATTGTTTTTGCAAAAAGTCGTGTCAGAGTTGAACTGCTTTTAAGTTATCTCCAACAACTCAATACGGGTAGACATGAACGATCTAAAATAAGAGCGTATCGAGGCGGTTATTTGCCTTCAGAACGACGAGCCATCGAAAAAGGATTAAGAAGTGGAGAAATTATGGGTGTTGTAAGCACAAATGCTTTGGAACTAGGCGTGGATATTGGTCAACTTCAAGTTTGTATCATGACAGGTTATCCAGGAAGTGTTGCAAGTACTTGGCAGCAAGCAGGAAGAGCAGGCAGAAGGCAAGACGAAGCTGTGATTGTAATGGTTGCTTCTTCAGATCCTCTTGATCAATATATCGTTCATCATCCTGATTACTTTTTTGAAAGAAAACCAGAAGCGGTTCGGATCAATCCGAATAACGTTATAATATTGATCGATCACATTAAATGTGCAGCCTATGAATTGCCGTTTCAAGTTGGCGATCGTTTTGGTGATTTAGAAGTTGACGATCTTTGTACCTATTTGGCTGATGAGGATGTTCTGCATTTTCAAGCAAACAAATGGTATTGGATGAATGATGCTTTCCCAGCGACAAATATTAGCTTAAGGTCGGCTACGCAAGAAAATGTGGTTATTGTTGATCAAACCCACCCGGAGTCTGTTCAAATTATTGGTGAGATGGATCGATTCAGCGCCATGACCATGTTATATGAGGAGGCTATCTATCTTCATCAAGGAAAGCAATATCAGGTAGAAGAGTTAGACTGGGAAGAGAAAAAGGCTTATGTACGTTCCATTAGTGTAAATTATTATACCGATGCTAATTTAGCGGTACATCTCGATGTACTCGATGTCGATCAATATGAAAAAGAGATGGGAGAAAAGGTAGAGCGTGCTTTTGGCGATGTGTCTGTTCGAGCTCTGCCTACGCTATTCAAAAAAATAAGATTTGAAACCCACGAAAATATTGGTTCTGGACCTATTCATCTTCCAGAAGAGGAAATGCATACGAGTGCAGCATGGATAAGTTTTTCGAACGAAGTGGTTGAAGAGGTAGGTAAAGAGACGTTTGAATATATCTTACTCGCTTTAAGCCACGTTCTCAAAACGGCCGCGTCATTATTTGTGATGTGTGATGTCGGAGACTTGTCTGTCGTCCCAATGATTAAATCTCCCCATAATGAGCAATCAACGATCTTTATCTACGATCGATACCCTGGTGGAATCGGGCTTAGTAAAACGATCTATCATAAATTTCCGGAATTACTTGAGGAAGTAACGTCATTGATTGAGGGGTGTCATTGTGAAAAAGGCTGTCCTTCTTGTATTGGGCTTGGTGAAGAAGCACCCAAAAATATAAAAAAAATCATCATTGATCTATTGAAGGAAACAAAATCGTGTCATTAAAAAAGCAATTAGAACGATATAAGCAAAAAAAGAAGCAAAAATCTGCCCATGAGACGACCGTGAGTCAAGAAGGACAACCGTCCAACCATAAGGAAAGATGTAAGTTTTCGAAAGAAGAAATATATGAGAAAGAGCTTCGACTAGCAGCGCAAAATCTCCAGGCTGATATCAAAACGTTTGACAATCAAATGGTGCTTATTCGATCAAAACATATTGACTTAGATGAAAAAATAGGACCATACAAGGGGAGACAACTTTTTGATATTATATCAAAATGGCAGGAGCTGACGTTTACTCATCCTTTATCAGCACAAGGGTTAAAAGCAGAGGAGTTGCTATTTTTTGATACAGAAACAACGGGTTTAGATGCTGGAGCTGGAAATATGATCTTCTTGATCGGTTTTGCGCGAGTATCAGAGGATGGAATTACCTTAAAACAATATTTTTTACCGGGACCTGGACATGAAACGGCTTTTTATTATCATTTTTTAACGGACTGCAGGGAACTTAAGCACCTTGTGACGTATAATGGAAAAGCTTTTGACTGGCCAAGAGTAAAATCACGCTATCAATTTGTCCAAGATCGTGTACCCAAACTACCTGCCTTTGGACATTTTGACTTACTCCATGCCTCGCGGAGACTTTGGAAAAATCGTCTCGAACAAACACGGTTACAAACAGTTGAAAAAGAGATTCTGGGGATTGACAGGGGAGGGGATATCCCTGGTCATATGGCTCCATTTTTATATTTTCAATTTCTGAAACAACCTAAAGCCTCACTTGTTGAAGGGGTAATAGAACATAACTTCCAAGATATCTTGACATTAATTAGTTTATATATTCATCTTTCCATAAAATGTTTTGGTGAAGAAAATGTAGACGATGATGAACAGTTTGAAATAGCCAGATGGTTTCAATATTTAAAATGCAACGAGGAAGCGATCGCTCGATTTGAAAAATTGATTCATTCTTCATCTTCATCCGAAATAAATGCCAAAGCGAATAGGAATCTTGGTGATTTATATAAAAAACAAAAAAATTATTCAATGGCTTTAAAGTATTATCTGAACATCATCGAAACAGGACAAGTAGAAGATGAATCCACCTACATTGAAGTCGCCAAATTACTTGAACATCACTATAAAGATATAGATCAAGCACTGAAATATACACAATGTGCCATGCAATTTATTAAGGATCGGCATATTATTCATACATCTGATTTATCTAAAAAAATGGATCCATTAATCAAACGAGAAAACCGTTTGAAACGAAAGGGAAATAAGAAAAATTAAAATAAAAATATTACCCGGGTAAGCGCAAAATACGTCTTTCTTCGCTATATTAGTGTTGAATAAACCTTTTATCTGACTTTTTCGACAAAATTCATTTAATTTAAGATTAATAAATAAGGAAGGTTCTCCTATGAATGTGCAAGTCTTTCTAATAACCGGTTATAAACCTCATGAGTTGGGCATATTTTCTGAAAAGCATGAGGGAATACGAGTGATTAAACATTGCATACGTTCACAAATTCTTCAGTTAGTGGAAGAAGGCGTCCAATGGTTCATCATCAGTGGGCAACTGGGCGTAGAAATTTGGGCAGCTGAAGAAATTTTAACGCTAAAAGAAGAAGGATATGAAATGAAACTAGCCGTATTGCCCCCCTTTTATGAACAGGAAGAAAGGTGGTCAGAGACGATGAAAGAGACCTACCAACGTATTCTTTCTGAGGCCGACTTTACCGACTTTATTTCGAAAAGACCCTATCAAAGTCCCCTGCAGCTGAAACAGAAAAATGATTTTTTAGTTGACAAAAGTGACGGAATTCTTCTTTTGTATGACACAGAACAGCCAGGAACACCGAAATACTATTTACAAGCAGCAAACATAAAAAATAAAAGGGGACATTATCCAATACGTTTTATTACTCGATATGATATTGAGTCGGCGGCAGAAGAATTAAGGGAACAAGATCCAAATTATTGGACTCAAGGATGATTGACAATTCGGGATTGTTTTGGAAAAATAATAGAAAGGGGACTGAAGAAGAGGTGAGAAGAGAATGAATAAATTAGTTAACTTAACCACTCAAGATATTCTTGATAAGGAATTTAAATCAGGTTTACGGGGATATCAACCTGATGATGTGGACAAATTTTTGGACATTATTATTAAAGATTATGATACATTTGAAGCAGAAATTAATCGTCTACAAAAGGAAAATCAACGTTTAAAATCTGAATTAAATAATCAACGCACGGAGCCAAGACGTCCTATGTCAGTTAATCAAGGTCAAACAAATTATGACATATTAAAACGGCTATCTAATTTAGAAAAACACGTATTCGGAAGTCGATTACACGATTGATGTTGATTTTTTAGTTAAAGTAGTGTAAAATGTATTTTTGTGATGTTATTTATGTTCAGGTAATCGCTGTAGCATCATTGATGGTATAGAGGAAAGTCCATGCTCGCACGATCTGAGATGATCGTAGTGTTCGTGCCTAGCCAAGACATAAGCTAGGGTAATCTGGATTTTTCTAGATTAACGGCTAGAAAATCACCTAAGTCTGTTTTACAGATAGGGTTATTTTCTTGTAAAAGTGCCATAGAGACGAGTTTTACTGGAAACAGTAAAAGTGGAACGTGGTAAACCCCTCGAGCGAGAAACTCAAATTTGGTAGAGGAATTCTCTGGATGGAAATGAACGGAAAGAGAGACAGACTATAATGTCTGTAGATAGATGATTACCACCGGCGTACGAGGATAATGATCCGCATGAAGTACAATGGATACAGAACATGGCTTATCGAACATGAATAATACACGTTAAACGAGCCCATATATGGGCTTTTTTCATACATAAAATTATAAAGAAGCAATGTGGATTAAAAAATCTTTCATATATTTTTTCGATTTTCCACTTTTATTGACATGGGAAAATAGGTAAAAACATAAAAAAATGATCAAACTAATTAAACTGGTTTAAAATTGCACCTATACGAGGAGGAAAATGAGTGACAAAAGAATTAACCCTCATTGCGACAACTGCTATGGGTTTAGAAGCAATTGCTGCAGATGAACTGAGAAAGCTAGGGTACACGGATTTACAAGTTGAAAATGGAAAAATTACATTTCAAGGCGAACCAAAAGATATTTGCAGAACCGCATTATGGCTTAGAACAGCAGAAAGAATTAAAATAAAAATAGGTGAATTTAAAGCAACCTCGTTTGATGCTTTATTTGAACAAACTAAAGCTCTTCCTTGGGGTGACTATTTGCCCGCTAATGCAGAATTTCCAGTAACGGGGAAATCGATAAAATCGGAGTTACATAGTGTACCTGACTGTCAATCCATTGTAAAAAAAGCGATTGTAGACAGTTTGAAAAATAAATACCATATTGATTGGTTTACTGAAGATGGACCGTTCTTTAAAATTGAAGTGACATTAAGAAAGAATATTGCAACGATATTAATTGATGCAAGTGGCCCTCTCCATAAGCGTGGCTATCGATCCCTGCACGGTGAAGCCCCTATTAGGGAAACGCTTGCAGCAGCTCTTATCTATTTAACAAACTGGACACCGGACCGTCCGTTTGCAGATCCGTTTTGCGGCTCTGGAACGATACCGATTGAAGCAGCCCTAATTGGTCAAAATATCGCACCAGGGTTTAATCATGATTATGTATCAGAAGCTTGGCCTTTGATTCCGAAGTCGGATTGGGATGACGCACGTTTGGAAGTAGAAGACTTAGCTCATTATGATCAACAACTCAATATTTTAGGAAGTGATATTGATCATAAGTTGGTTGAATTAGCCTCTCATAATGCAAGGGAAGCTGGATTCGGAGATATGATTAAATTTAAACAAATGCAGGCGGCAGATTTTACAACTCATGAGGAGTACGGTTGTATGGTCGGGAATCCCCCTTATGGTGAGAGAATGAGCGATATTGAAACCATTCGTAAAGTATGTGGACAACTAGGACAGGTGTATAAGGAAAATCCTACTTGGTCGTTTTATTTCATCTCTTCATTCGCTGAATTTGAAACGTGTTTTGGGAAAAAGGCTTCGAAAAAACGCAAACTCTATAACGGCCGTATACGAACGGATTATTATCAATATTTCGGAAAACGCCCGCCTAGACAATCTGAATTTGACCATAACGAATAACTTTCTACTTAAGAAAGCAGGAATTAGATATTATACCGTCGAACGAGTTTGTAAAGGGGTAATTACATTAGTTGGCAAAGGTTGTGTTTACAGATGTCAATTCAACAAGTGGAAAAAGCTTATTTTTATTATGTAAAGAAAATCATGGACTTTAATGAAGCCATTGCTCTTGCTGCTTGGGATATGCGGACGGGAGCTCCAAAGAATGGAATAGAACAGCGATCTGAAGTGGTAGGAACATTATCTGACGAAGTGTTTAAACGATCAACTTCAGAAGAGATGAAGGGATACATTGATGCTTTAACGGATCCTTCTGTCCAAGATTCATTAAGCGAGAGAACAAAGCGATCAATTGAAAAATCTCAAGAAGAGTATAGTCGAAATGTTAATATACCACCGGAAGAATACAAAGCTTATATTATTCTACAAACAAAAGCTGAGAGCGTCTGGGAAGAAGCAAAAGAAAAATCAAATTTTAGCCTATTACAGCCTTATCTTGAGAAAATTGTAGACTATAAGAAACGTTTTATTCGTTATTGGGGCGAGAAAGACGGTTCAAAATACAATACGCTTCTTGATTTATATGAACCTGGAATAAGTGTTGACGTCATTGATCGAGTGTTTAAGCAGCTTAGAGAAGGCATCGTTCCTTTAGTAAAACAAATAGCTGAAAAAAACAATCCTGATACAACATTCTTAAACAAACATTTTCCAAAAGATAAACAAAGGGAATTTAGTATCCATATGCTTAAGAAAATGGGATATGATTTTAACTCAGGCCGTTTAGATGAAACCATGCATCCGTTCGAAATCACGTTAAACCCAGGTGATGTTCGTGTCACTACCCATTATCTTGAAGATGATTTCAAGTCGGCTATCTTTGGTACCATTCATGAAGGTGGGCATGCTCTGTATGAACAGCATATTTCAAAAGACCTCATTGGAACGCCACTTTGTACGGGCACATCTATGGGCATTCATGAATCCCAATCTTTATTTTTTGAAAATATGGTTGGCCGGAGCTATGCCTTTTGGGAAGCTCATTATGATGAATTAAAAAAATATAGTAGCGGTCAGTTTGACCATGTTTCATTAGATGAGTTTTACCGAGCTATCAATGTTTCGAAACCATCATTCATTCGTATTGATGCGGATGAATTAACGTACCCTTTGCATATAATGGTTCGATATGAACTCGAAAAGGGTCTTTTTGATGGAGATTTACATGTTAAAGACTTACCAGGCGTTTGGAATGAAAAAATGAAGGAATATTTAGGCATAGTCCCAACGAATGATCGGGAAGGTGTCTTACAAGACATTCATTGGCCAGGAGGAGATTTCGGCTATTTTCCATCATACGCCCTTGGGTATGTGTATGCGGCTCAATTCAAACATTCGATGTTAAAAGCCATACCCGATTTCGATCATCAATTAAAAAATGGTCATATTGATGCGATTCGTTCTTGGTTGACGGAACATATTCATCAATACGGTAGTTTAAAGAAACCACTTGAAATTATTCTTGATACAACCGGTGAGACTATTAATCCTGATTACTTAATCACCTATTTTAATGAAAAGTATAAGGAATTATATGGATTATAGATTTGAATTGCAAAATTCTATCTGAACATGACTAAAATGAGGTGGTACCTTTGTCCATTATCCAATCTACTGAAATCAAGAAGATTTTAAAACAGAGTAAGCGAATTGCCGTAGTGGGATTATCAAATAAACCGAATCGTACGAGTTATCAAGTAGCTAACTATATGCTCCAAGCAGGGTATACCATCATACCAGTTAATCCAACCGTCGATGAAGTATTCGGAATAAAGGCTGTTCCTACGCTTAAAGATGTTGATGGTCCTATTGATATTGTGAATGTCTTTAGACGAAGTGAAGCTTTATTAGAGGTTGCCAAAGACACGGTAGACGTTCAGGCAAAAGTATTTTGGGCCCAACTTGGATTATATCATCAAGAAGCAGAATCCTATCTAGCAAAGCATCACGTACCAACAATTATGAATCAATGCATTAAGGTCGCTCATCAGCAGTATATCTAATAAAAAATAGACGGACTTTGCTAAATGCAGAGTCTCTCTGTTCTTCGATTTCAGAAAAGTCAAAATATTGAATTTGACGATTTCAAGGTAATGTGCCATAGTAGAATATGTGTTCTTTAAATTAATCATAAATAGAAGTCTTATTTCATAAAAACAATAAAAAGATTGCTCAATGTTAAAGATACTGGTTTAATACATAAAGTGGATGGTATAATTTCGTTTTTATATAAATTATTCTTTTTTTATTAAGGTTTTCTTTTGCAGCATGAACGTGAAGGGAGTTTCAACGATGGTTAAACAAACATATAATGACGATACGATACAAGTTCTTGAGGGGCTAGAAGCGGTTCGAAAGCGTCCAGGGATGTATATAGGTTCAACAGATGCCAAAGGATTGCATCATCTTGTTTATGAGATCGTAGATAATGCAGTAGATGAAGCTCTTGCTGGTTATGGAGACCAAATCCTTGTAACCATTCATAAAGATAATAGCCTTAGTGTAAGGGACTTTGGTCGAGGCATGCCCACTGGAATGCACCGAACAGGTAAACCAACCCCTGAGGTTATTTTTACCATTCTCCATGCTGGCGGAAAATTTGGGCAAAGTGGTGGCTATAAAACAAGCGGGGGCCTCCATGGTGTAGGTGCATCCGTTGTGAATGCTCTATCAGAATGGTTAGAAGTGACCATATGGCGAGATGGTGAAAAATTTAAACAACGATTTGAACATGGTGGGCATCCAGCAACAACGCTTGAAAATTTAGGCAAAGCCAGAGGTACAGGAACACTCATTCATTTTAAACCTGATCCAACCATTTTTAGCGCGACTGTTTTTAATTTTGAAGTCTTAAGTGAACGATTACAAGAAGCGGCATTCCTACAAAAAGGTCTGAAGATTGTACTAAGGGATGAACGATCAGATAAAGAAGAGACGTATCAATATGAAACTGGGATTCAAGCCTTTATTGAGTATTTGAATGAAGAGAAGGATACATTGCATCCTGTCGTGTCATTCACAGGTCAGTCTGGTGGTATTGAAAGCGATGTTGCTTTTCAATTTAACGATGGGTATTCAGAAAATATCCTCTCCTTTGTCAATAATGTTCGAACACGTGATGGTGGAACGCATGAATCCGGTTTTAAAACGGCGATTACTCGTGCTTTTAATGATTATGCAAGAAAGAGCGGTCTGCTTAAAGAAAAAGACAAAAATCTTGATGGAACGGATATACGCGAGGGATTTACAGGTATTGTATCTGTTAGGGTACCGGAAGAAAAGCTTCAGTTTGAAGGCCAAACCAAAGGGAAATTGGGAACAAATGAAGCACGTTCAGCGGTTGATGCCATCGTCTCAGAACAACTAAGTTATTTTTTAGAAGAAAACCCAAAAATCAGTGAAATGTTGATAAAAAAAGCCGTCAAAGCTTCTCAAGCTCGCGAAGCTGCAAGAAAAGCTCGTGAGGAAGCGAGAAATGGAAAAAAAGGAAAGAGAAGAGAAACGGTATTGAGTGGTAAGTTAACTCCAGCTTCTTCAAAAAATCCTGAACGTAATGAACTGTATCTTGTAGAAGGAGACTCAGCTGGTGGATCGGCTAAGCAGGGGAGGGACCGTAAATTTCAAGCTGTTTTGCCTCTTCGCGGAAAAGTCATCAATACTGAGAAAGCAAAATTAGCTGATATTCTTAAAAATGAAGAAATAAATACCATTATCCATGCCATTGGTGCAGGAGTTGGACCAGATTTTAACATCGCTGATACAAACTACGATAAAGTGGTGATCATGACTGATGCAGATAATGACGGCGCACATATCCAAGTCCTACTGCTCACCTTTTTCTATCGTTATATGAGACCGTTACTAGAAGCAGGTAAAGTCTATATTGCTCTTCCGCCTCTTTATAAAGTGAGCAAAGGGTCTGGAAAAAAAGAGGTTTTGACCTATGCTTGGGACGAGCAAGGACTTAAAGAAGCGATTAAAGAGATTGGTAAAGGCTATATCTTACAGAGATACAAAGGATTAGGAGAAATGAACGCCGATCAATTATGGGAAACCACGATGAACCCAGAAACAAGAACGCTCATACGGGTTAAAATAGATGATCCAGCCCATGCAGAACGACGTGTAACCACACTTATGGGTGATAAAGTCGAGCCAAGACGGAAATGGATTGAATCTCATGTATCATTTGGCCTCGACGAGGAAACCAACATTTTAGAAAACGAGAATATCACTGTTACTGAAGGAGAGAGACTATAATGGCGAATCAAGAAAAACTGCTCGATTTACCTCTTGAAGAAGTCATTGGTGATCGATTTGGCATTTATAGTAAATATATTATTCAAGAAAGGGCACTACCGGACGTACGGGATGGTTTGAAACCTGTTCAACGACGAATTTTATATGCCATGTATCAGGATGGGAACACGTTTGAAAAACCGTTTCGAAAGTCAGCTAAAACAGTGGGTAACGTTATAGGTAATTACCATCCTCATGGAGATTCGTCGGTTTATGAAGCCATGGTTCGAATGAGTCAAGACTGGAAAGTGCGAAATGTTTTAGTTCAGATGCATGGCAATAATGGGAGCTTAGATGGCGATCCGCCAGCAGCGATGCGTTATACAGAAGCAAGGCTGTCATCCATTGCTAGTGAACTCTTAAGAGACATTGATAAACAAACGGTGGACTTTGTTTCGAACTTTGACGATACAACCGAAGAACCGATTGTTTTACCTTCTCGTTATCCAAATCTTCTCGTAAATGGTTCGACAGGAATATCAGCGGGATATGCGACGGAAATTCCTCCTCATCATTTGGGGGAAATTATTGATGCGACCATCTTAGAAATGGAAAAACCGGATTGTACGTTAGATGAATTGATGGCCATTGTAAAAGGCCCTGACTTTCCTACAGGTGGCATTGTACAAGGACTTGAAGGTATTCGCAAAGCGTATCGTACAGGTAAAGGAAAAATTGTCGTACGTGGTCGTGCAGAGGTGGAGCCTTTACGCGGTGGTCGAGAACAGATTGTAATTAATGAATTACCATATGAAGTTAATAAAGCAAATCTTGTAAAAAAAATGGAAGAATTGCGTTTAGATCGAAAAGTTGAAGGTGTGGCTGAAGTTCGTGATGAAACCGATCGTACTGGAACAAGGGTCATCATCGAGTTAAAAAAAGAAGCTGATGCCAATGGTATTCTGAACTACTACTATAAAAATACCGATCTACAAATTACCTATAACTTTAATATGGTCGCTATTAATCGTAAAACACCTGAATTGATGGGTCTTAAAGCCATTTTAAAAGCATATGTCGATCATCAAAAAGAAGTAGTGATCAATCGATCAAAATATGACTTGAAGAAAAGTGTAGACCGTGAACATATCACTCAAGGGTTAATTAAAGCTGTTTCTATATTGGATGAAGTGATTGCAACCATTCGTGCATCAAAAGATAAAAAAGATGCTAAATCGCACTTATCTGAACAATTTGGTTTTACAGAACCTCAATCTGAAGCTATTGTCAATTTACAATTGTATCGCTTAACCAATACAGATATTGTCACACTAGAAAAAGAAGCTGAAGAACTGAAGAAAAATATAGCAAGACTTCAAAAAATATTATCCTCAGATAAAGTACTTGTAAATGTGATAAAAAAAGAACTACTTGCGACGAAGAAAAAGTATGAAGATCAAAGACGCACAACCATTGAAAATGAGATTGAGGAAATAAAAATTGATCTTGAAGTCATGGTTGCTTCAGAAGATGTCATGGTTTCACTCACCAAACATGGTTACGTGAAACGTTCAAGTTTGCGTTCTTACGCAGCAAGCAATGATAATGATATAGCCATGAAAGACGATGATTACCTTCTATTTAAACAAGGGATGAATACAACCAACACATTGTTGATTTTCACTGAGAAGGGACATTATCTCTATCTTCCTGTACATATGATTCCCGATAAACGATGGAAGGATATGGGGCAGCATGTTGCGAACATCATCCCAATTCAACCGGATGACTCGGTGATATGTGCATTCCCAATTGCGGATTTTGAAGAACCTCTTTACTTTAATTTCATTACAGAGCTTGGTATGATTAAACGAACTGAACTGATGCATTATCAAGCTCAACGTCATTCTAAGCCTCTCATGGCCTTGAAATTGAAGAAAAATGATCGATTAGTTAATGCCCATTTAACGGATGGACAGGCAAATGTTTTGATTGCCACGAAGCATGGCTTTGGATTATGGTTTGACGAGGCTGAAGCTGGAACAGTGGGGCAAAGAGCAAGTGGCGTCAAAGCGATTAATTTAAAAGATGATGATGTCGTGATAGGCAGCGCAGTCTTTGGTGTAGGGCAAAACCCAGAAATAATCCTAGTTACACAACGCGGAGCAGTCAAAAAAATGGCGATTTATCATCAATTAGAAAAGTCTTCTCGTGCAAGAAGAGGCGTAATGATGCTACGTGAACTAAAAAAATCACCGCATCGACTGATTGGCATGTCTCTTATTGATAGTAGCGATCATCTTGTGATTCTTACTGGAAATGGGGAACGAATCGAAGTAAATGCGAGTGATATCCGCTCAAATGATCGATTAAGTAATGGATCCTATGTACTGGATCAAAATGAGACCGGTGATGTGATATCTATCTGGAAAAAAACGGTGGATAAACAAGAGGATAAATAACTTAAAATATCAGGGTCTATACTTGACAAATTTAAGGTGCTTGTAGTAGACATAATAATAGAAACAGACTAAAACGACCTGATAATCATAAATGGCTGCATAGCTTAAAACGCTGTTCATAAAATATAAAGTAAAGCAAAAACTCTCTGGATAACCGAATACCAGAGAGTTTATTCATGTCAATAACTAATCCCTTTCTATAGCTGCGATTAAACCGAGGTAAGCAAGTATTAGGCCGACCAAATAGGTTAAAGTGAGATAAAGACCAAAAGATGTCCATTTTTTACTTTTTAATAGTTGAATTAACTCTAAGTTCAATGTAGAAAAAGTTGTGAAGGCTCCCATAAATCCTGTTCCAAAAAGCAATGCCCATGTAATTGTAAAGTTTCTTCCAGTTATGAAGCCTAATAAGAATGATCCTATCCAATTAATGCACAATGTACCAATTGGTAAAGAAGATGATATGTTTTTCTTAGCCATGTTGCTGATAAAAAAACGAGCGGTTGCACCTAGGAAACCCCCTATTGAGACTTGAAGTAGATGTAATATCATTCGGCATCTTCCTTAGCTTTTAACTTGTAATTGAACATCATTCGTTCTCCTAATTGATATCCTAACCAGGATGTAACTAGCCCACCTAATAGGCTTAATAGGATATAGACAAGTGACAGACTATAATAGCCTGTTTTTATAAGTGAGATACTTTCAACACTAAACGTAGAGAAAGTCGTAAAGGCACCAATATATCCTGTACCTATTCCTGTCACAACTTCATGAGGGAAGATTTTACGCCGAGAAAGGTAGGTTATTAACCAACTTAGTAAGAAACAACCAATTAAATTAATAAGTAAGGTAGGCAGTGGAAACGGATATTCCCATGTCTGTGTGAACGAAATTCCAATCAAATAACGTGTTAGGGCACCGAATATACCGCCTAATCCAACAATGAAATATAGCATACTAACCGCTCCTTAAGTTTGCACAAAAAGATAGACTCCTACCAGTTAAAGATTAACTAGTAGGAGTCATCAGCACAGGTGCATTTTAATGGCGAACTCCATCGCCTATTTTGATTGTAATTAGCTTATCAAAGCTCATAAACCCTGTCAACGAGGTCTCATTGTTTTTTTAAACGGCTTGGAGTGAATGAGATTATTTATCGCTTATTGCAATGAGCATCTTTAACACAGGAATTTTACCATTTTAATAGAAAAAAAGATTTTACATCAAGGTACAACTGTAATAAACTACTTTAAGGAGAAATAAAGTGATGCTCCGAGAATGAAACGAGGGAAGAAAGATCATGACGAAAAAAATTGTATTTACAGGTGGAGGATCAGCTGGGCATGTCACGCCAAATCTTGCACTTATTGATCATTTAAAGAAAGACTGGGATATACACTACATAGGCTCAAAAACAGGGATTGAAAAAGATCTTGTTGAAGCTCAAAATATAAACTATTACGGCATTTCGAGTGGAAAATTACGCCGGTATTTTGATTTGAAAAACTTCAAAGATCCTTTTAAAGTTCTAGGTGGGGTCATGCAAGCGTATTTTATTATCAAAAAGATAAAACCAACGGTTATTTTCTCAAAAGGTGGTTTTGTTTCAGTTCCTGTCGTGATAGCTGGATGGCTGAATCGGATTCCTGTCTACATTCATGAATCTGATATAACCCCTGGGCTCGCTAACCGTATTGCCATGAAATTTGCTAGCAAACTATTTGTCACCTTTGAAGAAGCGGCTAACCATTTTCCAAAGGAAAAAGTGGTTCACACAGGGGCGCCGATTCGAGATAAATTATTAAGCGGCAGAAAACAAGTAGGACTTGAATTTCTAGGGTTCAAGTCGTCGAAGCCGGTTCTTCTTATGATGGGAGGAAGCCTTGGAGCAAAAAAAATTAACGATGTCTTAAGATCATCCTTAAACGACTTACTAAAAAAATTTCAAGTCGTTCATCTATGCGGGAAAGGTCATTTAGCGCCTGAAATGGAAGGGTTAGAAGGATACCGACAGTTTGAATATTTAAATGAAGAACTTCCAGATGTATTAGCGGCATCCACTATTATTCTATCTCGAGCGGGTTCAAATGCGATTTTCGAATTCTTAGCATTAAAGAAACCAATGATTTTGATTCCCTTGCCTTTAAGATCGAGCCGAGGAGATCAAATTTTAAATGCAAAATCTTTTAAGCAAAAAGGATTTTGTGAAATCTTAGACGATGATACCTTATCAGAGGATCAGCTTATCAAAACCATTGAAAAAGTGTATCACGATCGATATGAGTATATTGATCGAATGAATGCAGCACCTAACACGACTAATGGCATTGAAAAAATATTAAAATTGATCACAAAATAGTTTGAGAAAAGTCGAAACCATGAAGAATCAAAGGATGACTTCTTGGTTTCGATATTTTTTTTGAATATAAATGAGTCTTATGAATAAAAAGACAGCCCCCAAAGCAAGACCAATAATTAATCCAATCCAATAACTAAATGGACCTAGATCTGTGAGATGGAGAAGAAGTAGTCCACAAGGAAGTCCCATCCCCCAATAAGAAATTAAAGCCACAATAAAGGTCACATTGACATCTTTATATCCTCTTAATGCCCCTTGTATAGGTGCGGCGACAGCATCTGAAAGTTGAAAGAAAATGGCATAAAGTAGAAAATGCTGAATCATTTTCACAGCTTGCGGTGATGAAGCGTATAGATGAGCAATAGAACCCTTAGTAAAAAATAATCCAAATGAGAAGATAAGACCAATGGAAACGGCCATGATGATGCCTATTTGACTATACAAAGCTGCATGATGGACACGTTTTGCCCCAATTTCAAAACTAACAGAAATGGTCATGGCCATTGAAATACTGTATGGGACCATATAAAGGAGGGATGCTACATTTAATGCCGCTTGATGAGCAGCAATAATAACCGTATCAAATTCACTCATCAATAAAGTTATGGCTGAAAATATACTTGTTTCAAGAAAAATAGATAGACCAATTGGCACACCAATAATGAGCAACTTTTTCCATATTTTAATAGAGATAGGATATAATTTAGTCCCCAAATGATAGAGAAAAAAGGGTTGTCCTTTTATTAAAAAGATAAAAGAAATAATCGCCATGAGCCAGTAGGTCATCGCTGTTGCGATACCTGCTCCAACTCCACCAAGACGAGGAAAACCAAATGTTCCAAAGATAAATACGTAATTTAAGCAGACATTCACTGGGAGTCCTAACAGCGTAATCATCATCGTCATTCTAGTTATTCCATGGGCATCAATGAAGTTACGACATACTGTATACATAAATAAAGGAATAATTCCAATCGATAAAGCAAGTAAGTAATGGGAGGCAATAGCTCGTACCTCAGGAGATAAACCCATATAAATTAAGATAGGATGAACCGACAGTAAGCCGAGGAAAAATAAAACAATGGAAATAATGACGGCGAGATAGATCGATTGAAAGAATATGAATGGAATCTCTTTCAGATTCTCAGCACCTTTTAATTGTGAAATAATGGGTGTTATCCCATACAATATACCGCCGAGGCCCGTGAAAACGGGCATCCAGAGACTTGATCCAATGGCTACGCCGGCGAGATCATTTGTACTTGCTTGGCCTGACATGATCGTATCGGCGACATTCATGGCACTAATACTCAACTGAGTAATCAAAATGGGACCTAGAATGGAAATTAGAAGGGATATTTTACTTCCTACTGAATGTGTTTTATACATGATGTACTCAATCCTTACCTGGTGAACTTTCTGATAGCAAGCTAAAATCTTACATGAGTATATCATAACTTATTAAAGTATGAATATAGAAATGAGGCGTATCAACTCTATTATCAAGATCTATACAAAAAAGAATTTAAAGTTATAAAAAACTAGCGTTTAATGAAAAAGAAAACCTTAAATGGAGGAAGGGAAGGAAACAAGGCTTTCATACTTAATGGTTAAATCAACTAAATGGTAAAGTTAATTTTGGATAATATAACTCGTGACTTATCTCACACATTGTATTAAAATCATAAGTAGAATAAATATTATAAAAATTTTAAATGTGTAGTCAATTGTGTGGTAGGTGTTATTAGATGGTCAGTATATCTAAGAAAAGTCTTGCTATAATCAATAATGAAATTAATAAAAAGATCTTTAATATCGGTGTGCAGGATCAAAAAATAGATGTTTTGGACAATAAAATTCTGATCATCGCAACGACAAAACGTATTCCAGCTTTGAGTTTTTTAGAAGAAGACTATCATCAATTAGTTTTATCGGTCGATTCAGCTTTATCTATAAAGTACAAACAGTTATTAAAAGAGAAGATTGAAAAGACTTTTGATAAAAAAATAACTTACTTGTTTAGAGATTACGATCCAATAGTACAAAGAACCTGCATTGTCATTTGTTTTGATCAACCCATTACTCAAATATGAATTTCAAGCAAGCTATAACATTGTAGAATAAGCGTATCATCGTTTATTTCTATAATTTAAAAGTGATTGCGGATGCTTAACTTCTGTTAAACGGAAAGTAAGAGCCGTGAAGGTAGATATAGACTGTCTATCTTCACGGCTTTTTTCCTTTGATTTAATGTTAAGGACCTTAATCTATTAATGATATGAAAGGAAGAGACATATGAAAGAACAAACGATAACTCTAAAAAACAAACAAAACGTGGACTACCCAAAAGAATGTACATTTAGTAAGGAAGACTGGGAGGTATTAAGTAAGTATTGGTTCCCGGTCGCTGAAAGTCGTGAGGTAACGGATAAACCCATGCCAATTAAACTACTGGATGTTAATTTAGTCGTCTATCGTACAAAACATAAGGTTGTGGTATTCCGTGATCTTTGTGTTCATCGCGGCACACCGCTCAGCATGGGGTGGGTAGAGGGAGATGATATTGTTTGCCCTTATCATGGATTTAGATACGGAACAGACGGAAAATGTACGTCCATTCCTGCTCATCCGGATGCGAAAATTTCGCCTCGCCTCTGTATGAGTGTCTTCCCTGTTATTGAACGGTTTGGACTTGTGTGGACATCATTATTAGGAAAAGAAGATAACCTTCCTCATTTTGAAGCTTGGGAAGATGATAATTTCCAACAAATCGTTTGCCCTCCTTTTGATATTAAAGGTTCTGCTGGACGACAAATGGAAGGTTTTCTAGATGTAGCCCATTTTGCTTGGGTCCATACGGAATCATTTGGAGACCGAAATAACGCATTTGTACCCAGATACCAAGTTGATCACACAGATTATGGCCTTCATGTAGAGTATTTAAGTACAGTAAGCAACTATCCTAAAGGTCAACAGTCTCGTGCTCCAGAAGATTTTAAATGGCTGCGAGTGTTTGATGTTTATCCTCCATTTGGGGCAACATTGAAAGTTCATTTCCCAAATGATGGAGAGTTGTGGATTATGAATGCTGTCTGCCCTATTTCCGCTCGTGAAACGAGATTGTTTGTTCCGATTGCAAGGAATTTTGATAAAGACTCACCAATCGAAGACGTCTATGCTTTTAATCTTCAAGTCTTTACGGAAGATAGTGAAATGGTTGAAAACCAAAAACCAGAAGAGTTGCCACTTGACTTACAGATGGAAGCTCATATTATGGCAGATCGTACGTCCGTAGCTTACCGGAAACTACTTAAAAAAATGGGGCTCGGCGCTATTTATACAAGTTAGTAAGTTAACGAAAAGAAATATTTGAATAATCGATTTGATGAAACAATAGGCTTAATTAAAACCTGTTTTACGAGTGCCAACATTGAAAGGAGAAGATCAAATGCCTAAATATACGATTGTTGATAAGGATACTTGTATCGCGTGTGGTGCTTGCGGAGCAGCTGCACCCGATCTATTCGATTACGATGAAGAAGGTTATTCTGAAGTTATTATCGATAAAAATAAAGGCACAATCCCAATCTTGGAAGATTTAGAGGATGATTTAATTGATGCACGGGATGGCTGTCCTACAGAGTCGATTAAAGTTTCGGATGAACCCTTTCTTTGTAAAATGTTAAATAACCAATAAGTTTGGAGGGATTTGGAATGGAAACAGACGAAAGATATGATCTAGACCCTGTTTTGGCCAGTGAGTGGTTACCTGCTGCATATGCCCACGAAATTATTGATCAACCCGTTCAAGTGTCTATATTAGAAGAACGAGTGGTTTTGTTTCGAACGGATAATGGCATTAAAGCCTTTAAAGATTTATGTATTCACCGCGGAGCGGAGCTGTCATTAGGAAAAGTCGTGAACAATTGTCTTGTTTGTCCTTATCATGGCTGGGAGTATAACGAAGAAGGAAAATGTGTAAAAATACCTCAGCAGCCTGCAAGACGAGTCATTCCCCCAAAAGCTAAAGCAGTTGTTTATCCTTGTATGGAACGGTATGGTCTTATCTGGGTTAAATTGAGTCAAGATGAGATAGCCTCAAAGTTACCTTTACCTGATTATGAAGAGTTTGACGATCCATCTTTTAAGACAGTCTATGCCGATCCACATATTATCAACGCAGCCGCACCAAGAGTCGTAGAAAACTTTCTAGATGTGAGCCACCTTGCCTTTGTTCATGAAGGAAGTTTAGGTGATTCCGAACATGCTGAAATACCAGATTACAAAGTTCATTGGAAAGACAATCGGTATGTGTCGGATGTCATACCGGTCTATGCCGATCCAGATGGTACAGGAAAATGGTCGATCTTGAATTATACCTTTGAGATATTAAGACCGATGCTGGCTCGATTAAAAAAAGTTAACGAGGAGACTAATGAAATTTTCTCAATGTTATTTGCTGTCCAGCCACAAGCGAAAAGAAAATCAAAGATCTTTGCCTTAGTGTCTCGAAATTACGATTTAGAAACACCAGATCAGTATTATATCGATTTTCAACAACTGATTATAGATCAAGACACGGCTGTAGTTGAGAGTCAACGACCTGAAGAATTACCACTCGATTTGCAAGCAGAACTTCACCTTCCTCCAGACAGAGTCAGCATTGCCTATCGCAGGTGGCTAAGTGAACTTGGGGTTACCTATGGTAGTGAAGTAAAGAAACAAAAGCACATGAAAAGGTAAATTAATGACATATCTGCTTGATCGTTCGTCTTAGGTGTCATAGGAAAGAACGATAACTTCAGAAGTCGAAGGTATAATGCCAGAAGATAGCACAGCGATTGTTTACTTAATTACCTGAACTCATCCATTAAAAACACGTCATTTATAAATAATTCTTGACACTGTCAGATTTACGTACCAAAATACAAAGGTATAGACCTATTCACGAGAAAACGATCGAGTTTTTCGTCTGAATTTTTTCATTTTGGTTTACGGGGAGACATTGAATGACTCCTAGGCGTATGATGAGGTGATATGATGGATGTGATTCATTTTGCGGATGTGCGAGTCTTTTTAAGAGAAGTAGAGGCATTCTTACTTGAGAAAGAAGTCGAAAACAATTTAATTCTAGGCATTTGTTATAAACAAATTCAAGATAAAATGTACTTTAACAATGAAATTATGGCGACTGTAAATGACGACAATCGATGCATTCTATCATTGTTTATGAACAAGAAAAACAGGCTCGTTATTTCTGGAGACATATCCCATGAAAATATTGATCAAGCCATCGTATTAGCTATAAAAGCCATTATTAATCGTTTGATTAATGTTAGAAGCGTGATAGGAGAAAAAGAACTTGTCTCGTTATTTGCTGAGATAGGGAAGCGTTTTTTGCGGAAACCGTTTAAGGAATTTCGACATGAACAAATTTATCAGCTTCACAAACTTAATCAATTCACGCGTCCACAAGGTCTCTTTCGTAAAGCGAATAGAAAAGATATAGTAAAAATTAAAAATTGGATTCAAACGTTTAGCGAATCTATCAACGAGCCTTTAGCTGATTCAGAAATTGATATGATGGCTGAATCCTATATTACGAGAGAGTCTTTATATGTTTGGGAAAAGGATAAGTCTATCGTTTCAATGGCTAATTTAATTAGACCACTAAAGAGCGGAGCTGGCATTAACCTTGTTTATACAGACCCTGAGTATAGAGGACAAGGTTACTCAACCGGTTGCGTGAGCTCTTTATGTCAAGAAATATTGAGTCATGGCTATGCGTTTTGTTATTTATACGCAGATCGATCGAATCCTATATCAAATGCGATGTACAAAAAAATTGGGTTTACCCCTGTAATTGAGTGTTTACATCTTATCAATTAATATAGTGGAATAGTTTTTATATTTAATATAAAATAGAGTAATTGAGAAGTGGTTGAGAATCAGAATGTCTAAATAGGTATCTTCTAAAGAGAATAAAGAAAGATACCCGAGCTTTAGTTTAGACTAAACATACCATCTTTAAGGAAATAGAGATGTTGGAGGGTGAAGAATGACAGAAAGTACAGAACAATTTGATGTAACAATCATTGGTGGAGGTCCAACCGGATTATTTGCTGCCTTTTACGCTGGTATGCGAGATATGAAAGTGAAAATTATTGAAAGCATGCCTCAGCTAGGAGGACAGCTTGGAGCTCTTTATCCAGAAAAAGATATTTATGACGTCGCTGGATTCCCTAAAATTAAAGCCAAAGACCTTGTAAGTAACTTAAAAGAGCAGGCTTTAAAATTCAATCCAACGATTGTTTTAGAACAAACCGTAGAAAAGTTAGAACATCTTGAGGATCAAACGATTAAGTTGACGTCAATATCCGGGGAAACACATGTTACAAAAGCGGTTATTATTACAGCTGGCGTTGGAGCATTTCAGCCAAGACGGATTGATACAGAAAACGCAAAACAATATGAAGGGCATAATCTTCATTATTTTGTTGAGGACTTAGAGGTATTCCGAGATAAAAAAGTGGTTATTTTAGGTGGAGGAGATTCTGCAGTTGATTGGGCCAATATGCTAGACTCTATCGCAAAAGAAGTCACGCTTGTCCATCGACGTGATAAGTTCCGTGCTCATGAGCATAGCGTTGATTTATTAAAAAAATCGTCCGTAATCTTAAAAACGCCTTTTCAAGTGAAAGAGCTTATCGGTGATGACACTAATATTAAGCAATTAGTCATTCAAGAAGTAAGAGGCGAAAAGATAGAAACCTTAGATCTAGATGCTTTAATTTGTAACTATGGTTTTGTTTCTTCTCTCGGTGCGATTAAAGATTGGGATCTCAACATAGAAAAAAATGCCATTGTTGTGAATAGTAAAATGGAAACCAACATACCAGGTGTCTATGCGGCTGGGGATGTCGCTACTTATGAGGGTAAAGTAAAATTAATCGCAACAGGATTTGGGGAAGCGCCAACGGCTGTTAATAATGTGAAACATTATATTGATCCAAAATCCCGAACACAACCCATGCATAGTACAAGCTTATTTAATTAAAAAGAAAATAGTGAAGTTTAAGACATCTCGAGTTCTTGAGGTGTCTTTATTTTTAAGTTGTGTCAAAATGATGAAATCAACTCGGTCATTACAATAATAAAAAAAGGTAGTTTGATCGTCTCTTTCAACTAGTCGCCAGCTAATATAACATCTTGCAAAAAAGGCCTAGTATTTCCCGATTTATAAATTTGAAAAAATCATGTATTTTTTTTAAAAAAAGTAGTGCGAAAATTCCCTATTGATGCTATTATTACAGACGTTAGCCCTTTCTAAAAAACAGGAGTGTGAAAGTTATGCAATGGATTATCTTACTTATTATTATTATTATGAACATTGGGGTGTTGCCTCTCGTAAACCGAGTGCATCCCATTATCATTGGGATGCCTTTTTTTCTGTTCTGGTATCTTTTAAGTATGATCGTAACCCCCATTCTTTCATGGTGGATATATGTGATTGGTAAAAAGAAACATGATCGTGATGTAAGGAGTGAAGAAAAATGACTGCGTTAGTTGTGACTTGTTTAATCGTATTAGCTGTAATATTCGTCGGCTTTTTAGCTGGTAGAGATAAAGCTGCCCGTAGCTCTATTGAACAATGGAGTATTGGCGGACGAAATTTTGGAGGACTACTCGTTTGGTTCTTAGTTGGAGCAGATATCTATACGGCTTACGCATTTTTGGGAATGACAGGTTATGCGTATAGTTTTGGCGCGCCAGCCTTCTTCTCTATCGCGTATGCTGTGATGTGTTTCCCAATCGCTTATTTTATTATCCCTAAAATCTGGCGTTATGCTTCAAAACATAATTTGACAACGCTTGCTGATTATGCACGTGAAAGATTTCAAAGTAAGTTACTTGGGGTGTGTGTTGCACTTGTTGGCATCGTCTTCTTAATTCCATATATATGTTTGCAACTATCGGGTATCACAGGTGTAGTTCAAGTTGCTGGCCAAGGTGTTTTTGAAAATCCTAAAGCAGTAGGTACAATTGCTCTTATTATTTCGTTTATATTAGTTGCTTTATATACTTTCTTTAGTGGTCTTCGTGCACCAGCTTGGACAGGCGTTATTAAGGATCTCTTGGTTTGGATCGTTCTTATCGGAATGATTGTGACGATTCCATATATTTGGTTTGATGGATGGGGAGATATGCTTCATCAAGTTGTCACCAAATATCCTGAAAAATTAACATTGCCTGGCACTAGTCCAAATGGTATGTTAAACAGCTTCTGGTTTGGAACGGCTTCATTTATTTCAGCACTAGCTCTATTTATGTGGCCACATGGAGCGACAGGGGCATTAAGTGCCAAATCTGAAGATTCTGTTCGTAAAAATACGGTTTTCTTATCTTTTTATAATATTCTCTTGTTCTTTGTAACATTGCTTGGGCTTATTGCTTTCATGGTCTTGCCAAAGCATCCAGAAGATCCATCGTTTGCAAACTTTGCCTTGCTTCACTTGATTGATGCGTCTTATTCAAACCCAATTGTTCAAGGCGTGATGTTTTCAACCATCGCTCTTGCAAGCCTAGTTCCTGCATCCATCATGGTTCTAGCAGCTAGTAACCTAGTAGCAACAAACATTGTAAAAGATATCTTTGTACCAAATATTTCAGGTAAAAAGCAAACATTGATTGCACGCTGCTTTGTGTTTGTCATTACTGGACTTGCTTTACTCTTTGGTATTTTGTTCCCAAACTACTTAGTACAACTTCAACTCGAAGGTGTTAGTGGAACAGCACAATTACTACCTGCTATTTTCCTAAGTTTATATTGGAAGAACTTAGCCAAAACACCTGTACTCGTTGGATTAATTTCAGGAATCGTATTTGTCTTCCTTAATCACTTTATCTTCCACTTACCTGGATATGATGGTTTCTGGGGTCTCATCGTCAATGTGGTAGTTGTCGTCGTTCTTAATTTCTTCTTTGCACATCAAGCAAAAGAGAATATCAGTACAAATAAAATGTTAGCCAATGATAAATAAAATTTGACGATAAACATGGGGGCATGACAATATAACGTTGTTATTTAAAAATCCAATCTATTAAATTAGATTGGATTTTAGTCGTATTTTTCATTTGGTAAAATATACTTTGGAGGATTACTATTCGTTTTTTCAATAGGATAAAACCAAATATCTCTGATGGGATCATATAGAGATATTCCAAAGAAACGTGCAATGTGAAAGTCTTTCGTGTTATTTGTAACAATATCTATTTTTTCATTAATGGCATCTACAGCAATCTTTGCATCTGCCAATCCTGGAAGTCTGGGTTGGTAAGATTTTTTTTCTTTTTGATGTTGTGCCCTAATAATTCTAGCCATCCTTCTATAGGCGTGGGCTTTACGGTCTTAAGGGTCTGTAGCTGGGATTTTTGGAAAAGATTTAATGAGTTGCCTTAAAGCCAGTCTATGCTTTTTCTTCACTTCGTCTATTTGAGATTTTAATTCTCCCACTGTCACCATAGAGAGTAAAAGCGTATCATTATTTTGCTTGCATTTCTCCCAAAATACGTCTACTTCTTTATTGCTTTCAATATAGAAACGAACGATGTTTGTGTTGATTAAATAGCGCGTCATTTTATCTCTAATGTTTCCTGTTTTCTTCGATGTCTTTTAAATTATTTATCAATTCATCGCTATCTTTTAATACTTTTTTTGCATCTTCAATGCGAGACCACATCGCTTGTTTGTTTTCTATCCATCGTTGGCAAATAGGATTCTCTAATTCACTTGCAGGAATTATCCAACTATTTTTGATTCCTCTTCTGGCTTTAATGTTTCCTTTATCGCATTCTTTGCGAACTGATTGAACAGAAACTCCACAAATATCAGCAATTTCGGAGGCGCTAAAAAATTTTTCTGCAACTTGTACAGGTATACGGGCAATATTAGATTGAGGACTTTGTGATAAGGAATTTAATAACTCTGCAAAATCAGGTGCACCCACTTTTTTTGACCTTTCAATTAAATCCCTAATGTCTTCTTCTGTTAAGGCTGTCTGAGCTGTTAAAAAGGTGGTTAAAGTTTCCAAGAACAATCGTTGATTAGGATTAAAAATATTTTCTTTTTCTTTGACCAATTCGATTTGCTTAGTTGGTATATCTTTTATCATAATAATCACCTCTTCACCTCTTTATTATACTCTATGTTTCGTGTTATTAAAACATGCGAAACTTACGAAATCTTTTCGATACTTTAAAAGAGGCTTTAGCAAACATTTATTGGTACAAATGACGTTATTTGCTACATAGCGCAAAAGAAAAGAGTGATAGCTTAAAGCCATCACTCTTTACTAATTAA
>NZ_WNHB01000022.1 GCF_009718825.1 Terrilactibacillus tamarindi | reverse complement strand
ATTTTTCTATATAATTCCTCCTCATTCCATATTTCTTTTTCCCTTTAAAATGTAACTGAAATGGTTTTAACCTCCTTAGGTTGTACATAAAATATATAAGCCCCTATCTTAAGGAGTGAGCCAATTGAACTTCAGCTTAATGATTAGTTTCGTTTTTTTAGGGTTATCTTTAGCCGCACCAATGGGTCCAGTGAATTCTGCTGAGATAGATAAAGGAATTAAAAATGGCTTTTTTCATGCTTGGTTAGTGGGAATCGGTGCGATGATCGCGGATGCTTTTTTTATGTTATTAGTATATTTAGGTCTTCTGCAGTTTTTAAATATACCCCCTGTTCAGGTTTTTTTATGGCTGTTCGGATCCTTTGTTCTTATTTACACTGGCTTTGAAGGTCTTCTAAATTTAAACAAGCTCACGCTAATGGATTACAGAAAAAAGGATTCATTATTTTCCTGTCTTTTATCGGGATTTCTGTTATCCATTTCAAGCCCATTGTCTATCCTTTTTTGGTTAGGCATTTACGGTTCTATCCTTGCGAAAACAACCGAAAGTTCGCCAAATCAGATCTTAATCTATAGTACGATGATCTTTCTTGGTTTAGCGTTGTGGGATTTATTTATTGCTGTTCTAACTAGTGGTTTAAGACCATTACTCAACACACGAATATTAAAAATGATCTCCCTACTATCTTGTTTATCGCTGATAGCGTTTGGTGTTTACTTCGGTATAGAAGGTGTTCAAACTTTATTAAATTAATTTTATCTATCTCATAAGTAAGGTTTTAATTCAGGTAACGACCATAATCCGGTATGGCTAGTTGATCAAAATTGGTTGCAAGAGTGGTTAGTCCCTTCTCGAGTGTCACGCCTTGTACAGGCCTACCGTGACCAGTAATCGCTACGTTTGGTTTGAGTGCTTGTAACTTTTCTACTGACTTCCATGCTTTCTGCCAATCCATGGTTAAATATCTTGGAGGGCCACTAATTTTTAGATTTTGAACAAGGACATTAAACAGTGAGTCTTGTTTAACCGTAATAAAAGCATCCCCGGCAATTAAAGTTTGGTCCTTATTTCTAAATAATGATATATGGCCTGGTGTGTGTCCAGGTGTATGAATCCAGCTCCATTCAGGCATTTCGGGGATTTGGTTATTTGCTGGCAAAGGCTGAACATGTTGTCCTAAATTGATAGGATCATGTGGAAGTATGAAGGACATTTTAGCAATTAAACCTCCCTCGACAGTTGGATCCGGCTCTGGATAACTTTTTTGCCCTTTTAAATAAGGTAATTCACTTTCATGTGCGTAAACTGGAACATTCCAATAGTTGACCAAATCAACAATTGCTCCAACATGATCAAAGTGGCCATGAGTTAGAATAATCATCTTAGGCGGTCTAGAACCAAACCGATTCTCCGCTTCTAAAATAATCTTATTGGCCGATTTGGGCATTCCCGCATCGATCAAAATCCACTCGTTATTCTTTTCTGGATCACCCACAAAACAAACATTAACAATCTGAACGGTATAACAATAAAGATCTTTTAATACTGCTTGACCCAAACCTGAATCTATGGAAGTCATCGGTATATATTTATGATCATCACTATAATGCATATCTTCGTTCAATATTCCACCCTCCCTCTAGAATCCATTCACGGACCTTATTATCCCTTTCTACATTTTTACTATTCGGATGAAAAAATGATCTCCCTTTGTTTGATCGTCTAGAGCTGATCATTAGATATAGATCACACAGATCATCACCTATAAAAAAGTTATGTATCACAATAAAAATGTAACGCATACTATCCATTAGTCTAGAGTCGTAACGCTTGGAGGGATACCACTTGAGTAAACAATCTCATTCCTGTAACTCAGGATCACAAAAAAAACAGAATGAAAAAAACAAGTTAGAATGGTGGCAACTATCATTAATAGGGGTTGGCTGTACCATTGGAACGGGGTATTTTCTCGGATCTAGTATTGGTATCATAACAACCGGTCCTTCCATCGTTTTTTCATTTATTATGGCTGCTGTTGGAACCTACATTGTTTACCGTTTCTTAGCTAAAATGACAGCTGATGACCCATTGGAGGGATCCTTTTGCTCTTACGCCAAAAAAGCCTTTGGGCAATGGGCTGGATTTAGTTGTGGATGGATTTATTGGAGTTCAAACATCTTAATCATGGGAAGTCAATTAACCGCTTTATCTATTCTCTCCAAATTTTGGTTTCATCAAATCCCCCTCTGGGTCTTTTCGACAGGATATGGAGTTACAGCGATTATCGTTGTGCTATTGGGGACAAAAGGCTTCGGTAAAATAGAAAATATTCTTGCGATCATTAAAACCGCTGCCATCGTCATGTTTATTCTACTTGCCTTTTCAGCGCTTCTTAACTGGATACCAGGAGACTCAAGTGATGCACACGTTCCTCATTCAATGAGAGAACTATTCCCACATCAATTCATTGGATTCTGGTCTTCTCTTATTTATGCTTTTTATGCTTTTGGCGGGATTGAAGTCATTGGACTTATGGCGATGCAGTTAAAGAAAAAAGAAGATGCACCAAAATCAGGCAGTATAATGTTATTAGTTTTAACCATCATCTATGTCCTGTCCCTGGGACTCGCTGTTTGTATGCTTCAGTACCAGCGTTTTAGTGAGGATGAGAGCCCATTTGTAAAAGCAATGGAAAATACCCATCTTAGTTTTTTTCCACATGTTTTTAATGGAGCCATCATCATTGCCGGATTTTCAACTATGACGGCAGCTTTATTTGGCGTGACGAATTTACTTGTCACATTAGCTAAAGACGGTGATGCGCCTTCTTTTTTTGCATTAAAAGTTAAAAAAATCAATAACCTGCCTCTGCCTTCGTTAGGAATAGCAACCTTAGGTATGCTTATTTCTATTATCACCGCTTTGTTATTACCAGATAAAACATATGAATACATTACCACTGCCGCTGGTATTTTACTTTTATTCAATTGGCTTTTTATTATTATTTCAGCCATTCGCATTCTTAAGTTGAACGTATTAGATAAATGGATGGCATCCATAGGAATCTTATTCCTTATCGGTGCGATATCAGGAACCATGATGGAGAAAATGATACGCCCTGGCTTTTTTGTTAGTATCATATCTGTTGCCGTGATTGTAATTATATCCTTGATTTTAACTAAACTAAAAGCTAAGAAAAAAGAAAAATGAACAAGAGACATGAATTGCCTGTCATAGAATAGAATCACATCATTTATCCCGCCTTAACGGCAAGTAAAGACCCCCACTGATGGAAGTATCACTTTATTTAATCCTTAATCTTTGGTTTGGAGAAATCTTATCTGATTTCAATCCATTCATTGATTTGATTTTTTTTACTGAAACTTTATATTTTATGGCGATCTTCCCTAGATAATCTCCTCTTTTGACCCTATAGTACTTTTTTGAGGTTGCCTGAGGATGATTTGTTCCGGCAATTTTAATTTTTTGGTTTATTCGGATGAGATTTACGTTTTTGATGTGATTTAAAGACTTTAATTTTGATATGGATGTTTTAAATCTAGATGCAATTTCACTCAAAGTATCTCCAGATTTGACTTTATAGATGGTGGTTTTAGTTTTTGAATTTGAAGGTGTAATGGCTTTTGTTGTGAGTTTACTATTATTTAGATTAACTTTTGCGGGTTTAACACCAGATTTCAATTTTGAAAGCAAAGCGATGTTTTGCGATGCCTTACCTAAGTAATTTGGAATACCATATGCTTTTGCTAACTTTGCCCGATGGTTATATGAAAAATTCATTTTTTGAGATTTCATGTAATCAACGAGGGATATCGTTTTAATTTTCTTAACCCTTTTAGTAGAAGATTCGACCTGCCTTGTATACTTCCCTGCGTAATCCTCACTTGCATCAAAATGCCCATAGTTTTTCATTCCTAAGAAATAATAGTCACTTGTCCATTGCCAGGCCCCTTTCCCATCACTAAATATCGCGGTTGGTTTATTTTTTAGTGGATTTTTGGGATAAGAAGCGAGCCAAGGTTTATTTATAATTAACGATTCAGGATCTAAGCGATGGTTATAAAAGTACGAACCAGTATAGATATCAATCTTTGGATAGCCTAATCGTTTCATCTCTTTAATAAATGTGTTCGTATACCCAGTTAATTTCTTTGGGCTTTTCGATAGATTCATAGCTTCAATATCAACAACAACATAGCCATCTTTTGTCTTATTAAACCCGACTAATTTTAATTTTTTATCAAACCAATTGGCCTCTGATTTAGCTCTTGAATGACTATTATAATGAGCATAGTGATAAGCATTTACGACCATACCAGCCTGTTTTGCATTAGCAATGTTTACACTCGCTGCAGGATCAACATAATAAGTTCCTTCGCTTACCTTAACAACGACACTTTTTGTTCCACTATTTTTTATCGTTTGATAAAACGCAAGCGGTAATCCGCTTTGTCGATTATGGTGGGATACATCAATGAAGTCAGCATCGGGTTTTTCTGCCATACTACTTTGTATAAATAAAAAAACGACCCCGAAGGAGAAGGCTAGTGTGATGATACATTTAAACCATTTATTCAATTTAGGATTCCCCTTCCTATATTTCTTCTTTCATTATCCTATTCAGAAGCCCGATAATCGTGTTTGGTGATGTTCCACCGCGCGATTTTCATCTAAATAAGCATTTATACGTTTCGATGATGTCATTTCTTGCATATCTTATATTGATTAATAAAAAGGGGGTGTTATTATGGGATACGAAGGTGGAAATAGCTACGGCAACGGATTTGCCTTAATCGTTGTTCTATTTATCTTACTTGTCATTGTTGGTGCATTTTATTGCTACTAATATTAAAAAGTATGTATCTCGACTCCTTTGGTCGAAAAAACCCCTTGATACGAGTGTATCAAGGGGTTTTCTTAATCTATTAGATTAATATAGGTTGAGGTATTGATCGCGTTCCCAAGGGTGAACTTGAGTTCTGAACATATCCCATTCAATTTCTTTAGCTTCAACGAAACGAGAAAGTACGTGTTCACCAAGAGCTTCTGTGATCACAGGGTTACTGCTCATCACATCAAGTGCTTCTTTAAGCGTTGATGGAAGGTCGTGTATTCCAAGTTCTTCTCGTTCTTCTTTATCCATAACATAAATGTTACGGTCAACTGGTGCTGGTGGAGTTGATTTAGATTGTACTCCATCAAGACCTGCTGCAAGTAGGACAGCCATACCTAAGTAAGGGTTGGTAGAAGGGTCAACGCTACGTACTTCAATACGCGTTCCCAATCCACGTGAAGCTGGGATACGAATAAGTGGGCTACGGTTTCTGAGAGACCAAGCGATATAACTTGGAGCTTCATAACCTGGTACCAAACGCTTGTAAGAGTTGACTGTTGGGTTTGTTACAGCAGTAAACGCACGAGCGTGTTTAACGATACCTGCAATAAATTGTTTAGCTGTTTCACTTAAGCCGTCAGCAGAAGATTCATCGTAGAAAGCATTTTCATTGCCTTTAAACAATGACATGTTTGCGTGCATGCCTGAACCATTCACTCCAAAGAGTGGTTTTGGCATAAACGTTGCATGTAAACCATGTTTACGTGCAATTGTTTTAACAACTAATTTAAATGTTTGGATGTTGTCGCAAGTTGCAACCGCATCAGCATATTTAAAGTCGATTTCGTGTTGTCCTGGAGCTACTTCATGGTGAGATGCTTCAATTTCAAATCCCATGTCTTCAAGCTCAAGAACGATGTCACGACGGCAATTTTCACCTAAGTCAGTTGGTGCTAAATCGAAGTAACCACCTTGGTCGTTTAATTCAAGAGTTGGTTCTCCTTTTTCATCAACTTTGAACAAGAAGAATTCTGGCTCTGGCCCAATGTTGAAACTAGTGAAACCAAGTTTTTCCATTTTTTTGAGTTGTCTTTTCAAGATACCACGTGGGTCACCTGCAAAAGGTGTTCCGTCTGGATTATAAATGTCACAAATCATACGTGCAACTTTACCTTTTTCAGCAGTCCATGGGAAGATCACCCAACTATTGTAATCCGGATATAAAAGCATATCTGATTCTTCAATGCGAACAAATCCTTCAATTGAAGATCCATCAAACATTACTTTATTGTCGAGAGCTTTTTCCAATTGATCAACAGGAATTTCAACGTTTTTGATAATTCCTAATAAATCTGTAAATTGTAAGCGAATAAATCTTACATTTTCCTCTTTAGCAATTTTAAGAATGTCTTCTTTGCTATAATTCTTTGCCATGCCTGATCCTCCCCAAAATCTTTTTTCTTTTTTTAGTAAAACCCATTTATACAAAGGAATCTATTTTTGGTTAAAAAACCTCGAAAATTCCCCTTGTATCCTTGCTTGATCTCCAAACTTACCTGCATTAATTAATTCGCGTTTTAAATATTTCATTAAATCAGCGTCAGATAAGTCAGACTTCTTTTGTTTTACAGCATTAAGGGGTTGATTGGATTCAACAGGTTTCGAACTGAGTACATGCTTTATACCAGCTAAGTTCACACCTTCGTCCAATAAAGATTTGATATCTAGCAACTTCTCAACATCATTAAACGAAAAGACGCGCCTATTTCCTTCTGTTCGTTCGGGCTCTATTAAGGCATTCTCTTCATAATAACGAATCTGACGAGCAGTTAATCCAGTTAGGTTTTGAACAATACCCATTGAAAATAAAGGCATTGAACGACGTAAACGATCGTCCATATTCAAACCCCCCTTCAACATTTAATATTATACGGTAAGCAAAATATCATGTCAATCTATGTTAGTTTTTCTTACAGAAAAAATGTTATAAATTGATAAAAAATTCCGTTTTTCGACACGATTTTATCACCATTTAGTAGATAAACGATGGTTATACTTACCTCTACTTCCAGCGATCGATCAATTGATCTAGTGTGGTTAACAAAGCCACTTTCACGTGCTCATAGGTAAGACCACCTTGAACAAATACCGTATAAGGCTTCCGGATTGGTCCATCTGCGGATAATTCGATACTTGATCCTTGAACAAATGTTCCAGCAGCCATAATCACTTGATCTGAATAACCAGGCATCGGACTTGGATAAGGAGTCACATGTGAGTTAATAGGCGAAGCCATTTGAATACCCTGACAAAAGGTTACCATATCTTGCTCATTTTCAAAAGTGACCGATTGAATCAGATCTGTTCGTTTAGTTTTCCAATTAGGTGTTGTAGACATACCTAACTCTTCCATTAAAGCAGCTGTGAAAATGGCTCCTTTTAAAGCTTGGCTGGTGACATGTGGGGAAAGAAAGAAACCTTGATACATATCAGATAACTGTGTTAGTGTTGGGCCTACTTCTTTACCCAATCCGGGTGCAGTAAGTCTTTCAGCACATTGCTCAACGAGGTCATCTCTACCAACAATGTAGCCTCCTACTTTTGCTAATCCACCACCCGGATTTTTTATTAATGATCCTGCTATCAAATCTGCACCTACATGACAAGGTTCTTTCAATTCGACAAATTCCCCGTAACAATTGTCTACAAAAACGATAACGTTAGGATGGACTTTTTTAATCCTTTGAATCGCTTCTTTAAGTTGATCAATGTTAAAAGAAGGTCTTCTAGCATATCCGCAAGAACGCTGCAAAGCAATCATTTTTGTTTTTGGAGAAATAGATTGAATGACACTCTCTGTATCTATTTTTTGATCTTTTAAAGGAATAATTCTCGATTCAATTTGGAATTCTTTAAGGGAACTTTTACTTTCTCCATTTATCCCTATAACACCTTCTAATGTATCATACGGGTTCCCTGTGATGTACATTAATTCATCACCTGGACGTAAAACCCCAAAAAGAGCCACAGTGATAGCATGTGTACCTGATATCAACTGTGGTCTTACAAGAGCCGATTCCCCGCCAAACACATCCGCATAGATAGCCTCTAACCCTTCTCGGCCAAAATCGTCATAACCATATCCCGTAGACCCATTTAAATGTGCATCACTAATTTTGTGTTTTCGAAAACTTTGTAGAACTTTAAATTGATTTGTTTGAGCAACTTTCTCTATTACTTTGAAATGTTCTGCAATCTTTTTTTCAATATGATCTGTCATTTCTTCTAAATAAGAGCCATGTTTCAATTCACTGTACATTTCAGTACTCCTTACTCTGTTTGCATAGGTGGCAAAATTTTCCCGGCTAATGGGTGCTTTGGATGAATGTAACCCGTAAATTCAAATTGTTCATCCGACTCGATCCAAGTCTGACTCATTAGTATCGTTTTATCTTTCAACTGATCGATAAGGTGACCTTGATTGGATGGAAGTTTTACCCGATAAGGTATCATCTGATCAATAATATGTTCTTGTATCCGGTCCTTAAGTCTTAAAATATCTTGTCCACTCTTAGCAGATATTAAGATCGAATCCTTTGGTGTAATAAATGACGTGGCCAATTGATCTTTTTTATTGAAAACTTTAAGACTTGGAATGTGCCCTGCACCAAGTTCATCTAATAAACGATTGACGGTTTTCTCATGTTGTAACATATCTGTTGATGAAACATCAATGACATGGAGAATTAGATCTGCCCTGCTTGCCTCTTCTAGCGTCGATCTGAATGCTGCAACTAATGTTGTTGGTAAATCTTGAATAAATCCAACGGTATCTGAGACAAGTGAGACAAATCCATTTGGACAAATTAACCGTCTAGTTAATGGATCAAGTGTGGCAAATAGTTGATTCTCTTCAAATGTACTTTCTTCTGTCAACTGATTAAAAATAGTTGATTTTCCGGCGTTTGTATATCCAACAAGAGCAATTTGAAATTGGTCATTTTGATGGCGTCTTTCTCTATAACGCTCTCGATGGTGAACAACGGTTTCAAGTTGCTTCTTTATATCGGAAATCCGTTTTCTTATGTATCGTCTGTCTGTTTCAAGCTTAGTTTCACCTGGGCCTCTTGTTCCAATGCCCCCACCTAATCGGGACAACGTCGTCCCTATTCCACTTAACTTAGGAAGTAAGTATTGAAGCTGTGCCAGCTCTACTTGTAGTTTCCCTTCACGCGAAAGAGCCCTCATAGCAAAAATATCTAAAATCAATTGCGTGCGGTCAATCACTTTTGCTTCAAGTTTCTCATTTAACCTTCCCAATTGTCCTGGAGTTAGTTCACTATTAAAGATAATCGTACTGGGCTCGAGAGCCTTATCCAAAGCCTCAAGCTCATCCAATTTTCCCTTTCCAATATATGTACCCACATCTATTTTTTGACGTTTTTGCACAACCGTTGAGATGACTTCTCCCCCAGCTGTATCCGTGAGTTCAGCCAATTCCTCCATAGAAGAATTAAATGCTTGATCTGAATGATGAGGTAGTTGACATCCGACTAATATGACTTTTTCCATTAGCTTCACAACCTTTGTTCCAATTCATAAACTAATACTTACGATATTAGTTTAACCCATTTACCTTCTATTATTTAATGACCAACTTCTTTGTTCTCTTCAATGATAAGGTCACAAGCTCTAACCGTCAATAACGACTCTCGATCGAATCGACCTTCTCTTAGTAATCTAACGGCTTGTTGACGAATCATTTTCTCAATGAGGTTTCGGACGAATCTCCCATTACTGAAGGATTCATTTTCCTCAATGGATTTAATGTCTAAATATCGCTTTAATTTTTTCTCCGCTTCGGATGTTAATTTATATTCTTGTTCATCGAGCATTTGGTGTGCAATCAAAAGTAATTCGCTGCCACTATAATTTGGAAAAGAAATAATGATAGGGAATCTAGAGGGTAATCCAGGGTTTTGTGATAAAAAATCTTCCATTTCGTCTGAATATCCCGCTAAGATTAAAATAAAATCCTCCCGTAAATCTTCCATTTGTTTAACAAGCGTATCAATCGCCTCTTTACCGAAATCTTTTTCTCCCCCACGAGCTAAAGAATAGGCTTCATCAATAAACAAGATACCGCCTTTTGCCTTTTTAACCAATTCTCGCGTCTTTTGAGCGGTTTGTCCGATATACTCTCCAACAAGATCTGCTCTTTCAGCTTCGATAAGATGTCCTTTTGAGAGGATTTCCATATCACACAAGAGTTCACCTAATAGTCTTGCGACGGTTGTTTTACCTGTTCCAGGGTTTCCCTTAAAGAGCATGTGAAGAGATTGTGAAGGTACTTTTAAATTTCTCTCTCCCCGACGTTGATTGACATAGATCCAAGCATAGATTTCTTTAACGACTTTCTTCACTTCTTCAAGTCCAATGAGCTTACTTAATTTACTTTCGATTAACTCGAGAGGTTGATGTTTTAATCTTTCTTCTCGGTAATGAGGTAACGTAGCTGTATCATTGGCTTTCTTTTGATTAAATATCACATTTATTTGACTTTTTTGCGTAAAAGTATAAGATTCAGTCACACATTCCACCTCACTGTTTCATTGCTTACTTTAAACTAGACAGTTATAGGCATTGAATCAACGAATTTTACCATACATTTTTTAAAACAAAATAATGAAACTAGAAATAAGAAATGATGTTATGTTATTTATAATCGTATGTTAAAAAATTGTCTTTCAGAAGTTTTTTTAAAACGGAAGCAGTAAAAATGGAATGTTGAAAATGCATTTGAAGATTTTTTAAGATAAAAAATGTCTCTAGCCCATCGCTAGAGACATTTCTCTGTGTTTATCCCTTTGTAAAGGTTTAAAACCATTGGTTTCCTTATGCTTATGTTCAAAAGGGCAGAATGAACAGGTTTTATTTATCCCGCCTTAATGGCAAGTAAAGACCCCCACTGATGGAAGTTTCACTTTTATCCTTCTTGATTGTTAAGTTGAACGGACCTTGAAGGAGCAAATGTTGAAATCGCATGTTTAAAAATGAGTTGCTGCTTTCCATCGGTTTCTAAAAGGACAGTGAAATTATCAAAACTTTTGACTAGACCTTTTAATTGGAATCCATTTAATAAAAAGACGGTAACTAAAATGTTTTCTTTTCGTAATTGATTTAAAAACGTATCTTGAATATTAACATTCGGTTTCATGGTTGTATTCCTCCTCTTTTCTCTCTAAACCTATTATTCGACTCTAATGTCAAAAATTCCTGCATCAAATGTCATTATACACTACATTAATCAAGGAAAACATTAAAAAGCCTGTCTATGTAATAATTCTCCCTCTTAAGGAATTTATAAACCATCTTCTTCTTACGCTGAAAGATGTGCATTAAAGATAACAGCTGTTTCAAAAATAACAAAATGCGTCTACCTAACATGTAGACAAATAGACGTTCTAAAAAACTGACCATATCTAACAAATTAGAAAACTCGGTCCAATGACATGGATATCTGGTTAATGTCGTCTTACAATGGTTGTAACCCTTGCTTTTCTAAAAAAAGGACAACCTCATCTACTTTATGTGAAAAGTTTTGTATAGCACGATCCATGTTAAACCAATTGACATCCATTTGATGCTTAAACCATGTAAATTGTCGCTTAGCATAGCGTCTTGAATTTCTCTTCAGTAAGTTTATAGCTTCATCTAGCGAACATTCTCCATCAAAATAGAGAAATAACTCCTTATATCCGATGGCTCTTGCTGCTTGACTATCTCTAATATTTAAGTCATATAAGTCCTTCGCTTCATCTAATAATCCTTTTTTTATCATCTGATCGACTCGATCGTTGATACGTGAATAGAGGAGTTCTCTATCCATTGTTAATCCAATAACGGTGATATCGAATAACGGTTCTAACCTATTTGGGTCATTGGATTTATCCCCTTTTCCATCATTTGAATAAGCCTTTTCAAGGGCACGAATAACACGTTGAATGTTATGAGGATGTATGGTTTGAGCAGTATCAGGACTTAATGATTGAAGGTGTTGATGAAGAAAATCTGGCCCTTTCTTACTCGCCATCTTTAAAAACTTTTGACGGAGAACTTCATTCGCTTTTACTTCAGTAAATTGATAGTTATAAAGAGCTGCCTTAATATAGAGTCCCGTTCCTCCAACAACAATAGGATATTTTTTCCGTAATTGTATCTCTTTAATACATTTCCTAGCATCTTTCTGGTAATCAGCCACGGTATAGGCCTCTTCAGGACGACATATATCAAAAAGGTGATGAACAATTCCTTCTTTTTCATCCTCTGTTATTTTAGCTGTTCCAATGTTTAGACCTTTATAAACTTGCATGGAATCGCCATTAATCACTTCTCCATTAAATCGTTTTGATAATTCTACACTCATCTTAGTTTTGCCAACTGCAGTTGGTCCAACAATGACAATGACTTTATCCTTCATTCTAATTCCTTTCTTTTTAAATCAGCTATCTTGTAGGTGCTAGTAAACATGATATCCGATAGGTATGATATATATATCTATCCGCTATAAATACTAAATATATTCATTTATCTCGTATTAATAGCCAGTCTCCCTACTGATTGAGTTTCACTATCTATGTAAGTTTATTATTATAAAATTTCTTTATCGCATTAAATAATAAAGCGTTTACTGTATACGCTTTAGTTTCTTACCGCCCCTTTTTGTGGGGACGGGAAGAATTATATTACTGTCGTTTTTTTTCTAAAATGGTGAACCCTCTTTTTAATGCAGCAACCTTGATTAATTCTAATTCTTGATACATAGCATCTGACAATATACCTTTGTCAATATTATTTTTGATTTCAAAATAAAACTGAGTTAAAACATCACTTGGTAATTTTTCATATAGAGTAATCATAATCACCTCTAAATTCTTGCCCTTCCCAACAAAGAAGAGGTTTCTGCTGCTATATGCTATGTATATGTAATGTGCCTGATAACATCTATGCATTATCAAATCACAGAATGATAGTAACACTAATTGTTGAGTTTTTCCATCATTTTGTTTAATTCTTTATTTATCCCGCCTTAACGGCAAGTAAAGACCCCACCTCAAGATTCTGAGGTATTCAAAGAAGATTGGTAGGGGATCAACTGCCCGTAAAGGTCCGATTGGTTCAGCTAACCATCGGTGGGGGATGAAGATAACCCCCATATTGGGTTGATGGAGTGAAACGATAAAAATGAAATGGATCATTTATGAATATCTCATCTTTCATTTGCACATTCTATAATGGAGGAGGGAGTCAAGTGATCCTATTAATTTCGACTATTATTAGTGCGCTGATTATCATAGGTATTCTTTTCTTCATAAACAAAGCACTTAAGAAATCTAAACTTAGTAAAAGCGATAAAGCCCTTTGTCTCTTTTCGTTAAGCTTTTTTCTGAGTATTCTATCCGTGATATGTGGATATGAAATTACCCACCTTTTCTTTTATTAAATTAGTTGGTCATTGTTGAAGCCGATCTGAACCTCTCATGACTATAGTCACGAGGGTCTAAGGTACTTTCATTCAACCTTCGTTAAAATTAAAAAACCCTTTATAACAGATTAATTCAATTTCCATTAATCCATCCATTATAAAGAGATTTTGAAAAGGTTGAGCAAAGAAAAAGCAGACAGACCTCTACATCACACGTTTAAACATTTTTTCCATATCATATGTGGAGAATTTAATAATGACCGGACGACCATGTGGACAAGTGAACGGATCTGAAGCTTGTCTCAATTGATCAAGCAAAGCTTCTATTTCATCATTTCTTAAATAGCGATTCGCTTTAATTGACCCTTTACAAGACATCATAATAGCTAGAGATTCGCGTAGCTTTTTAATTGAAATATGACGTTCTTGTATTAACTGATGCACAATGTCCTCTATCGTTTCTTTTTCTTTTCCTTTAGGAAACCATCCTGGATGGGATCGCACGATCAATGTATGTTGTCCAAACTCTTCAAAATATAATCCAATGTCTTCAAGATAATGTTGATACTCCTGTATGGTTGCATATTCAGCTGCAGTAAATTCAAAAGTCAAAGGAACAAGGAGTTCTTGTACTTCTTTTGTTGTCTGCCCCACCTTCTCACGAAAAAATTCATACTTGATCCTTTCTTGAGCCGCATGTTGATCTATAATATAAAGTCCTTCTTCGTTTTGGGCGAGTATATAAGTCCCATGCATTTGACCAATTGGATATAGTTTTGGAATTCGTGTAGAAATCTCCTCTTTCTTCGAAGGTTCTATCGGCTCATTACCCGAATTTTCCCAACAACTTTCAACATCTAAATCGTTTTTTGATTCATTGACTTGTTTACTCTCTAATGTCTTTTCATACACCTCTGATGGTAACGGTTCTGAATAAAGTGGGTCTTGGAGATGTGGATCATTACGATTTTTTTCACTTTCCGTAACTTCTGTTTCTAACGTCTCTTTGTCACGCCATGTTGTCTCCATTGAATGGCCTGCATTTGGGTTAACGTCTCCAAATTTTAAAAACTGTTGTTCGGAGTTTGCCTTTTCATTTCTTTCTTTTCTTTGAATCTCAGGTATAAGATTCTCTTGATGAAAACGGGCTCGAACAGTATTTTCGATTAACTCACATAATTCATTTTCTTTACTTATACGTGCTTCAAGTTTTGCTGGATGGACGTTAACATCAATAAGCGTTGGATCCATTGTAATGTGTAAAATGGCGATTGGGTTTCGACCGATCGGTAAAAGGGTATGGTAGCCATTCGTTATCGCATTAAAAAGACGAAAGTTCTTAATGTACCTTCCATTAATGAAGATATAGACATATTGACGCCCTGCACGAGTTAATTCAGGTTTAACAAGTAAACCGTGAATTTTAAAATCAAGTGATTCCCCTTTAAAAGACAATGTTTTTCTAGCCGTTTGAACTCCGTAGATAGCGGCTAAAACTTGAGCTAATTCACCGCTGCCATTCGTTTGGAATAGTACCTTATCATTATGTTTTAAGGTAAATCTCGTACTCGGGTAGCTTAAAGCAAGCCGGTTCATCATATCTGTGATTTTACCAAGTTCGGTATGAATGGTTTTTAAATATTTTAATCTTGCAGGTGTATTATAGAATAGATTCGTTACGGTTATAATACTTCCTTTTCGACTTTGGGCATGATTCTTTTCAACAACACGCCCACCCTCTAATTTAAGGTGAGTACCAGGCCCCTCCCCAGTTGAAGTTACGAGATCTAGGTACGAGACTGATGCAATACTCGGGAGAGCTTCACCTCGAAATCCTAGCGACCGAATATGAAAAAGATCCGATTCATGAAGTATTTTACTCGTAGCATGGCGTTCAAAGGCAATTTCGCAATCTTCAGGAGCAAAACCATGACCATTATCAGAGATTCTTATTCCCTTGAGGCCACCTTCTTCAACTTCGACCTCTATCACCGTTGCTTTAGCATCAAGCGCATTCTCAACAAGTTCTTTAATAATTGAGGCAGGTCGCTCGACTACTTCCCCTGCCGCAATTTTGTTCGCTAGTGGTTCACTCAGTCGTTTGATGATTCCCAAAATAATCACTCCTTTGACTGATTACTCATTAATATAAATCATTTAAACATCCCATTAACGGCGAGTCTTGACCCCCACCTCAAGGAATGAGCATAAACGAGCATACCTAGGTGAGGGATGGAAAACCCCCGCTGATAAGTTTCACTTTATTTTAATTTCTTTTGTAATAAAAACAACTGATTCATGGCATCCATTGGCGTCATCATCATCAATTCTAGATTTTTTAGAGTTTGAATAACGTCCTCTTCTCTTTTTGAATAGGATTGATTTTTTGGCTTCGAGGTCGTTTGATCAGGAAAAAAGTTCAACTGCTCTGATTCTTCTTCAACTTGACTTTGTTCAATCGATATAGCGGCTTCTTCATTTACATCATCATTTGATGTTAATTCGTGCTGATTTTCATCCATTATTTTCTCTGGTTTTTTCTCTTCCAAGTCTGCAAGTATTGTGGTCGCACGATCCAATAAAGAGTGCGGGAGACCAGCAAGTTCAGCGACGTGAATTCCATAACTTTTATCGGCTTGTCCACGCTTGACTTTATGAAGAAACACGACATGTCCGTTCTCTTCAACCGCTTGAACATGAACATTTATAAGGTTTGGCAACGTTTGATCTAGAAAAGTTAGTTCATGATAATGTGTCGAAAATAATGTTTTACAAGAAATGTGATGATGGATATGTTCAACAATGGCTTGTGCAAGTGCGATACCGTCATAAGTAGACGTTCCACGCCCAATTTCATCTAATAAGATAAGACTATCCTGCGTAGCATGTGTTAACGCATACTGTGCCTCTAGCATTTCCATCATAAACGTACTTTGACCGGAAACAAGATCATCCGTTGCACCAATCCGTGTAAAAATCTGATCAAAGATCGGCAATGTCGCCTGTGTAGCCGGGACAAAGCACCCAATTTGCGCCATAATTGCACAAAGGGCCGTTTGCCGCATAAACGTACTTTTTCCTCCCATATTAGGTCCCGTAATCAAAAGAATATGACATTCTTCTTCCATCACAACGTCATTGGCTACGAACTCATTATTTTTCATCACTTTTTCAATGACAGGATGACGGCATTCTTCAATTTTTAACGTTCGATCATGAGAAAATTGAGGTCTAACATATCGATTTGCTTCACTTACAACGGCAAAACTTTGCAGAACATCAAGATGACTAATAAATTTAGCTAATTTCTGAAGTCGACTTGTATAGGTTTTTACTTTTAGCCTTAACTCTGAAAACAGGGTATACTCTAAGTCCATCTGATTGCTTTCTGCTTCCAAAATAAGTCTTTCTTTTTCTTTTAGTTCTGGAGTAATATAACGTTCAGCATTAGCCAGTGTCTGCTTTCTTTCATAAAGCCCATCTGGAAGATATTTAATATTTGCTTTTGTCACTTCAATATAATAACCAAAAACTTTGTTGTATCCAATTTTTAGTGATTTAATGCCCGTTGTTTCTCGTTCTTTTCGTTCAAGTTCAGAAATCCATTGTTTTCCATTCCTGCTTACATGTCTATATTGATCAAGGGTTTCATTATAACCATCACGTATCATATTTCCTTCTGTTGTCGATAAAGGAGGTTCATCGGTTATCGCTCGCTGAATAAGCTCATAGACTTCTTGACATGAATCCATCTTTTCACCTAAAGTCTTTAGACTTTGTTCATCGACATTTTTCAAAATATCTTTGAGTACCGGGATTTCGTGAAGGGATCGTTTTAATTGTACCAATTCACGAGGATTCACATTCCCAAAAGAAACACGACCTACGAGCCGCTCCATATCATAGACGTTGTCAAGGGCTTCTCGAATTGCATCACGTTCAAAGAAATGTTTGATTAGTGCTTCAACACATGAAAGTCTCTCCTCTATCTCATCTTGATTCAATAAAGGTTTCTCAATCCATTGTTTTAATTTCCGTCCACCCATAGCCGTCTTTGTCTCATCTAAGAGCCAAACTAGGGAACCATAAGTTTTATGATCACGTATGGTTTGTGTAAGTTCTAGGTTTCGTTTGGAGTTACTATCAAGAAGCATAGTATCATTCACATAATAATGCTCAGCTTTTTGTAAGTGATCAAGTGAACGCTTCTGTGTACGTATTAAATAGTTTAATAATCTTGACACCGTTTCTTTTAGAACACTCTGCGATAAAGGTTCAATGAGATACTCTAAGGAAGTCGGAACCGCGACGTTATTTTCGTATGAAAGAGTTACATCCAAATCGAGATCCCGAGTCAAGTTTTGGTCCTCATCTGGTGCTACAATTAATTCTTTAATTCCATAAGTTAATATTTCTTGTCGCAATGAATTAAAGTCTTGTAAAAGAGTGACACGGATCTCTCCAGTTGTTAGATCACTGACAACAAAACCGATTTGCCTTGCATCCGTTTGTGTAATGGAACCAAGATAGTTATTTTGTTTCGGTTTTAATGACTGATCGTCCATAATCGTTCCTGGCGTGATAACTTGAATCACTTCTCGCTTAACGACGCCTTTTGCGGTTTTTGGGTCCTCTACTTGTTCACATATGGCGACTTTATATCCTTTTTCAATTAAAACTTTAATATATTGTTTGGCAGCATGATAGGGTACCCCGCACATGGGTATTTTTTCTTTTACTCCGCCATCACGTGCAGTTAGAGCTATCTCTAATTCTTTGGATGCTTTTAATGCATCCTCAAAGAACATTTCATAGAAGTCACCTAATCGAAAAAACAAAAAAGCATCCTTATAGTCTGCTTTTACCTTTAAATATTGTTGAATCATAGGGGTGTAAGCCATTAAATCGTCGCTCCTAAATGTAGATCTTCTTAAATATGTATTATACCATATCTCATCCTTTTATGAGACAGTCGTCTTAGGGACGATATTCTAAATAACGATAGGACCGAATTAAACATCCTTTATCATTTTTGTGATTTAAACAACATTATAAATATAAAAGGAGAAGAATTTCTTCTTCTCCTCCCAGCTGTTATTCTTTTTCAAGAAATTCAGAATCCAAGTCTTTGAGAGAGTCTTCAATGTCGATGTCTTCTTCTAAATCAGTATCTTCCCAAAGCCCTTCATCTTCAACTTGAACTTTCACTTTTGTTTCACCAATGACTTCAACTAGAAATTCTCTTTCAACTTGGGCCACGATTTTTGATCCGTTTGGAGAAATATTGGCTTCTAAACAATTCGGTTCTTGGATTGCTTTACAAGTCACATCCATTTTGTTTGAGATCACTTTCTTATCTCTTAAGGTTAGTGGAACAATATCTTTGTAAGAAACTGTTTCACTTACAACCTCCGTTTTGGAGTTCTCATTGAAAGAATACCAAATGTTAATGTCATACGTTCCTTCAACCACAACAACATCTTTTTGGTAGCTAGTTTTAAACTTATGATTGATAACCCAGCAACCAAGAATACTTGAAGGTTTATGTGTTGGTGAGATTGCATGTGCTGTTTGGTTGAATTTTTTCCCTCTTCCACAGATCGCCTTGGTTATAATTTCTCTATAAGCATGTTCTGACAAGAGTCAAACCTCCTTTACCATCTTCTCTGTCATGTTATGCGGGACGAATAACTAGTGTGATTGAAAAAATAAAGATATTCGCCCGCTCATTCTTTTTAATCACAGAATATGAAGAAAGGTAAAAGAGGTGATGCTTTAGACATTTATTTTTCAAAACTGTTTGGTGATTCAGTTTGCTCTAAGGCTTTTAATACCTTCTGAGTCAAATCACTTGATACAAATTGCAGTAAATCATTAACTTCCTCTTGATATTGTCTGAAAGATTGAACAATCGGAATGCTGTTCAACTCTTTATTTAAGGCATCTATTTTGGCTTCATTTTGTTTATACGCCTCATGCTTTTGAAAATGTTGAAGATTAACAGATTCTTTTTGTAATCTTTTAATTTGAGCAATGAGATCTTGAACTTTTTTATTTTTATCAATTTTTTGCTCTGCTTGACGGTAGATTTCAACCAATTCCATTTTCCCAATCTTGTCTGCAATGGCTTCTGCCTTTTTCAGGATATCCTCTTTTGAATAGTGCGTCATTCGCTTATGACACTCGCTTCTTTCACCATTTCACCGGTTAAAGACCATGTTTTCGTTTCTGTAATACGAACATTGACCAATTCACCAATTAGGGATTTTGGTCCACGGAAGTTGACAACTTTATTCGTTCTCGTATGACCACTTAGGACGTCGGAATTTTTCTTACTTGTTCCTTCTACAAGAACTTCGACAACCTCACCGTATAATTGACTATTTTTTTTCAATGCAAATTCATTAACAAGTTTATTCAAACGTTGGAGACGTTCCTTCTTCACTTCCATCGGGATGTTATCTTCCATTTTTGCCGCTGGTGTACCCGCACGTGGTGAATAAATAAACGTGTAGGCACCATCAAATTCACATTCTTTTACAAGAGACATGGTGTCTTCAAATTGTTCATCCGTTTCATTTGGAAAACCAACAATGATGTCCGTCGTAAATGAGGCATGTGGAATCGCATTTTTAATTTTGTGGAACAAGTCAAGATAACGTTCTCTTGTATAGCTTCGGCCCATAATTTTTAATATATCACTGTTTCCAGACTGAACCGGCAAATGTATGTGTTCGACTAAATTTCCACCTTTCGCCAACACTTCAATGAGGTGGTCATCAAAATCACGTGGATGACTTGTCGTAAAGCGAATGCGTGGAATATCAATTTTACGAATCTCGTCCATAAGATCGCCAAGACCATAGTTTTCTAGTTCTTTAAGATCTTTTCCATAAGCATTTACATTTTGACCAAGCAGGGTGATTTCTTTATAGCCTTGTCTTGCAAGAGAACGAACTTCTTCGATGATCTCTTTCGGATGGCGGCTCCGCTCTTTTCCTCGTGTATAAGGTACAATACAGTAAGTACAGAATTTATCGCAGCCATACATAATGTTCACCCAACCGCGAATATTCCCGTTTCTAACTTTAGGCAAGTTTTCAACAATATCGCCTTCTTTTGACCAAACTTCCATGACCATTTCTTTACTAAATAAGGCTTCTTTCAGAAGTTGTGGCAATCGGTGAATATTGTGTGTCCCAAAAATGAGATCGACTTGTGGGTGTTTTTGCAAAATGGTATTAATAACGGATTCTTCTTGAGCCATGCATCCGCAAATTCCTAGGATAAAGTCAGGTCGTTCCCGTTTCATTGTTTTTAGATGGCCGATTTCTCCGAACACACGATTCTCGGCATTTTCACGGATAGCACATGTATTGAGGAGAATAACGTCAGCAACTTCAGGATCTTCCGTAGCTGTATACCCCATTTCCGATAAAATACCCGCCATGACTTCTGTATCATGTTCGTTCATTTGGCAGCCGTACGTTTGGATCATAAACTGTTTTCCTTGCCCAATGGTCTTCATATCTTCAGGAATACTAAAATCATTCAAATACTGAATGGTATTTTTACGGCGTCTTCTTGCCTCTTTCAATGAAGGGGCTTTAAAGGTCGATTGAAAGTATTTCGAGTAGTCCTTTTCTTGTTTTACCTCTTTTTGATCTTCAGACATGAAAAGAGCCTCCTTTTTGTTTTGGTTTATCTTTTCTTTTTTTTTGGCGAAGAAAATGTGCTTGATGTTATCAAAAATTAAAATTTATATTATAGTTGATCAGACCGTTCATTAACCAATTGTAAAATAAGCGTCAGTCTCTATTTTTGACAAAAAAATAAGCTATAAAACTCTTGCTTCATGATAACAAATCTTCCTTAGTATAACAAAAGGGATAGAATTAGAAAAGATAATAGATCTCTTATCACGTCTTATTATATCGTTTAATCACAACGAAATAATAAACAAGACTCGGTACTGGGAATTGAATTAATCCGACAATACCCCATAACCAAGCATGTCGTTGTCTCTTTCTTGCATCTAAAAACAAAAGGGTGCCTTGTGTTAGTAGGATGATTGCCGCTAGTATAACAACCACGATTTGCTGGCTACTCATGATGCCACCTGCCGATTGGATTGTTGCTTCGATTTTCAATATAAACTAAGAAAGGAATGAGGATAAGAACGAAAATCTGTAATACTATAAAAAGGATGGGTAGTTTTAAGAAAGATATCGTAAATCCAGTCATCAAAATTAATCCTATCAAGAAAAAGAAGCTAACCTCTTTTATCAGTTGACGCTGATATTGACGTTCTTTTTTTCCCAGCTGCCATAAAATATCTTCTTTTGTTATTAACTCTTCTGTTATTCGATCTATCTTACTTAATTCGTTGTTTAAATCATCCTTCTTCATCACCTAATAACCCCTTTCTTAATTGGATAAGACCTACATGAACACGAGATTTCACGGTTCCACTTTTAACTCCCATCAATTTCCCAATTTCATCATAGGTATATCCATAATAGTGTTTTAATAGTACGGCAGCTCGTATATCTGGTTTTAACTCTTTAAAACTCTCTAATGTCGCACTCCATCTGTCATTGTTCTGTTGTAGTTGCCAGCTTAGTTTCCTCTGTCCAAGGATCTGTTGTTGTTTTATCCAGTTTCTTTCCCTTTTCTTCTTTCTTAGAATGTCAAAATAAATGCGATTCGCTATTGTGATTAACCACGAGGTAAAGGATGATGATCCGTTATACTTTTTTATATTTTGATAAGATTTTAACATGGTGTCTTGAACAATATCTTCACTTAAGTCAGGATTCAATGTTAATTTTAATAGATATCGATATAGAAAGTCACGATGTCTAAGAAAGAGCTCCGCGAAGGCATCTTTATTTTTATTCTTTGCTTTATCAATTAATAGTCTATCAGACATCTTTCTTAAATCCGCCCTTCTCATCCTTTACAATTGATTGAAATAATCCACGCCTTTTGTTTTAAGTAAGTGCCAAAGGAGAAGATTAACGAGGACTAATAAGATTATCAGTATTCCAGAAAAATAGAGGAATGGAACTTTATTCATAAATATAAAATAGCTTCCTACCGAGAGAGAGAAAACGGTGGTTTCAATTAACATCGTTAATAGAACACTTAGACTTTGTTTCACGACAACCATTGGTGATCGCCAAATGAGTTTTGGAAAGCGCAAGTTAACGAGGAGACCTGTTAACGAAACATTGGACAAGTGCAAACTTGGGATCACGAGGAGTAAAATTCCTTCAACAATACTCATGTTTTCTCTAAGAGCGACGATGCATACATCTAAGCCTAATAATGGCATGACGAGTATAAGATTTACGGCGAGTTTACTTTTTAATATCGTGAATCTTTTTATTGGAAGCGATTTTATTATCCATAGGTTCTGACCTTCCAAGGAGATTGAACTCGATGTTGTACACGACAAAGAGGCTACCAGGCTAAATAAACCGATCCACATCTGTACTATTTGGTCATTAGGCATAAATTGATGCAAAATCATCTCGTAATTTATAGAAAGGAGTGAGGAAGTAACGAGAAGAAAGGTAAGCAAAATAATACCAAAAGACGTATTCATCACGACTGTAAAAGAGCTCAAATAGTTGGTTAGTTCTTTTTTCACACAAGAAGCAAAAATAGGTAACTGTTTTAAATGTGTCTTCTTATATGTTTTTATTTTACTTTGTTCTGACATAATAGAATTAATATGAACAAATGATTTTGATAGAACTAGGATAAAAAGGTTAAATGGGATTAAATAAATAAACATAAATAGCAAAATAAACTCAATATGAATGCCTACTAAACCTATTTTTAAAATATTTAATGGGAAAATAATCGTCGTTATCTTTCGAATGGCTGTTTGTAGGTCTTCCACTGATATAGAGTCCAATAAATGATAACCAACTAATGAGGCTATTAGGATTATTATAATCCAGCAAATCATCATACCCATTTTCTTGGATTTTAGCTTTATATTGACTCTTCCTAAACTCATCGTAAATAGAGATCCTAAGATCATTGGCCATAATGGCAAGATAGTGATAACTAAGATTGAAAATAAATAATAGATAAATCCAAAGTGGAGGTTTAATCCAAATATAATAAAGGAAGGCAAACAGATCAATACACTGATTAATTCACATACTATATAAACGTAGCATAGTTTACTTATGATCATCTCATAAGCTTTTATTGGAAGAGACATTAGTAAATTAAAATCTTTGAATCCTAATAAATAACCTGATGTCCAATATAAGCATAAAATGAACATGACAAGAGATGCCAGAAACGATGAGACTGGGACAAAATAGGAAAACAGATGATGCTTAGTTAGAAATATCCCCAAACCATACATATACATGGTTGAGCTCGTCATAGCTAAACTCATTCCAATAAAAATAATCAAAATAATAAAGGTCATCTTCATTTTTATGTTTATTGCTGATCGTTTGAAAAATTTATTCCAATCACAAACATTAAGAAGATTGACTTTTAAAAGTATCAAGATATTACTCATTTCGTGTCAACTCCAAAAAAACTTGTTCAAGTGATGAATGTCCTTTTACTAATTCAGTCTCTCCATTTGCAATAATTGAGCCAGATTGAATAATAGCAATTTTATTACACAGTTTTTCAACCACCTCAAGAACATGGGATGAAATAAAAATAGCCGTACCCTTTTCCACAAGTGATTTCATTATTTTTTTGAGTTCGAAGGCTGCTTTTGGATCTAATCCAACAAAAGGTTCATCCAATAGTAATAATTTGGGATGATGCATAACAGCTGAAATAATGGCTAGTTTTTGCTTCATTCCATGAGAATAGGATGAAATCGAATTTCCTAAAAACTCCGTTAAGTTAAAAAGGTTCGCATAATGCTCTATCTCTTCTGTTCTTTGAAATTGATTCATTTTATAGATGTCAGCGATAAAATTCAAATAGTGAATTCCACTCATATTTTCATATAGATCTGGGTTATCAGGGATATACGCCATCACTTGTTTACATTCGAGTGCATGACGTTTCAGTGATAATCCATTAATCGTAATCTCACCATGATCAAAATCATGAATTCCAGTGACACATTTTATCGTCGTCGTTTTCCCGGCCCCATTTGAACCTAGAAAGCCATAAATATCTCCAGCTTGCACTTCTAAATTAATATGATGTATTCCACAATTTCCACCTCGATAGTGTTTTGTTAAATTTTCTATTTTTAGCATTCTTCTCCCACTTTCTTATTCACTGTTTGGCTCATTCTAAAATAGTACGTTTAATAAGATGTATTCGTTCGTTTTAAACAGGATTTAAATAAAAAAATAGAACGTAAGCTTTTATTCTTACGTTCTAATGTACGTTTATTCTAACATTTGCTTTGTAATATAACGAATAACGTCCCCTCTACTTACGACACCAACCACTTTATTGTCGTCATCAATGACCGGGATTTTTTTAAAATGATGATGTGATAGAATATTCAATATATCTTGAAGGCTGTCTTCTGGTTTTACATACTCAATTTTTCTTTTTGTCATGACTTGTTCAACTGATTTCTCAAGGAATCTTCTAATTTGCTCTTTTAACTCAGGTTTTTCAACAAGGACAATTAGTGAATAGAAATCAAATATATTCTGTTCTCTTGGCGATAATGCACGAATAACATCTCCATCGCTGATCATACCAAGTAAATGGTGGTCCTGATCTACGACAGGGACGCCGCCTATTTTATTTTCTGTAAGGCATTTCATTAAATTGGTTACGCTTTCATTTTTATCAATCATTAAGACATCTTCAATCATGATTTCTTTGACTTTCATGTGAATGCATCCTCTCTGACATTGATATTTTCCAAACACTACATCTCTATTTTACCTCATTTTGTTTAAAAAAACAGGGATAGATGCAATCACATTTTATTAATTATTGTCATTTCGATGACACACCCGTTTCTATACAGGTAAGCAATCATAGAAATTTTTAAAAAGAAAGCCTTTTACTTGTTCTTCAGAGTAATGTTTAAGAAGTGTTTCAACTAATTTAGGATAATCTCCATAGTTTGTCAAGTCTTTAGGCGTTTTATCTATTCCATCAAAGTCAGATCCAAAACCAATGTGACTCACACCACCCAGTTCACACAGATAGTCGATATGTCTAAGGATATCCGAAATAGATGCTTCAGCTTGGGTTGTTAAGAATTTCGGTACGAAGGTCACGCCAATAAATCCATCTCTAGTAAAAAGGGCCGAAATTTGTTCATTTGTTAGATTTCTAGGATGTTCACATAATCGTTTCACATTGGAATGGGAAGCTGTGGGAAATTGGGCTGCTTCAATGACATCCCAAAAACTCCTTTCACTTAGATGAGAAACATCCGTCATAACCTTATGTCTATTATTTTCTTTTACAACTTCAAAACCAAAACGCGTAAGTCCACCACCCCTTGGTTCAAGTGCTCCGTCTGCGCAAGCATTCGCATGATTCCATGTCAATCCTACCGATCTGATACCTAAACGAAATAACGTTCTTAATTTAATTATGTCATGACCGATCGCATCACAACCCTCTAACGTGAGCATAGCTCCAATCTGGTGGTCTTGAAGTTCATTAATTTCTTGTTTTGTTCGTACAAGGACCATATCTGGATTAGGTTCAATCACTTGATTGAAAAAAATATCGATCATGTGTAAGACATTCGAAAACTTAGATTCCTCAGAAATGCCCTCACCAACATACAGTGCAAAACATTGAATTTTTGCGCCTCCTTTGCGTAATAAAGGAGCGGAACTATGTAAACCATTCTCTTTGTTAAAAGATAAATTTGGATCATCATCAAGTCTAAATAACACATCGCAATGGCCATCAAAAATAGGTAGCATGATTTCCTCCCCATGCCTAAAACCTGCTTGTTCTTTGAACAAACAGGTTCATAGTTCTTTGTTATCGAATTAACGAGGCTCTACTATCAATTTAATCGCGGTTCTTTCTTCTCCATCAATGAGAATATCAGTAAATGCTGGAATACAAATTAGATCTAATCCCCCTGGTGCTACAAATCCTCGTGCAATCGCAACTGCTTTTACAGCTTGATTTAAGGCACCTGCGCCGATCGCTTGAATCTCTGCCGTCCCTCTTTCTCGGACAGTGTTAGCAAGTGCACCAGCAACGGAGTTAGGTATAGATTTTGCTGAAACTTTTAATATATCCATTCCTGTTCCTCCCTATAGATTGTCATCCGCATATCTAATTATATTCACTAAAAGGACGGGTATTCCTGCTTTAATCATAATTTTATCACGATTGATGCATTTACCTTCTATATCTTGGAACTAGGCACTGTTGTTAATAACTAAATTTGATTCTTATTTTAAGAATGGGTGGTCTGGATTAATAAGACACCTCTCGATTTTCTTGGCACTTCCTGTACTTTCATCGATATCAATAACGACAGCACTCAATTGCGCTGCTCCCGTTTCGCTTTCAAAACGAGCCGGCATTTGCGTCAAAAAGCGTCTAATGACGGTTTCCCTTTGTACACCAATTATTCCATCATATGGCCCCGTCATCCCTACATCTGTTAGATACGCTGTCCCCTTTGGAAAAATACGTTCATCGGCTGTTTGTACATGTGTATGTGTCCCTACAACCGCTGATACCCTTCCATCCAAATGCCATCCAAGAGCTATTTTTTCACTGGTGGTTTCAGCATGAAAATCAACAAAAATAATGGGGGTTTCTTTCCTAATCTCTTTAATAATTGATTCTGCCTTAGAAAACGGATCGTCTAAAGGTGGTAAAAATACGCGACCTTGTAAATTAACAATGCCGACCTTCCATTGATTAATTTGCACAATCCGAAAACCTACGCCAGCCGTACCTTCTGGAAAATTCGCAGGTCTTACTAATTTATGAGCTCGATCGATAAATTCAAATATTTCGCGATTATCCCATGTATGGTTACCCATGGTGATCACATCTGCACCTTGTTCCATTAATTGTTTGTAGATTTTCTCTGTGATTCCTTTTCCGTGGGCGGCATTTTCTGCATTGATTATGGTAAGTGTCGGATGATAATGTTTCTTTAATCGTGCTAGATGTTCATCAATCATTTGTCTTCCTAATTTTCCATACACATCACCAATAAATAATATTCTCATTATTATCTCCTTACTATAGTGTTAAACATACCAGTCAGTTTAACTATTCTTTCCTATTATAGCTTGAATTCTTTCCGGGAGTAAACCCTTAGGATTATTCAAATAGGCCAAAATAAAAAAGCGACTTAAGTCGCTTTTCTATTTTGCATATTCAACGGCCCTTGTTTCGCGAATGACCGTTACTTTGATATGGCCGGGATAATCGAGCTCATTTTCAATTTTTTTCGTAATATCATGTGCTAATTTGTAAGAACTTGCATCATCAATGACATCTGGTTGAACCATGATACGAATTTCACGTCCAGCCTGAATGGCAAATGATTTTTCCACGCCTTTAAAAGACTCTGAAATTTCTTCTAGTTTCTCCAAACGTTTAATGTAGTTTTCTAGCGTTTCACGTCTTGCACCTGGTCTAGCAGCTGATAAGGCATCTGCTGCTGCAACTAGAGTTGAAATGACAGAAGTTGATTCAGTATCACCGTGGTGTGAAGCAATACTGTTGATCACAACAGGATGTTCTTTATACTTCGTTGCTAGTTCAACACCAATTTCAACATGACTTCCTTCAACTTCATGGTCGATCGCTTTACCAATATCATGGAGAAGTCCAGCACGGCGTGCAAGGGTAACATCCTCACCTAATTCAGCAGCCATCAAACCCGTTAAATAGGCCACTTCGATTGAGTGTTTCAACACATTCTGACCATAGCTTGTTCTAAAGCGTAATCTTCCCAGAATCTTGATAAGGTCTGGATGCAATCCATGAATTCCAACTTCAAACGTTGTTTGTTCACCGTATTCACGAATCATTTCATCTACTTCTCTTCTTGATTTTTCTACCATTTCTTCAATACGAGCAGGATGAATTCGACCATCTTGAACAAGTTTTTCTAATGCGAGTCTTGCTGTTTCTCTTCTTATTGGATCAAAACCAGAAAGAATAACCGCTTCAGGCGTATCGTCAATAATTAAGTCGATTCCCGTCAATGTTTCGAGTGTCCGAATATTTCTTCCTTCTCTACCAATGATTCGACCTTTCATTTCATCATTTGGTAAGTTGACAACGGAAACGGTCGTTTCTGCAACATGATCAGCTGCACAACGTTGGATAGCGAGTGAAAGTAAATTCTTTGCTTTCTTGTCTGCTTCTTCTTTAGCTCGTGTTTCAATTTCTTTAATGAGCTGTGCCGCTTCATGGGCTGTTTCTTGTCTAACTTGGTTCAAAATGATATCTTTTGCTTCCTCATTGGTTAAACCAGAAATACGCTCAAGCTCAGTATGTTGAATGCGTAGCAGTTCCTCCACTTTGCTTTCCATCTCTTCAATTTGTCGATATTTTTTATTGAGAGAATCCTCCCTTTTTTCTAAAACTTCCTCTTTTTTATCAAGGGTTTCACTTTTCCGATCGAGTAAATCTTCTTTTTGAACAAGGCGATTTTCTTGTCTTTGAAGTTCATTTCGACGCTCTCTTATTTCACTTTCTGCCTCAGTACGTAAAGTGTGAATCTCATCTTTTGCTTCAAGAAGAGCTTCTTTCTTTAGTGCCTCTGCCTCCCGCTTTGCTTCTTCTACAATTTGCCTTGCAGCGTTTTCAGCGGTTGCAATTTTGGCTTCTGCGATTAATTTTCGAATAAAATAACCAACGAAAAGACAAACTACAGAGATTAGAGCAATGGAGATGATGAATACAACAGAAGATAACATCTTTTCACCTCCTTGCCTTTTCTTATTGTCATTAAAATTAATAAAAATTTACGTTTTTAGCATATCATTTCAAATTTAATAATTTAATAATATACATGTCAATTGTATATTTGCTCTAAGAGGTTGTCAACCTGACGGTTTAATTCTTTCCGAGCTTGATCATTTTAATAGAGATGGAATTAAAAATGAACCATTATTTTACACATACTATGTCTCTTATTTCATAGAGACTGAGCTACTTTTATAATAAACCAATAGAAATAGAGGATAGATGTCCATTTGCTCCACATCTATCCCCATTATCGTCATTTTTGATTAAAGTAATTCACTTTGTTCTTCTACTTGCTCATCTTTTTCACTTGCGATGTTATCCAAGTGATGGTACTCACGGATTTGTTTCACAACAGCATTGCAAATTTCTTCATTCTCTTTCAAGAATTGTTTGGCATTTTCGCGTCCTTGACCAAGTCGTTCATCGTTATAAGAGTACCACGCACCGCTTTTTTGAATGAAGTCTAGCTCTGACCCAATATCCAAAATTTCGCCTTGTTTTGAAATACCTTCACCATACATTATATCCACTTCTGCTTGTTTAAATGGTGGGGCTACCTTGTTTTTTACCACTTTAATACGTGTACGGTTACCAACAATATCATTTCCTTGTTTAAGTGCTTCAGCACGACGTACTTCAAGACGGACAGATGAATAGAATTTTAATGCTCGCCCACCTGGTGTCGTTTCTGGATTTCCAAACATAACCCCTACTTTTTCACGGATTTGATTGATAAAGATCGCCGTGGTTTTAGATTTGCTAATGACACCCGAAAGTTTTCGAAGGGCTTGAGACATAAGACGGGCTTGTAGTCCGACGTGAGCATCACCCATATCACCTTCGATTTCAGCTTTTGGAACAAGAGCAGCAACAGAGTCGATAACAATAATATCGACCGCTCCGCTTCGAACAAGAGCCTCAGCAATCTCTAGTGCTTGTTCTCCTGTATCAGGTTGCGATAACAAGAGTTCATCAATATCGACACCCAAGTTTTCGGAATAAACAGGATCAAGGGCATGTTCCGCATCTATAAAAGCCGCTTGACCACCCATTCTTTGTGCTTCCGCAATAGCATGCAGAGCAACTGTTGTTTTACCTGAAGATTCAGGACCGTAAACTTCGATAATTCTTCCACGAGGGTAACCACCTACACCCATCGCAATATCAAGGGCAAGAGAGCCACTTGACACGGTCGATACACGTTGTTCTGGTTGTTCACCTAATTTCATGATGGAACCTTTACCAAATTGTTTCTCTATTTGTCTTAAAGCCATATCTAAGGCTGCTTTTCTATCACCCATCAAATCACTCCTTAATTAACTTGCTTCTTCAAGTTTGTTCAAAAAACGATCATGGTCATTGATAATTGAAGATAATGACTCATTTACCTAATGTAAGCACTTCTTGAACTCATATTAATATAATAGCTTTTTTTTTAAAAGATAACAATAGTTTTGACGAACATTTATTCGTTTTTTTATTTTATTCACTTAACGGGTAGTAACACATCTGTAGATTTGATTAAGATGCGTGTTCAAAAAGGTGACAAATTAGAAGCAAGAAGATAAGAGCGCGCAGTTCCTGAGGACCGGAATGTAGGTTTTTACTACATGAGGACCGGAAAAACAAGCCAACGCCGAGATTCGCAGCTTATCATTTGGTGGCTTTTTGAACATCCTCTTAAAATGCGTGTTCAAAAAGGTGACAAAATAGAAGCAAGAAGATCAAGGCGGCGCAGTTTTGAGGACCGGAATGTAGGCTTTTACTACATGAGGACCGGAAAAACAAGCCAACGCCGAGATTCGCAGCTTACCATTTGGTGGCTTTTTGAACATCCTTTATATGCGTGTTCAAAAAGGTGACAAATTAGAAGCAAGAAGATCAAGGCGGCGCAGTTTTGAGGACCGGAATGTAGGCTTTTACTACATGAGGACCGGAAAAACAAGCCAACGCCGAGATTCGCAGCTTATCATTTGGTGGCTTTTTGAACATCCTCTTTAAGATTATTTTTCAAAGGGCGATAATTGACGAAAATATCGCCTAACAAGATCATAGCCCGTTTTAGCCGACTGAAGACGAATTCGTGATCTTGTACCAGAAAATTGATACGGAAAGCTATAGACATTTTGGCCGTCTGCAAGTCCAATGAATACTGTGCCGACCTCTTTGTTTTCACTTTTATCAGGACCTGCGACCCCTGTAAAACTTAAACCAATAGTTGCTTTGCATTTTGACTGACTATTTTTTGCCATGTACTTGGCACACTCTGCACTGACAGCACCGTAAGTTTCAAGTATCTGAGTGGGCACACCCAAAACTTCTGATTTCACTTCATTTGTATAGCTGACAATAGAACCTTTAAATACTTCAGAAGCTCCTGGGATGTCTGTCATTAATTGACTAGCAAGTCCTCCAGTTAAACTTTCAGCAAATGCCATCGTTTTTTGATGTTTTTTTAATAAACAAAAGACTACTTCAGGTAATGACTGTTCATCGTAACCATACAAATAATCGCCGACTCGTAAGGAGATTTTTTCTTCTATGTCATCAAGTAATTGTTTTGCCATGTCTTTCTTTTCGTGTGTAGCTGTCAAACGAATGGTTACTTCACTTTCCTTTGCCAAAGGGGCAATCGTCGGATTAGATTGTGTATCAATCAAATCCATCAACTTCGTTTCTAATGCCGATTCGCCAATTCCAAAAAAGCGCAAAACACGAGAATGCAAGGGATTTGTCTGCACCTTTGCAAGTAGAGGAACCGCAGCATTCACAAACATGGGTTTCATCTCATTCGGAGGTCCCGGAAGTAAAATATAGGTTTTGTTCTTAATTTCGATTAACATACCAGGCGCCATGCCATGATGGTTAGGAAGCGAGGTGGAACCTTCAATAATAAGAGCTTGTTTTCGATTGTTTTCAGTCATGACCCTTCCCGTTTTTTCAAAGAATGACAAGATGCTGTTTAAAGCTTCTTGATCTACGACCAGTTTTCTCCCTAGTTCACGACTTATCGTCTCCTTTGTTAGGTCATCCTTTGTGGGTCCAAGTCCTCCTGTAAATATGATCATATCAGACCTTGATTCTGCTATCTTGATAGCAGAAGATAGTCGCTCTTTATTATCACCAACAACCGTATGGTAAAAGACATTAATCCCTAGTTGTGCTAATTGTTCCGAAATAAATTGAGCATTTGTATTTGCAATTTGACCAAGTAACAATTCCGATCCTACAGCAATTAACTCTGCATTCATGGCAATCCCCTCTCATCTTCTGACAAATAGACAACGTGCTATTTTCTCACTTTTATCATACTCTCGAGCCACTTACATTAGCAACTTATGAACATTATAATGAACGATCATTTTGATTTTAAAATAATGTCTCTATTTTTATAAAAATAATCAAAACCTGATATAACAGTCATTAAAACTGCAATCCAAAGAACGATATAGTGAAGGGGAAAGTGATCCAAGCCAAATGGAACGTTACTAAATAAGTAGAGAATAATGGCGAGCATTTGTGAGAAAGTTTTCCATTTTGCAATTTTACTTGCAGCAATAACAGATCCTTCCTCAACAGCGACTAATCGAAGACCTGTAACAGCAAACTCACGGGCTAAAATAACAATGACCATCCAAGCCGGCATTTGGTTCATACCCACAAATGACACAAAAGCAGACATCACTAATAATTTATCTGCTAGCGGATCAAGAAATTTACCGAAATTCGTTACGAGATGAAGTTTCCGAGCATAATAACCGTCTAGCCAATCTGTGAATGAAGCGATAATGAAAATAATACCACTGATGAATTGAGAAATTGGAATGTTTGCTTGCCCTAAAGTGAAATGTCCTAAGTCCATAGGAACTAAAAGAAAGATGAGAAATACGGGGATTAAAAAAATTCTTGATACAGTTAACTTATTAGCTATATTCATGCTAAATTCCTCCTAAAAATACAAAATAAATAAAATTATTTTTTGCGTTGTATTCAGTCTTGATTCTATATGTACTCTATATATGTAATCTTTTTTTCAGTTGAAAAGAGCCATCTTTTGCGATGACTCTACTGCTCTTGCTTATCAAATGTAATATTAAACTTCTGTACACTATTTTTGTTAGGAAATTTAAATAATTTACCGTTAATTTTCATTTCAGCAACCGTTGAACTTCCGATGTTAAAATGGACTTTTTTGCTATCGGTCGCATCAAAGTGAATCGGCTTTTCGCTTGTAGCCATCCCATAGGCTAAGCGCTTTGATGATGATAGATCTTCAGCTGTTACCCAAGACTGTTGGCCATCTTTCACTTTAATGTTGACAACAAATTCACTTGTATTCGATAAAGTATAATTTGATATGCCACCTTGTGTATTGTCCAATTTGATTGATTGTTGATCTTCGGTTTTCGTATTGTCTTTCGCTTCCTTTTCCGTTGTTTTCTTTGTTGAAGATTGTTTTTTTGGTTTCGGTGTATCTTTTTGTTCATAAGATATCGTGCTATTATTTTCATCTTTCTTCAATGATGAAGGGTTTGCTGCCTGTTGTAAAAACATCCAAACAATGATAAGAACAACAACGATAAAGATAACAATAATTGCAGTTGGTAAAATGGTTCTTAACCCACTTTTCCCCTGACGCACTCTCGGAGCTGATTTCTTCGTTCGATTTGATCTAGGAGGCAACTGTGGTTCAACCGGCGCCTGCTTTGTCTTGGGAATTTCATTCGCGTATTCTTCAAAGATAGTACCAGAATCAAGACCTACGGCTTCTGCATAATTTTTAATAAAAGCTCTAGTATAAAATTCACCTGGTAATTGATCAAATTGACCTTCTTCAATGGCTGTTAAATAACGTTTTTGAATTTTAGTAATTTCAAGCACATCATCGAGTGACATACCTTTTTCTTTACGTGCTTCTTTTAATGCCTGACCTAATTCACTCACTCACAAACACCTGCCAATATTAATTAAAATCTATATATAATCACGACTATCTTAATTTGGTTTCATCATGAATCAGCTTCTCATGAAAATGATTTCTTCATTCTATTAAATAATCAAAATCCTCTAGAGAGTATTCGTTATCCTTAACAAAAACATCAGGGTGTTCAATAATTTTAATTACTGGGAAGTTCATAATTATTAATGCTAGATAACGCCCACTAATAACCCTAGTCTATGACGATTAATTTCATACTCAAAATACCCTTCTTGACCAGCCGGCGTTTCGCTGTCCTCTTGTAACCTTCATTCAAAAATCCATTATCTTTAATGTATAATAAATAGTCTCAGCTTTCAAGGAAGATCTTCGCATTATGAATAAAAGACGCTTGTTTTCGTTAAAAAAGGAATGCCGAAAAGGCATTCCTTTTTACTGCATGATAAGTTTAGCTTTAGTGAGTTCCGTTATTGTCAACAAGTTTGATCATTAAGTTTGCGATCATGTGTTGTTCATTTTGATCCGCTACACTCCATAAATCAGAAAGCACGCGCTCTTGTTGATTTTTTGGATCAACCTTTGATGATAAATAATCGCCGACTTGAGTGGCAAAGTTAGTAATAGTATCTTTACTCAATCCAACAGATTCAGCTTGATGGAGACGATCAGCTAGGAAATCCTTCCATTGATCCCAATTTTCTAATACTGTCATCATAATCCTCCTAATAAGTAAAAATTGACTTGCATTATTAGGATGACTCATTCTCGCTTAAATATGTATCCTCCCTCATTTTTCCTCGTACAATGGATAAAAGTGTTGACAAAATATTAACAATACCAGGCACCGTTAATGGAAATAATTTGTCCGTTTATATAATTGGCAGAAGGAGAAACAAGATAACCAATCAAATCTGCTATTTCGGCTGGATTGGCTAGGCGACCCATCGGGATATCCTCCTTAATAAAAGCCAAATCCTCAGCACTAAAGTCTTTCATCATTTGTGTATCCACCGCTCCAGGTGCAACCCCATTAACTGAAATTTGACTTGGTGCGACCTCTTTTGCTAACGCCTTGATTAATGTATTCTGTCCGCCTTTTACCATCGAATACATCACTTCCATAGAAGCACCTGTGATTCCCCAAATGGACGAGACAAAAATAATTTTACCCTTTTTTTGATGAATCATATGAGGTAGCAATTCTTGAAGGATAACAAATGGACTTGTTAAATTTAATTGAATAAAGGCATCTAATGTTTCATGATCGACTTCCGTCATTAATGCAACATGACTTTTACCACAATTGTAAACGACACAATCGATAGGATCCATTAATTGTTCAATTAGTTCCTTAGGTCCAGTTTTTACAGATAAATCGGCTTGAATCGTAGAAAAAAACTGTTTTGGGTACATAATAGCCAACTCATCAGAAAGAGATTGAATTGGCGTACTGCCTTGATAATAATGTAAGTAAAGTGACCAACCTTCAGCTGCTAATTTCCTTGCTGTCTCTAGACCAATTCCTCCACTCGCCCCAGTAATTAATGCTGTCCCTTTGTTCATTACAGTCACCTTTTTATCTTTTGGCTATGTTAAATATCTTGATTTTTTAACAAAGCCTATTTTTTTAATATTGTACAAGACGTAAAGCCTTCCTCAGAAAAATGTTCATGAAGGGTTTGCTTTAAATCGTCGGTGGTTAATTTTTCTAACTCAGGTATTAACTCAAAAAGGTCCATTTGATTAAATTTGTATCGGGTAAATTGATTTGCGATATAGTCTAATGAATTCAACGATCTCAAAATACTTCCCATTCTTTTGCGTCTTGCATTATCAAAAGATTTAGTATCAATGGTTCCATTTTTAAAATTTATGACCATTTCCTTCAGTCTTTGTTTCAATTGCTTTGGTTGCTCTGTATTCCCTCCTATAGCTGAAAAGCCAAACCCATATTCCTCTGTATATTCAAAAGAAAAACTCTCATCAATTAATCCTTCATCAATCAACGTTTTGTATTGTTCAGTCCCTCTTCCAAACATGAGTTCAAGTAATAAATTAACAGCGATCTCGTGTTTCATCAGTTCTTTTCCAGACCGATATGGTTTAGGTTCTTTGAAACCAATCAGACATTTTGGTGTCTGCACGGCCATGTGTAAAATGGATTCACTTTTAGCAACCTGACGAGGTTCATCTGGAAACACGTGTTCAATCGCCTTTTTATTCGAGTAGTCCTTTTTCTTTTGGTTTTCCTCAATGAGATGAATAATATGTTCTGGGTCAATTGGACCTGTGACAAACAAAATCATATTACTTGGATGGTAGAATGTATGATAACAATCGAGAAGCAAATCCTTTGTGATATGACTGATGGATTCAACAGTACCGGCGATATCAATTTTTATTGGGTGATGATGGTACATATTTTCAATTAGCCCAAAAAACAAGCGCCAATCTGGATTATCATCATACATTCTGATCTCTTGCCCAATAATCCCCTTTTCTTTTTCTACACTTTCATCCGTCCATGCTGGTGTTTGAACAAAATCAATCAGTGTGTTTAAATTCTTATCAACGTTTGACGTACTTGAAAAAAGGTAGGCCGTTCGATTAAAAGAGGTAAACGCATTGGCAGAGGCTCCTTGCTCGCCAAAATCATGAAAAACATCTGTTCCATCTGGTTTTTCAAACATCTTATGTTCTAGAAAATGAGCAATCCCATCTGGTACAGTAACCACTTTTTCTTGATTGAGTGGTTTAAATGTATTATCAATTGAGCCATATTGTGTTGTAAATGTGGCAAACGTTTTGTTACTTTGTTTTGGCAACATGTAGACTTTCAAACCATTGTCAAGTGTATGAAAAAAAATCGTTTCATCTAATTGAGAAAAATAGTGTTTTTTCAATTTGTTTTCACCGCACCTTGTAAAAAATATGTAGTATCTAATTTCGTTTGATTGGCAACTTCAATAATCTCTTCCGTCGTTACATTCTCTATTCCATCAATAAATTCTTCAATTGTAAATTGAACTTTTGAAGCAACCTGTTGATACAAGATGTCTGCAATAGAAAATGGATTGTCTAGTGATTCTAAAATTGAATTTTTTAGCAGTGCTTTTGTTAATGACATGTCATGCTCAGAAAATGCACCATTTTGAATTTCTGATAACTGTTCAATAATGATCGTTCGGGCTTTTTCATAATTAGAAAATTCGATGCCACTCATGACAATGATAAATCCTTTGAAGCTCTCATAGCTTGAGGAGCAATAATACGCCAGACTATTTTTTTCTCTAACATTCATAAATAATTTTGAGTGAGGAAAAGCCCCGAACAAGCCATTGAAAACTTGAGAAGCATAATATAGCGGATCGCCAAGTCGTACGTTCGTTCGAAATCCTAAATTTAATTTCCCTTGTTCAATAGGTTGGCTTTCTTTAATCACGCGTTCTTGGTCTGGAATGATGGTATCCTGATTTTGAATTCCGCCGAGTTTTTCCACTCTTTTTGTGAATGGAAAGATATGTTCCAACTCAGGAAGAATTTTTTCTTCATCGATTTGTCCAATCATAAATAAGTCTACCGCATCTTCATTAATCATTTTCATATAATACTCAAATAAATCAGTTGGAGTCACATTATCCAAATCTTTTTCATAACCATATGTATGAAGGTGAAACGGTTCATTTTCACACATCTCATCAATCAACCGTTGACTGGCATAGCGCATTTTATCATCATAAATGGATTGAATTCTTGCTTTTAGGGCTCTCTTTTCTTTATCAACGGTTTTACTATCAAAAGCATGTTCATCAATGAGAGGATCGAAGACTAATTCTCCTAGTAGCGAAAGGGCTTGTTTTAGTAGTTCCTGCTCGTTAGATAGGAAACGTTCATTTGCTATGGTCATGACAAAAGTTATAATATGTTGCTCTCCTTTTTTAGAAAGAGCTGATGATAAAGTTGCTCCATATAAATAATCTAGCCGACTTTGGAGTTCCTGTGATGTTGGAGACTTTGCTGTTGCGCTTTTTAATACATAACTCAATAATGCACGTTTTGTTACGGTTGCCTCTTCAAGTGGTGCCCTAAATTGTAACAATAACGTATTTGTTTTAAATTTATCTGTTTGAACGAGATGGCTTGTTAACCCACCTGTTGACGTCACTTTTTCCTGAATATAAGTCATTTTCTCACTCCTTCACACTTCTCTATTTATTATTCTACCCCAATAGTCATATACATAACCAGAAGTATACTCATATAACTATTCAAAAATGTATTCGCAAACAAATTATATTATGATGTCCTTTTTATTTCCAACATTGAAATAGGATAACATCTGATTTCTAATAGCTTCCAACGAGGTTCCCTAAAAGAAAAAAGAAAAATCCCTACTTGATGATGTAGGGATTTAGAAATATAAATTATTTTAGTGTTGAAAGGAACGTTTTATATTCTTTATCGGTCGATGGTACAGTAATCGATCCATCGATAATTTTTTGTTTATAATCATTAACTTTATTAAGGATATCTTTTGACAGATGTTGAGTTGAAGGTGCAATGCCTACTCCGTTCTCTTTAAGACCATATTCGAGAACTTCTCCACCTGGAAAATCTCCATCTTTTGTTCTTTTGGAGACATCATAAACGGCTTTGTCGACACGTTTCACCATTGATGTTAAAGTAACATCTTCAGGTAACCCTTGATCATATTGGTCTCTATCTACACCGATAACCCAGACTTTTTTGCCATCTTTTTTCTCTGATTTAGCTTCTGTAAAGACACCATTACCCGTTGCGCCAGCTGATTGATAGATAATGTCTGCGCCTTTACCATATAATGTTGAAGCGATTGTTTGACCTTTATCTGGAGCATCGAAAGCGCCAGCATACTGCGCATAGATTTCTGCTTTAGGATTAACAGATTTAACGCCTGCTTTAAATCCGTTTTCAAACTTTTTAATTAATGCAGAGTTTATTCCGCCTACAAATCCAATTTTATTCGTTTTAGTCGATAATCCAGCAACAACGCCAACAAGGAAAGAACCCTGTTGTTCTTTAAATGTAATATTCGCAACATTTTTTAAAGGCTTTTTATCTTTTCCTGTAACAACACTGTCAATGATGGCTAGTTGAGAATTTGGGTTTTGAGAAGACACCTTTGAAATATCCTCAACCATCGTAAAACCTGTCGCGAAAACTAGATTAAAGTTTTGGTGTACAAGTTGGTTAAGGTTAGGAATGTGATCAGAAGCTTGATTTGATTGTAAATAACGAACTTCGGAGTTTGCTTTACCAGCAGATAATTTATTATCTTTAGCAAAAGTAGTTAAACCTTCCCATGCGGATTGGTTAAATGACTTATCATCAACGCCACCCGTATCCGTTACCATGCCAACTTTGAACTTACTTTCGCTTTTTTTGCTACCATTGTCAGAACTTGCGCCTCCACAAGCAGAAAGAACCGTTCCTGAGATTGTAATCACAGCTGCTAAGGCTAATAGTTTTTTCTTTAGCAACATTTATACCCCCCTAAAATTAAACTCAATAATTACTATAGCTTATCTCTTGTCAAAGATAAATATTATTTGTCGAAAAAGAAGATCTTTTTGTTCTTTTATATTTTTTCTCATTAAAAGCGGAATATGCACGTCATCGTTTTCCCTTAATATATGGGATTCCGCTCGCTTTTGGAGCATCAGCACGTCCTACAAATCCTGCAAGTGCCAAAATAGTAATGACATATGGTGCGATGAGCAAGAAGACATCTGGTAGATGATTGAGAACTGGCACTTGTTGACCTGTAATACTTAATGATTGAGCAAGTCCAAAGAATAAAGCGGCCCCCATAGCACCTACTGGATGCCATTTTCCAAAAATCATGGCAGCAATAGCTAAAAAACCTTGACCAGCTATCGTAGACACACTGTAATTTGACGCAATCGTTACCAAATAGACACCGCCACCTAATCCTCCAAATATACCGCTAAGGATAACCGCAATATACCGTGTTTTACTCACATTAATCCCTAGTGTATCAGCGGCTTGAGGGTGTTCACCTACAGAACGTAGTCGCAAACCAAAAGGTGTTTTATAGATGACATACCATACAACAAATGAAATGATGACAGCGATATAAGAAATATAAGTTACATTTGAGAAAAGTAATGGGCCAACAACAGGAATATCATGTAATACCGGGATATCTATTTTGTCAATCCGATGGGCAATATAAGGCGTTTGACCTTTCCCATCAAAAATTAATTTTACAAGAAATAAACACAAACCCGAAGCTAAAAAGTTAATAGCTACCCCACTGACCACTTGCTCTGCTCGAAATGAAATAGAGGCAACAGCATGAATGATCGAAAAAACGCCACCTAATAGAGCAGCAATTAAGAGCGCCAGCCATGGGGATGCAGCTCCAAGTCCATGCTGCTCAAAGAAATAGGTGAAAACAGCGGCACTAAATGCACCAACGACCATTAGCCCTTCTAAACCAATATTAACAACACCTGATCTTTCACAAAAAACACCCCCTAATGCTGTAAAAATTAAAGGTGTTGCGGTCAAAATGGCTGAAGGAATAACAATGGTCAAAATTTGCATGAAGTCCATTTATTTTCCTCCTTTCGTAAGGCGCAATAAGCACCAACGAATAATATAACTTGAACCAATAAAGAAAATGATAACCGCAATAATAATAGAGACTATTTCTGTTGGTACTCCAGCTGTTGATTGCATCGTGATAGACCCCGTTTGCAGAATAGCAAATAAAGTCGCTCCAATAATCACACCAATCGAGGTATTCATGCCTAATAAAGCTACAGCGATACCATTGAATCCTATTCCTATAAATGTGGAATTTATCATCATATATTGATACGTACCAAGTCCTTCCATCGAACCTGCAACACCCGCCAGTGCGCCGGATATTACCATGGAAAGGACAATATTATTGTTTACATTCATACCAGCATACCGCGATGCATGTGGATTATAGCCTACCGCACGTAACTCGTATCCTTTTGTTGTTCGCCATAATAGAAACCAAACGAATACTGCAGCCAGTAAGGCAACGATAATCCCCCAGTGTAGCCTTGATCCTTGCGAAATATTGGATAAAAGCGTCGAAGCAAGCGATGCAGATTCTGGAATATTCGGTGTTTTTTCACCTTCTGCATATAAAAAATGTTTAATAAGATAATTTGTTGTATATAAAGCAACATAGTTCATCATAATTGTAATAATAACTTCGTGAACTTTTAAGCGTGCTTTTAAAAGACCTGGAATAAATCCCCATAGTCCTCCAGCAAGGGCTGAAACTAAAATAGCTAATGGAAGTAAGATTAATTTAGGTAGACCTGAAAACATAATACTGACGGCAACAGCACTAAACCAGCCTACAAGCAGTTGTCCTTCAACCCCAATATTGAATAACCCCGTGCGAAAAGCAAAGGCAACAGCTAAGCCTGTTAAAATAAGAGGTATGATAGCTCGAATTGTTTCACCAGTATAATAAGGTTGTAAAAATACAGACTCCAATATGGATTGATAGGCAAGTATTGGGTTGTATCCTGTAAGGAGCATAATAATGGCCCCAACTAACAAACCGAGTAGTACAGCGATCATCGGTACAACAATATTAAACCAATTTGAATTTTTTAATATTTTTGTCATCCCTCTTTAACCGCCTTCCTATGTCCCGCCATTAATAGCCCTAACTCATTTTCATTTGTCTCTTTTGCATTGACAATGTCGATAATTTTTCCTTCATAGATAACAGCAATACGATCACTTAAATTCAAAATTTCATCTAATTCAAATGATACAAGTAAAACGGCTTTACCTTTATTTCGTTCTGCTAATAGCTTTCCATGAATGAATTCAATGGCTCCAACATCTAACCCTCTTGTTGGCTGTGCTGCAATGAGTAATTCTGGACTACGATCAATTTCACGTGCAATGATCGCTTTTTGTTGATTTCCTCCAGATAAAGATCTTGCAAGTGTTAACTCACTTGGTGTTCGAACATCGTATTCTTTAATGAGTTCTTTTGCTTTTTTCGTTATTTTTTTATTGTTAAGAATACCTGCTTTAGAATAAGGGTTTTTGTAATAGGTTTGCAAAACAATGTTTTCTCTAACAGAGAAGTCTAATACAAGGCCATGTTTATGTCGATCTTCTGGAATATAACCTAGACCGGCTTCCGTTATTTTCCGTGTGCGCTTATTGGTTACATCTTGTCCATTTAGAGAAATCGATCCTTCTTTTATTTTCCTGAGTCCTGCAATTGCTTCAACAAGCTCCGTCTGACCGTTTCCATCAACACCTGCAATACCCACAATTTCATGACCATGTACTTTAAGATCAAGACCGTCTACGGTTGACACTTTACGTGAATCTAAAACCTTAAGACCTCTAATATCAAGAACGGTTTCTTTTGGATCATAGGCTTGGTCATTGACTTTAATATCGACTTTCCGACCAACCATCATAGTGGCAAGCTGGTCAGGCGTTGCTTCAGATATATGAACGGTATCAATACTTTTACCCAGACGAATGACGGTGCATCGATGACAAACTTCCATTATTTCTTTCAATTTATGGGTAATTAAGATAATCGATTTTCCCTCTTGTACAAGTGTCTTCATAATATTCATGAGTTCTTTAATTTCTTGAGGTGTTAAGACAGCTGTTGGTTCGTCAAAAATCAAAATGTCTGATCCACGATACAGTGTCTTAAGAATTTCAACTCGTTGCTGCATCCCAACAGAAATATTTTCAACTTTTTCCATTGGATTGACATCAAGATTATATTTATCTGATAGGCCTTGTACCACTTTTATAGCTTCCTTAAGATTGAGTTGTCCATATTTCGTTGGTTCACTGCCTAAAATGATATTTTCTGCAACTGTAAACTTGTCAATCAACATAAAATGTTGGTGTACCATCCCTATACCAAGTTCATTCGCTACATTGGGGTCAGAAATATGGACTTTCTTTCCTTTAACATAGATTTCACCTTTATCAGGTTGATATAAACCAAAAAGAACATTCATAAGTGTTGACTTTCCAGCACCATTTTCTCCTAATAAAGCATGAATTTCGCCTTTTTCCACTTGTAGGGTAATATTATCATTTGCCACAACCCCGGGAAACTCTTTTCGAATGTTTCTCATTTCGATCACAAATGACATTTGCTACTACTCCCCCGTCATGTAATATTCCTATTTTTAAGTTGAAAATGTGAGCTCAACTTGTATCCGTCTCATCTTATTCTTCTTCACATTTGTTTTTTTAAACACAGCTACTAAAATTGATGCCATATTAAAAGGATGGACAAGGTAAAATGAACCCTTGTCCATCTTTAAATCGTATTTAATGATGAATTATGATTTAAATGCTTTAAATTCTTTATCCGTGGTCGGTACTTTAATGGATCCATCGATGATTTTCTCTTTATAACCATTAACTTGATTAATGATGTCTTTTGATACGTTTTGTTTTGATGAAGCTATGCCAACACCGTCTTCCTTTAAGCCAAACGATAAGATTTGCCCACCTGGAAAGTGACCATCTTTCGTTTGTTGTGATACATCATTGACAGCTTTATCAACACGTTTGACCATAGAAGTTAAAGTGACATTTTCCGGTAAACCTTCTTCATATTGATCGCGGTCTACACCGATGACCCATACTTTTTTACCGTCTTTTTTCTCAGATTTTGCTTCAGTAAAGACGCCATTGCCTGTAGCACCAGCCGCTTGGTATATAATGTCAGCACCTTTTCCATACATGGTAGCCGCGATGGCTTGTCCTTTATCAGGTGCGTCGAAAGCACCAGCATATTGTGAATATATTTCTGCTTTTGGATTTACAGATTTAACACCTGCTTTAAATCCATTTTCGAATTTTTTAATTAATTCTGAATTAATTCCACCAACAAAGCCAATTTTATTTGTTTTGGTTGTAAGGCCTGCAACGACCCCAACTAAGAAAGAACCTTGTTCTTCTTTAAATGTAATGCTCGCTACATTTTTCAAAGGTTTATTACTTTTGTCAACGATGGCACTATCTATGATGGCTAAATTGGCTTTTGGATTTTGCTGTGCAACCTTCGTCATATCACCAGCCATTAAATAGCCTACGCCAAATACTAGATTAAAGTTTTGGTGAATCAATTGATTCAAGTTCGGGGTATAATCCGTGGCTTGAGTAGATTGCAAATAACGAACATCATCATCTGTTTTTGTTCCTGCTGATAAATCGTTCTTTTTCGCAAATGATTGTAACCCTTCCCATGCTGACTGGTTAAACGATTTGTCGTTGACCCCACCTAAATCAGTAACCATTCCTATCTTAACCTTTTTTTCTTTTTTACTGCTATTGTCTGAAGAGCTAGCCCCTCCACATGCAGAAAGAAGTGTTCCTGCTATAGCGACGACAGTAGCAAGTGCCATCATTTTCTTTTTTAGCACCCAAAAGCCCTCCCTTTAAGTTAGTATAAGTAGCACACAATATTTACTATATATTATCTAATAAAAAAGATAAATAAAAAACGACGAAAAAAATAATTAATTCGTCATTTTTTGTAATTAATTGACTTTTATCAAGTAAGCGATTCGATTCACTTGCTATTGACTTAATGCATCATCATCTGGTTGCTTACTAACAAGCACTGTTCGAGGCTTACTTCCTTCATATGGACCGACGATTTCTCTTGCTTCCATTGCGTCAATTAGCCTTGCAGCTCTTGTGTACCCGATTCGAAATCTCCTTTGAAGCATTGACACAGAGGCTGTTTGCATTTGCGTCACTAATTGAACAGCATCGTCATAAAGGTCATCAACAATCTCTTGAACATTAGATTCTGGTTCATCCGTCGGTATCATATTTTCTTGATATTGAGCCTTTTGTTGAGATATCACATAATCGACCACTTTCTCTACCTCGTCATCCGTCAAAAATGCACCTTGAATACGCGTTGGTTTTGAAGCGCCTATAGGGAAGAAGAGCATATCTCCTTTACCCAAGAGCTTTTCAGCTCCACCAGAATCTAAAATTGTACGGGAGTCGGTAGTAGACGACACACTAAAGGCAATACGCGAAGGAATATTCGCTTTAATTACGCCTGTAATGACATCTACAGATGGTCTTTGTGTAGCAATAATCAAGTGAATGCCGGCAGCACGTGCCATTTGGGCAAGACGTGTAATCGCTTCTTCAACGTCTTTTGATGCCACCATCATTAAATCAGCTAATTCATCAATGATGACCACGATATATGGCATAAGCGGTTGATCTTCATTATTTTCCTCGTTATAGCGTTTAACGTGTTGATTATAACTTTCTAGATTCCTTGTCCCACTGTGCGAAAAGAGTTCATATCGTCTTTCCATTTCACTGACCACTTTCTTCAGAGCTTGCGAGGCCTTCTTCGGATTTGTAACAACTGGTGACATAAGATGTGGGACACCATTATAGACATTGAGCTCAACCATTTTAGGGTCCACCATAAGTAGCTTCACTTCGTGTGGCTTGGTTCGCATAAGAAGACTTGTAATAATACTATTAATACAAACACTCTTCCCGCTCCCTGTAGCACCGGCAACTAATAAGTGGGGCATTCGATTCAGTTCAGCGAGTATCGGTTCACCTGAAATATCCCTTCCAAGACCTATGGCTAATTTTGACGTTTGTTTTTTAGCATTGTCTGATTCTAACACTTCCCTGAGACTGACCATCGTAATCTCTTGGTTAGGAACCTCAATTCCAACCGCTGATTTCCCAGGGATGGGTGCTTCAATCCTTATCTCTTTCGCTGCTAAAGCTAGTGCTAAATCATCGGTTAAGCTGACGATCTTACTGACCTTTACACCAACATCAGGATAAACTTCGTAACGAGTTACGGCTGGTCCCAAATGGACTTTCTTTACCTTTGCCCGCACGCCGAAACTATGAAATGTTCGTTCTAATTTCTCTATATTATTTGTTACATGTTTTTTCTCACTTTGTTGAGTATTTTTCTTCGGATGATTTAATAGACTTAATGAAGGAAGCTGATAATCGGCATCTTCCGGTGTCGTCATAGCAAACTCAGGTCCAGATTGCTCTTCTTCGTGCTTATTTGAAGCGGTAGGCGTTGGTGGTGCTTCTTCTTTCTGTGGTGCCTGCTCAACCACTTCTGCTTCTGAAAAATCATGTATGATGGGAGCTTGCTCATGGGTATTTTCCATTTGATCCCATTCTTCTTTTTGTGCTTCTATTTGTGCTTCTATTTGTGCTTGTATTTCTTCCTTACGTTTTTCTTTTCTTTCTTTTTTTAATTGTTTAGCAGCTGAAAGTTTTATACGTTTCGTTTCAATGGATTGAGACATCTTTTTATAGAAACGCTCAAACACTCCGCCAAAGGTTTCTTTTAAAGATCGACCTGTAATAAGGATTAAAGATATAACAATAAAGAAAAAGGAAATAAACATCGTCCCTGGAGCATCAAATAAAATATAAAAAAAGGCAAAACCAATAGCACCGATCATTCCCCCGCCAAGACGATCACTGTTAATCACTCCGGTTAACTGCCCTCGATACAACTCCCAAGTGTTCATGATAACCGATGTGTTCTGCCACTCGTTGGCTGAAGAAAGATCCGTAAATAATTTAACATGGCTTAATAATAAGATTGAAAAATACAGGAGATAAAATCCGATTAAACGCCGAGTAAAAAACACAGGTTGTTTATGTTTAATAATGTAATAGATTGCAAGTATTAGTAAATAGATAAAGACGATCATGTACCATTCACCAACGAAAAACCTTAACCCCTGGATAAGAACCTCACCAGCAATTCCATAGTTTGCGAGTCCAATACAAATCAAGGCAAACATAACTAAACCAATCACTTCATATATAAAAACATCTTTCCAACCTTTTTTCTGCATTTTTCTTTTTTTTCTTTTTGCCACTTTTATCACCTCTGACATTTTGGGTGAATAATAAAAGGCTAAAAGGTCGTCAAACCGATTAACCTGTTATCATTCATTTTTCTCCCGCATTAACGGTAAGTAATTAGTGGGGGATGATGAAAACCCTCACTGATTGAAGTTTCACCTTATCTAATACGAAAGGCCATTATTTTTTGAGCGCAGTAAAGGTTTCATCACAACTTGTTCACCAGGTTGAAATCGTTCATCCAAAAAGTCTTGAGGATTTGAACTAATGAGCCGGATTATTTTTAACTGATTTTGGTTTTCAACTTCTACAACCAGCGTAACACCTTGAATATTTAATGTCATTTGATTATTACTTTTAGGTTCCGTATCACTAAATATCACTTCTTCAGGATAGATGGTGTACAATATCATTGTACCACCTGCTCATCTGACTTGCCTTTATAAAAAGAAATTAATTCATTCAATTTAATTAATGACTTGCCTAATCCACCAATGCCATCAATAAGACCATACTTCACTGCATCTTCTCCAATGACATTCGTTCCTATATCTCGAGTTAAATTGCCTCGACTATACATCAGTTCTTTGAATCGCTCTTCAGTAATCTTAGAATTTTTGACCACAAAATTAGTAATGCGATCCTGCATCTTCTCTAAATATTCGAATGTTTGTGGTACGCCTATAACCATCCCAGTTAATCGAACAGGATGAATGATCATAGAAGCACTCTCAACTATAAAAGAATAATTAGATGCAACAGCAATTGGAATACCAATAGAATGACATCCTCCCATTACAAGGGTGACCGTTGGCTTTGATAATGTCGAAATCATTTCGGCAATAGCTAGTCCCGCCTCAACATCGCCACCAACTGTATTAAGGATAACTAAAAGGCCCTCTATTTGCTTACTTTGCTCGATTGCTACTAATTGAGGAATGAGATGTTCATATTTTGTTGTTTTGTTTTTTGGAGGAAGGGCCAAATGACCTTCAATTTGTCCTATGATCGTTAAACAATGGATATTTGAAACGGGTTGTTCAGGAGCTTTCATTTGACCTAACTTTTGTATTTGATTAAGTATCTCGTTTTGTTCTGAAGGATGGTTAACTTCGACTTCAATCTCCTTCTCCAATTCTTCATCAGACATATTCTCCAACTCCTTTATTTATCACTTTTCTTAGTATGAGAAGGAGTCTCTTATTTGATACAAATTTTTATTTTATATATTTCTTAGGACCTCGTTTTCTCTACTTCAAAAGAATGAATTGAAAGATGGCTCATGCAAAGAGGGTTACATCAATGAGTCAAAAATAATGATGTTCTCTAAAACTTGATTATGTATCTATATTTAAGCCGACCCACACGAAAAAGAACATCACTTATGTGACGTTCTTTTTCATTTATATTTCCATGATAATTGGCAATATCATTGGACGGCGTTTGGTTTTCTCGTATAAATATTTGCTTAATACATCTCGTATCCCATTCTTTAAAGACGACCACTCAGAAACATTCTTTGTTAATGATTGAGAAATCACTTCAGACACAATTTGACTCGCATCTTCAATTAATTTTTCCGACTCTCGTACATAAACAAATCCACGTGTAATGACCTCAGGTCCTGATAAGATTTTCTTTGTTTGTCTACCAAGTGTGACAACCACGACAAGCGTCCCGTCTTGGGAGAGAAGTCTTCGGTCTCTGAGAACAATATTCCCAACGTCTCCTACTCCAAGACCGTCAACCAAAAGATGACCAGCTGGGACTTTTTCTGCTTGTCTTGCTGTTCCCTCATTAAATTCAACGACATCACCTTTATCTAATAAAAAGATGTGATGATTTGGAACACCTGATTGAATAGCTAGTTCTTGATGAGCAATGAGCATTTTAAACTCACCATGTATGGGAACAAAATATTTTGGTCTCATTAATTGCAGCATGAGTTTCAATTCTTCTTGTGCTCCATGACCTGATACATGAACACGTTTGCCATGTATGACGTGAACACCCATCCGCATTAACTCATCGATCGCTTTCGTCACGATTTTTTCATTTGATGGGGTCGAGGATGCAGCAAATATAAATAAATCATTTTGTTTGGGTGTAATTCGTTTATGTGCATGATTAGCAATACGAGTCATGGATGATACTGGATCACCAGCGTGTCCTGTTGTTAAGATGGCTATGTCACTATCGTTTTGTTTTTTTGCTTCATCCCAAGTAATGAATGTATTTTCTGGAATTGATAAATATCCCTGCTTTATAGCAATTGATACAATCCGTTCTAAATAACGACCATCAAGAACGACTTGACGATCATTCAAAACTGCTGCATCAATAAATTGTTGAATTCGATGTATATTTGTAGCATATAAGGATGCAATAACTCTTCCTTCTGCAACATAGAAAAGATCTCTTAAATTGGCTCCAACAACGGCATCTGAATCCGTTTTTCCTGGTATTTCAGCGTTTTTACTATCTGAAAGTAAACAAAGTACGCCTCGGTCTCCAATACGAGCCATTTTGCTGATATCCGCCTTTTTCCCGTCAACCGGTGTATAATCAAATTTAAAATCACCAGTATGTACGATTGCCCCTTGGGAAGTATAAATTGCCACTCCAATTGAATCAGGGACACTATGATTGGTCCTAAAAAAAGAAATTCTTCGAAAACCTAATTTCAAACTTCTTCCAGGTTCAATCGTTACAAACTTATCCTTTCCTTTACCCTTTCCGAATTCTTTTAATTTTTCTTTTAAGAGTGCCAAGGTAAATTTAGTCGCATAAACGGGAGCATTTAACTTTCTTAATAGGTAAGGAAGACCTCCAATATGAACTTGGTGACCATGTGTTAGAAAAATACCCCTAACACGCTCCTTATTTTCTATTAAATATGTTGCATCAGGAATGACTGTATCGATTCCTAGCATATCCTCATGTGGATGCATAAGTCCTGCATCAATGATAAATATATCATCATTCACTTCAATGACTGTCATGTTATTTCCTAATTCGCCAACGCCGCCCATTGCATAAATCTTCACTTCGTCTGATTTAGAATTTGACAATGGGTATTCCTCCTATTTTCTATAGCAGCCATCAATCCGAACAACCCGAACTAATCATTGACTTTATTATACCCAAATCCTCATTCAATGTACAACTTCTATCACCTTTTTACAAAAAATATCTTTGCCTCATCAGTTGGAGATGTCATGTTATTTGAATCAACAAGGCATAAAAACGAATTCAAAACGCTTGTCAGAGAAGTAGGTTAACATCCATTGTTTCCGCATTAACGGCAAGGATTGACCGGTAATGAGTGTAAACGAGCCTTCTTAAATAGGGGATAACTAAGTTTCACTTTTTTCTTTCTATAGAACACAAAAAAGAACTTAACTCCAAATCTCCTTGTAAAAGGAAGAAAACTTTTTTGCTCAGGGTTTTCTATATTTGGAGTAAAGTCCTTTTGTCTAATTAAATGAACTTTTAGGCTAATGGTTGTAGGGTTTTACTAGCTATGTCTAACAATTCTTTCTCTTCTGTTTCAGTTAAATTGACCATAGGTAACCGAACACTACCTACATCAATTCCTTGTCGATTTAATAAGGTTTTAACTGGCACAGGATTAGGTGCTTTAAATAGTTCACGCATAAGCGGAAGTATAGATAAATGAATTTTTGCTGCTTTTTCATTTTGACCAACTTTAAATAAGTCGATCATTTCTCTCATTTGTTCACCTATAACATGCGATGCCACTGAAATAACCCCGTGACCTCCAACAGAAAGAATAGGCAGTGTAAGACCATCATCGCCACTATACACATAGAAATCGTCATCTGTTCCTTCAATAATTGTGGCAATTTGATCCAAATTTCCACTGGCTTCTTTGACTGACGTAATATTTTTTATTTTAGATAAAGCTATAATTGTTTCGGCACTAACATTCACAGATGATCGACCTGGAATATTGTATATCATAACTTCTTTCGTAACATTTTCCGCTATCGTTTTAAAATGTTCATATAACCCTTTTTGATTGGGTTTACTATAATAAGGGGCAACAAGCATGAGGGCATCCACACCAAGAGCTTCTACTTTTTTAGAAAAAGCGATGGTTTCCTTTGTGTTATTGTTCCCTGTTCCAGCTATAACTTTTACACGTCCACCCGCAACATTAACAACATGTTCAAATAGTTTCAGCTTCTCATCTAATGTGAGTGTTGGTGATTCACCTGTAGTCCCAGCAACAACGATACCTTCTGATTTTGATTTAATTAAATGTTCAACTAGCTGGGTTACTTTGTCGTAACTTACATTCCCATCATCATCAAACGGTGTCACCATCGCAGTTAGTAATGTCCCAAAATCCACGGCTCTCATCTCCTATTTCGTATGGTCTAATCTATCATCACTATCTTGTTTTTCTAGTTCAAACACACTGTGCAGCGTATTAACAGCTTCTATCATATCGTTTTGTTTGACAAGGACCCAGATTGTATTATGTGAGTCAGCAGATTGTAAAATTTGAATTCCTGCTTGAGTGAGAGTGGTCACTATTTTCGATGCTACACCTGGAACACCCGCCATGCCTGCTCCAACTGCAGATACTTTTGCACACCCAGGCAAAACGATCGGTTCGTAGCCTAATTCTTTTAATGTTTGAGTAGCTATCTCCGTTACTTCTTCAGGGACAGTATAAATAACCCCCCGTGGGCTAATATTGATTAAGTCCACACTGATTTGTTTATCTGCCATCGATTTGAACACTTTGGAATGAAGATCAAAGTCATCTTTTTTTGCTTGTACTCGAATTTGTGTCACATTTTTCACATATGTTATTCCTGTAATGGGTCTTTCTTGAACGTCCTTACCGTAATTGGACTTTTTTATGGACGTGATTAATGTACCAAGATCATTCGACATTGTTGAACGAATATGAATAGGTATCTTTGCATTCATCGCAATTTCAACGGCTCTCGGGTGAATCACCTTCGCTCCTTGATAAGCTAAATTGCAAATTTCTTGGTAAGTCAAAACAGAAAGTGGCCTGGCATCATTCACAATCCGAGGATCCGCTGTCATGACACCGTCAACATCTGTAAAAATATCAATCCATTCAGCTTGAAGCGCGGCACCTAAGGCTGCTGCAGACGTATCACTTCCACCTCTGCCAAGCGTCGTTATTTCACCTGTCTCTGTTTGACCCTGAAAACCAGCTACAACAACAACATCGAGCTTTCTTAACAAATATGTCAATCGATCGACTTTCATATCGAGAATTCTAGCATTCGTAAACATATCAGATGTCAAAAATCCTGCCTGACCTCCTGTTAATGCTTCAGAGGCGATTCTTTTAGATTTAAGTAAATTCGAAAATACGATCGAAGAAATAATTTCACCGCATGACATGAGTAAATCTTTTTCACGAGGTGAAATATAATGGTCATTGACTAAACTGAGCAGAGTATCTGTTGCATAGGGAGCTCCAGATCTACCCATGGCCGATACGACGACAACAACTTTGTAACCATCTTGTACTGCTTTTGAGATATGTTCAATGGCTTTTAGTCGATTCTCTTCCGTTGCTACTGATGTACCGCCAAATTTCTGAACAATTATTTTCATCTCATGATGGCTCCCTCTTTAAGCTTTAACTAATCCTAATTTTTGCAAGCTTTCAGCAATTTGAACAGAATTCCATGCGGCACCTTTAAGAAGATTATCAGAAACGATCCATAGATGAAAACCATTTGGTACATCAGGATCTTTTCTTATTCGACCAACGAAAACTTCTTTTTTATCAATAGCATGAAGTGGCATTGGATAAATTTGATTAGCTGGATCATCTTCAAGCACAATACCAGGTGCTTCACTCAAAAGTTGTTTAATATCACTTGAAGATACATCATCTCGATCAATTTCTATATAGACAGATTCTGCATGACTGATGGCAACAGGTAATCTCACGCAAGTCGCCGATACTTTAATGGAGTCATCACCCATAATTTTTTTGGTTTCATTTATCATTTTCATTTCTTCAAACGTATAGTCGTTTGGTTGGAACAAATCAATTTGTGGAATGGCGTTAAAAGCTAATTGATAATGTTTTTTGTCACCTTTAACTGGTAAAATTTCTGGTGTGATTTCTTCCCCTTTTAAAAATTTTTCAGTTTGTTCATTTAATTCTTTAATAGCTGAAACACCAGCACCTGATACAGCTTGGTATGTGGAGACGATCACTCGACTTAAACCATACGCTGAACGTATCGGTTCAAGGGCAGCGACCATTTGAATAGTTGAACAATTTGGATTAGCAATTATCCCATTGTGATTAAACAATTCTTTTTCATTCACTTCTGGAACAACAAGCGGTGTATCTTTGTCCATCCGAAATGCACTTGTATTATCAATAACCACGGCACCTCTCTTAACAGCTTCTGGTGCAAGTTCTTTTGAAACTGATCCCCCTGCACTGAATAAGGCAATTTGAACAGATTCAAATGCTTCAGGCTTAGCTTCTTTGATTGCCCATTCTTTACCGCCAAACTCAACTGTTTTACCAACTGACCGTTTTGATGCTAAGGGGGTTATTTTACCGACTGGTAACGGTGAACCTTCTAGCATTTTTAACATACGAGTTCCAACAGCGCCTGTAACACCGACCACTGCAACATGAAAACCATTCGATTGATACACTCAACATCTCTCCCTATCCATTGCAACATGACAAGAGTAATACTCTATATTTAATTAACTAAGTTAAAACCCTCAGTAAGAAAGTTGCATCTATTTTTAAAGTCAAAGGAGAAACAAGAGAAAGATGTTTCTCCCTAATAATTACGTTCTATTTTAACATATACAACGTAAAATAAAAGATGAATGAGGATTAATCACGAAATTTTTCTATTAAAATAGGTTGAATTTGTTCACCATCAAGGGCGTGTTCCACTGTTTCTTTTAGAAGAGACATTCTTGCCACTAATGAATTGGGTTTGTGGGCGGGATTATCTTGACCATATGGAATAAAATAGATATCTTTTGCGACTAATAATTGTGCGATATTTTTACCATTTAAACCTAAACCATCATTCGTTGAAATCCCTAGAACGACAGGCCGGTGACTTCGAAGGGTCGCTTTTGCTCCCATTAAAACAGGTGAATCAGTCATAGCGTTAGCAAACTTACTCATGGAGTTTCCTGTTAAGGGAGCGATAACCATACAATCAAGGGGGGTTTTGGGTCCAAATGGTTCGGCTTTTACAATGGAATCGACAACTTCATGCCCTGTCATTTCCTCAACTTTTTTAACCCAATCCTTTCCATCTCCGAAACGTGTTACGGTATTTTTGACTGTATATGTGACAAAACAAACAACATCCGCTCCCGCATCCAATAATGATTGAATCTGCGGTACGACTTCTCCATAAGTACAATGCGACCCTGTTATTCCAAATCCAATCCGTTTGCCTTTTAAATTCATGCGTTATTCTCCCCTTTTTCAAACTTTTGAAGTAAAAGTTCAGCTAACACATTAGCAATAATTCGGCCCGCCGTTTTTGGTGCCACCATTGCAGGTAAACCAGGTGTTATAATGGCTTTTATCCCACGTTTTTCAGCATATCTAAAATCCGTACCACCAGGTAAAGAGGCAACATCAATAATAAAGGCATTGGCGGGCATTTGCGAAAGTACCTCACTCGTTAAGATGGGTGCTGGAACCGTATTAATGCAAACATCAATATCACGTACCTCTTTGGCCAAATCACGTGTATAGAAGGGTTTTAGGCCCATCTCCGTTATTCTTGCGATATGAGCGGGATCCCTTACACCCACTTTTACAATAGCGCCAAGAGCATCAAAAGCTCTTGCAATCGACATACCTGTTCTACCTAAACCAAGAACAACAACTTTTGATTGATGTATCGTAATATCCGTATGTTGAATCACCATCATGATGGTTCCTTCAACTGTAGGAATGGAATTATAAATAGCAACATCATCACGTTCAAATAGTTTGACCATCTCTCGCTTGCATTCTGATGTCAGTTCATCAAGATATGGGGTTGATATACCTGTATATACGGAGCAATATTCCGGCGTTTCTGTAAACCATTTTTTTATAAGACGAACCGGTTTATCTGAAAAAATGGCCTTTACTTCACCATCTTCTTTTGCACCACCAACAGGTAGGATAATCCCATCTACCTCTTTTGGATTAATTTCTTCAAGTTCAACTTTTGATGCCCCGTTGAAATGTCGATTGAGTTGATCAAATCCAACAAGAGACAAACGTGCATCAAGTTCATTGAGTTTTTCAATGACTTCGATTTGCCTAGCATCACCACCTAAAATGACAAGGTGTTTATTCGTAAGCATTCATTGGTCTCTCCCCTCTTTTTCCATCTCCCTTATGATTCACCTAAATGAATGACTAAAGGGACAAACGAATGAGCCATTTTATGAATTGCGATATTTAAAACAATTCACCGTACCAGATCTTAACGCTCACCATATCATATGATTTCTAGGCTCCTTTGTGCTACAAAATGATTTGAAATACGTTATAAG
>NZ_WNHB01000021.1 GCF_009718825.1 Terrilactibacillus tamarindi | reverse complement strand
GTCAAATAACTCCAGATGATCATCATCTGGAGTTATTTGTTACTCTTATCGTTTAATTTTAATTTGGTAAACGTTTAATTTTTTATACAATGTGGTTCTTGACATCCCCATTTTTTTGGCTACCTTACTTATATTTGAATCCATTTCTTTTAAATAAGTTAAGATAAGCGTTTTCTCAGATTGAGCATTATCAATCACTGTAATATCTTCATTCTCTCGTTGAGGAGGTACCAAAGAATGATAGTCATTCTTATTTGGATTCTCTAACTGATAAATATCTATCTCAGATTGAAAATGTGATAAATAATAACTTCGTTCAACGACATTACTTAGTTCCCTAATATTCCCTGGCCATGAATAAGCTTTTATGGATTCCATTGCTTTATGGGAAAAAATTTTTTCTGTATGATTTTTATCGTTTAATTTAGTTAGAAAATAATTTGCTAATTCAGGAAGATCTATGCTCCGTTCTCTTAGAGGAACAAGATTGATTTGAAAGACACTTAATCGGTAGTAAAGATCGCTTCTAAACGTTCCTTTATAAGCAATTTCGTTTAATATATTCTTATTGGTAGCTGCAATAATACGAACATCGATAGGTATTCGTCTGGTATCGCCAACTCGTGTTATTTCATTTTCTTGTAGAACTCTGAGTAAGGTCACCTGTAAATCAAGTGGTAATTCGCCTACTTCATCTAAAAAAAGCGTACCACCATTCGCTACTTCAAATAAGCCCTGCTTTCCATTTTTATTTGCACCTGTAAACGCCCCTCCAACATAGCCGAAGAATTCGGATTGAATAAGTTCCTTTGATATGGCTCCACAATTGACAGCAATAAATGGTTTATCACTTCGCATACTCTCGTTGTGGATGGCATTTGCGAAGAGTTCCTTACCCGTCCCACTCTCTCCAATAATAAGTACGTTCGCTTCCGTTTGAGACGCCGTTTTTGCTACATTTAATGTCTCAATAAAAGACGAATCTTTACCAATTATATCTTGGAACAATATTTTATGATGATTTTTTAACTTTCTTTGATTAAATAAAGTAAATTTAATTAAATAATAATCATGCCAGCATTGATAACTTATATCGAAAACTTCATTTTCAATTCTTCGGCGAACAGGTTTCTCCATCGATTTATCAGTGATATAGTTAAGGTTTTTTATGATCATATCTTTAATTGTTGGCTTTTTTGTTAATAAATTTTCTGCATAGTCATTCATAAACACAATTTGTTCTTGATGAAAGAAATCTATACATCCCTTCCTTATTTTAAAACCATTCAATCCAAGGCAAATCAGTATTTTATTTATACTTATAATAACCAGTTTGGGTCAAGTGTGACCAGATCTGTCATGGAAAATACGTATAATAGTGTTTTCTTGTTTAGCGATGCATTAAGAAAAATCACCGATCAAAGTAGAGAAGACAATGTCCGGTAGCCGTGTATTCTATTTGTTTTAAAATATAATCAAATTGTTGACAACCAAACGACGCATAAGATTCACCGACAACTTGTCCACCATTAATATTAAGAAGTTGGTGCATAGATGATTGGTTTCACGAAGATATATATAATCTGATCCTACTAAATGAAAAGATACCCCTATAGAAAATGGCGTAGCATCCGGCCCTTATTCTTTTTATAAAACCCGGGCTGAAGATCCAGAGAAAGCAAAGGCCATTTGTGAAGCTATGACACGATCAACGCCAGAACAACGTAGAGATAAGGCTTTTATTTCTGATAATAGATATTTTTTTTAAGCAACCATTATAAGAATCCTTTCTGATGGTTATTTTAGGTGATTTAACTTTATGAAAAATTCCGACTAAAAAAATATAATTTTTTGATATTTGGAGGTTTTTTCAATATTATGTCTAATATTATTATATAATCCTAATAATGAAAGGTGGCTTGAGATAATCCAGTGTACAACTTGAGTCAACAAAAAAATTAATCAAGGGGGAATTGAAATGTTAAAAAAATTCAAGTTAAAAACGTTTTTTTCGGCTTTGATCATCTCTATGATGGTACCGACATCAACTTTTGCAAGTACTAACGACATTAATACTAAAAAAGTCCAAAGTGATGTTTCCACACCAAACGTTAAACAAAAAAACGATTCATCAACATTGACAATACTACCCGATTCTACTACTTCGTTTTCAACTCAAAAAGCTGTTCCGCTGGGAGCTGGTGAATGGGATTATTTAGGTTATGATCCGGTTCCTTTATATAACTATACAACTGTAAACACAAGAAATTTTAACTCAGGTGGCGGTGGATTTAAAATAAGAGTGGATGGTGTAGCTGATTACAATAGTTATAGTGTCCAGCTTATGGAATATGACCCTGATAATCCAGACGATCCAATAGGAACAACTAGGCGTGGATATGGAAATTATCAAGTATTTGAGTGGAGTGAAATTAAAACAGACGGTGATAATGGGAAGGCTGAATTATATATTAAAATAGGTAACGCTACGGACTATGACTCTAGTGTTAATGTACTAGTTTGGGATTAAGACAATCATAAAATGGCAACTAAATGTACATGGATATGATATATTATAAAATATCATATCCATAATTAAATCCTATTTTGATACAACAGCCCATTGTCCTGTCTGACTAAGGATAGTATTAGTTTGAAACGTGATAGGTGTCCTATTTGAATATTTATTAGGTAAAGAAGCTTCAAACATACCTGTATATAAGTTATCACTTTCTTTGGAAAAAGCTTCTATATGACCACGTATATGTTCCCCTTTTACGATAACTTCAGGATTTTCCATCAAGGTAGGATGGAGATGATTAAATTTATAAAGTTTATTTGTCCTTATATGGAAAGACACCAAAAGTTTTTGCTTGTCATTGTAAAAATGATGATCAGTAATGACTAATTTTATACCTTTATTTGTGATTGATGGAAAACCTTCATCACTGATTTTAGTTCCAGCTATTGAGTTACTAACAATACAGTAGTATATTGTTGCGATAACCAACAAACTAATAATTAATTTTGTTTTAAAACTTATTAAGTACTTTATCATTATTCTACTCACCGACCTTAATTTTTTTAGTTCTTCTCTCTTAATGTTTTCTGTTTCCATATAAATTATACATTTTTGTACAGAAATACTTATTGACCTTATCCATTTTTTTAAAATAAAATAGGACAAAGGTGTGTCAATAGTGAACTTTACAATTAATTGAAGGGATGATTATCAATTTAGAAATACTTTTTATAACAAAGCATTATTTTTTTTAATTGAGTCAATTTCGTAACTCTTAGCCCATGCACCCCTGTGCCGTACCCCAAAAGTTAGAGTAAATATTCATCTTTTGGGGTGTTTATTTATGGGTAAGGCTAAACGTAGTAAAAAGTTTAACACCAAAAAGTGTTGTACGCAGGTGTTATGACTGCTAGTCATGAATTAAGATAACGAGCAGGGTTGAATTATAAATCTATCGAATATAACGTAAAAAGAGACAACATACTAAGTGGTTGTACAACAAATATTTCTATCGACAAAAATTCAATTTTTAAAAATTCATTATCAACACGCAGATTACCTTTTAAGTCGTCATAAATAACTAACCGCCCGTAGAGCAGGCGATTTTGATCTCGCCCTATAAGAGGACTTTACCAACTAACCCCTAAAGGAGCCTCTAAATTGACCGCCAACCGTTTAACTTCCAACCTATTTTTTGAATGGATCTACATATTCTCGCTTGCTCAAATTGTCTCGCAAACGATCCTCTGATCCATGTTCTCGAATATATTTGGCCACTGTTTTTAGTTTAATTCCACTGTACCTACATAGTAACCTTTTGCCTATGAGACCAGACATTTTGGTTGGTATTCTTACCAACATGTGTATGTGATCAGGCATGGCATTTACTTCCATTATTTCTACATCCTTCATCTCAAATAACTTTCTTAATATCGATCCAATGTCTTTTTTCAACTTCCCATAGATCAACTTTCTTTTATATTTCGGGATGAATATAATGTGATACTTACAATTCATCTTGTATGTGTTAAATTACTGTCGCTCGACATGAGCAGATCTCCTCTCGTTATTTGAAGTTCGTTTGACGGCCATCTTCTATTATAACGAGTGGAGATTTTTCTGTTACAACCCTTGAAGGTTTATTTTCCCACAGGTATAGTCTATGGTTTAAAAAGCATTAATTAAAAATCTCATATTAATGGCTCTTTTTTGTTCTATGTCGAAAGAAGTTGGACAGAACGCCCCATCTACTATGTAATTTCTATCAAAATTTCTCCCCCATTCACTCGTTTAGTGCTAATATATAGCTAGATTGCTAATTAAACATTTCACTTGAAAAGGAAGAATATGATGCTTAAGAAAATATTTATTACTCTAGCTATTGTTGTTGGGATTGTTCTAGTTGGCGGAGGAGGGTTTATTTGGTATCTCTATCATTCTGTTCAAAGCACGGCTAATAAGATTTATGATCCGGCAGGTGGATCCGGGAAAAATTCAAGTGCCATCAAGAACCTTCAAGCCTTCCCTATTTTGCTTCTTGGAGTTGATGAACGTAAAGGTGATGTGGGGCGGTCTGATACGATGATAGCTCTAACGCTTAATCCAACGAAAAAATCCATGCAAATGATCTCTGTCCCTCGTGATACAAAAGCGGAAATCGTTGGTCATGGTACAGTAAATAAGATTAATAGTGCCTATGCTTATGGTGGTCCGAAAATGGCATTAAACACATTCAACAATTTGTTCAATGTCAACTTTAAACATTATCTTCGGATTAACATGGAGGGTCTCGCTGATTTAGTCGATGCTGTTGGTGGGGTCACGGTTCACAATGACATTGATTGGCGTGATGAAGGTTACTATAAAAAAGGCTACCATTATCAAAAAGGAGATATCACACTTGATTCCGGTGCGAAAGCTCTTGGGTATGTAAGAATGCGTCACTTAGATCCACGTGGTGACTTTGGACGAAACCAGCGACAACGTGATGTCATTATGGCTGTTATTAACAAAGCTGCAAGTTTTGGATCTTTCTCAAAATATCAAGACATCTTAAATGCCGTACAAAAAAATGTCAAAACCAATCTAACATTTGATGACATGAAAAACTTAGCCTCTAACTATCGCGACAGCAAACAAAATGTCCAGAACTATGAAGTAAAAGGCTCGGATGATTGGGAAAAAACATCGAGCGGTTCAAAAATCTACTATCTTCAAATTTCTGATGATGAAAAAGAACGCGTGCATCAAATGATTCAAGATCAACTAACCGATGAGTAAAAAATAAATACTAATTAAGCCCGCGACCTCTTATCAGGACGTGGGCTCTTTAGTAAGACTTGCCTAACATATCTACAGCTTAGTCTAAAATTACCTCACTTCTAATTTCCCTCTTGATAAGACGATTTCTTGTATATCGATCTTTATTTGTTTTGCCAATTTCTTAAGATGTGATACTTCACTTGGTGTCACAAGACTAATAACAGTCCCTTTTTTACCTGCTCGCCCGGTTCGACCTGACCTGTGAATATATGTTTCTTCTTTAGTCGTATCGGTTTGTATGACATAAGGTAAATCTTTAATATCGAGTCCTCTAGCTGCCACGTCAGTTGCCAGCAATAGTGTATACTTACCTTCCTTAAATGCTTTTAGAATTTGACTTCGTTCAACTTTCCCAACTTCACTATGAAGAACACCAACACGTACATGATGAAACTCTAACTTCTCTGCATAAGTAGCTAAATGAGCGATATCCCGCACAAAAACAAGTGCCTGCATTCCTTCTATATGAGAGAGCTTTTGTAGAACTTTCACTTTATCACGCTGAGAAGCAACAATGTATTGATGCTTGACTTTACCAGAATCTTTTTTCTTTAATTTAAACTTCATGACTATGGCATCATTTGTGATTTCAAGTAATGTTTTTTCTACATCTGCACGAAGCGTCGCTGAATAGCATAAAATTTGTCTATCACGAAGTGTCGATTTAATAATATCTTTCACTGTCCCTACATGTTCAGAAACAACCAGTTGATCGACTTCATCCAGTACAATCGTTTTCACTTCATGCATCTTCAATTTCTTCATCTTAATGATTTCATAAATACGACCAGGTGAACCAACAATGATATGTGGTCCTTTTTTCTTGATATTTTCCAATTGCTTTTTAATGTTTGCTCCGCCAATCAGTGATAAAGCTTGAATATCTGAACCTTTTTTCCAATCTAATATCACTTGATAGATTTGCATCACCAGTTCACGAGATGGTGCAAGAATGACAACCTGTGGATTCTTTGTACTTGTGTTTATTTTTTCTAGAAGGGGTAAGACATACGCCAGAGTCTTTCCTGTACCTGTAGGTGACTCAGCGATAAGATCCTTTCCTTCCATAATCGTCTCAGCCGTTTGTTCTTGAACTTCTGTCGGCACTGTAAAATTAGCCTTTATAAAATTTTCTTTTAAAAAAGGTTGTACTTTATTTAAAAATGCCCATTGTGTCATGTTATTCCCTCAATTCATTTCAATCAAATGTAAGTTAAAGTATCTCAAATCCCGATCCATATTGCAATTTTTACTTAAAGTGTGTGTTCAAAAAGGTGACAAATTAGAAGCAAGAAGGTCAAGGCGGCGCTGTTTTGAGGACCAGCATTCCACATGATGTGGTAGCTTTAGGCACCAGCCACAGGACGTGAGCGATTTTAGTTAAAGATCCTCTTGGCCAACGCCGAGATTCGCAGCTTATCATTTGGTGACTTTTTGAACAACCTCTTAAACTCTATCTAAAGAAACAACTTGCCCCCTGTTACTTCCACACGTTATACTTTTTAAGTAACATAAATAATCCGACCAAATTAGGTCTTGCATAGAGGTGTACCATTGATATTATCTGTAGAAAAATTGAGTCACGGTTTTGGTGACCGTGCGATATTTGACGATGTTTCCTTCCGTCTTTTAAAAGGAGAACACGTTGGTTTAATCGGCGCCAATGGTGAAGGTAAATCAACCTTTATGAATATTATCACCGGAAAGCTAATACCGGATGCAGGAAAGATCCATTGGGCAAAAAATGTTCGCGTGGGTTACCTTGACCAACATTCTGTTCTTGAAAAAGGAAAAACGGTTCGTGATATTTTAAAAAGTGCTTTTGAATATCTTTTTAAAATGGAAGAAGACATGAATGCGATGTATGGGCGAATGGGTGAAGTGGAACCAGATGAACTGGAGAAGTTATTAGAAGACGTTGGCGTCCTTCAAGATATGCTCACGAATAATGACTTTTATGTGATAGATGCAAAAGTTGAAGAGACGGCCAGAGGACTAGGGCTTATGGATGTTGGACTTGATCGGGATGTGACTGACCTATCCGGTGGACAACGAACAAAGGTCTTACTCGCTAAGCTTTTGTTAGAAAAGCCCGAGATCCTTTTACTCGATGAGCCAACAAACTATTTAGATGAAGAACATATCGAATGGTTAAAACGCTACCTTCAGGAATATGAAAATGCCTTTATCTTAATTTCGCATGATGTCCCCTTTTTAAACAGTGTGATTAATGTGATTTATCACGTGGAAAATCAAGAACTCAGCCGTTATGTTGGGGATTATCATCACTTCCAAGAAGTCTACGAAGTTAAAAAACAACAGTTAGAAGCGGCTTACAAACGACAACAGCAAGAAGTTGCGAAGCTAAAAGACTTCGTTGCCCGTAATAAAGCTCGGGTTAGTACGCGAAACATGGCCATGTCAAGGCAGAAAAAGCTTGATAAAATGGATATGATTGAGTTAGCTACCGAAAAACCAAAACCTGAGTTTAATTTTAAATCAGCACGTACATCTGGAAAACTGATCTTTGAAACAAAAGATCTTGTCATTGGCTACGATTCACCGCTATCATCTCCCCTCAACTTACGGATGGAACGGGGACAGAAAATTGCCCTATATGGAGCCAATGGTATCGGGAAAACGACCCTTCTTAAAAGTTTACTGGGTGAAATTGAGCCTATTTCCGGATCTGTTGAACGAGGAGAACACCAGCACATCGGCTATTTTGAGCAGGAAACAAAAGATCCATCTACGAAAACATGTATTGAAGAAGTTTGGGATACCTTCCCTTCTTTTACTCAATATGAAGTTCGAGCAGCACTCGCTAAATGCGGTTTAACCACAAAACATATCGAATCACGAGTTTCTGTTTTAAGTGGTGGCGAAAAAGCGAAGGTCCGTTTATGTAAATTGATTAATGATGATACAAACATCCTTGTTCTCGATGAACCAACGAACCATTTAGATGTCGATGCAAAAGATGAATTAAAACGAGCATTACAGGCATACAAAGGTAGTATCCTGCTTATCTCTCACGAACCGGAGTTTTATGAAGACATTGTGACAGAAAAATGGAACTGCGAATTTTGGACAACGAAAGTATTGTAATAGATAGAGGCTAGGAGTTATGGAATTCCTAGTCTTATTCTAGTGCAAAATAATAATATCCCTCAATTTTTATCAACAAATAAGCTGCCATCCATCTGTAGTTCCGCATAATTAACCTCATGAATTGAGTGAATCCCGTTCATTTTCAACTGATCAATGAGCCATTCCTTTTGTATATGCTCTTCTTTTAAATTCTTCTCTACTATTTTTCCATCAACAATCAGTTCTGTTGGAATATAACGGCTGTAATGAATCTGTACATTAGCATCCTTTTTAGTCAAAAGTTCCTTTTCTTCTTTTTTTAATACACTAAGCTCTCCATTAGGTTCTAGGATCGCATAGTCTACATCCGCCATTGAAAAGACATTATTATTTCTTAAAAGCATCGTTAAATCATCAAGATTTAATTTTTCTGCAACCATTGCTTTTTTCATTATTTTTCCCTTTTTTATAATAATCGTCGGTTCATCATTTAAGAGTACTCTAGCTTTCGAAGACTTTAAACTAATATACTCTATGAGAAGTGTTAATAATGCCCAAAGTGTCATACCTGTAAAACCATCAATTATTTTTATATCTCTGTGAACAACCATATCACCCGCTATATTTCCTAAGGCAATACCTGTAATGTAGGTGAAAATCGTCATTTGACTGAGTTGTTTTTTACCTAATATTCGTGTCAAGATGAGCAATAAAACAAAGCCAATTAATGTTCGAATAGATGTCGTTAAAATTCTGTCCATGGAGCACCTTTGTCAATATAGATTCGTATTTATTTCTATGATGGAAGTTTATCTTAGTGTATGCACTAAGACAAATACTAAACATGACTATAGGTTTCTGCTAATAAATACCGAACGTATTACCGATTGACTGCCCCATATTAATAATGGAAAAAGCCTCCCTCATTTTGAGGAAGGATATATCTCATTTCTTTAAATTTTTCTCGGCCATTTTAATCATTTCACGAACCATTTGGCCGCCTAAATGTCCACCGATTTTTCCAGCTTCTTTGGACGTCATGTTCCCGTTATATTTATCATTTAGTGGAACTCCAACTTCTTTTGCTACTTCATATTTTGCATTTTCGGGCTTATCTGTATGAGCGATTTTAGCTTTTAACCGATCTACACCTTCTCTTGCTTCAGGAACTAACAACTTATTTCTGTTCGGCATTTGAATCCCCCCTTCTCCCATATCATGCTCTCGAGATGATCACTTTATCCCACCTAAAGATTCTGAGTATTCAAAGAAGATAAACGGGGATCAACAGGTACAAAAAAACCTCCTTCTAATGGAGGTTTTTAAACGGATAAGAAGGTCTTCTTTCTAAATCCAAATAGCCATTAGGCTGTCTTGGATTCCTGTACTCTTTCTTGAATTTTCTCTTTTCCAAACAGGATCTTTCCAAACGATGCGGCTAATACTTGCTGAAGCAATTGACCAAGAACAACAGGTAAAACGACAGCTGCGGGAAAATAAGTCACAGCCAGTACAGAGCCAGCACTTATGTTTCGCATGCCCCCGTTAAACGTAAGGGACACCGTTTCCTCATGGTTCCATTTCAATAACTTGCCAATTGACCAACTGACTAAATAACCAAAGGATGAAATTATAAAAATGCAAACGAGAATCTTAATCACTTTAAGATCAATATGTTTCAAATAAGTTGATAAAACACTGCCATTGATTAAAACGATGGGTAAGACACCTAATTTAAATGGAGATGACCATTTTCGAACAAGATTTTTAGTACCTTCTTTAGCATATTGATTGAATACCATCCCAAGTAAAGATGGAATCACAATCATAGTAACTAAATTGAGCGTGAGAGAAAATGGATTTAGATCGACTTTTTGTCCGACAAATAGAAGTAAACTATATGGGACAATAATGGGTGAAAGAATAGTGTCAATAATAATCGTTGTAAGGCAAAGGACATTGTTTCCTCTAAAGATAGAAACCCAAACAAAGCTTGTCACACCACAAGGAATGACAACAACTAAGATAAAACCAATAATGGTTAACGGGTCATCTCCGAATACAGCATGTCCGATAGAAAGAGCGACCATTGGTACAAGAACGTGCAGAACCATTAATGTGACAAAGATCGGTAGTGGATGTTCAAAGACATTTTTTAATTGTTTAAAATTAGCACTCGTACTTCCTGTAAACGTCATAATGGCAAAAATCCAAGGGATAAAACTGATGAGTTTCGTTAATGGATCTCCTATTAGAACGCCAACAAGCAAACAAGCTGGAGTTAAAAAAGGCAGTAATGATATGATCTTCTGTATTTTGTTTTCTATCATGATATGTCTCCATTGCAAATTATTTTCGTTGTATATAGAAGAATGTATGTTCAATAAGGGATAGTAATATTCCTGTTGTTCATCTTTCTATTTAAACACAGATTGTTCTATATCATATTATCACAATACTATGAATCATATTGTAATTATTGAAAGATTTCTTTAAATATTCTTATTTATTCATTTAGGTTGATATTTATCCTTTTCCGGTAAGAAGACTCCATCTGATTTGTGTTACGGGCGAAGACCAACAATTCAGGTGGAGATGAATTGCCGGTTAGCGTAAGCTAAAATTATTGTACAATTCGAACAAATATACTATAATAAGCACAAGTGTTCTTTGAAAACTAAAGATATGAGGTTGTGACAGGGATTCATCTGTCACGTAAAATCTTTAACGCACAAAAAGTACAAACACGTAAGGCTGTTGTTTCGCGCATAGCTTAGTGGGTGCGTCAACCATCCATGTGTACTTGACTTTTCAGTCGGGGCTTGTATGGCTCTTTTTCAAGGGCGATGCAAGTGGTGGTACAACCAGTACCAACCAAAAACAGTGATTTGAGGATACTACTCAGAGCGTCACTTGTCTTGCTGAAAGACGAAAAGACCTGAGTGGCTAACTCAAGCCCCTACTGAAAGCAGAACCGTCAAGTTCTCAGTGGGGGTTCGTTGACTATGAGACTCAGATATAGAAAAACATTATACAGAAACGCAAGGTTATCAATACCTTTTTATAAAACCGGTAGAAATTAAATGTGTTCTGAGAGATATGTATTTAAAGAACAATGGCCGAACTCACTAAAAGTTCGGCCATTCGTTATTAATAAGGATCTGCTTCGTGTCCCATTTGTTCTGCCTTATCCGTTGCTTCATCTGCTTCTGCCGTGCTTATATCTGTTGTATCCTTGCCCATTTCCATCGCTTTTGCCAATCCTTCTTTAACCCGTCTTCCATAATCCTCATCAGCATGGGTGAAATATTCAATCATTTTATTCTGAATTTCGGATCTGCATACTTTGAGTGCATCTACAAGATTACTTATGAGTTCCTCCCTTTCCCATTCCTCGAAGCTCCGATACGTATCACCTGCTTGTCCAAAATCATTTGTACGATCAATTTTTTCACGAACCAATTTTTCATTATAGCGCGGCTCATGAATTTTACCTATCTGTTCCGCTTCCTTTAAGCCTCCAATAACGGAAGGCTCATAATTTATGTGTGGATTTTGATCCTGCGCTAAATCCACTTGGTATGACATTTGGCCTCCTCGCTGATTGGTTTCAACACGCTTTTTAGGTGCATTAATAGGAAGTTGTAAATAGTTCGTGCCTACGCGATATCGCTGAGTATCCGAATAGGAAAAAGTTCTGCCTTGAAGCATTTTATCATCAGAAAAATCCAATCCATCTACCAATACTCCTGTACCAAACGCTGCCTGCTCAACTTCATTAAAATAATTTTCCGGATTCTTGTTTAAAACCATTTTCCCTACCTTTAAGAACGGAAATTTGTCTGTTGGCCATAATTTTGTATCATCTAATGGATCAAAATCCAACTCAGGATGGTATTCGTCACTCATGATTTGAACGCAAAGCTCCCACTCAGGATAGTCACCACGCTCAATTGCTTCATACAAATCTTGGGTAGAGTGGCTTACATTTTTAGCTTGTATTTCGTCTGCTTCCTTTTGGGTAAGATTCTTAATACCTTGTTTCAATGGTTCCCAATGATACTTAATTAATACAGCTTCTCCATCTTTGTTGACCCATTTGTATGTATTGACACCTGATCCCTGCATTTGGCGATAATTTGCCGGAATGCCCCAAGGAGAAAATACAAAGGTAACCATATGTGTTGCTTCTGGTGTACGAGAGAGAAAATCAAACATTCGTTCAGGGTTACTTAAATTTGAAACCGGATCAGGCTTAAAAGCATGAATCATATCAGGAAATTTCATTGCATCTCGGATAAAGAATATTTTAAGATTATTTCCGACAAGATCCCAGTTCCCATCCTCAGTATAAAATTTTACAGCAAAACCTCGAGGATCACGTGCTGTTTCTGGTGATTCCATCGCACCTGCCACGGTTGAAAAACGAACAAAGACCGGTGTGCGTTTTCCTGCTTCCTGAAACAGCTTTGCTCTTGTGTATTTTGCAATCGGCTCATCCCCGACTTTTCCATAAGCCTCAAAATATCCATGGGCTCCAGCTCCACGTGCATGAACAACTCGCTCAGGTACTCTTTCTCTGTCAAAATGGGAAATTTTTTCGATAAAATCATAATTCTCAAGTGTCGATGGTCCACGGTTTCCTACCGTTCTAATATTTTGGTTATCTGTTACCGGATGACCTTGGCGATTTGTTAATGAATCTGAACTTTCACCAGTACCTTTAATATGGGTTTCCGATTTATTTTCTTCCAATGTCATTCCTCCATTGTAGAATTAATTCTATTTATTTATTTCCAATCCGCTTTTATTGTATGTATTTTTATTCTTTATAAACTTCTCATTCAAATCATCTTTTTCTGTTTTTCTTTTTTAGTAATACTTATTAGAATTTGACTCATTGTGACTTTTCACACCATACGTAGAAAACCGGTGGTCGTTATTTATCATTAAAAGCCATCAGCGTCTTTTTTATAGGATAAATGGCGGTTAACATGTCATCAATATTTTTAAAATGGCTTATCGGATTATTAATCTGTTAATTGCTACCAATGCCATTGGGGGTTGCGATGATGGGCCAGGAAAATACGCACTTGATGCCCTTGTTTATTAATAAACAAGGGCATCAAGTGTAATAAAAGTTAAGGTATCTTAACCTCTCTCGAATCTTTTATGACCAGCCGGTGGGTTTTTTGTTACATAGGTTCCCGCGATGAAATCATGGATGGCCCTTTTGTCCTCTCGAAAGGCGACCATAAAAATACTGATGATTAAACAAATACCAAAAGATACGGTATAGACAAGTCCACCGACAATATACCGAAGCAGCATCGTTCCGATCGTTGGTTTTTGGCCATCTATTTTGACGATCCGTATACCACAAAGTCTCTTCCCAGGTAAATAACCGCTCCATACGATCGGAATTAAAACAAAATATATTAAAGAGACAACATCTCCAAATATTTGAACTGTACCAATACCTGAGTCTCTTTCTAAATAACTTTTACCAAATAAAAAGGCACCAAGCAAATAAACGATCACCATGACAATAATTCCATCAATAATATTAGCAGCTAAGCGAATCCAAAAGCCTGCTGTTTGCGTTGGCTTCATATCATTCACCTCCAATAGACTTTAATAACAATTGAAGAATCACTTATTTTAATATTCCCGCCATAAGCATATTAAAACAAAAATCTCTCTTTTTGGAAGAGATGGTTTCTCTTACTCTCCAATCTTGAAGGAGTTCTCAATATATTTTTTTGTGTTTACGTATTTAGTCGAAAACTTTTTTCCTTATTTATAAAAATCGCGTCAGATCCTTTATTTAACAAGGTTTTTTCCGTAATTCTAACCATTCGAAAAAACGGCTTATTTGTCAATATTGTGAACAATGTAATGAATGTGTAATGCTTTAAATTATAAAATAAGAAACGCATCCGCATTGTGGTCATTAAACAATGACTTAACCCGTTCCATTGCTTAAATAATATGAAGGAGGTACAAGGAATAAAACGGAGGAGGTAGGAAATTAAAATCTTATAAGTACGTGTTCAGTAAGGCGGCTAATTAGAAGCAAGAAGATCAAGGCGGCGTAGTTTTGAGGACCAGCATTCCACAGGATGTGAGCGGCCTAGTTGAAGATCCTCTTGGACAACGCCGAGATTCGTAGCTTATCATTGGGTGACTTTTTGAACAACATCTATAAAAAAACTTAATCGTGAAGAGACTACCGATCTCCCCACAATTAAGTTTGTTGCAAAGAATTCGTCCCATCAACACGATACAAGATCGCAAATAAACTTAGCATCCCCATGCAATGTTTAGTACGACCATTTTGAAGTGTTGTATTTAAGTGTTAATTAAGAGAACGGGATCCTTTGTTAACTACATGTTAACATATCCCAAGCAAACCTTTCACTTATTTTCAATCTATTAAAATAATAATGACCTAATTTAGAACTTGGGGGAACATAAATGATCAATTACACAAGTCGTTCTAGAATGGTTCAAATTCCACATTTTGATGAAATTCCTAGTGTAAGAAAAACCTATATGAAACCTAGAATTGCGGCCTTTATTCCAGCTCACAACGAAGAAAAATCGATTCGAGATTGTTTAGCTGGTTTAGGCGATCAGAGTCTCCCTTCTGGCGTTGAATTAGATGTTTTTGTTATTGCCGATAACTGTACAGACCGCACCAAAGAGATCGCAGAATTAGCAGGAATGGAATTTGGTTTAAATCTAGAAGTGATCGTCACAAAAAATAACAAACAACGAAAAGTAGGCGCTCTAAATTCAGCCTGGAAAGGCATTTATGGAGATATTCTAGATTTATATAATACTGAACTCACGGAATACCAAATGATGTATCAACAATCGGTTAAAGCCATATTAGGTATGGATGCAGATAGTCGACTTGCCCCTGGGGCACTAGCCTATCTTTGGGATGGTTTAATGAGTGGACGAAATATCGGCGGCGTTATGGCAAAATATACCATGAGAATGCCGAAAAAGAAAAGCCTGCTCTCAAAAGACGATACACACTACGAAGAGAAAATTACAAGCGGAGAGTATGGTGGACCTATAGCACGATGGTGGACACACCAGCAAAAACAAGATATGGCAAGCTGGCTGCTCGATTTACAATACCACGGCGGAAGCACCTATGTTCTTGGAGGGCAAGCCACCCTATTCAGACCAGAAGCCCTGCAAGACATTGTTGATGAAAATAAACTTGATGGACCCTGGCAGAATGAAAGCGACGTTGAAGATATGCTGCTGACTTGGCAACTTCAGAAATCAGGTTGGAAGACATTAATTAGCCCCCATGCTCGTTGTTTTGTGGATGCAATGAGAAACTACCATTCATATAGAGAGCAACGGAATAAATGGAAGTCTGGAACAGTAAATCTATTGACAAGTAAAGATCTCAAAGTCAAAACTCGGCATACAGGACGACTTTGGCGTTCGCAAGCTAAAATGTTCATTGACCTTATCGTTCGAGTCTTATTTGTCACTTTACTCGCACTCTCTCTTGCAACCGATCAATATACATGGAATTGGATTTGGCTCACTCCAGTTGTATTAGCCTCTTTACTAAACATGATACTAGCCCTAAAAACGCCGATGCATCGACCAATAGATGTAATTTTAGCGACACTATTAATAAGTCCTGAAATTTACCTTTGGGTGAATTTGATTACCTTTATACAAGTTTGGCTAGAGAAGCTCTCTGCAAATAAGAAAGATGGATGGGCCAGTCAATATGCGGCAGAATCCGGAAAAACACGCAGTAAACTCACCCAAGGCGTCCTTCTATTTATCTTGTTTGTCACGGCTTCAACTTTCGCTTGCATCCATTTCAGAGATACCTTAACAAATCCTGCCACCCAAGCTGCTGTGAAGCCTTATCTCATGTCTGGTTGGATCGTTTTAACCTATCTCACTATTTTGGAGTCTCTCATCATGTTGTATCAAATCTGGACACTTAGAGGACAACATAAGGCTTAATAAAAGATTTACATTCTTCATAATCACGTTATCTTTATACCAAAAAGACCAGAGAAAAGCTGGATAACTTTTCTTCTGGTCTATTTTTTCTGTTATAAAACTTTTTTGATTATTGAGTACCCCCTAGTCTACAAAGACTTACAACACAGAATACCCTAGCGCTTTCACATCCTTATTAAAACCTTGAACGGTTTCCAAAGATAATTGATAAAGGTCTTTTCCGATATTAGGAAGTTTACTTAATATAGCTGGGGTACACGTGATAATATCTGCTCCACACTCTTCTGCTTGAAAAATATTATATACTTCGCGTGAACTTGCCCAAAGTAGTTCTGTTCCTGGTTTTTCATGACATATAGAGGCAGCTTCCTTCATGTAAGGAATAGGATTAACGCCTGAATCCGCCATCCGGCCTGCAAAAACAGAAACAATATTTTTTGTTCCTAATTCAAAGGCATCCACTGTTTCCCTAACTTGGTCGAGGGTTAAGATGGCCGTAATATTTAATGAATAGCCGCATTTTGAAAGTTTATGGATCAAAGGAGCAGAAGATTCTCCTTTTGTATTGATAATCGGAATTTTTATATAGACATTTTCTCCCCAACTGGCAATTTTGTGGGCTTCTTTTTCCATTAAATCAAAATCATCTTCAAACACTTCAAATGAAATGGGTAAATCAGGAATTTTCTGAATGACGTCCTTAGCAAAAGCTTCATAGTCTTGAATACCGGCCTTTTTCATTAACGACGGATTCGTCGTAAATCCCTTGATATCTCCTGTTTCATAGGCTTTTACCATGTCCTCGATCACTGCTCCATCTGCAAATACTTTAATTGATAACCCTTTCATTTTTCTGCCTCCTTTAATTTTCTTCATCTTCAACGATGTGATTAAGTGTCGTACTCTTTGTTTTGATAAAGTTTGGAACGAATAAAACAATGAGTGTAGCCAAGACAAGTGCATAGATGCCCATGGTCGTGAATGAATGGCCAACTTGACCGATTGATATACCAAGGACGGCAAAATCCATGTCTCCAAAAGTGGTATTGGCAAAACCAAGTGCACCTAGAACGGGCATGAGTAACGCAGGTAGGAAGGTAATAGCTAACCCGTTTACAAAAGCCCCTAAAGCAGCCCCTCTCCTACCCCCGGTTGCGTTTCCATAAATGCCCGCTGTTGCCCCGCAGAAAAAGTGTGGTACGAGTCCTGGAATAATCAGCACTCCACCGGCAAGGCCAAGGACCAACATGCCAATAATGCCACCAATAAAACTGCTCACGAAACCGATAATGACCGCTGTTTGTGCATACGTAAAGAAGACAGCACAATCTACAGCTGGAACGGCATTTGGAATGATTTTCGTGGCAATGCCTTGGAAAGCTGGAATTAAATCAGCTAGGATCATACGAACACCTGAATAAACAATCGTGACACCAATGGCAAAGTTTAAACCAAGCATGGCAGCATATAAAAATGGGGACATGCCGCTTGATAGCGTTGATACATATTGGGGACCAGCCGCGATAGCCGCTACTAAATAGAAGAAGACCATCGTGATCGCTGTTGAAATCGTCGTATTTCGTAAAAAGCCCCATTTTTCAGGTATATTGATTTTTTCAGTACTATGATTGGCATTGCCAAATCTAGCTCCGACCCAAGCCGATAAATAGTATCCTAGACTGCCAAAATGCCCCATGGCCACATCATCACCATCGGTCACTTTTAATGTATATCTTTGACCAATAGCCGGCGAGATCGCACTCCAAGCACCTAGGAAAATCCCACCAATGATGATTAATTGAATACCAGAAAATCCAGAAGCTCCTAGAACTGCGGACAAGAGGCAGGCCATGAAGAAACTGTGATGTCCTGTTAAAAAAACATATTTATATTTTGTTAATCGAGCAAAAAGAATATTTAAAACAAGACCCAAAACGAGAATAGACATTGTCTCGACACCCAAAATTTTCTGGGCACTGGCAACAATCGCTTCATTATTTGGAACGACACCGTGAATATGAAACCCTTTTTCAATCATTTTACCGAGTGGGGTAAGATTCGTTGAAATCACGTTCGCACCCGCACTGAGCATAATATAACCTAGAATAGGTCCTAATGTTCCCGTTAGTATTTTATGAAAAGGTTTCTTTAAAGCGATAAGTCCTATACACGCCATCAGACCAATAAGCAGGGCTGGTTGAGAGAAAACATCACGCAAAAAGCTGAGAATTGACGTTAAAATACTCATTGGAAATACCCCCTTTATCCGCTATTTATTTAATGATTTTAAGGTCTCTAAAATATCTTCTTTAATTTTCTTCTTGTTAATATAACTTCTCGTTACTGCAACTTTTTGGTTACTATCAAATTGTTCAGCAAGTTCTGCAACGGTCACAATTAAGTCACAAGGTCTTCCTTTAGCAGAGTTAAAGTCACAAGATTCAACATTCGCATCGATCCCATTTTCATTGCAAATTTCTTCTATTTTCATTTTAAGCATTAAACTACTACCAATTCCGTTTCCGCAAACGGTTACAATATTTAACATATCGATCACTCCTCTACTTTTTTAACTATATGCTGAGATAAGGTGATACATATCTTCAACCGTCGTACTCGCTATCATTTTCTCTATACTTTCCTCATCTTCTAGCAGTTCTGAAAGCTGACTAAGGGCTTTTAAATGAGTTTCGCTATCAACCGCTGCAAGAACAATAACTAAGTTAACAAATTTGTCGTCTTGATCACTTGAAAAAGAAATAGGTTCCTCAAGTTTTAGCATAGCCATTCCTAATTGGTTGACCCCTTTTTCTGGCCTGGCATGAGGAATAGCAACTCGAGGGGCAATGACAATATAGGGTCCAATTTCTTTAACCGTATCAATCATCGCATCAATGTAACGATCTTCTATGATCCTTGAATCTAGTAATGGATTGGCAGCTTCTCGAATGGCAGATTCCCATGAATCTACCCTCTGCATAATCTGAATACGGTTTTTTGTCAGTAATTCATTTAACACAGGTCGATACCTCCCTTTCATCTGAACAAGCGGTTCTAAACATAATTTTGTTAAAGCCTGAGACAAACCACCTTCATCTTGAATGGAAACAAACGGGCGAATGGCTTCGATGATCCTGCGGCTGTCTATTTGTCTCGGTGATGCTGCGTACATATACCAATCAACCTCTTGAATAATTCGTAGTTTATCCGTCACCGTTAAGATCGGATTAACGACGATCAAAGGTTTGTCTGTATTAATTAATAGGGTAGAAAACACAATATCTATCGATGTGAGATTCGTATGATGAAATTCTTTTACGGATAAAACTTGAACAATATCACATTGAGGCACTAAATTTTCAATTTGATATTTAAGCATATTCGAAGTACCTACGCCATTCGGACAGATAATAACGCCTTTTTTGCGATGAATGGTAAAACCTTGCGTCTCTATAAAAGCGCCAAAATGTAAAGCAACATAAGCAATTTCATCATCTGAAGCCTTTTGATTGACCTGTTTTTCTAATGATCTTAATGATTTCTTTACAATATGAAAAAGATCTGGATGCTCTTTTTTTATTTCGTCAACAAAAGGATTAGTCATAGGAATCTGATACTTGATTCGATAAAAGGCCGGCTTAAGATGGGTATATAACGCATCTTTTATCCAGCTTGAATAAGGAATACGAAGACAAGTCATTCTTTCAAATTCATGGATAATCTTATTGATAAGTTGATTAATCAAAGTTTGATTAGGTTCTTGGTATTGCTGACTATCTTCCTTAATATTTATTCCTTGAAGAAGCAATGTTAAATAAACACATTCATCGGCTGCCGTTTCTAATCCAGCGTTCCTAAGAAATTTTTGAGCGGTATGTGAAAAAGGTGATTGATCTAAAGCGTGCTTAATATCTGATGAAATGCGTATGGTATTCCCTTTTTCAATCCGTAAAAATAAAAAAGTTAAAAAGATCATTTGCTCTTTCATATTCTCTTCGACAAATGTAATGTCGAGTAGCTCTTCAACCTCCCATAAGATTCGTTGGACCTGAACATAAGATGAATCAAAGGATCGTCTTGGACTATTCTCTTCATAAATCTTCTTTAATAAGTCATAACCGTTTTGTTGTTGCACCATCTTAGTTACCACATGCATCACAACATTTCGAATGTCATATTCATGTCCTTTAAAATGGTAGCCTTCCTGTCTGTTGTAGCCAATTTCCACATTGTTAATTCTCACAGCCTCTCCCGCTTCTTTTAGAGCAGAGGTGACCGTGCTTTTGCTTAGCATCATTGATTGGATAAAATGGTGCATCGATAGATAGTCTGGTTTAATAAACAAATTAATTAGAATAAAGGACACTTTATCCTCTGGCGACAAAGTATAATCTACATGTTTCATAGAGGATAATAGTTTTATAGCTCTTTCCTTTACTATCTGTTCAATATACAAACCATGAGACCGTTGAGTGACAATTGGTGGCAACTGATTCTCATCTAACCACTGATTAATCTTCTTTAAATCATAATAAATTTGTTTGCGTGAATAGCCCGTTTGCAATACCAACTGTTTAATTGTGATGTTCCTTTCTGATAAAATGTCTTCGAATAACTGAATAGAACGTTGATCTAACAGTGGAGCTCCCCCCTGCCATGTTTTTATTATATGAACCAAATAGCAAAGTAAGCGCTATCATTACGTTTTACTTTTGCACATTGAGATGTGCAAAAGTCATTCATTAGGCCGTGATGTTGGCTCCTGAAACAAATACAATTATCTGAAATATACCGACGGGAGAGGTAAGATCCATGGAGACAAGTATTTATCTAACAAGGTTTTGTCTGATCCGCGTGAGCAAAATATGACTTACGGGAAGTTGGCAAGGATCGATAAAGAAAAATACCAATATTAATTAATATGAAATAGTGATCATCTTTTTAGTGTAATTTTCCTATCAATGAACGATTCTTCTTCTTTTACAGGCTAGATTCCTAAGAGGTAACCTTGTCCCAATTAACATTTAATAGGGTAAAGAAAACTTGCCGATTGTCGGGCCTATAAGGCGCAGACAGAGGTCTTTCTTAAAGTGTAAGAAAGAAACCAATTCCTTGAAACGCATGATTCTTAAATATTTGCCAGCAAAAAAAGAACGCCTAATAGGGGATCATCCACATTTAGACGTTCCAGAAAAATGTTAACCTCTATTAACGTGTATTTTCAAATGTTTTTTGAGAATCACTATTTCACTAATTTCGCTTTAATTTGTTTTTCCATTTCCTCAACGGCTTGCTTAGGAGTTATTTCTTTACTAATGGCTTTTGAAATTTCAATTTGAATGATGTCTGAAATTTCTTGGTAGTTCGGGGCCACTGGCCTTGGAACAGCAGCCGCATAACCCGCTTGAAAACCTTTATCTGCAAAGAATGGATTTGCTTTTAACACGTCTTTATCTTGAAATAAGGATGTCAAGGTTGGGACATTTCCCATCTTAATGGCAGTCATTTTTTGACCTTCTTTTCCTGTCATGAATTTAACAAATTCCCAGGCTTCTTTTGGATGCTTTGAAAATTTTGATATCCCCAATTGCCACCCACCTAAAGCAGAAACAGAGCCTTTATCACCGGCAGGAAGGGGAGCAACGCCCACTTTACCTACAATTTTTGATTGTGATTTATCATTCGATAAAGCGTATAAATAAGCCCAATCTCGAATAAATGGTGACTCATTTTCTACAAAGGCCGTATGGGATTCAACCTCTGTAAAGGTGTTAACATTCCCCGGAACAATTTTAGAATGAGCAATATCAACCATTTTCTGTAACCCTTTGATGGCTTCAGGACTATTGATCACCACTTCTCCTTTTCGGTTAATAAATTCGCCTCCATAAGACGCAATAAATTCAACCGCATTACAAACAAGTCCCTCATATTGCTTTGCTTGCATCAAATAGCCATATTGCAAACCATTTTTATCTTTATATTTTTCAGCCACTTTTTGTAATTGGTCCCATGTTTTTGGAACTTCATTTTGAGGAATGATATCTTTACGGTAAAACAGGACACCAGCATCACCAAAACGCGGCATGGCCCATTGTTTTCCATTAAAATTGGAGGCTAATACCGCTCCTTTGTTATAATCACCCATATCAATACGGTCCTTTTGGATAAACCGATCGAGAGGCAATACATATCCCGCTTGAGCAAATTCTGCAGGCCAAACAACATCCATTGAGATCACGTCATACTCAGAGGATTTGGCATTTAAAGCTGTTACATAAGCATCATGCTGCGAAGTTGAAGAAGAAGGTAAAACTCGAAACTCGACATCAATACTTGGGTGTTTCTTCTCAAAGGCTCGAATCAAATCTGGCACATATTTTGAATTATTCTTCCCTTGTGAATAGACAATTTTAACCTTTTTACTAGTAGATTTTTGATCACTATCTTGACCTCCAGCACCACAACCTGTCAGAATAAGGACAAAAGTGAGTAAAAGAACTAGCAGACTCTGTTTTTTTCTTCTCATTAATCTTACTCCCCCTCAGAAATTGGAATCGCTTTCATATTTTTATAAAAAATAAACCTTCCATCAGTGGGGGTTTTTCGACGCACAGGATGTGCTAGTGCAGGCGTTGCGACAGGACGTCTGGTTTTTAGCCTGCGTCATCCCCACTGATGGTCAGCCTGAACCTATCGGACCTTTACGGGCAGTTGATCCCCCTCCTATCTTCTTTGAATACTCAGAATCTTGTGGTGGGGGTCTTTACTAGCCGTTAAGGTGGGATTGCTCACATTGAATTATATGACAGCTAAAATGAACTATTCTTTGAACATGACACAAAATAGTTAGACAGATTTCGAGTTATGAGGTCTTTAAAAAAACAGAAGAATGACGGTTCTCTTGCTTTTTTACTTTATTTATTGACCCTTTTTTGATCACCAGACCTTTTTTCTAGCAAGACCTTCAACATCTCCTTGTCCCATTCTCCTGTTTTAGCATTATTAATTCCAAAATGAGAAGCAAGTTCCCAGTATCCCCAGCTAAATCCTAATTCCTCAGCTTGTTCACAAATCGCCTTAGTCCATCGTAAGCGTGAGGAATAAGGAGCCCTATTATTAGCGCCAAACTCACCTAAATAAATTTGGACTCGATGTTGATCCGCCCATCTTTTCACCCTCTTAAATCTATCTTTTATATAAGCTATTTCTTTACTAGTACCTTCCCACTCTAAATCATGTACCTCGGAGTAACCAAGGTAGGGATTGCTTTGAAAAGTAAACTCGATCGGCTCGTAATAGTGAAACGAAACAATTAAGTGATCGTCCTTAGGTAAACGAAGGGCATCTAATCGGTACAGCGTATAATAGTTATCCGGACCAACGATAATACGTCGGGTTGGGTTTGTTTGGCGGATGATCGTGATGGCTTCGGCAAGGTATGTATTCCATAACTCCCCCACTAGTTGATCTTTCGGTTCATTTAACACTTCAAAAATGAGTTTTGAGGAATAACATTGATAACGAACAGAAAGTTGCTCCCAAATTCGGAGGAAGCATTCGTGAAAGGCCTCTGGTTCCTGCATCATTTCTTCAAAATGGTGCAAATCGAGAATGACCGTTAAATCCAAATTCAATGCATGAGTCACACATTCGTCTACATACTTCATAAATGGCTCATCTAAACAATTGTTTGGATTATTTTTGGCATAATCAGAAAAACGCACGGGTAGTCTGACCGTATCAAAACCGGCTTCTTTAATTTTATTAAAATAGTCCAATTTCATTTCAACATCCCAAGGAAAATCACGTGGGGCGTCTAAGGCATTACCTATATTGATGGACTTAAACAAGATAGTAGCCGCTTTAACTTGTTCTCGTGGCTTACTATAGGATTTATAGTACGAGAATACTAGAAATATAACAATAAAAAGAATGATAAAGGTCATGGACATGACATCATTTCCCTCCGTAAGAAATATCTAATTCTGTATCTTTAAATCAGGCTATTAACTTATCTTATTTTAAACCTTCTTCTTTTTACTCTTCTACAGCAAATTCTTCTTCTGTTAAATTCTATTTCTTAACCTAAGGCTCTGTTAAAGAATAGTGTTGATATTTGATAACTTTTCAAAATCTCTCTATAATAAAGTGAAACTTCCATCAGTGGGGTTTTTCGACGCACAAGATGTGCTAGTGCAGGCGTTGCGACAGGACGTCGCGTTTTTAGCCTGCGTTATCCCCCACTGATGGCTAGCTGAACCAATCGGACCTTTACGGGCAGTTGTTCCCCACCCATCTTCTTTGAATTACTCAGAATTTTGAGTTGGGGGTCTTACTGCCCGTTAAGGTGGGATAAATAAGAACAAACATTTTGGAGGTTACAAAGGTGAGCAATGCGTTTAGCAACTTGTTAAAGTATATCGATAAATTACCCCATACTAAAAAGGAACAAGTACATTAATAGGTAAAACGCTATGTTGACCCTACCTCTTCCGTTAGTGGTCGGCTAATTAATGAAATGAGATTACCTTAACTTGGTTTTTATTTGTCGATAGTCGTAGTAACGAAAGCACTAAACAGCATATTAAGTAACTACTGCTACATCATTTGTATTTGAAATGGCAGATACATATGATAGCTTAAGATTGTCAAAATTCAATATGTAGTTCTTATTCAACTAACGTGCAATTACTTTTATCTTAGGAGATTATAAATGAAGAAAATAAGGACGGTTCTATTAATTTTATTTATTCTTATTGGAATTGGATTTAGCTATATTCAATATAAAAAGTCAAATGTAGAGCTAAGTGTAATTAAGTATCTAACAACAGAAAAAAACATTTCAAATGGTGACATTATTTCCAGTGAACCATTTATTGCAAATTTACAAGGTGATAAGAAATGGATGGTCAGCATTAAACTAAAAGACGATGATAAAACGTATTATTATTACAAAAACAAAGATAAAGTTGTTTTAGAATCGTATGTCGAAAACGGCGTAGAACGCGTTCAATAAAAACTAATGAAAGAATGGGAAAACCCTTGATAAATGGGATTTCCCATAATTATTAAAATTTAACAGAGCCTAACCTAAAAAAACTGCTAAATCAGTTTGTATGACTGAATCGGCAGTTTTCATAAAAATTTAATCTGTTGTCCGTTTGACTAATTCTCCTCCAACAATCTTTATCTCTCCTGGAGCCACTTCTTTGACTTTGTAATTCGTTTCAATTGAAAAATCCTTATCTTCATATGAAAATTCATCATCTTCTTTAGGAATGGTTTCACTCCAGTTTTCAGATACATTCACCGTATAAGTTCCATCTTCACCCGCACTAACACGATTAATATCGTAATTATTTATCGATTCTTCAATACCTTTATCATAGAATTCCTTAACTGCATCGGTCTGTTCTTTATAAAACGCCGAGCCCGTCTCAAAGTAATCTCCAAATTCATCCGCTTCACCATAGTTTACGGCTGATGCTAGATCACTAAAGTAACCATCAAAGTATGTCTCAAGTAATTCTGTATTCGCTTGATTGTCATTCGGATCCAGATCATAAAACTCAGAACTGTCTTCTTTTTCTGCAAAAATCAGATCTATACCATCATATTCAGCAGATTCAAGAGTAACACTATCATAATCAGAATCATCATTTGAAATATCAACACGATCGGTTTGAATCGATTTACCATTTACCGTATAAACGGCATAAAAAGAAGGTTCATCATCCTTTTTAAAAGGTCCCCATTCACCGATTTCAGATATTTTTTTACCTGTCGCTTCATTGTTCACATACAACTCAGCATTCATAATGTTACTGTGAATGGGAATATAAACACCAGAAAAGTCAGCACTTGCTTGAGCAGAACGCACACTAAGCTGTTTTGCCATGTTCAAATGATCTGATTTGCCATAGACTGTGTATATACCTGGGATAACAGCATCTAAGACAACCGTTTGAGGAGATTCACTCGAAGCCTTGCTCGCTTTTTCGGACATCTTAAGTCCTTGAATGCCGACTTCCATTCCTTGTAAGTTTGTTTTCACTTTAGGATGTAACGCTTGAGTTGTGATTTGGTATTTATCGTAAATAAGGAACTTCTTACCTTTTGCTTTTAGATAATAAAGGCTTGAATTCACGGATTGACTATCTTTTTCCTTTGCTGCAATCTCCAAAGAATGAATCACACTAGTATAGACTTGTGGTTCTTTTTTAAACAAAGCAAGCATCGCTTTCACTTGCGATTCATTTACTTTTGATTGTTCATTGGTATGAATTAACTTCACTAAAGAAGCCACATCTTCATCTCCTACTGCTTTTTCAAATGCGTCTACAGTGCGTTCTGGATTGGTCAACGACTTACCTACATAAAATAATGTAATAAGAACAATAACCGCAGCTAATATAGGAATATAGACTCTTTTTTTAATTCTAAATGTCTTACGGGACTCTTGTCTCTCAGGTGATATACGAGAGGCTGGAGGTTGAGGAATCACTTCTTGTGAAGCGGATTCCTGACGAATTTCTTCACCTATTTTTTTTCCGCAATTTGTACAAAATTGTGCGTTATCTGGAAGAGTGTGCCCACACTCAGTACAATGTCTGGCCATTTTCATTTATCCTCACTTTTCAAGTTTATTAAAAAATATCAAAGTAGCTACTGTATTCTTCGATGGTTTCTAATGCAAATTCTTTAAGTATGACAAATACAACAATATTAAAGACAACTTGACAGATAATCGCAAGGTACAGAGAATCCACCTTCGCACCCTTGGATAATCGATAGATGGTTAAGATGTTGGCTAGCTGCATACCTATGGATAGTAGGATAAGGATAAAAAAGTAGGCAAGTATTCCGACGAACGGAGCAATAATCAGCACGGCAGACAATAGCATGATGGGAACATTCATATGACCTAGCGTCGCAATAATATTTTTATAAGAGATTGATAGTTTTCCGATTTTCAAAGTTAAGAATATGATCAAAGCATATAAGGCGATAATAACAGCCGTTATAATGGCTCCTTTTAAAACGTCACCAAAACCAAGCACGTTTGAAACCGGTGAAAAGCCAAAGCTTAATCGTTTAACCGTATGGTTCACAAAGACAACTAACGAAATCGGTAAGAAAAGAGCAAATAAAATTAAAGTAATAAGTCCATTATTAAAATCATTTGAAATTTGACTTGGAGCTTTCAATGTACTTTTTATGTATAACCAATAATTTGAAAACACTTCGGAGTTAATCTTAATTTCTTTTCGTTCTAGGGTTGATGCTGTTTCTGTTCTTTGTTCAGTTCTACTCTCTAAGTTACTGAATTGATTTCCGCACGTTGCGCAAAACTTTGCTCCTTCTTCATTTTCACTTCCACATTTTTGACAAAACACAAAATCCCCTCATTTCAATTATTATATTTGTTCAATATTTAATATCGGTCATTTATTGACCATTTTTAAGCATGGCCTTTATTTTATCTTTACTAAAATCTTCTTGATACAACACGTGATATTGATTTTCAGCTTTTGATAAGACCCAGATTACATAATAATCATCCTTTTGTTTATCAGTCACTAAACGAGTATTTTTACCATATTCATCAATGATCTCTGATTTAACGGAATCTTTTAATGTATTTAATGGAAGGTATTTGAGTTGAAGTTTTTCAATCCCTCCATTTTCCTGAACTATATCATTAAGAAAATCCATTGATTCTTGAATTTCTTCTTGAGTATTTGGGAAACCTTCAGCATGCCCTGCGATTTGTACAAATGTTTTGGCATCACTATTTGTGGCAGCTTCATATAATTGGTGTATCGTATCCACCTCTTTATCTCCTGGATTCGAACATGCAGTTAAAATAACTAAAATAGCTAAACAGCAAATCATACTAAATTTCTTCATCTTTTTCCCCCTTAATATTTACACGACATGACATTAAAAAAATCAGCACCGAAAGCGCTGATTACACAAAAAATATATATGATATTTTTGGTGCAACCCGACGATCTTGATCTACTCACATAGATTTTAGACTCGTAGCTTTGCGTCCTTACCTTTCGATAAGTTTGCTAAGATATGATTCTATCTTACTATTACATTCAACTTAATATCAAGCATATTTTAAATTTAGGATTAATTACCTAGTTAACAGGTTGTAAATATTTGGTTTATGAGCTAAAGAGAAGGGTATGTGGTGAATACACACCATTATCCTGTTGGCTATATACTCATAAGCATGCAGATTCAAGTACGAAATTAGACGGAAAGGAAACGAAAACATGAAAAACAAAGAAGATTCAGATGATGGGAAAATTGTAACCATTAACAAAAAAAGTTCTACATCAAAAAAATCATTCTCTCAGAAAACCTTTTTACGTTTGATCACGCTTGTTTCGACTTTTGGCGGGCTCTTGTATGGATATGATACGGGTGTTGTTAATGGAGCCCTCCCCTATATGTCAAGAGAAGATCAACTAAATTTGACACCGTTTACACAAGGTCTTGTCACGAGTGCATTACTGTTTGGAGCTGCTTTTGGCGCTATTTTAGGAGGTAGATTATCTGACCGAAAAGGACGTCGTAAAACAATCATAAGTGTTGCATTTATATTTTTGATTGCAACACTTGGTTGTTCATTTGCACCTAATGTACCAATAATGGTCATGTCTAGAATGGTCCTAGGTTTAGCCGTAGGAGCTACCTCTGTTACGGTTCCAGCCTTCTTAGCCGAGATGGCCCCCGCTGAACGAAGGGGTCGACTCGTCACACAAAATGAATTAATGATTGTTTCTGGACAATTATTTGCTTATGTTTTTAATGCCATTCTTGCTCATACATTTGGCGAGTCAGGTTACATTTGGAGATACATGCTTTTTATTGCGACACTCCCTGCCGTCGTTTTATGGTTAGGAATGTTAATCGTCCCCGAAAGTCCTCGTTGGTTGGCAACAAAGGGGCGTTTGGGACAAGCTCTAAATGTGTTACGCAAAGTACGCAGAGAAGAAAGAGCAGAGCTTGAATTAAACGAAATCAAACAGGCCATTGAGGAAGATTCAAAAATCAAAAAGGCCACTTTTAAAGACTTAAAATTTCCTTTTGTACGCCGAATCATTTTTATTGGAATAGGTATTGCCGTCATTCAACAAATTACGGGTGTCAACTCGATCATGTATTATGGAACAGAAATATTAACGGATTCAGGGTTCTCAACAGGTGCCGCTTTAATTGGTAACATTGCTAATGGTGTCATCTCTGTTCTCGCCACTTTTGTCGGGATTGCGTTACTTGATAGAATCGGACGAAGAAAAATGCTATTCACAGGATTATTAGGTACAAGTACCTCCCTTCTTTTAATTGGCATATTTTCAATGACCCTGAAAGAAAATGCCGTACTTCCGTTTATTATATTAGGATTGACTGTCTTATTTCTTGGGTTTCAACAAGGAGCAGTTTCTCCGGTGACATGGTTAATGCAATCAGAAATATTTCCTATTCATTTAAGAGGGTTAGCCATGGGGATGTCTATTTTCTGTTTATTTACAATGAACTTCCTAGTTGGCCTGCTATTTCCGGTTCTCTTTGCTGCTATTGGTTTATCAGCAACCTTTTTTATATTTGTCGGACTCGGCATCCTTGCCATGATCTTTGTTAAAAGGTATGTACCTGAGACAAAAGGACGAACGTTAGAAGAAATTGAACATACCTTTCACTTACATGAAGAACGTTATTTTGAAAGAAAAAAAAGACAGCTTAAAAGAAAAAAACGCATGCAGAAGATGAATTCTTAGGTAAACACTAACAAACTAGAAGTCTCGTTCGTTAGAAACTATTAAAACTGATAAAAAAATTGTTATATAATTAAAACAGAATCCCCTTCTTCCTTGGGGATTCTGTTTTTACATAAAAACAAGTACTCTTTTTGGCACGAAAATTGCATATAAAAAGTTGTAAAAACGATTAAAAGGAGAATGTGATTATGACAAACAAACAAGTAACCATCGCTCTTCTTCAACATAGCTGTACAAGCAATAAGGAAGAGAATATCCAAAAAGTAACGGGGATGATTCGTGAAGCTACTCAAAAAGGCGCTCAGATGATTTGTTTACAAGAGTTATCTACAAACATTTACTTCCCTCAAACGATAAATGCAGACTATTATCATCTGGCCGAACCCGTTCCAGGTCCCACGACAGATGTCATGCAAGAATTGGCTAAAGAACTTGGTGTGGTCATTCTTGTCTCCCTCTATGAAGAAGCGATGAGAGGCCTCTATTTCAATACAGTTGCAGTACTAGATGCAGATGGAGCTTACTTAGGAAAATATCGTAAACACCATATACCAGAAGGTCCGCAATATATTGAAAAATACTATTTTGCACAAGGTGACGGTGGTTATCCTGTTTTTGATACGACGTTTGGTAAAATCGGTGTGTTAATTTGTTGGGATGAGTGGTTTCCAGAGCCTTCTCGTATCCTCTCATTAAAAGGAGCGGAGATCATCTTCTATCCATCAGCCATCGGTTCAGAACCAGATTATCCTGAATTAGATACGTCTAGCGCTTGGGTTGATGCCATTAAAGCGCATGGTATTCATAATGGCATATTTATTGCCGCCGTTAACCGGGTTGGTAAGGAGGTTTCAAGTGAAGGAGATATGACCTTCTATGGACATAGTTTTATAAGTGGTCCACTCGGAAAAATGATTTCACAAGCCGAGTCAGAGAATGATGAAATTATTATGGCAACCTTAGATATGAACGAAATTAATCAAGCGAGACACCTTTTGCAATTTCATCGTGACAGACGACCAGATAGTTACAAAGAAATTTTAAATATGAGTTTATAAAATGAATAAACCCGTCATTGGAGTTGATCTCAATGGCGGGTCTTTAATATCAATAGTCAACTAGTTATCTCTTTACTTGTATTCAACAAATTCTGAGCGGTCATGAGCACCATCAAACACAATCTTACCATCCATCATTGTTAATTTGACTTTAACGTCTTTTATTTCTTTAACTGGAAACTCAAAAAGATTTCGATCCAAAATAGCGATATCCGCCCACTTTCCTACCTCTAGAGATCCGCCTTCTAAAACTGCCATAGGCCGGGGTGTAGGTATACGCCTTAAGAGCTTGCGAAAGAGTGACACGTTCAGCCGGTTTCCATGGATCCCCCGCAAAGTCTTCTCCCGTTAGAGCATGGATTCCTTCCATTAGCCCAAGTTGGCTCAAATTCTCGGTTATTTTAAAATTTCCTATTCCTTTTAACATAATTATTCATGGATGAATACGACTGATCCGAAACACAATGAAAAGCATCAATAATTTTTTTCGAAAAATTAGACACTAGTCTAATTGCCCTAGACTTCATGAATGTGTTTGAGTAAATGTCTTGTGAGTCTACTTTTTATATGTAAAACAAAGGAGGCTAATCGAATTGGATCATGTTAAAGCTTTATTAATCAAGTTTATCGCAAATTTAGTTATTCTTATTTTTGGCCTCATTTATAATGCATCCTTTAGTGATGTATTTCTAACTATCTAGTTTTAGAGATAGCGGCTTATATCGTTGGTGATTTGTTAATAGTGCGTGTTCAAAAAGGTGACAAATTAGAAGCAAGAAGATCAAGGCGGCGCTGTTTTGAGGACCGGAATGTAGGTTTTTGCTACATGAGGACCGGAATAAACAAGCGGGCACCGAGATTCGTAGCTTATCATTTGGTGACTTTTTGAACAACCTCTAATACTACCAAATTCAAGCAATTCGGTTGCAACCATTTCAAACTTTGTTATTGCTTTAGTTATTATTTGGTTAATGACAAGTGGCCTAGTAAATATTGACTCACCGTTTATTGCTTCATTATTCTCTTCAATCTTTGTTGGTCTATTTGAGTTTATGTTTCACAAGTATTTAACTAGACATGTTGTTGATGACCCTGACCATACAAATTAAAAAAATGCCCAATTGAATTTGAAAATTTTTTTCATTTCAAGAAAATGGATATGTTCTTTGACATTTAGATGACCACAACATCCCTATTTCTCTCTCATAAATCTCACCACGGCTAGATCCACTTTCCCCTTAGGCTGCTCTCTTTCTTCAAAATTTTCAGTATGAATAAAAGATGTAAGAGCTTCTTCAAACATTTGGTTTGTGACAGATTCTTCACCTGATAAATAGTTTAATCGAAACAACTGTTGAATGATGTTTTGCTTGAGAGTATCATCTAGCTCGACGATATCCTCCTCTTTTGATTTTGAGAAGTACAATTGCTGCAATTGGTAAATTCGTTTTAACTCTTTGATAGGCTCAGGATGATCATCGACACGAAGATCAATCGCTCGATCGTTAAAGCCTCCATATCCACCTTTTTCTCTTACAACGAGAAGAGCTGCGGATTGTTTACCACGGCTATCGCCACCTGATGACTGACCAGCATCTAAAGCTTCGATTAACCGATCAGCAAGAGATCCTTCTGTTTTTAAAAAAGTTTCTCCCATAGCTTCCACTGTTTTTTCACTGATTAAAATATTTCCTTGTGCCGTGAAATGTTCACCCGTTATGCCGCCTGCCCAATCGAAACATTTTGCTCCCGTATAGGTAGCTGAACGCCCCTTCGCATCGATCAATCCGAATTGTCTCAATTCCCGATCATCATCATGCTTGATCAACTCCTGAAGAACTTCTTCGGCACTGTAACCTTTTTCCATCAATTCTAGTCCTTTTGGTCCATACGACGTATTAGCATAGGATTGTGTCGCAACAGCTCCTACACCTGCCTTAGCAAAGGGGACTACGGCACCGACTCCAAGAAATTTTGATTGTACTGCTACGCCCCATTCCTGGGCTTCTGGATCATAACCTACAATGGAAAATGTGGCGACCACATCATTTGGAATCTTCTTCATCTTTATTTCACCTCGTAAATTTTATCTAGTTTGAACCACCAACAAACAATAATTGTGTCTTTATCTTATCTTGATCATAATGAAAGAACAAGGACGATTGGTATCAAGGCCTCTATTTGAAATGGTCCTATCGTCGTTTGCTTTTTTAAATTCGTACTCTTGAAATTTTCACAATTTAAAATTGGCAAAAGTCTACATTTTTTGTTATATCTCTAGCCATTTAACCAAGTTTAAAGGTGGCTGGTTTAGGCAATGCCATTTCTCAAAATGGCGAATCTGGTGGATCTGGTGGATTTATATTAGCATTATTAATGCTTATCTCAGGAATTATTATCCTTGCAGCCAAAAGAAGTAGAGGGGCTCAAATTACGTCAAGCGTATTTTTAATTATTGGTGGCTTGATTGGCTTACTATTAGCAGGAAGCTATTCTGATCTCTATATATGGGGAATTATCTCAATTGTGTTTGGTATATTAAATTTCGTTTTTGTAGCTAGAAAAATAGAAAAAAATGAATAGATGTACTTTGTCAACGTCTCCTTTAATTTGGGAGGTGTTTTTTATGATAAATTCTTTTATTACTTTAAGAATACGTATGTTAAAATTAAAAAAGAAAGTTCAAGAATTTTTACAATAAAATCCAATCTTTAGGAGTCATAGCGATGATAAATGAAGAACGATTATGGGAGCATCTTGAGGCTTTAAGTACGATTGGGAAACAAGAAACAGGCGGTATCACCCGACTTTCTTTTTCGGAAGAAGAACGACAAGCAAAAGATCTTGTCTCGTCTTGGATGAAAGACGCTGGTCTTACCGTTAGAGAAGATGAAGTTGGAAATCTCATTGGTCGTAAAGAAGGACTTGATCCTCATTTACCGGTTATTTTAGTGGGTTCACATATTGATTCTGTCTATCATGGCGGTAATTTTGACGGGCCTTTAGGTGTTTTATCCGGTATAGAAGCTTTACAAGCGATGAATGAGCAAGGAATGGAAACTCAGCATCCAATTGAAGTGGTTGCTTTTACAGATGAAGAAGGATCTAGATTTAGTTTAGGTATGATTGGAAGTAGAGGAATGGCTGGAACCTTAACAAAGGAACATCTTGAACAAGTGGACAAGAATGGAATCTCAGTCGCTGAAGCCATGTCAAAATCAGGATTAGATCCTGAAGAAATCCAACATGCCAGACGAGAAAAGGATTCAATAAAAGCCTATCTTGAACTCCACATTGAACAAGGAAAAATTCTTGAAAGCAAGAACCTATCTGTAGGGATCGTTTCTGGTATTGCAGGACCGATCTGGCAAAAGTTTATCATTAATGGGGAAGCTGGACATGCAGGCACAACACCCATGACCATGCGCCGTGACCCTTTAACAGCTGCTTCAGCCATTATTCAAGTCATTAATAAAGAAGCATCGAAAACAGGCACGACTGTAGGAACTGTGGGTCAATTAGAGTTGGTGCCTGGTGGTATTAACGTAATTCCTGAACGCGTTGAATTCTCTTTAGACCTTCGTGATATCAGTGAAGAAGTGAGAGATCATGTGGAACTTGAGATAGCCACACAAGCAAAATCAATTTGTGAACAATACGGTGTTGAGCTTATCATCGAACCTCTCCAAAGAGTAGCTCCTGCTCCTTGTTCAGACCTCGTTCAAACATGTACAAAAGCAGCCTGTGACAAATTGAATATTGAAACCATGACGTTAAGTAGCGGCGCTGGTCATGATGGCATGCAATTAACTGAACTTTGCCCGATAGGAATGATCTTTGTACGTTCAAAAAATGGGATTAGTCACAACCCCGCCGAATGGAGTTCAATGGAAGATTGTAAAAATGGAGCTAACGTCCTTTGCCAGACCATCTTAAATTTAGACTTAAAATAAACAGAGTATCATTTAAAAAGTATCGTCTTTAAGAACATCGTATCTTCTTCAATTGAAGGTGGGGTGTTTTTTTTAGATGATCGGCTATAAAAAATGAATAAACGGCGACTTCTTTGGGCACTTTACATTCAGAGGAGGTGTTTTTTGTGCCAAAAATTGGAGTAGAAGAATCATTAACCAATGTTATGCAAGAGTTACAAAATAAAGGTTACGATGTCGTTCAATTGAAACAAGAATCAGACGCCAAAGGCTGCGATTGCTGTGTTGTGACCGGACTAGATTCTAACGTCATGGGAATGGCGGATACATCCATTCAGGGTTCCGTTATCGAAGCTAACGGTTTATCAGCAGATGAAGTGTGCCAGCAAGTTGAAAGTAGAATTAAACATTGATCAAGGACAAAGAGCTGATATCTTATCTTAGATTAAGAATCAGCTCTTTGTGTTAATCATGGATGATATATTGGATAGGTTCATTTTCTAAAAATCTTCGGATATTATCGATAGTCACATCGGCAATACGTTCGGCACTCTCTAATGACTCACCGCCAATATGCGGAGTTGCAATCAAATTATCGAATTCATTCAATTTTTCAATTGGCGGCTCGATTTCAAAAACATCCAGTGCTGCTCCTCGAATCTCCCTTTTTCTTAAAGCACTCAAAACCACTTTTTCATCCAAGATAGCCCCTCGAGAAATGTTGATTAAATAAGCGGAATTTTTCATCTCATGAATCGCCTGTTCATCAATCAAATGATAGTTTGATTTTTTTAGTGATGTACTGACAACGATGTAGTCAGAGTCTTTGAGTAGCCTCTTTAATTCTACATAATTGACGCCAAGTTCCCTCGCTGTTTCATCATCTTTATAATGACTAAAAGCAAGAATGTTCATATTAAACCCTTTGGCATATGCAGCAACGTTCTTTCCAATAGCACCAAATCCAATAATCCCTAAAGTTTTACCTCGGCATTCGAATCCTGTTTTATTAACCCAATATCCTTCTTTCGTTTTACGATCTAATTGAGGGATATTTCTAGAGAGAGAAATCATTAAGCCAATGACAAGTTCAGCGACTGCGTTGGCATTCTGGCCAGGTGCATTACTGACGATAATCCCTTTTTCTTTAGCATAGGAAATGTCGATATTATCGACTCCGGTGCCTGTCTTTATAATGTATTTCAAATTAGGCGCTGCATCAATCACATCTCGATCTGCCAAAGCTACTGCCGTTATGTATATCGTTACGTCTTGAATATTTTTTATTATGTTCTCTTTATGCTTGGCTTTGTCGTGCAATAAACATGTAACATCCAATCCAAATTCTTTTATTCTTTGAGTGAATGATTCACGAATGGCGTAGTAAGCTTTTCCGACACAGAACAGAACCTTCACGGTTACTCCTCATTTCTATTCCTTATGGATATTATTCAAGTTTTCTAATAAAACTCTTTCTCTTCAAATACTTAACATCAAAATATGATATGCTTTCCATTTTCAAAACATGTGAACAGACAAAATAGTTGACCAAATGTGTTTACCTCTCAACCATTATTCACTTTCGAAATTATTTTTTATAAAAACTTGTTCTTCCGATTCACTTAAAATTCCGTAGGCTTTCCCTACATTCCCACCTTGGAGCGACCATAAATCGTTGTGATCTTGATCTACAGTACTAAAATTCTTTTTCTTCCATTTGTTTAAAATAGATGATAATTCATCTTTGTTTTCAAAGTTGTTTTTAGCAACAAGCTCTAAAAGGGTTTGAATATGCTCAGGCGTCATTTGAACAGCACCCCATTTTTCATCTGCTTTCACCTTTTGGTGCGTCATTTCATGCATTATCTCAAGGACTTCATCTTCTGTTGGATCTTGAGAAAGCTCTAAATCAGTTTTAATCCCACCAATTTTCTCTGTTTGGGCTTCTTCAGATTTAATATCTTGCTTCGATTTTATTTCCTTACTCTGCGTTTCCTCTTGGTTTTGAGTCATTTGAGATGGATCTGCATTTATTACGTTATAGATATAAATGGACCCTCCGACAATAATGACAAGACATACTGTCATTAAACTATAAAAAAACCACTTCATAGAATACCCCCTCTAAAACTATTCGCTACTTTAATTATGACAAATGCCTTGTAATCATTCAATGACTCTAACAAAATTATCTTAATTTTGTACATATATCACAAAATATGTATTTGACTAAAATACAAATAGTTTTATACATCAAACACTCAACGGGTTATTACCAGTTAACGCGAACAACATCACCTGCTAAACTGAGCAGGTGATGTTTGGTTTTGTTTTAATTTAGGTAGTCAAATATTATTTAAATAAGCTATTTCCAATACTGTGACCAACAATGAGATCTTCAGCTTGAGCTGCTGGTTGAGTTGTGCTAATTAACCCACTTAATAACAATAAGCCCATGATCGTTAAAATAGATAATGAAAGTTTAGTTCTCATAGAAATTTTCCCCTTTTTTAATATTATTTTCTGCTTTCCTACTTATTTCATAATAAAAAACGGATTTTTCGTAACATTTATTCTCATTATAAAAATCGGCCACTTCTAACGCTAACTCACTCATATCAGAGAACTTATTTACTTTTTCTAAATATGTAAATGTCTCATTAATAAGTAATTGATTTATGGGTTCTAAATATAAACCTTTTAAAAAGTTTAATTTAACCATATACTCTTGATCTTCCAATTCCTTCGAATATAACATACCTTTTTCATATAAATTAAATGCCTCTACTAATCTGTTTTGTTTAATTCGAACATGCATTAAATTGTAAATAGCCTTCGGTAAACGAGTAGAATTTTGATCAATGAACAAATCGATAGCTTTACTTAAGTATTCAGCAGCACTATTGTAACTACCCTGTTTTAAAAAGCAGATACCTAAGTTGCATAGAGCAAAAGATGTTAACATATCATCGTATAAAGAATCGGTCCCCTTTAAAGCATTTAAAAGAACTATTGAGGCTTCATCATAGTTCGTATTATCTATTAAATTACCACCAATAATAAACTCACACGTTATACATCGTTGCTTATAAGTGGGAAATCGTTTATATATGTCTTTTGCATATAAAGCATAATTAAGAGATAAATAACTTTTTTTAATATAGTAATAAAAATGAGCTAATCGAAAATGAAATTCAGCTTTCTCAATTTCATCGTCTACAATATATAATTTTTCTTCTGCTTTTTTATAACAAGAAATAGCTTCAATAATATCCTTTTTCTTAAACTCATACATTCCTTTAAAAAACCAAAAATAATAATCTAGTAAACCAACCATTTTTTCTTTATTTGCTTCTAAGTATAAAATATTTTCTTCTATGTTACCTTCGTTTTGCGAGTAAAAACTGAGCATGATCTTGTGCCTAAAATCGAGTAATGAATAGTATAGTAGAACATTTTGATTTTCTTCCATATGATCTAAATCTTTCACTATTTCCTTTTTTAATCGTACAGAAAGTTCCAGATTGTTTTGGCGAATGGCTGTGTACCAATCGTTTAACTTTGAAGCAACTTCTTCTGATGCTATTTTTGTAATCATCCCATCCCTCCCATTTAGTTTATTATATTAAATTTTCATTCTTTTCTATTTACTCTAACTATACCATGTTTAGGATATTTATGGTATATTTTTAGAAAAAGATAGTTAAAAATTCAATTAATGAAAACAATGAATGTATATTTTGCCCTGCCATGCATGGAGGAGAGCTTTTAAGAAGGCCAAAAAACGTAAAAAGTAAAAAAGGAAACAGGGAGGGATCCCCTGTTTTATGTAGAAAGATGATCATTATAAAAAAATGAAGTGGTTATAATGGAAATATTATTCAACTCTAATAATGTTGAAATTGCTAACTAATAAGACCTACTTAGTAGTATTATCTATCTACTTTCCGTTTGACAGAAACGGAGGATTCGCTCAACAAACCTCATTACTTCTTCTTCCCTTGTTGCCCACGAAGTAACAAGTCGAACAGCGGAGTTTTCAGCATCGACTTTTTCCCAGTTGTAAAATAAATAGTCTTTTTGCAGCTCATTTACTAATGCATTAGGCAAGATAGGAAAGATTTGATTGGATGGAGAATGCGTTAGAAATGTCAAATTAGCTTGGCGAATGCCATCACTAAGCTTACTTGCCATTTTATTGGCATGATCGGCTAACTCAAAGTATAGATTGTCTCGGAAAAGTTCAAGAAACTGAATCCCGATCAATCTACCCTTAGCGAGTAAGGCTCCTTTTTGTTTCATATGGAAACGGAAATCTTCTTTGAGTGATTCTTTACAAATCACTAATGCTTCTCCTAGCAACGCACCGTTCTTTGTTCCACCAATATAGAAAGCATCGACTAGGTCTGGTAAATCACTTAATTTTAAATCGTTTTCTTCAGAACATAAAGCAGACCCAAGTCTTGCACCATCTAGATATAAAATAAGCTGATTCTCTTTGCAGAATTTACTTAAATCCTCTAATTCTCTCTTCTTGTAAATCGACCCGATTTCTGTCGTATTAGAGATGTAAACCAATTTAGGTTTTACCATGTGCTCATCTGGATGTGAATCAAGAACACCCTTAATCTTTTTTGGCGTAAGTTTCCCATCAACCCTAGCATCACAAGTGATCACTTTATGCCCGGTAGCCTCTATAGCTCCTGTCTCATGGACAAAAATATGACCAGTATGAGCAGCTATGGCTGCATCAATAGGTCTTAGAAAAGCTGAAATAGACGTAAGATTGGTTTGTGTGCCTCCAGTGAGAAAGTGAATATCTATGTCTGTTCGTCCCAATTTTTGTTTTAATAGATCTATCGCTTCTTGAGAATACTTATCTTCCCCGTAACCTTCATCCTGCACTAGATTAGATTCAATTAAAGCATTTAAAATTCTCGGATGTGCCCCTTCACTGTAATCATTTTTAAAGCTATACATGGTATCCACCCACCTCAGATTTAATTTATTAAACCACACTTAATAAAAATATATCATAGGTTGACTGCTTACACACCTGACAAAAACAGACGTATAAAAGAAAAAACCGGTATATATTATACCGGTTTGTCTTGACATTATGTAGAGCCGCCTTTGCCGTAACTCGTTAAGAAAGTTTTAAACCACCACTCCTCAAAGTGGGTGTTTGCAGAAACCATCCTGTTGTCCTCTGATCATATAGATAAGGCATAACATTCCGATTCCAATATAAAACTCCCTATTACAGCTTAAAGGTTAAAACTTTATTAGGTTTACGTACAGCGCAGCTTATATGGATATTTTACATGGAAAAAACAATTTTGTCTATGTTAATTTATGGAATTAGTAAACTCCTTATATCACTACACCGGTTAAAAATATAAGAGAAGAAAACAATTTTTTTATGAAACTGTCATCCTAGCGTGTACAAAACTATAAAAAATGTCTTTTTTCGGTACCAGGTACCAAAACTAGGTCATCTAATATTTTATATAAACCTCAAAACTTTTTATAACCTAAAAATTTACCATCCAATGTGATGACAACTCGGTCACCTTTTGGATCCTCTTTTTTCTCAAGATTCATTTTAAAATCGATCGCACTCATTATGCCATCACCAAATTTTTCATGTATTAACGCTTTGATTGTATCACCATAAACAAGAATGAGCTCATAAAGACGATATATGGTAGGATCCGTCGGTGGCATGGAGAAAATTTCACCTCGAAAAGGGATCGTTTGAAGATTACTAGCCACTTCTTCTGGTAGTTCAAGAATTTTCACAAGAGCTTTCGCTTCATTTTCATCCAACGTTTGTTGTCCCATAATGGCTGCGGTCGTATAAACTTCCGATCTACCTACTGCTTCAGCTAATTCAGCAAAAGTTAATCCCTTTAATTGTTTTGCTTCCAGTATCATTTCCGTTGTACTATCGAACGCCATTTACAAGACTCCCCTTTTTACTAGAATAGTTTATTTTAAAAGTTAATTGTGAGCTTAGAAGATGCACCATTTTCTTAATAGGTCAAAGATACCACAGTCTTTCATATTTGTTAGTATGTATGGTAGATTCCATGACAAAGAAATTGACTTTTAAAAATAGAGGAAAAGGGCTTACTGAGATTCAGGTTTTATCCAAATCAAAAACTTTACAAATACATCTTAAATCACCAATCTAGTCCCGCTTGTCTTCTGATCTAACATGGCTCTTAACACTGCCCCAATTTGCGCCCCTGCTTCAATCGGCTGCGTTCCACCTCGATGAATGTTCGATATCACATTTCGATTAGATTCAATCGTTCCTATCCTTGGTTTATAGCACATATAGGCACTCATGGAATCGGCGGAAACAAGACCAGGACGTTCACCAATTAACATAACAAGGACATCCGGCTCTAAGATTTCACCAATAACATCCATACAAGCGACTCGACCATTTTGAACATAAAAGGTAGTCCCAGATGATAAACCATATGACTCGAGGGAATCTAATAAAGCTGGATAAACATCCCGTATGTTGGATTCAATTGCTTTAGAGCTTAATCCATTGGAGATGACAATCTGAACTTGTGGCTTCTTTTTACAATGCTCTCGAATGAAGGATTCTCCTTCACTCGTAAGCTTTCGTCCTAAATCTGGTCTTTTTAGATACATTTCTTTCGATTGGCACGGTGTTTGAACAATAGGAAAATGAAATTCTTCAAAAAATGCTTTTGGGATATCACCATAAACTGAATCGACTGCCATAGCATGATCCATGCGTAATTTTAGCATGATCTCTGTTTTAGGTCTGGTGCCCGAACAGCCTACACCAATACGCGCCGGCGTCGACTGTATTAGTTGCTCTAGCGCTAATTTATTATCCGTCAACTCAATCATCCCTTTACCTTTGTTTTAATGAACCCCTCTTTGAGATAAGAAAAAGGTTGGATCCCCCGCTCTCTTTGTCAGTTTTCCATTCTCCATCAAACCTATGTCTTCTAACCATCGTTCAAAGGCAGGCGCTGGTGATAGATGAAGCAATTCTCTAAGAGTCGCAATGTCATGATAACTCGTAGACTGGTAATTTAGCATACAATCGTCGGCCATTGGCACTCCAATTAGAAAATTGACACCCGCTGATGCTAATAAAACAGCTAAGTTGTCCATATCATTTTGATCAGCTTTCATATGATTCGTATAACAAACATCAACACCCATCGGAAGGCCGTGCAATTTTGCCATAAAATGATCCTCTAAACCTGCTCGGGTGACTTGCTTGCTATCATACAAATATTCTGGTCCGATAAATCCAACAACAGTATTCACCATGAATGGTTTGTAGTGACGTGCTAAGCCATAACACCTTGCTTCAAGTGTGACTTGGTCAATATCGTGATGGGATTCTGAGGACAATTCAGAGCCTTGCCCTGTTTCAAAATACCATCGATTTGGGCCAGTCGCTGTTCCTTCTTTATAAATTAACTCGTTCGCTTCATCTAAAAGTTCAATATTGATCCCAAAGGCATCGTTCGCTTTTTCAGTCCCTGCTAAACTTTGAAAAATAAGGTCGGCCGGTGCACCTTGCTGAATGGCTTTCATTTGTGTCGTAACGTGAGCAAGCACACAATTTTGTGTCGGAATATTCCAAGTGTTCATCACTTCTTTTGTCATGAGAAGGATTTCTTTTACACTGGATGAGGTGTCAATAACGGGATTGATACCAATCACAGCATCTCCAATTCCATAGGAAAGGGCTTCGTATAACGATGCTCGAATCCCTTGCAAGCTATCAGATGGATGATTTGGTTGAGCCCTCCCCGCGAGCACTCCATTCTGACCCATCGAGGCATTACATGTCGTGATCACTCGGATTTTCGATGCTGCTTGAATTAGGTCAAGGTTAGTCATCAGTTTTGTCACGCCTGCAATCATTTCACTTGTCAAACCACGCCCAACTTTCAGCATCGTTTCTCCATCAACCTCTCGACTGAGGAGGTACTCTCTCAATTCGGATAAAGTCCAATTTTTTATCTTATTGTACTCAGATTCATCTAAATCGGATTCGATGAGTTTTGTAACCTCATCTTCTTCAGGTGATAATAGTGGATTTTCCCTCATGTCACAAAGCCGAGTTTCAGAGAGTAAATATTTCGCAGCGATTCGTTCACTCACATCGTTTGCCGCTATTTTGGCCAATTGATCTCCAGATTTTTCTTCATTCGCTTTTGCCATGATCTCTTTAAGGCTATTAAACTGATACGTTTTTCCGAGAATGGATATTTTCTTGTTCATGATATGCACTCCATTTTTAAATTAATTGATGATTTAAATAGGGTTTGCATTTAAGCATCTGATGTAAAAACAAGTGTTTTAACAATAATAGGAATAATAGAACTAGGTAAGGGCTGTCCAATATCAATGTAATCCCCATGCTGTATATTAATTTGATCAATACAAATCAAGCAATTTACCTTTCCATTTAAACGAATGGAAAGAGCATGACCCAAAGCCTTGGCCATATCGTTTTGACAGATAATCACGATATTTTTTTGATTTGGAAGGTATTGAGAATAAATGTTTTCAAGTATATTGACTATTTTTTTCAGTTTTTCATAAGAACAATAATCAATACCACTCAAATAAAGGGCAAAGGCTGGATCAAGTCCCATTGAATGAAGGCTAAGTCCCTTTTTAATAGTTTCCGAAAAAATATGATCTAATTGATCTGATTCTAATTCTTCATTTTGTATATGTACTTTTTCAACAGGTACATTTCGTATCGGAAAATTACCATTTTGAATAAATACCGTTGAACCACTTATTTCAGTCGTTTGTGTCCCTGCGCCTATCACCGTTGCCCTAACGGTTTGTTTAGGAGATAGTACGTTGAATGATGATCTTTTCATTAATTGATTTAATGATGTAGCAAGAAACGGGCCAATATCTCCATATCTCGTTCCTTCTTCTAAAGTCATTCGTTCGCTATTCTTCATTAATTCCCCAACGCCACCCGAAAACATCCATGTATGAACTGTTGGTAACGATTGGGGCATAGGATCTATGTATAATAATTGAGTATGTTCATCATTAGAACTTTGAGCAAGATAACCGATTAAATTCTTGGCCATTTCATCAGTTATTTGTTTTATTCTCTCAAAGGATATTTGATCACCCTTCTTCACTAGAAAACCGTTTTCCTCTAACCAAGGTTTAAATGAATCAGCCATACCCTTTACAAAACCTGCTGGATTTAAACGAATCAGTCTACCACCAATTCGCAAGGTCGCCGTTCCAATGCACTCTCCATTGAGAAAAAAAGCCGTATTTGCTGTTCCGCCTCCAATATCGATATTGGCTACAACTTGATTAGGAGTTTGAATTGAAAAATCTTGTGCCCCTGATCCTTTCCCAGCTAATAGGCTCTCTAATTCGGCACCTGCGGTAGCCACAACAAAATCACCCGCTCGTTCGGCTAACTGATTCACCGCAATTCTAGCGTTCTTTTTATTTGCTGTTTCTCCAGTAATAATAACAGCACCAGTATGAACATCATCCAATGTAATCCCTGCTTCTTCATACTCACGTTCTAAAATTTTGGCTATATTTGTGTAATCTATCGTTTCATCATCAATAAGCGGCGTGGAATAGATCTGACTCTTGTAGGTACATAGTCTTTTCGTAATTTTATAACTTGGAAGAGAAAAGGCAGATGATACTTTTGAAATTTGTAATCGACTGACAATAAACTTTGTCGTACTTGTCCCAAGATCAATCCCAAGACTCGTGATCCATTCATTTGTTTCATGCATATCATGCAGCTCCAATCTAATAACTAATGAAAATGGAGAATGAGGTAAAGTATAAGAACTTCACCTCACTTATATTAGATATTCTAGATAACCTTACTTTCTTCCTCTTTATTATTTTTACCCGTTAATCGGTCACTGACCGCTTTATAAACACCTAACTGAGGCCCTTTGAAATTCTTATAAGCATGAGCTGCAAATAAAACTAATAATGCAACAAGTACAACGCCAAATACTTTTCCTGTTGCATGATGCAGAACATAACTGCTTGTTAAAGGCACGTCACTCGGCGCAGCTACGAATAAAACGATTAAAAAGGCAACCCACGCGCAGGCAATAACATTAACAAAGACGCTCCATTTTCCTAATGACCATGGACCATTATCAGACTCTAGCCAGACCCCTTTATATATTGCTCGCAATTTAAGAATGATCGGAATAGCATAAGAACTATACAAACCAATAACGCTCAGAGACGTAATAACAGCATAGACATTATCGAAAATACCTGAAAGGAAAGCTATTGAAGCGACTAACCAAATCGCATAAGCAGGTGTCCGGAATTTTGCTGATACTTTTCCCCATAATTTAGATAAAGGTAATCCTTTATCTCGGCTAAAAGCAAAAATCATACGTGAAGACGATGTTAAAGAAGACATTCCACAAAACCACATGGCAATTGTGACAAGCCATAAAACAATCTGTCCGAACGTACCACCCATGCTTTGTTCAATGACCACAAAGAAGGCATTCGTCCCACCTGCTGCAACAGCTGAAGGATCTTTGATTGACAATGTTACGAGAGCTAATAAAATAAACCCGAAAATACCTGAAATCGCAACGGATAAGAAAACACCCCATGGTGCTCGTACTTTTGGATCGGTTGTCTCTTCACTTGTATGAGCAGATGCATCGTACCCTGTAATGGTCCATTGCGCTTGTAGTAACCCTACTAAAAAGGCGAACCAATAAGGTGTCGCATTATTTGTAGCAGTGGAAAAACTCGTATCAAATAGATAGCTGACGTTTTTTGATGGTCCAAAATAGATTAAAGCACCAATAATAACCGCAACACCAATCAAATGGTAAATGGCCGAAACAGAATTTAATTTTGAGACTAATCTAATCCCCATGTGATTAATGATCGCATGACTCGCTAAGATTACCGCATAGACAATTAACATTTGAGTTTTTGTCGGTTGATCAAATAATAATGAAGACGCAAAACCTGCACATCCGTAATCAATCCCAGCCACAATGGTCACTTGACCAATCATATTAAACCAACCCGTAAACCAGCCCCAACGAGGACCTCCGAGAATCGATGCCCAGTGATAAATGGCTCCAGAAGTAGGAATAGCCGATGTTAATTCGGCCATTGCTGCCGATACAAAGAGGACGAATAACGTAACAAGCGGCCAGCCAACTCCCATGACAGCTCCTCCGCCTTGATTGAATCCAAATCCGTAAAGCGTAATCGCTCCAGTAAGAATGGAAATTATGGAGAAAGACACCGCAAAGTTCGAGAATCCACCCATATCACGTAGAAGTTCCTGCTTATAACCGAAAGCTGAAAGATCACCTGAGATCGTTCCATTTTGCCGGGCTATTCGAACACTATTTCTTGCTTTTGTAAAAATACCAATCATCACTAAAACAGCTAAGGCAATGAGTAAAATTCCTAAAAACATCATATGACGGCTTCACCCTTTCAAAATAAAATAGATAAATGATTACAGGATTCTAGGTTAATAGCTACTTTAAACTAATTAATATGTAGTATTTAATTTACATACATTACCGCCATCCTTCTCGAAAAATTTTATCCCGTCTTAACGGCTAGAAAAGACCCCCACCTCAAGATTTTGAGTATTCAAAGAAGATAGATGGGGGATCAACTGCCCATAAAGGTCCGATTGGTTCAGCTAACCATCAGTGGGGGATGAAGAAAACCCCACTGATGGAAGTTTCACTTTATTACTAACTGAATCTAAGATATATCTATTACTATTCTTGAGGTTAGAACCCTATGTTATGAAGTATAAAATATTTTCTGATAAATTGGAATATTTTTTTGTTGTCACAAGTAATTTATCTTATTTTATTAGGTATATTAGATGAGATAGTTTATACGCTATATTAATTTATGGGAGGAATAGTATCAAGATAATGTTTTTATGAAATAAACACTACAATAAAATTGTCAAATGATTTATAATATTATTTAAATTGAGATCCTTTTTCATTAATTTCTTTTGGTTAATGAACTTCAACTTAAATTAATACACTCCTGTAAAAAAAATTAATTCTATTATTAATTCTAATATAATGTTAAAAAGCATTTATGGCGTAAATTACAAAGGAGAACTTTCGTATGAAACAATTGAAAGAAGATATTGATGAATTTCCTTTTCCTTTTAAGAGTAATGACCCTTATCGTTTTTCAAATAATTCAATTCCACTAAATCCTCCAATTAGTATTGATGTTACATCAAAATATATAGAGGAAATTAAATTGAAACGTGATTTACTCAAGACTGTTCATAATAGATGCTATCAATCAACGCCTGACACCTATGAAGCACAATGGGAGGTACTCAATCTCGTTATGCATCACCTTTCAGATATGTATCCCGATCGCTTCAAATTAAAAAAAGAGAAAGATCATTGGTCATTTACAAATCTAATAACAAATGAAACTGAGAGCTTTATATATAGAGATAATTCTTCATTAACACTTGAACCTTTAGATGTTATAGGAAGACATGTCCAAGAAGACTTATTAATATTAATGGAAAAAGACAATGAACTTTACCTAGAAGCAGGTCAACTTTGCTTTCCAGGAAGATGGTCCCTTGTCTTTAAATTAGGAATGACATTTCTTGAAATACATCAACCAATACCGGAATTCAATGACACTGGTTTAGGTGATAAAATCCGTAGATTTCTTTTGAATCTTGAGGCTGGTAACCCTTTTGAGAGACTGAATTGGGCATTAACGATCGGTTATCATCTTGATACCTCAATTGAAACGTTTCATAAATGGGGACATAAACAAAAAGAGGTAACACCCGAAAATGTAGGCTCTCTTGTACACCTTCGTGTTGAACGGCAAAAATTATTTCGGCTGCCAAAAAGCAATAGCATTTTATTTAACATTCACACTTACTTATTATCTTTTGAAGATTTAGTTCAGAATCCTGAGTGGCGTTCAACTTTTTATGATATCTTTACAAATCTTCCAGACTATATCCTGAAATATAAAGGGGCATACGCTTATAAAGATACTCTCATAGAATATCTAAAGAAATTCCAACAACATGCATAACGGGTAGGTGTAATAATGTTAGATATGGATCATGCAACAAATAAAAATTTCACTTTTGTTACTGGAAGAAGGAAATACCTTTTATTTACCGATATAACTGGATATGGCGAGATCACACCGATTTTAAGTAGCCTAGATGAACAAAATTTATTGTATATGGTTTATTACTTTAATGAATTTTCATCTAATCATGATCTAAAGACTTACCTATCACAACAAAAAATGGGTACATATATCTATGCCTCAGGAAATTGGAATTCTATTATTTCATTTGTCAAAACTGCTGAAAAAGCTGGTTTTACAGAAGAAGAATTACAAATCAAAGGGATTGGAGAACGCATTTTACGTGTGTTTTGTTCGAGGTGTTATGCTATCAATGTGTGTAAAACATCAAAAGAAATGGTGTGCCAATCTTGCGGCCAATCTTTATCAGTTAGCAACCATTATTCTCGCCGATACGACGCTTATTTAGGATATACAATTTTAAATTAAGGAGAAGGGTTGATATGAATTGGTATATACCTCAAGAATAAATGTACTTGTGAAGAAAATAATTCAAGAGACACCATTAATAAAGCGATTTTTATTATCCCCGATTAATAAAGCAGCACTTCCTTCATTTAGTGGAGGATCTCATATTACAACCTTTATTCAATCAAGTGGTTTAAATTTACAACGATCTTATTCCCTATGTGGCAATCCCAGCGAAACACAACTATATCAAATAGCTATTAAAAAACAGGCTCATTCAAATGGAGGTTCGTTATATTGGCACAATGAGGTTAAAGAAGGGTTTAAGCTTCAAATCAGCTATCCAAAAAATTATTTTCCATTAAGTTTCAAAGCCAAACATCATGTCTTTTTTGCTGCAGGGATTGGTATCACACCTTTTATACCTATGATGCTTGACCTACAGTCAAATGGAAAGTCTTTCGAGTTACATTATGCCGCTAAGTCAAAAATAGATTGTGCTTTCTATAAGAGGATTAATGTATTATTTCCATCAAATATTTATTTTTATTTTTCTAATGAGGGTAAAAGAATGCTTCCTGAAATTATGCAGGATCAATTAATTGGCACACATGTTTATTTTTGTGGTCCTCAGTCTTTAATTAAACAATTCACCAAAAAAGCAATAGATTACGGTTACCCAAAAACTAGTATACACTTTGAATTATTTTCAAGTCAGCCAAAATTAGACGCTAAACCTTTTGAAGTGGAATTACATAAAAGTGGTCAAACATTTTATATTCCTAAAAACCAATCACTTTTAAAAGTACTACTTGAAGCGGGCATTAAAGTTCCCTTCTCATGCCAAGTCGGAAGATGCGGAACATGTGCTATAGAAGTATTAAGTGGAGAAATTGACCACCAAGATTATTTCTTAAGTGATAAAGAAAAGAAAGATCAAAAAACCATACTGCCTTGTGTTTCTCGGTGTAAGTCATCAAAGCTTATATTGGATTATTAATCAGTAAAAAAGCACCACATATTCAGATGTAGATTGATGTGATGCTTCTTACCTATTCACTATCTCATAAAAAACTGTATTTAGTAGGTATACCTTGATGATTATTAACTACTTTCTAAACGTCTTCTTGTTAGAACTCTCGATAAAAACTCACGAGTTCTCAATTCCTTAGGAGCATTTAAGATCTCTAAAGGTGTACCTTGTTCGACTATTACCCCTTTATCCATAAAAACGATCCTGTCCGCTACTTCTCTTGCAAATTCCATTTCATGAGTTGCAATGACCATTGTCATTCCATCATCAGGTAGTTTTCTCATGACTTCTAGAACATCTCCTACTGTTTCAGGGTCTAAGGCAGATGTAGGTTCATCAAATAACATAGCAATAGGTTCCATAGCTAATGCTCTGACAATTGCAACTCTCTGCTTTTGACCTCCCGATAATTGTCCAGGGTAGGCATCGTACTTACTTTCTAAACCTACCCAAGATAAAAGATCTTTTACTTTTTCCTTAATTTTCTTTTTATCCATTCCTTTAATTTTCTCCAAGGCTAATGCAATGTTTTTATTTACAGTGAGATGAGGAAAAAGATTAAAGTGTTGAAAAACAAAACCTATTTCCGTACGATATTCGTTCAATTTATTGTTGGTTAATAATGATTTAGAACCATTTTCTTCAATTTGAATTACTGGAATGTTATTAAATAAGATTTCTCCTTTGTCAATATTTACTAATAAGTTAATGCACCTAAGAAGTGTTGTCTTCCCTGAACCACTAGAACCTATCAGAACAACTACTTCTCCTTTTTTAATTTTTAGGTCGATTCCTTTTAATACATGATTATCTCCATAACTTTTGTATACATTCTTGAATTCTAGTATTGGGGGAGAAACTTTTTCTTCTTTCATATAAAGACCCTCCTTTAATTTACTTGTTTATCTGATGGAGATAACATTATTCATATACACTAACGCGTTTTTCAATTATTCCGACAATGCAACTCATTATTGAGGTAAGAATCAAATAAATAACGCCAACTAATGTAAATATTTCAATATATCGGTAGGTGCTGCTTATAATTTGTTGACCAGTTCTTAACAAATCATATAATGCGATTGTTGAGACAAGTGAAGACTCTTTTATTAGTGCGATACATTCATTTCCTAAAGGTGGTAACATCCGTCGAAATGCTTGAGGGACTATAATGTAACGCATAGACTGCCTATGGTTAAATCCTAAAGAACGAGAAGCTTCCATTTGACCTTTATCAATAGATTGGATAGCACCCCTTGCTATCTCAGCTATATAAGCTGCAGAATTCATTGTTAAAGCAATTGTCGCGGAAACAAATGGTGGAAATGTTAATGCCTCGTTTAATGTTGGAAGCGCAAAATGAATAGCAAACAATTGTAGTAAAAGTGGTGTTCCTCTAATAACCCATATATAGAATTGGCATATTTTAGACAAGACAAAGATATGTGAAACACGTCCCATACCGATCAAAGTTCCTAGTATGGAACCAAGAACGACTGACACAGCTGCAACCTCTATTGTAATCAGAGCGCCCTTAAGTAAGTATGGTAAATAAGTTACTGAAAACTCTATAAAACCAGGCATCTTGTGACCTCCTTTAAACAATAAGTCTATTTTTATAAAAGGAAAGGAGAGTATTTTTTACTCTCACTTTTTATTACAAACTCATTCAATTTACTTCCCAAACCATGTTTCCTTTACTTTGTCAAAAGAACCTTCATCTTGCATTTCTTTTATCGCTTTCTCTAACGCTTTAGACAAATCTTTATCCGATTTTCTTACTGCAATTCCAACAGGTAGCTCTTGGAAGGTATCTCCAACAATTTCAAATGCATTTGGTTTAGTTTTCATATAATAGCGACCTACCATTTCTCCAACTACAATCGCATCGAGTCTTCCTAATCCCATATCATTAAAGGCATCCGTATATCCATTGTACGTTTTTACCTGCTTAATACCTCCGATAGCTTTTGCTGCTGTTTCACTTGTTGTTCCTAATTGAACACCGACAACTTTACCTTTAAGGTCTTCTTTAGAATTAATTTTAAGAGGATTTCCTTTCTTTACGATGACTGCTTGTCCAAAATTCAAGTATTGAACAAAGTTAACTTGTTTCTTCCTTTCGTCTGTTATATTCATCGACGACATAATAATGTCATATTTTTTAGCATCCAGACCTGGTATAATACCATCCCATGCTGTTGGTACAAATTTTGCTTTAACCCCTAATTTTTTGGCTAGGATTCTGCCAAGATCAATATCCAAACCCACTAATTTATTCTTGTCATCACGAAATTCCATTGGTGGATACGTATCATCAACAGCAATAGTTAATTCTCCCGAATCCTTAATATCTGCTAGTGTTCCTCCGCCATTTTTATCACTTGACTTACTCCCACATGCAGTTAGTACCATAAGTAATATCATTACAACGACCAAGTAGGTTAATTTCTTCATACATAATCCCCCAAATTCAATTTTTTTGATTTCTCATTTCTAAATTCAAGTTTCTACTTTGGTGACTTTTAAGAATGATATTGTTTTCTAGTAATTAGTTATACCAACTGTGGTTCTATATGTTATGTAATGATCAGAGTCTTTTTACAATTGGAACAACCGGATAACATACAATTTAATACTTAAATCCATACATATATACTCATCATACTTTTTCAATCACGGTTTTTAATGATTCAGTTAATATTTGAATTGAAGTATCTATCTCAGACTTTGTTATTATTGTTGGTGGAATAAAACGAATCACATTTTTATTAACACCACAAGGAAGGAGAAGCAAACCTTTCTCAAGTGCTGATTCTCTTATTAATGAAACAATTTGCGAGTCAGGTGTACCATCATCTTTTAAAAATTCTACCCCAACCATCAGCCCAAGTCCCCTAACATCAGCTACCACGGGGAATGACCGTTTTAATTCATTTAATCGTTCCATAAAATACTGACCCATCTCTTCAGCATTCTTAATGAGTCCACTCTCTAATAGCTCTATAACTGCAAGAGAAGCTGCACACGCCACTGGATTACCACCAAACGTTCCTCCATGTGCTCCAGCTGGCCATTGGTCCATAATATCCTTCTTTGCGATCACTGCACTGAGCGGAAAGCCATTTGCAATACCTTTTGCTACGGAAAAAATATCTGGTTTCACTCCAAAATGTTCCCAAGCAAACATCCTACCAGTTCTTCCAAATCCTGTTTGTACCTCATCAAAGATCAAGAAGATACCATGTTGATCACAAATGTCTCGAAGTTGGGTTACAAAAGATTTGGGTGGAACAATATAACCTCCCTCGCCTTGAACAGGTTCCATAATAATAGCTGCAACTTGATCAGGTGCGATTAAATAATTAAATATCTCATTTAGATAGGTTATACACCGATTCGTCTCATCCTCTTCTGATAAATTTGATCTAAATGTATATGGATATTCAGCATAATATACACTCGGCATTAATCCTTCATACTGTTTTCGATAATGAGAATTTGAAGCAGTAATTGAAGTGGCTCCCATTGTTCTTCCATGAAAACTCCTTTTAAAAGAAATGATACCAGGTCTGTTAGAAACACGTTTTGCTAGTTTAATAGTTCCTTCAACCGCTTCTGCCCCACTGTTAGAAAAATATACTTTGTAATCTCCATCCATTAAATGAACTATTTTTTCTGCTAAATCTAAGTATGACGGATAATAAACGACATTGTGACAACCATGAACTAATGAATCCATTTGTTCTTTCGCTTTTTCAATGACATAAGGATGGTTATGTCCAACATTAGTAACCCCTATACCACTTCCAAAATCAAGATATTTCTTACCATTTTCATCCCATAAATAGGCCCCTTCACCTTTTACAATTCCTAATTTCGTCACACGATTTGCGACCGGTGGAAGTAACTCGCTTGCTCTTTCATACATACTTTTTGTTGACATGCTGATCTCTCCCAACATTCAATTTTACTCAAGGTTGAATAGGTTTTAATAATGGAAATACAATAGGGTTAACCGGTACTACCAGTTAAACTTTATCTCTTTGTCATTAAATTATAGCGATTTAATTATTTAAATTCAATATATTTTCGAAATATTTATGATATTTTTTTCGGTTATTTATTTATAAGTCATCATTCGAAATAAATGAGACTTTTTCCAACTCTTTTCTAACTAAAATTAAATGATTATTTATTAATTTTATGACTAGATGTTTATTGCCACTCTTTATAGCCTTTACTATTTGTGTATGCTGTTCAATAACATTTTCATTTGTCTCGGGAAACATATTCATTAATAGATAAATTGACTCATTAAGGAGAACTGAAATAGAATTCATGAGTTCTAGAAAAAGAGGATTATGTGTACATTTCGCTAATGTAATATGGAACAGAAGATCCAACTCAGTTAATCTTCTTGAATTTTCTATTGCAAGACTCATTTGTTCAACAATAGATTCTAATTCTATAATTTGTTTTTCTGTTGCACGATCAACTGCCAATTCAACGATTTTTTGTTCAAGTAATTCTCTTATCTCAACGATATCGCGTAATTTACCATTCTTATGTTTCATAATTTTTTTAATATTAGATAGCAAATCCATACTTTGACTTTGTGTCACATAACTCCCCTTTCCTTGTATAACTTTTATGAGACCTTTTTCCTTTAATAACTTCACTGCTTCCCGAATGACATTTCTACTAACATCATACTGTTTTGATAACTCTCTTTCAGAAGGAAGCTTTTCACCTAAACCATATTTCCCACTACTTATTCCTTTTTCCAAATACATTGCAATTTTCTCATACAGTAAATAAGTTGGCATAGCATTCTCCTTTATTTAAATATATATTATTATATATTTATCCTTACGTTAGTACCAACTTTTAATAGTATTCATATCTTTTATTAATGTAAGTTGTATACTTAATGGCCATTCACAATAGACAAGAAAATGGGGATAGATGCTAATTTAACATATATAGTAATACGGATACATAAGTTATTTCCATTAATTACAGGTGCCAATTTCCTTTCTGTTTACCTATAATTGTAAATAAGGAGGCGATAATTTTGTATATGTGGATCTCAATGGTTTTTATTGTTGGTTTATTCATTGTTTTTATTAAAGGTTATAAAAATACACAACACGTGGTTATCAACCATGTCTCAATAGATGCATCGAGGCCTTCTGAAGATTCTATGGGAGATCCCCTTCGGATTTTGCACTTGTCTGATATCCATCTTGAAAGGATATCTATCACACCTGACCATCTTTACGAACGTCTGAAAGATGAATCCATTGACTTAATTGCCTTGACGGGTGACTTTTTAGATAAAAAACGAAGTATTCCTAAACTAATTCCTTATCTAGCTATTTTAAATAAATTGAATCCAAGATACGGAATATACGCCGTATTTGGAAATCACGACTATGTGCTTAAACAACCAAATTTTCTTCAACTTCAACGAGTATTAGAAGAAAACGGTTGTAAAACAATGCAAAATGAAAATCATGTCATTATGGTGAATGGTAAACTATTAAATATTATTGGAATTGATGATTTTAGTACAAATCGAAGTGATATTGATAAGTCATATGGGGGATTAAAAGAAGGGCTTAATCTCGTGCTTACTCATGATCCTAATCTTGTACTCGAAATGAAAGATTTCCCTTACGACTATTTACTTTCCGGTCATTTTCATGGCGGTCAAATCCATTGGCCAAAACCATATCATCTCGTCACGATGGGCAAGCTTGTTAGAATGCGCATGATAAAAGGTTTGCATAAACATTACGGGAAGTTCTTTTATATAAATGAAGGACTAGGACAATCCGGTGTCAATGTTCGTTTTGGGAGCCGTCCAGAAATTACAATTCACCATCTCAAACTCTCTTCTGCTTTATCTAAAACAAAAAAAGCAACGAAAGCTATCTAAGTCACCTGAAGAAATCATTCAGGTGATTTTCATTTTCTACTACGTATGGCGGTTAGCCCTAGCGACTGCAAATAAAGACGGCGGATATAATTTAGCCTCCCTTGTGATAGTCACTAAACTCTAGTAGTCCTATCTCACATTAAAATTAAAGCCGAGACATCAAACCGACTTATATGTTAACCAGAAAATAGTTTATGTTGACACAAAAGAAGAAAATAAGGCACAATGTAGTAGTGTTGTTTTTAAAAATTTTCAAAGTTCAGGAGGATTAACAAGTGAAAGCAAAAACAATTTCTTATGTGGCCCTCTTTGCAGCATTAACTGCCGTTGGTGCATTTATTAAAATTCCTATTCCCTACATCCCATTTACACTTCAAATTCTGGCAGTCTATTTGGCAGGGGCCCTACTCGGACCGCGTCTCGGCTTTTTAAGTCAACTGTGTTATGTGTTAATTGGTCTGATCGGTGTTCCGGTGTTTACAGATGGAGGAGGTCTTGGTTATGTATTTAAACCGACCTTTGGCTACTTAATTGGCTACGTCCTCGGAGCCTACGTCAATGGCTGGTTGATCGAACGATTTCGCCTTTCTTCTATCAGGTCTATTTTTTTAGCTAATTTTGCTTCCCTCATCACAGTTTACCTATTTGGCTGTGTTTGGCTGTATGAATCAATGAAATGGTTTCTCCAAACACCTATTTCGATCTACCATACCCTTCTATATGGTTTTTTATTGCCAGTACCAGGTGACTTGGTATTGTGTGCTCTATGTTCCTTGATCATTTACCAAGTAAAGCCACGGATTGTTCAATTTGTGAAAAATAAAGAAGTGAATGTTCAATAAGCGGTGCCTACTTTAACAGAAATCGGTAAGACCGTAAGAACGAGCGTCCTTTATTTGTTACTTCAAGCAAATGTAAAAATCGACATTATTCGCTTGATTGAAGAACGAATACATATCCTAATGTTTCCTAGTATGAATAGGAGCTTGATGTAAAGGACACAGGATTCCATATTCACCCATCGGAAATCTTGCCACATCTAGAGGTTAAACTCACTGGATAACAAATGAATGTCTAAGCTATAAGTTATCAAGTTTATGATCTGGAGCAACAACATGATTCGTCTTAGTCGAGGGTGCTGCGGACTTGCGGTGCCGCTGTATTGGGACAAAAGGATTTCATTCTCTACTGTAAACTCTAAGCTTACATTTCTTAAATTATTCTTAAGACTCTATTTAAAAATTTAATAAAGTCGGTATAATCATGAATTTATAATTTCCAATGTTATACTTTTAGTTAGACTTTAATATTCTATCCACGTCATCTCGATTTGGCATGCCGCCTTGAGCACCGAACTTCGTAATCGAAAGTGATGCGGCACAATTGGCGAATTGTAGACTATCAACGAGACTTTTTCCCTCCGCTTTAGCTACGGCAAAGGCCGCATTAAATGTGTCCCCCGCTCCTGTCGTATCTATCATTTCGACTTGATAAGATGGAATAACAACTTCTTCTAGGCTATTATGAAAACGAACTCCATTTTTTCCTTCGGTCACAATTAATCTATTGGCGTATTGCTTAAGTACTTCACTCTTTCGTTGTCCTCCAAATAACAGTTCAAATTCTGATTCATTGGGTGTCAAATAGGTCACTTTTGATATAATATTAGAGTTAAGTTTTCTAGCTGGGGCTGGATTAAGCAGGACGTCAATATGGTTATTAAAACAAAATTCCACTACATATTCCACGGTTTCCTCTGGAATTTCTTGTTGGATCAAGACAAGATCAGCCTGTTTCAAGACATCTTCTGCTTTCTTAATAAGCTTGGGTGAAACTAAATCATTGGCACCTTTTACGACAATGATGCTGTTATCCTCTTCTGCTAAAATGATGTGTGCCGTACCCGAATGAGCATTCACCGCTGTCTCCACATAGGTTGTCGACACCCCATTTTCCCAAAAGTTTTCCCTTATTCTTTGACCGTAATCATCGTCTCCTATACAACTAACGAAGCTCACTTCCGCGCCAAGTCTCGCTGCTGCAACGGCTTGGTTAGCCCCTTTTCCACCAGGAACAGTTGAAAAAGAATGACCAATGACCGTCTCACCCGCCTTGGGTCTTTTTGGTGATGTCACCACTAAATCCATTGATGCACTTCCCACTACCGAAATTTTAACCATGTATGTTCCACCTTTTATGTGTTGTTTTCTATTTATGTATGATTGGTTTTCATATCGATTATAACATTTTGAAGCTTTTCTTATATATGTAGTGGGGTCAAGTGTCTTAAACTTAGGGAGTCTCTTTGTATAAAGGATGACTTGTTTTTCATTTTCACTCCTTTACACTAAAAAGAGATAAACCCTACGTAGAACGCGTTAAGGTTTATCTCTTGTTTTCACTTATAGCACCTTTTTATGACAGCTTAATGGAATTGCATGCCGCCATCCACAATGATCGTTTGCCCTGTAATATAGTCGGAGTCTTTTCCTGAAAGGAATGAGACAACCGCAGCAACGTCTTCTGGTTCAGACAATCGTTTAAGGGCTATATCTTTAGCAAACTGCTGCATACCCCATTCATCGTCTTTTCCGGCGTTTTTCCCGACATTATGAGCAATATCCATCATCATCGGTGTCTTAACGATTCCGGGTGCATAGGCGTTCACCGTAATTCCCTTTTCAGCCAGGTCACGTGCGGCCACCTGAGTGACGCCTCGAACGGCAAACTTTGTCCCACTGTATAGGGCTAAGTTAGGGTTGCCCACGACACCAGCTTGTGAGGCTCCATTGATGATTTTGCCGCCGTGTCCTAATTTTTTCCACGCTTCATATGCTGCTTGAATCCCCCATAGTACACCGCCGACATTGACACCGTACACTTTTCTGAATTGGTCTTCGGTAATCGTATCGATTGGCGTCGTTGGACCAAGGCCCGCATTATTAACTATTACGTGTAAGTCCCCGAACCGGTCAACGGTTTCATTTACTGCTGAGAACACATCGTCCCGTTTGGAAACATCCGCTTTTATGGCAATGGCCTTACTACCGTCGCTAGAAAGTGTTTCTGCTGCCTTTTGAGCAGTTTCCAGATTATAGTCTACTAAACTCACAGCAAACCCATCTTTCAAAAGTCTTTCTGCTATTTTTAACCCGATTCCTTGTCCCGCACCTGTTACTAACGCTACTTTTACCATACAATGACCTCCCGTTTTTTACGATTAAATAATCGCTTTTGAACTGGAAAATAAAAGAAACATTTAACTCACCTTAATAATAACCCTTACTGACAGTGGTTAAACTTAAAAAAAATGACATATTAGTAACTTTTTATGAAGAGGGAAACAATCATTTGAAATTGATGCTTAATAGATTCCATTTTCTTATTCTTATCCTAAGAACCTAAATAATTTAGCTAACTCTGTTATCGCATCTGAAATTGCATCTATTTTAATAGAATAGTTTTAATCTCAATGATTCCCGATAAATCCCTCCATAATTTGTAAAAACGAAAAGAAGTATTGTATCAACTACAGCGAATCGATATAATATTTCTAACGCTTTTCATTGTCGTTAAAATTCCCAAATACCAAATAGTTTTATAATCTTCTTACAACTATGACCTTAAAGGAGCAAAATATGAGTAACAAACAAAAGAAAGTTAGAAAAAAACGTCATAAAATACTACGCTATACACTATTAACCCTTGTTGTATTACTAATTGGAGGAACTGCCTTCGGATTCTATGAATACAACAAACTCAAACCAACCAATCATTTTAGTGATCTAAAACCGATTGGGGAACCATCGAAAGGAAGCAGTAGTAACAATAGCCAGTTAAGCCATTATAAAGAAAAAGCAGGTGTCTTCAACGTTCTTCTTATTGGCTCTGATGCTCGAAAAGGAAGTTCATTAGGCCATACCGATTCAATGGTTCTCATTCATGCTAACCTTAACAACCATACTTACAACATGATGAGCATCCCAAGAGATACACGAGTGAAATCAGACTATGGATATACAAAGCTCACAAGCGTGCAATATATTTCACAAGCTAAAAAAGGAACAAAACAAGGCATTGTTGATGCGGTCAAAGCCGTCTCGAATCTAACTGGTGTTCCAATTCACTATTACGCTGAGACAAATTATTGGGGATTACAGGATATGGTCAATGTTCTAGGCGGGATTGACATGAACCTTCCATTTAAAGTCACTTTGACACATCCATGGTATAAAGAGAATCAAGGCAAAACATTTGAAGCTGGAACTCATTCAGTTAATGGAAAAATGGTCACAGAACTTGTACATGAACGCTATTCTCTTCCTGGAACGGACTATGGGAGACAGCAATTACAACAAGCGGCACTCATCGGTATAGCCAAAAAAGTGATGCAACCTTCTAATATCACGAAACTTCCAGCCCTATCCCGCTCAATGTCTAAGTTTCTGATTGCAACAAACATGACCAATGAGGACATGGTCAGCATCGGATTAGGCGTTAAAAACGACTTTCACCCAGAAGAACAGGTCAAATATCGCCAAGTTAAAGGCACGGGCAAAACCATGTATGATGATATCCTGAAGGCTAACAATAGTCAGGTCATTCTTGATGATCAACAGCTTAAATACACCGTTAAGAAATATTTTTCAAATTAAGGAATAAACAAAGCCCCCAAAGTAGTTGTGAGAACTTTTACTAATCATCATATATGTAAAAACCCAAAATGATTGGCAGAGTCTATGTCTATTATTTAACATAAACGAAAAGCACAGATAAAAGTCAGAATGTAGACTTTTTCTGTGCTTTTCTATTAACCTCGTTTGACACGGTGTTTAGTGATGTTCTGACACTCTTAAGAACGAAGAAGATACTTATTATCAATTTTTTTCTCTATTTTTTCTAAACTTGATTTGTCTTTTAAAATTTCTACCTTATTTTGATTTATTAACTCTCTAAAAGTCTTCTTTCTCTTCATTTCCTTCTGCCTCCTATAGTTTTTTACGGCCTCTGTTTCCGTTTTCTATTTTTTTCTCTTCTCTATTCTCAGCATAACAAATGTTTATAATAATATTGTGAATATCGAGTAAGTTTATAATAATACTTTTTCGATGTTTTGGCAATAGTCAGTCTAGTAATAACAATGAAACTTTTCCCTGCAGATGCGTTTTCAAAACATAATAAAATGAAGGGCATTAAGAGAGGCGTATTACGTTATGAAGTACGTTCATAATACTCGATATCCTTCAACAAATTGTAAAATTGATACAGATAGGTATTCAATTTTACAAAAATAGGCGTATAATAAAGTCGTCAGTGCTGGAACACTGACGGCTTTTTGCAACTAATCTAAGATTTAAGATAAAATTGGAGCGGACAGGGGATCGTGGAACTTAGTGTGATAGGCTCATCACTTATTAAGTTTCCCAATCCACCAGACAGACGTTGCACTCACTAACCCTGCAAATAATACGTATAATGTGAGTAGTAATGGTGAACCTCCACCTACTTCAATTAAGGTTGCGGCAATAATTGGCGTAATCCCACTGGCAAAAATTCCCGATAACTGATAAACAACAGAGACACCTGTGTATCTGACTCTTGAATCAAATAGCTCAGCAAATAATGCGGCCTCTGGGCCATACACGAGGGCATAAAAAATACCGAATGGAATAATAATGGATAACCATATAATCCATGTACTGCCTCCCGAGATATGCATCAAATAAAAGGCCGGGATAGCGGATAAACCAACAATTAAACTTCCCCAAAAATAAACTCGTATTCTACCAATTCGATCTGATAGATAACCAAAATAAGGTATAAAAAAACACATAATAAAGGCTGCTACAGAAACACCAAGTGTAGCTATCGTATTTGAAACATATAAATCTTTCGTTAAATAGCTTATGGAAAAGACACCCATGACATTAAAAAAGACGCCATCAATATAACGTGCACCCATACCTGCAATGACTTTCTTGGCTTTTCCGTCCTTCCACATATCTATAAATGGTAGACGAGATTCTGTATGACTGCTTTTCACTTTTTCAAATTCAGGCGTTTCCTGCACAGCTATTCTCATCCATAATCCTAAAATAAGCAACAAGACACTAGCACCAAAAGCAACACGCCAACCCCATGATAAAAACTGTGCATCTGTTAAATTCGCTGTTAATAACCCAACGGCACCTGAAGCTAAAAGGAGACCTAGAGATAAACCGATTTGGGGTAAACTTGCATAAAATCCTCGTTTCTCCTTTGGTGCATATTCATAAGCCATTAGAACAGCGCCGCCCCATTCTCCGCCAAGACCAATCCCTTGAACAATGCGAAGCAATAATAAAATAATAGGTGCCCACACACCAATTTGATCATAGGTTGGTAGTATGGCAATTAAACATGTACTTCCTCCCATGATCATGACAGTTAAAATTAGCATCTTCTTCCGGCCTATTTTATCACCGAAATGGCCAAAAATGATACCACCAATTGGACGCGCAACAAATCCAACAGCAAAAGTCACATACGCGAGTAGAGTTGAAATAAAGGGATCATCATTAGGAAAATATAGGTGGTTTAAAGCAAGACTTGCGACCACACCATACAAAAAGAAATCGTACCACTCTATCGTCGCACCAATAATACTCGAAGAGACAACTGGCAAAAGCTTTTGTTTATTTGTAGAACCCAAAAAATTCCTCCCTCTATAGAATTAATGTTTTCTTAGAATTTCTCGCATTTCCTCCGAATATCGACCTTGTTTGATCTTGA
>NZ_WNHB01000020.1 GCF_009718825.1 Terrilactibacillus tamarindi | reverse complement strand
GGCTCAATAAATCAGAAAGAGGCTCAATAAATCAGAAAGAGGCTCACCCCAGCTGATTGAAGTTTCATTTTATTCGCATCGATAATGAGAAGCAAAGGATCGGATAATATGTCTTCATATTTTTCTTGTGAAATCGACTTTCTAATTCAAGGAATTAATTTTATTGTCGATGAATTACCCAAAGTTCAAGGTCTATATTTCATGTAAAACGGTAAAAATAAACTTATAAAATAAACCATTACCCATTTTTATTTGTTACAATCCATTTCAGTTGCTATTTATTAAAAAATCAGTATAATTAAAGTCAAAGATAGTCAAAGTCAGAGAAGATGGGAGGCATAGTTCACTTTGAGGAACATTTCGGACATTATTGAGAGTTATATTAAGCAGATTTTAGATGCAAGCAACAAAATTGAATTAAAACGAAGTGAGCTTGCCGAAAAATTCCAATGTGTTCCATCCCAAATTAATTATGTATTAAAAACAAGATTTTCTATTGAACGAGGTTATATTGTTGAGAGTAAACGTGGTGGTGGAGGGTATATTCGTATTATAAAAGTTAAACCTGCAACAAGTTCAGAATTGATAGACGAGATGATTGAGCTTTCTTCATATCGAATTTCACAAAATATTTCAGAAGCCATTATCGTTCGTTTATTAGAAGAGGAAATTATTAATAAACGAGAAGCCAAATTAATGCTATCAGCCATAGATCGCTCAGTTCTTGACCTTAGCATTCCACTAAGGGATGAAGTTCGGGCAAATATTATGATCGCTATGCTTCAAGCACTAAAGTATAAAATGTAACGTTATACTGATACACTCTATATATGTAATATAAGGAAGTTATATTAAGGATTTGAGGGATCCGTGCATATACTATTAAAGTATTCTTGTAAGAAGGGAGTTTACTTCTGATGGAATGTCAAAACTGCCATCTTAGACCGGCTACACTCCATTTTACTAAAATTGTAAATGGTACAAAACATGAATACCATCTTTGTGATCAATGTGCACAGAATAATGAAGAAGTGATGGTAGCAACGTCTGGTGGTTTTTCGATACAACAGCTTTTATCGGGGTTGTTAAATTTTGAACAGCCAATGGAAGAAGCGCGCCGCGAAACCAATCGGACTTTAAAATGTCCAAAGTGTGGTCTAACTTATAATGAATTTGTTAAAATTGGAAAGTTTGGTTGCAAGGAGTGCTATCATACTTTTAACGATCGTTTAAACCCTGTGTTTAGAAAAATTCATGGAGGAAATACCGTACACAAAGGTAAAGTTCCCCATCGAATGGGTAAGGATATAAATATAAAACGACAAGTACAGGATCTTAAAGTTAAACTACAAAAACTTGTTGAGGAAGAGAAGTTTGAGAAGGCAGCAGAAATTCGAGATAAAATCAAGGGCTTAGAAAAGGGGGAATAGGCATGTCATTAAAGAAATTTATTGATCGAGCCGTAAGCCCTTGGATGCAATTGAATGGTCCTGACGATGACATTGTCATAAGTAGTCGCATACGTTTGGCACGAAATCTTTCTGAATTCGTATTTCCAATTATTGCGACAGAGTCCCAGCGGAAATCGGCTTTTGATACAATTGAGCAAAAGTTAAAGGGTGCGTCTTACAGTACATTAGGAACATTTGAACCCGTAGTCATGAGCAATCTGAGTAATATTGAAAAGCGAGTGTTAATTGAAAAGCACCTGATTAGTCCTAATCTTGCTGAAAACCCAAGTTATACATCTGTATTTATTAACCAAAGTGAATCTGTCAGTATTATGGTTAATGAGGAAGATCATCTAAGAATACAATGTCTTTTTCCTGGATTTCAATTAGGTGAAGCGATGACGCTGGCAAATGGCGTAGATGATTGGTTAGAAGATAAATTTGACTATGCGTTTGATGAAGGGAGAGGTTACTTAACAAGTTGTCCAACCAATGTAGGTACGGGACTAAGAGCTTCTGTGATGGTTCATCTTCCTGCATTAGCTCTTACACAACGGTTAAACCGGCTTGCACAAGTTATTAACCAATTTGGTCTCGTAATTAGAGGAATTTACGGTGAAGGCAGCGAAGCATTAGGTAACGTATTTCAAATCTCTAATCAAATGACTCTTGGAAAATCTGAGCAAGATATTGTTGAAGACCTAAGAGGGGTTGTCATGCAGCTCATTGAGCAAGAAAAGTTGGCAAGAAGGGATTTATTAGCAAATTCAAAAATAGAATTAGAAGACCGTATTTATCGTTCATATGGGAAACTTGTCTATTCACGAATCATGCCTTCAAAGGAAGCTGCTACATGTATTTCAGATTTGCGTTTAGGGGTAGGTCTTGGGATTATTCAAAATGTAACGAAGCGCATGTTAAATGAGTTAATGGTCCTTACACAACCCGGTTTTCTTCAACACTATTTCCAAGATCAATTAGGCCCAAATGAGAGAGATGTTAAACGAGCAGCACTCATTAGAGAACATTTAAATCTTGAAAAACGTCAATAACGACCTAATAAAGGAGGCAAAAAATTATGATGTTTGGCCGCTTTACGGAACGCGCACAGAAAGTACTTGCACTTGCACAGGAAGAAGCTATGAGACTTGGACATAACAATGTAGGAACTGAACATATATTGCTTGGCCTTGTCCGTGAGGGTGAAGGTATTGCTGCAAAAGCGTTAAAGGCACTGAATTTAAGTCCTGAAAAAATTCAAAAAGAAGTTGAATCACTTATAGGCCGTGGAAATGAAACCGTGCAAACGATCCATTATACGCCAAGAGCTAAAAAGGTTATTGAATTGTCAATGGATGAAGCACGTAAAATTGGTCATTCCTATGTTGGAACCGAACATATCTTGCTCGGACTCATTCGTGAAGGCGAAGGTGTCGCAGCTCGAGTATTAAATAATTTAGGTGTGAGTCTTAATAAAGCAAGACAGCAAGTGTTGCAACTCTTAGGTAGTCATGAAACAGGTTCTGGCAGTCAGCAAGGGCGCAATGCATCTCATGCGAATACTCCGACTTTAGATAGTCTTGCACGTGATTTAACGGCAACAGCGCGAGATGGAGGATTAGATCCAGTAATAGGACGTAGTAAAGAAATTCAACGCGTGATTGAAGTGCTCAGCCGCCGTACGAAAAATAACCCAGTGTTGATAGGGGAACCAGGGGTTGGTAAAACGGCTGTGGCAGAAGGTCTTGCTCAGCAAATTATTGATAATGAAGTCCCAGAAATTCTCCGTGACAAAAGAGTTATGACGTTAGATATGGGTACAGTGGTTGCTGGTACGAAATACCGTGGTGAATTTGAAGATCGCTTGAAAAAAGTCATGGATGAGATTAGGCAAGCTGGAAATATCATATTATTTATTGATGAACTCCATACATTGATTGGTGCGGGTGGTGCAGAAGGCGCCATCGATGCTTCAAATATACTAAAACCATCACTTGCTCGCGGAGAACTACAATGTATTGGTGCGACAACGCTTGATGAATATCGTAAATACATTGAGAAGGATGCTGCTTTGGAAAGAAGATTCCAACCTATTAAAGTGAATGAACCGACTAATGAAGAGTCTGTTCTTATTTTAAAAGGTCTAAGAGATCGTTATGAAGCTCACCACCGTGTCAAAATAAATGATGATGCAATTGAGGCAGCTGTTCAACTGTCAGATCGTTATATTTCAGATCGATTCTTGCCAGATAAAGCCATTGACTTGATAGATGAAGCCGCATCGAAAGTTAGACTGCGTTCGTATACAACACCACCAAATTTAAAAGAGCTTGAAGTTAAACTTGAAGAAGTGCAAAAAGAAAAGGATGCTGCTGTACAAAGTCAAGAATTTGAAAAAGCCGCTTCCCTTCGTGATACAGAACAAAAACTAAAAGAAGAAGTTGAAGTAACGAAGAAAGAATGGAAAGAAAAACAAGGAAAAGAAAATACAGAAGTCACTCCTGACGACATTGCTCTCGTTGTAGCAAGTTGGACGGGGATCCCCGTTGTGAAACTTGAACAAGAGGAAAGTGAACGGTTACTCCATATGGAAGATATTCTTCACAAAAGAGTGGTTGGTCAGGAAGAAGCCATCAAAGCTGTATCTCAGGCAGTAAGACGTGCGAGAGCTGGATTAAAAGATCCAAAACGTCCAATTGGCTCATTTATCTTCTTAGGTCCAACGGGTGTGGGTAAAACAGAACTTGCTCGTGCTGTAGCTGAGACTCTATTTGGTGATGAAGATGCCATTATTCGCATCGATATGTCTGAGTACATGGAAAAACATACAACATCTCGACTTGTTGGTTCACCTCCAGGCTATGTAGGTCATGAAGAAGGCGGACAATTAACGGAAAAAGTCAGACAAAAACCGTATTCTGTTATTCTTTTAGACGAAATCGAAAAAGCTCACCCAGACGTCTTTAACATCTTGCTTCAAGTGCTTGATGATGGAAGACTTACAGATTCGAAAGGAAGAACGGTTGACTTTAGAAATACAGCGATCATCATGACATCAAATGTTGGTGCAAGTACGCTTAAGAAAAACAAATATCTTGGATTTACGGTAGAATCAGAAGGTCAAGAATATCGTGACATGAAAGATAAAGTCATGGGCGAGTTAAAACGTACCTTTAGACCTGAATTTCTTAACCGTATTGATGAGATCATTGTGTTCCATGAACTTAAAAAAGATCAATTAAAACACATTGTATTGCTTCTTTCGGAACAATTGAAAAAACGTCTAGCTAATCAAGGCATTGTTCTAGACCTAACCGATGCCGCTTTCGAGAAAATTGCTGATGAAGGTTATGATCCAGAGTATGGTGCTAGACCACTTAGACGTGCTCTTCAACGAAGAATAGAAGATCGTCTATCGGAAGAGCTTCTAAAAGGAAATATTTCTAAAGGATCAAGTGTGGTCATTGACTATCAAGACGATAAATTTATTGTTCAAAATAAAACTGAGGCTCCTGTTAGCAGATAAAGAATAATCAAATAATAGGAAAGTAGTTTAGTTCCTTTGTAAGTCATACACTCATAACAAGAAGCCAATGGTCCGCAAAAGACACATTGGCTTCTTGTGTTTTATCTTAGGGTTAAAATTTAATTTAGGAATATTATGGAGGCAATAGATTTATTTAGGTTTACAGATGCGTTTTATGATACTATGTAGTCAGATAAAGTGAAAACTTCAATCTCAGGGGTCTATACTAGCCATTAATGCGGGATAAACGAAAGGTGAATGTGTATGGCAAAAGCAAAGACAGTCTTTTTCTGTCAAGAATGTGGATATGAAAGTCCAAAATGGCTGGGGCGGTGTCCAGGATGCAATAATTGGAATACCTTAATTGAAGAGCGTATCACGAGGGACAAGTCTAGCGGGACAAGTACAAAAAAAGTAAAAAATAAACCGATGCCCATCACCCATATTAAAGTTGAACAAGAACCAAGGATATTATGTGATATGAATGAACTGAATCGTGTCCTTGGAGGCGGGATTGTACCTGGCTCTTTGATTCTAGTCGGTGGTGATCCGGGAATTGGGAAATCAACGTTACTCCTTCAAACATCGAGTCAATTGGCGAAGCAAAAACGAAAAGTTCTCTATATTTCAGGTGAGGAATCGGTAAGACAAACGAAAATGAGAGCGGATCGCTTGGATATTTCAGAGGACAACTTATATATATTAGCTGAAACCGATATACATGATATAGAGAAACATGCCGAAGACGTATCACCTGATATCTTAGTTATTGATTCTATTCAAACGATTTTTAATTCCGATGTCACTTCGGCACCTGGAAGTGTCTCTCAAGTTCGGGATTGTACAGGGCAATTGATGCGAATGGCTAAAACCAAAGGCATAGCAACTTTCATTGTTGGTCATGTTACGAAAGACGGTGCCATCGCTGGTCCTAGAATGCTCGAACATATGGTAGACTCGGTATTGTACTTCGAGGGGGAAAGACATCATACATTTCGTATTCTTAGGGCGGTTAAAAATCGCTTTGGTTCTACGAATGAAATGGGTGTGTTTGAAATGAAGGAAGCGGGACTTGTCGAAGTGTCTAATCCATCAGAAGTCTTTTTACAAGAGCGAACGAAAGGAGTGGCTGGATCAGCTGTCGTTTCAGCCATGGAAGGTACAAGACCTGTTCTTGTCGAAATTCAAGCTCTTATTTCTCCAACAAGTTTTGGAAATCCGAGAAGAATGGCGACGGGTATTGATCATCACCGTATATCTTTATTAATGGCCGTATTGGAAAAACGTGTGGGACTTTTACTTCAAAATCAGGATGCTTATGTTAATGTAGCAGGTGGTATAAAATTAGATGAACCTGCAACAGATTTAGCCGTAGCGATCAGTATAGCCTCTAGTTTTAAGGATCAAATCACCCAAATTTCCGATGTGTTCTTAGGTGAAGTTGGCTTAACAGGAGAAGTAAGGCGGGTGTCCAGAATTGAACAACGCGTCAATGAAGCCTATAAATTAGGGTTCGGAAGAGCTTTTATTCCTGAGAAAAACTTAGGTGGATGGACGATACCTAAGGATATGGAAGTCATAGGCGTGTCTACGGTAAAGGAAGCGATGGATTATGCATTAGGAGGCGCACCAAATGAATTCAACCCAACAGCATTCTATCAATCAGATACTTAAGTTGATAGCTCCTGGGACATTACTTCGCGATGGTATTGACAATGTACTAAGGGCTGGGACGGGTGGGCTCATTGTGATTGGCTTTGACGAGAAGATGCAGCATCTTGTCGAAGGAGGATTTACAATCAATTGTCCTCTACTTCCGGCTGCTCTTTATGAACTTGCGAAGATGGACGGAGCAATCATACTTAGTGAAGATTGTAAAACCATTTTGTTTGCAAACACACAATTAGTCCCTGATTATGGGATTCCCTCGGTTGAAACAGGCATTCGACATCGAACGGCTGAACGTGTGGCTAAACAAACAGGCAATTTGGTTGTTTCGATTTCACAAAGACGAAGCATTATTACCCTCTATAAGGGTCACCTGCGGTATGCTCTGCAGGATATCGGCGTTATTTTAACGAAAGCAAACCAGGCTATGCAGACACTAGAAAAATATCGCGCGGCTCTAGATAAGGGATTAGTTAATTTGGGTGCTTTAGAATTTGAAGAACTTGTTACGATTCAGGAACTTACCCTCGTCATTCATCGTATAGGAAGAGTATTACGAATAAAGGAGGAGATAAATAATTATATTAATGAACTTGGCACCGAAGGTAGACTGATACGAATGCAAATGACTGAACTTATCATGAATGTCGAAGAAGAAGCTCTTTTGCTTATAAGAGATTACATGCTGGATGAATCTACAAATGCACAACTTGTCCTGGAGCAATTAACAAAATTGTCGACAGAGGATTTATTGAAAGATCAAGTCATTATCAAATTATTAGGGTACTCTTCTAGAGAAGATCAATATGAGGATATTCTATATCCGCGCGGGTATCGGATGTTGAATCGGATACCTCGGTTGCCGCAAACAATCATTGATAACCTTGTCCAAACGTTTGGTCATATGAACCATCTTGTACGAGCGGGAATCAAAGACTTAGACAAAGTGGCAGGTGTTGGGGAAAAACGAGCAAAGAAAATTAAAGAAGGTTTCGAACGGATTCAACAACAATTATTTATTGACCGTGTCATTTAACTGGCATGGTGATCGGCTATTATATCATATTATTAATATTTTTCATGAACCGTTTGAATCTTGTAAATCTGTCTATAATGGTAGGAGGAGGTGATTGGGAATGATGAAACGTATGATTCAATTGTTATGCATATTGTTAGGTGGAACACTTGGATTTGTTTATATTCCTAGAGTTATTACATTGTTAAATTTTGGCCAAAGCATACCATCGTGGTTATATACACCCTATACAGGAATGGTTATAGGTGCTATTATCTTTTTCTTGCTCACATATTGGTTTGTTGATTCATTAGTAGGCTTAATTAAAGCTTTTGAGGAAAAGATTATTAAAGCTCCCGTCACAGATGTATTGTTTGGAACGATCGGGCTTGTTTTTGGTTTAGTCATTGCTTTTTTAATTCAAATCCCATTAGAAAGATTAAACATTGTCGGGATTAGTACCGTACTTCCCATTTTTATTTACTTGTTTCTGTCTTATTTCTTTTTTCAAGTGGGTTTCAAAAAGCGTGATGAACTTATCAATCTTTTTCATATAACTAAGAGTAAAGATCGTAGGAAAGAGTATGATGGTGACGAAATGACAGCGCCTTCCGGGAAAATTTTTAAAATATTAGATACAAGTGTTATTATTGATGGTAGGATTGCTGATATATGCCAAACAGGTTTTCTTGAAGGAGTTCTCGTTATCCCGCGCTTTGTTTTAGAAGAATTGCAGCATATTGCAGATTCATCGGATGCATTAAAACGAAACCGTGGTCGTAGGGGTCTTGATATTCTAAATAAAATTCAAAAAGAACTCAAAATCAAGGTAGAAATTTATGAGGGTGATTTTGAAGAAGTTTCAGAAGTGGATAGTAAACTTGTAAAACTCGCTCAACTTGTTTCGGGTATCGTCGTAACGAATGATTTTAACTTAAATAAGGTTTGTGAATTACAAGGAGTGACAGTTCTTAATATTAATGATTTGGCCAACGCTGTTAAACCGGTTGTATTACCTGGAGAAGAATTAAATGTACAGGTTATAAAAGATGGTAAAGAGCAAAATCAAGGTGTTGGTTATCTTGATGATGGAACGATGATTGTTGTTGAAGAAGGTCGGCGTTACATTGGAAAAACCATCGATGTTATCATTACAAGTGTTTTACAAACCTCTGCAGGCCGAATGATTTTTGCAAAACCGAAGCTGTTAGAACAGGCACTGTAAGATAGTTTAATTTTTTATCAAAATGGTCTAGGCACAAGCGTGGGTGTCATCTCACGCTTGGTGCCTATCTTTAGTAACTGTTATATGTTTAAGGTAAATAAGTTGGTGGGTATTATAATTTTTATATTTTAAAGTTGAAGAGATAAATAGAATCTTTGTTTACTATTATCTTAATGGTTGTTTAATTTTGGAGGTTTTCATGGCTTATAATGTACTCGTGTTGGCGGCTGGGAAAGGTCAACGAATGGGAAAAGAGAAGAACAAAGTTCTATTAGAGATTAAACAAACTCCAGTGGTTATACATACATGTCAAGTATTTGAAAATGATGAAGCGTGTAAAGGGATTTACCTTGTAGCTAACAAACGAGAAATAGACGAGATACAAGATTTATTAACGGAGTTTCACATAACAAAAGTCAAACAAGTGGTAGAAGGCGGCAGGGAGAGACAGGAAAGTGTTTTCTTTGGGTTACAAGCTATGAAAGAAGAATCGAATCACGATCCTTTGGTTCTTATTCACGATGGCGCTCGTCCTTTTATCAAACAAAAGGAGATAACAAAGGTGGCTCTTTCAGCAGAAAAAATGGGAGCCGCTATTTTAGCTGTTAAAGTGAAAGATACAATAAAAAAAGTGTCACATCATCAAGTGCAAGAAACCATTGATCGTTCGAGCTTGTGGGCTGTCCAGACACCACAAGCTTTTCGGCTTTCTACTATTTATAACGCACATGTTGAGGGAGAAAAAAGAGGATTTGTTGTTACAGATGACGCCTCTCTTTTAGAACAACTAGGAAAACCTGTGGCTGTTGTAGAAGGTGATTACCAAAACATCAAACTAACGACACCTGAGGATTTAATCTTAGCCGAACACTACTTTGAATTGAATCATGGGGGGAATCGCGATGCGGATTGGACAAGGATATGATGTACATGCATTTGCAGAAGACCGCTTATTAATTATTGGAGGAATCACCATCCCTTATGAGAAAGGTCTATTAGGACATTCGGATGCAGATGTTCTTCTTCATGCAATTAGTGATGCCCTATTAGGCGCAATTGGTGAGGGGGATATCGGAAAACATTTTCCAGATACAGACGAGGCCTATAAGGATGCAGACTCAAAGGAATTATTATCACAGGTATACAAGCGAGTGAAAGAAAAAGGATATAAATTAGGTAATATGGATTGTGTCATTATTGCCCAAAAACCCAAAATGGCTCCTTATATCTCTCCAATGCGGGAGGTCATTGCTGAACTTCTAGAAGCACAAGTCGAGCAAATTAATGTTAAAGCAACGACCACGGAAAGGTTGGGTTTTACGGGGAGGGGAGAAGGTATAGCGGCTCAGGCTGTTTGCCTATTAGAGGAAGTTCAAAAAGTCACCAAATGATAAGCTACGAATTTGTGACCTTTTTGAACACATACTACTAAAATCTCAATAATAAAAAATGATGAAAAACTTCAAAGAAACACGTAACAGTGCTAAAATAGTGTAGACAAAACGAAAGTGGTGACGTAAAACGATGGATAAAGAAGTTAGAGTAAGGTATGCGCCGAGTCCTACTGGGTTTTTACATATAGGAAATGCAAGGACCGCTATCTTTAACTATTTGTATGCAAGACATACAAATGGAAAATTCATTATTCGAATTGAAGATACAGATCAAAAAAGAAACGTTGAAGGCGGAGAGCTTAATCAATTAACCTACTTAAAATGGCTAGGGATTGATTGGGATGAAAGTATCGACGTCGGTGGAGAATATGGGCCATACAGACAAACGGAACGCCTTGATATTTACCAAAAATATGCCCAAGAGCTTTTAGATAAAGGGTTTGCTTATAAATGCTATTGTACTGAGGAAGAATTAGAACAAGAACGTGAAGGTCAAATGGCTAGAGGAGAAACGCCAAGATACTCAGGTAAGTGTCGCCATTTAACGCATGAAGATCATGAACGTCTTGAAGCTGAAGGAAGAAAGCCAAGTATTCGTTTTCGTGTGCCTGAGAATCAAACAATTGAATTCGATGATATTGTGAAAAAGCACTTATCATTTGAATCAAATGACATTGGTGATTTTGTCATTGTAAAGAAAAACGGTATTGCCACCTATAACTTTGCAGTGGTAATTGACGATTATCTAATGAAAATGACGCATGTCCTACGTGGTGAAGATCACATTTCGAATACGCCAAAACAATTAATGATCTATGATGCCCTTGGCTTTGAAAGACCCATTTTTGGTCACATGACATTAATCGTCGGTGAAAGTCGTAAGAAATTAAGTAAACGCGACAAAAGCATCGTTCAGTATATTGAACAATATAAAGAACTTGGCTACTTACCAGAAGCTTTATTTAATTTCATCGCTTTCTTGGGTTGGTCACCAAAGGGAGAAGAAGAAATCTTTTCGAGAGATGAATTGATTGAGATTTTTGATCCAGAAAGATTAAGTACATCGCCTGCCGTATTTGATGCTACAAAATTGAAATGGACGAACAACCATTACATTAAAGCCTTGCCATTAGAAAAAGTGGTTGACCTCGCTTTACCGCATTTGATCAAAGCAGGTCGATTACCTGAAAATCTTTCAGATGAACAAAGAGAATGGGCTGTTAAACTCATTTCCCTTTACCATAGTCAATTGCAATATGGAGCAGAAATTGTTGAGCTAACAGACTTGTTTTTTACAGAAGAAGTCTCATATAATGATGAAGAGGCAGAAGTCATTAATGAAGAACAAGTTCCTGAAGTCATTCGTGTGTTTAGAGATGAGTTAATGACCTTAGAAGACTTTACAGCTGATGAAATTAAGAAAAGAATTAAGGTCACACAAAAAACCACGGGACAAAAAGGGAAAAAACTTTTCATGCCTATCCGTATTGTGACAACGGGAGAAATGCATGGACCAGAATTGCCACAATCCATTGAGCTATTAGGAAAAGAACGAGTGATTGCCCGAATGAATCGTTTTATCGAATCCAAATAGGACGTGCACGTTTAATTAAATGGATGGATAAAATATTGAATGGGCAGATGAATAATACTTTTGTTCAAAAGTACTGTTATTTATACCTTTTGTAGCTTATATTGAAAATATCATAATTAAAAATGTTGAAGAGGAGAGTAAGTCAATCGATTTCTTTACAAGAGAAGATCATCTAGGCTGAAAGTGATCTAAGAAAAGATAGGCTGAAGTGCACCTCTGAGTCTTTTGCTGAACCAATAGTAGGCAAAAGCGGTATTATTATATCGTTAACAATCTTAAGTGGAGATAATAAATCTCAAACAAAGTGGAACCACGCAAACTACCGCGTCTTTGTGTCATTGGACATAGGGACGCTTTTTTTACACAAAAAAGAGCATTAAAAGAGGTTGTTCAAAAAGTCACCAAATGATAAGCTGCGAATCTCGGGCGCCCGCCAAGAGGATCTTCAACTAAAATCGCTCACGTCCTGTGAGCAACGTTGAAGCCACCACATCCTGTGGAAGGCCGGTCCTCAAAACGGCGCCGCCTTGACCTTCTTGCTTCTAATTTGTCGCCTTTTTGAACTCTCATTTATAAAGCTTATGATAAAAGAGTTTAAAGATAGGAGGTTCCTAAGGTATGCGGGGGGTTATGCGAGAAGATTTAGCTACGGTTTTTGATCAAGATCCCGCAGCTAGAAACAAACTAGAAGTCATTCTAACTTATTCTGGACTTCATGCCATATGGTTTCACCGGTTCGCTCATTGGTTGTGGCGTAAAAAGTGTTTATTTCTAGCTCGATTACTATCACAATTTAGCCGGTTTCTTACGGGAATTGAAATACACCCTGGCGCTCAAATAGGTCGCAGGTTCTTCATTGATCACGGTATGGGTGTTGTTATTGGTGAAACGTGTGAAATTGGGGATGATGTAACTGTTTTTCAAGGGGTCACTTTAGGGGGAACAGGAAAAGAAAAAGGGAAACGGCATCCTACGCTTGGAAATGATGTCTTAATATCAGCAGGAGCAAAAGTATTAGGCTCAATTACCATTGCCGATCATTCAAAGATAGGTGCGGGATCGGTTGTGCTTCATGATGTTCCTCCAAACTCGACGGTTGTAGGTATTCCTGGGCGGATTGTGAGGCAAAATGGTAAGAAAATACATCACCATGATCTTAACCATTCTGACTTGCCAGATCCTATTTCGGATAAATTTAACCAAATGGAAGAATTGATCAATCAATTACAAAGAGAAATTGAAACATTAAAAAAAGAAAAGACGCGTATTTAGAGACTAGGGAATTTGTTCATTTTAGTTCCATTTCATCCTGCTTAACGGAAAGTAAAGCACCCACCTCCCACCTAAAAGGATGAGGGAAATCGAAAAGGATAGATGGTTATTAATTGCCCGTAAAAGTCCGATTGGTTCAGGATTTCAATCAGTGGGAATTGAAGTTTACCCTATATGATGGAATGACAGTCGTCATAGTTTTGAGTGCGAAGGAGAATTTTTAACAGAAGATAGAAAGGCAGTGATGAGATGGGCATTCGTATTTATAATACGCTAACTAGAAATAAAGAACCTTTTAAAACGATAGAGAAAAACAAAGTAAAAATGTATGTATGCGGACCGACGGTATATAATTATATTCATATTGGGAATGCAAGACCAGCCGTGGTATTCGATACTGTTAGACGCTACCTAATGTACCGTGGTTATGAAGTGAAATATGTTTCTAATTTCACAGATGTTGACGATCGTCTCATCAATAAATCGATCGAAGAAAACCAGTCAGTACTTGAGATTGCAGAGCGATTTATTCAGGCTTATAAAGAAGATGTTTCCGCTCTAAACGTCTTACAAGCCGATATTCATCCACGAGCAACGGAAACTATGGATGAAATTATATTGTTCATCAAAAAGCTTGTGGATAAAGGGTATGCGTATGAATCGGAGGGGGATGTTTATTTCCGTACAAGAGCCTTTAAATCTTATGGGAAATTATCGCATCAATCGATTGATGAACTCAAAGTTGGGGCTCGAATTGATGTAGGTGAAAAGAAAGAAGACCCATTAGATTTTACCCTTTGGAAAGCAGCAAAACCTGGGGAAATCACTTGGGATAGTCCATGGGGATTAGGCCGTCCCGGTTGGCATATTGAATGCTCTGCGATGGTTGAAAAGTATTTAGGTGACACAATTGATATTCATGCTGGAGGACAAGATTTAGCCTTTCCACACCATGAGAATGAAATAGCACAATCCGAAGCCCTGCATGAACATGCCATGGCCAATTACTGGATGCACAATGGTTTTATCAAAATCGATAATGAAAAAATGTCAAAATCGATTGGTAATGTTATCTTAGTTCATGAAATAATTAAAAAATACGATCCGAATGTCGTTCGTTTCTTCATTCAAACGGTCCATTACCGACATCCAATTAACTTTAGTGATGCGTTATTAAGCGATGCAGAGCAAGCATTTTCAAGACTAAAAACAAGCTACTATAATCTCGTGCACCGCTTGGAGAGAAGTGCTGATCTTCTTTCGGAAGATGAGCTCGTTACAAAGACAAAAGAACTTGAAAAATTTAAAGAACGTTTTATACAGGAAATGGATGATGATTTCAATACAGCCAACGCAATTGCTGTTCTTTTTGACTTGGCTAAGGATATTAATAAAATTCTTGAAGAAAATAATTCGTCTATCGCTCTATTAACAGCATACAAACAAGTTTTTGAGGAGCTGGCAGGCGTATTAGGACTTAAATTACAGGTAGAAGAAGAGCTTCTTGATGCTGAAATTGAACAACTCATCCAAAAACGGGAAGAAGCACGAAAAACAAGAAATTTCACTGTTGCTGACCAAATACGTGATGAATTAAAAGATCAAGGGATTATACTTGAAGATACAGCGCAAGGTATTCGCTGGAAAAGGGTTTAACATATGAGTGATCAAGTCAATCCTTTAACTATAAATAGTTTAGCGCTAGCCTATATGGGAGATGCCATCATGGAGTATTACGTCCGTCAAGAACTTATTATTAATGGACGTGTAAAACCACAGCAGCTGCATCAGAAAGCTATCTCTTATGTTTCCGCCAAAGCCCAAGCAGCCTATTTAAAATACCTAATGGAACAAGATTTTTTTTCTACTGAAGAATTGCAAGTCATTAAACGGGGGAGGAATGCAAAATCCTACTCCATTCCAAAAAACACAGATGTTTTAACATATAATTATAGTACGGCTTTCGAAGCGTTGATCGGTTATTTGCATTTTAATGACCAAGGTAAGCGCATTGAGCAATTGATGCGTTTACTATTTGAATATCATCCAATAGATAAATGAAAGGGGGCTGGTAAACCATGAGTGATAATGAATTTATTATTGGAAGACATGCTGTTTTAGAAGCACTCGAAGCTGGCAGAGAAATCAATAAATTATGGATTAATAAAGAAAGCCATGGGGTTAAGCAGCTCATTGATAAAGCGGGGCAAAAAGGCGTTACGATTCAGTTTGTTCCAAGAAAAAAATTAGATCAACTAACCAATTCTTCCACACATCAAGGCATTGTAGCATCCATTGCTGCCTATGAATATGCGGATATAGATGATTTGTTTCAATTAGCAGAAAAAAAGAATGAAACACCCTTTTTTATTCTTTTAGATGGAATTGAAGATCCTCATAATTTAGGATCCATTCTTAGGACAGCAGACAGTGTCGGTGCACATGGTGTTATTATCCCAAAACGTCGTGCAGCTGGATTAACCCAAGTGGTATCTAAGGCTTCAACAGGGGCGATTGAATATATTCCAGTCGCTCGAGTAACAAATCTGGCAAGAACCATCGATGAATTAAAAGAAAGAGGCATATGGTTTGCTGGAACAGCAGCGGAAGGCAGTCAAGATTATCGGAAAGCTGAGTTTGATATGCCTATATGCCTTGTGATGGGTAATGAAGGGAAAGGATTGTCTCGTCTTGTTAGAGAAAAATGTGACTATCTCATCAGTATCCCAATGGCAGGCCATGTAACCTCACTAAATGCATCTGTTGCGGCAGCTATTTTGATGTATGAAGTTTATCGAAAACGAAATAAGCTAGAGGACTGATAAGGATGGATATCCTACTTGTGGACGGCTACAATGTCATTGGCGCTTGGAAAGAAATGCAAGAGCTAAGAACGAATGACTTTGCAGCTGCTCGGTCACAGCTTATTGATAGAATGGCTGAATATCAGGCCTATACAGGCTGGAAAGTGGTTATTATTTTTGATGCTCATCTTGTACCAGGACAAGAAACCATCACAAAACAATCCCGAGTAGAGGTCATCTATACAAAGGAAAATGAAACGGCAGATGAGCGTATTGAAAGAGTGATTAAGAAGTTAAAAAACGTTAAAACACAAATTCATGTGGCAACCTCTGATGGGACTGAACAATGGACGGTATTCTCTCAAGGGGCTTTGCGTAAATCATCTCGTGAACTCCTCATTGAGTTAAAAAATATTGAAAGACAGATTTCGTTAGATATTAAACATTCTATCCAGAAAAAAACAAAATCAAAAATCCCTTTAAATAAAGAAATTGAAGAATTATTTGAAAAATGGCGAAGAGGCCTTTAAAGATCTTGACGATTCAGAATATTTTACTGTATAATGTTTCTACACTTAGTATGACTAGGTCGGAGGGATTGACGTGAGATTAAACCCAAATTGGATTACCACCGATAATGTAAAGTTCAGCGAACTAGATGATGAACAAATTGTACAAATGGTTCATATTGGAGATATACATGCACTAGAATATTTAATTTTTAAGTATAAAAATTTTGTACGTGCGAAAGCAAAGTCATACTTTTTAATTGGTGCGGATCGGGAAGACATTATTCAAGAGGGTATGATCGGCCTATATAAAGCAATTCGAGATTTCAAAGGGGACAAGCTCTCTTCTTTTAAAGCGTTTGCAGAACTTTGTATAACTAGACAAATTATTACGGCGGTGAAAACAGCCACACGTCAGAAGCATATCCCCTTAAATTCCTATGTCTCTTTGGATAAGCCTATTTTTGATGAGGAATCAGATCGTACTTTGATGGACGTTATATGCGGTCCTAAAGTAACAAACCCTGAAGAATTGTTTATCAATCAAGAAGAATTTGCAGATATTGAGGACAAGCTTTCGGAGTTGTTAAGTGACTTAGAACAAAAAGTCTTAAAACTATATCTTGATGGAAGAAGTTATCAAGAAATTTCTTTAGACCTGAAACGCCATGTGAAATCCATTGATAATGCCCTTCAACGTATAAAACGTAAGTTGGAAAGATATCTTCAAATTAAAGAAATGAGTTTATAAAGTGAAACTTCCATCCGTGGGGGGTTTTCTTCATCCCCCACCTATCTTCTTTGAATACTCATAATCTTGAGGTGGGGGTCTTTACTTGCCGTTAAGGCGGGATAAACAAAGAATATAGTGATAGCAATCGGTTTTACAAATGATTATTTTTAAGTTATAAACCTTATGGATAAGTTAATAAGGTTGCTAGAGTCGTATTTGTCAATCTCATTAGATTTAATTTCGAAACGAGTCGATTAGATGGTGTCAAGATAGATTAAATCATTCTTTTCTGAACCACAGTGTAGGCTGTGGTATTTCTTTTACACTTTAAGAAATTATAAAAAGTTAAGGTATAAAGTATAGCTAAATAGCCAAAAGATGCGGGTGACTTGACGGTTCGTTCATAACAGTATAAATGCAACGAGCCCTCTGTCTGCGCCGTATATGAACTGCAAGGCAAGTTTTCTTTAACCCATTCACCGATTTGACGTTGATTGACATGAAAAGTCCCATGTGTTAAATTGGAAATGGTATGAATAAACTTATTTTCATAGATGTGGGGTCATCCTTTATTTTAGGTGGAAAACATAAAATACCTATTTTAACGAATATATGGTCATGAATATGACTTAAGTTGATAGATACTCATCATTAGATCTTTATATTTTACTAATGACATACAAGAAGTTCAAACAAGACTATTCTTGAACTTTTTAAATTAGAAAAAAAGGTGTTTGCAATGAGGAAGAAAGTGTCTCTTGAATGCTCGGTTTGTCATCAAAGAAATTATACAACGGCTAAAAACACAAAAACAAATCCAGAGCGCATAGAAGTTAATAAGTTTTGCAAAACATGTAATAGGCATACTCTGCACCGAGAAACAAAGTAGAATGTTTTGGAGGTATTTTAGTCTATGGCAAGCATAGTGAAAGGTACAGGTAATTTTTTCAAGAACATTGGAACTGAGATGAAAAAAGTCAGTTGGCCGACTCGTAAAGAAATGGTTAATTATACGATTACGGTTATCGTAACAGTGGTATTTTTAACGGTGTTTTTTGCGGTAGTTGATCTTGGTGTATCAAGACTGTTAAAATTAATAACAGGCTAATAAACTTTTGGCAGCTCTAATAGACTGCCTTTTTAATTTTGGCAAGAAAAGGTATACTATAGTAAAATTTGGTCTAAGTTTAGGGAAAAAGAAATCTTGTTTATTAGAGGCGGATTCTTAATAATTGCACCCGCTAATTTAGTGCAGGTTAGGAAAAAAGGTTTGGAGGAAATGAGTCATGGAGAAGAATTGGTATGTTATTCATACATACTCTGGCTACGAAAATAAAGTCAAAACCAATCTGGAAAAACGTGTTGAATCAATGGGGATGTCTGATAAAATCTTTCGTATTTTAGTACCAGTTGAAGAAGAAACGGAAATTAAAAATGGCCAAAAAAAATCGGCGATCAAGAAGGTTTTTCCCGGTTATGTACTCACTGAAATGATTATGACGGATGATTCTTGGTATGTTGTACGAAACACGCCAGGTGTTACTGGATTTGTTGGTTCTTCTGGCGCTGGTTCCAAACCTATGCCTCTTCTGCCTGAAGAAGTGGATAGCATACTTAAACAAATGGGTATGAAAGAAGCACGGACAGACATTGACTTCCAGCTTAAAGAACAAGTCAAAGTAAAGGAAGGTCCGTTTGCTGATTTTGTAGGTAGCATTGAGGATATTGATATTGAAAAAGGCAAAATTAAAGTACATGTCAATATGTTTGGAAGAGAAACACCCGTTGAATTAGACTTTAATCAAGTTGAAAAATTATAAAAGCCTTGCATTCTCTTACTATTAATTGTATAATTTTGATGTTTGCAAGGTTTTATCTTTTGCCTTCAAGTGAGACATGAAAGCAAGACGATAAGTGGGAGGGGCTAACCCGTTACCACATCATGGACTAAGGAGGTGTGTCTCGTGGCTAAAAAAGTCATTAAAGTTGTTAAATTACAAATCCCTGCAGGTAAAGCTAATCCAGCGCCACCAGTTGGTCCGGCTTTAGGTCAAGCAGGCATCAATATCATGGGTTTCTGTAAAGAATTCAATGCGCGTACTTCAGATCAAGCTGGACTTATTATCCCAGTTGAAATCTCAGTATTTGAAGATCGTTCATTTACTTTTATAACAAAAACTCCACCAGCTGCTGTTCTTCTTAAAAAAGAATGCGGTATTGAATCAGGATCTGGTGAACCTAATACGAAAAAAGTGGCAACAATCAAACGTGATAAAGTACGTGCGATTGCTGAACTAAAAATGCCTGACTTAAATGCTGCTAATGTAGAATCTGCTATGCGAATGGTAGAAGGTACAGCTCGTAGCATGGGTATAGTCGTAGAAGACTAATTAAACCACTGTATTTAAAGTTTAACTTTGCTGACAAGTAGAAATGTACATGCTTGCAGTTGGGGTTGCCGGGCATTGTCCGCAACCCTTATTTAGTGGGAGGTAAAACCGCTATAACCACAAAGGAGGAAAATGAAATGACTAAAAAAGGAAAAAGATATCAAGAAGCTGTTAAAACAATCGATCGTCAAAAGGCATATGACATTAGCGAAGCTGTAAATCTTGTTAAACAAGTGGCTTCTGCTAAATTCGACGAATCAATCGATGTAGCTGTTCGTTTAGGCGTAGATACTCGTAAAAACGATCAACAAGTCCGTGGTGCTGTTGTATTACCAAATGGAACAGGTAAAACACAAACGGTTCTCGTTTTTGCAAAAGGTGAAAAAGCGAAAGAAGCAGAAGCAGCAGGTGCTGATTTTGTAGGTGATCAAGAATACATCGCTAAAATCAACAGTGGTTGGTTTGAATTTGATGTCATTGTTGCGACTCCAGACATGATGGCTGAAGTTGGTAAACTTGGTCGTGTCCTTGGACCAAAAGGCCTTATGCCTAACCCTAAAACAGGAACCGTTACTTTCGATGTAACGAAAGCTGTTAAAGAAATTAAAGCAGGTAAAGTTGAATACCGTGCGCAAAAAGACGGAAATGTCCATGTTCCTATCGGTAAAGTATCTTTTGATGATCAAAAACTTGTCGAAAACTTTAATGTTCTACTTGAAACGCTAATTAAAGCAAAACCAGCTGCTGCTAAAGGAACTTACATTAAAAACGTAGCCATTTCTTCAACAATGGGCCCTGGTGTTAAAGTTAGCGCACAAGCTTGATCATAATTTCTACTTGGAAACTTATTAAATCTTTTATTGACATAAAAGATAAAAGATTATATAATAGATTTTGGTTATAATTGAATAAACCGTAGACAGTAGGAGCGAAATAGTGCTTAATGTATTCCTACCGAGGTGATACGAGATTTTTTCTTGATAACAACGAATTTTAACGATGTTAGATAGATACGTGCCCTCATGTCGACTCGACCTGAGGGCTTTTACATGTTTGTCTCGTAACTTCCCGCATGGTGTACGGTAAATATCATTAGGAGGTGGATGACGAAATGGGTACGGCTATTGAAGCAAAAAAACAAGTTGTTAGTGAAATTGCTGACAAACTTAAAAACAGCGTGTCAACCATTGTTGTTGACTATCGTGGCCTTGATGTGGCTGAAGTAACCGAACTACGTAAACAACTTCGTGAAGCAGGTGTTGAATTCAAAGTATATAAAAACACTTTGATCAGACGCGCTACAGCAGAAGTTGAATTAACAGATCTTGATGGCGTATTAACTGGTCCGACAGCTGTTGCTTTCAGCTCGGAAGATGTTGTTGCTCCAGCGAAAGTACTTCATACTTTTGCGAAAGAACACGATGCGTTAGAAATTAAAGGTGGCATTATCGAAGGTAACTATGCAGCTCTTGAACAAATTCAAGCTCTTGCAGATCTCCCTTCAAGAGAAGGACTTCTCTCTATGTTGCTTAGCGTTCTTCAAGCTCCAATCCGCAACTTTGCGCTCGCTACTAAAGCTGTTGCAGATCAAAAAGAAGAACAAGGGGCTTAATTTAAGACTTTACCAACTAAAAAATAATTTATGTGAAATTTAAGGAGGATATATATCATGGCATTGACTAAAGAAGATATCATCGGTGCAGTTAAAGAAATGTCAGTTTTAGAATTAAACGATCTCGTAAAAGCAATCGAAGAAGAATTTGGCGTAACGGCTGCAGCTCCAGTTGCAGTTGTAGGCGGAGCTGCTGGTGAAGGCGCTGCTGAAGAAAAATCTGAATTTGATGTAGTCCTTACATCTGCAGGTAGCTCAAAAATCAAAGTCATTAAAGTTGTTCGCGAAATCACTGGCCTCGGCTTGAAAGATGCAAAAGACCTTGTAGACAACGCTCCAAAAGCACTTAAAGAAGGTATTGCTAAAGAAGAAGCAGAAGAATTAAAAGGTAAACTTGAAGAAGTTGGCGCATCTGTAGAACTTAAGTAATTCTTTTTTAAAAAAAGGCCCGCTTATATTTAGCGGGCTTTTTTTTCCACTTTAAAAAAGGTTAAGATAGAAAGTGGATACCTCTGTTTGGCGCTTCATGATAGCGGCAATAGGTAATGGCTATAACCGATTGGTGTGCCTTGGATGAATGCTTGCCCACTAAGACTTGAACAAGGGGATTGGAGTTTTATAATTCTTCTTTTAGTTCAAAAAAGGATGGTTTGATAATGGAACATTATTATTCAAAACAACCGCAAACGGAAAGTAACAGGCAACAATTTGAAACAAAAATTAGAAATATGCCAATCACGTTTATAACTGATAGAGGTGTTTTTTCAAAAGGCGACATTGACTTTGGAAGTAGGAGTCTCATTGAATCCTTTATACTTCCGGAAGTTCCGGGAGACCTATTGGATATGGGGTGTGGGTATGGACCTATTGGCATAACCTTAGCCAAATGTTTTTCTGATCGACACGTTACGATGGTTGATGTAAATGAGAGGGCTGTCCAACTTGCTAAAGAAAATGCCCAGAAAAATGGTGTTCAAGCAACGGTCTTTCAAAGCGACCGTTTTGAAAAAGTGGAAGGCACATTTGCTGCCATTTTAACGAACCCGCCCATTCGTGCAGGAAAACAAGTTGTTCACAGTATTTTTCGTGAAGCACATGGCCATTTGGTCAAAGGCGGAGATCTATGGGTTGTCATTCAGAAGAAACAAGGTGCTCCATCTGCTTTAAAATATCTCGAAGAGCTCTATGATGATGTTACAACGGTTAAACGCAATAAAGGTTATTATATTTTTCAAGCAAAAAAGCTTTGACAAACATTTTGCATTGTGTTAATATAACTAAATGCCAATAAAATGCACTTTTTTAGGTGTATAGTTTTATAAAATAGTGGTTATACTAATCAAATGTTTTTGTATCACGGTAAGCAAATATAGTCGTTTACCGATTTTTCAATATGCATGATTTGAGGGGTGAATCAGTTGACAGGTCAACTCGTACAATACGGACGGCACCGCCAACGCAGGAGTTATGCGCGAATAAAAGAAGTGTTAGAACTCCCTAATCTCATTGAAATTCAAACAGCCTCATATCAGTGGTTTCTTGATGAGGGCATCAGGGAAATGTTTCAAGACATTTCTCCAGTAGAAGACTTTACTGGCAATCTTGTTTTAGAGTTTATTGACTATAGCTTAGGAGAACCGAAGTATTCAGTTGATGAATCTAAGTCTCGCGATGTGACTTACGCTGCGCCGCTGAGAGTAAAAGTACGTCTCATTAACAAAGAAACCGGGGAAGTTAAAGAACAAGAGGTCTTTATGGGAGATTTCCCGTTAATGACAGAATCGGGAACTTTTATAATCAATGGAGCTGAGCGTGTTATTGTATCTCAGCTTGTTCGTTCGCCTAGCGTATACTACAATGAAAAGTTCGATAAAAATGGTAAACTAGGCTTTACCGCTACTGTTATTCCAAACCGCGGCGCTTGGTTAGAATATGAGACAGATGCCAAAGACGTCGTTTATGTAAGAATAGATCGGACAAGGAAACTTCCAGTGACCGTGCTCTTACGTGCATTAGGGTTTGGCTCTGATCAAGAAATCATCGATTTACTAGGTGAAGATGAATACCTTAAGAATACCTTAGAAAAGGATAATACTGAAGGTACAGAAAAAGCGTTGATCGAAATTTATGAACGTCTTCGCCCTGGTGAGCCGCCAACAGTGGATAATGCAAAAAGTTTACTAGAAAGTCGCTTTTTTGATCCAAAACGCTATGATTTAGCGAATGTTGGACGGTATAAAATTAATAAAAAACTTCACATTAAGAATCGTCTTTTTAATCAAAGACTAGCAGAAAAGTTGATTGATCCTGAAACGGGTGAAATTGTTGCCGATGAAGGCACCTTGCTTGACCGTCGTATGTTAGACCGCCTATTACCTATTATTGAAGAGAAAATGGGCTACAACGATTATACACCAGCAGATGGTGTAGCAGAAGGACAAAATATCACTGTTCAATCAATTAGCGTTTATTCTCCTAATGATGAAGACGGCGATAAAATAATCAAAGTCATGGGTAATGGGAAAATTGACACATCAGTTAAACACATTACTCCAGCAGACATTTTAGCTTCAATTAATTACTTTTTTAATTTATTGCACGGGATTGGCGACACGGATGACATTGATCATTTAGGTAATCGTCGTCTAAGATCCGTTGGTGAATTATTACAAAACCAATTTAGAATTGGTTTATCCAGAATGGAACGTGTGATACGTGAAAGAATGTCGATTCAAGATACAAATGCAGTTACGCCTCAAGCATTAATCAACATTCGACCGGTTATCGCATCGATAAAAGAATTCTTTGGTAGTTCTCAGCTCTCTCAATTCATGGACCAAACGAACCCACTTGCTGAACTTACGCACAAACGTCGTCTTTCAGCCCTCGGACCAGGTGGATTGACTAGAGAACGTGCTGGATTTGAAGTTCGTGACGTTCACTACTCTCACTATGGTCGTATGTGTCCGATTGAAACACCTGAGGGCCCGAACATCGGGTTAATTAACTCGCTTTCTAGTTATGCGAGAGTAAATAAATTTGGATTTATTGAAACACCGTATCGTCGAGTGGACCCTGAAACGGGTAAAGTAACGGGACATATTGATTATCTAACGGCAGACGAAGAGGATAATTATGTTGTTGCTCAAGCCAATGCCAAACTTGATGATGATGGTTATTTTGTAGAAGACGAGATCATTTCACGTTTTCGTAGTGAAAACATCGTTGTTAAAAAAGAACGTGTAGACTACATGGACGTTTCACCGAAACAGGTAGTATCTGCCGCTACGGCATGTATTCCGTTCTTGGAGAATGATGACTCTAACCGTGCCTTGATGGGTGCGAACATGCAACGTCAAGCGGTTCCACTACTTGTTCCAGATTCACCAATCGTTGGAACAGGGATGGAATATGTATCAGCGAGAGATTCAGGTGCTGCTATTCGTGCTAAGCATCGTGGACGCGTTGAGTATGTATCAGCTAAATACATTAAGATCCGTACCATTGAAGAAGTAGGTGGACGAGATGTCGAGGGTGACCTCGTAACTTATAAACTTCAAAAATACGAACGTTCTAACCAAGGAACCTGCTATAATCAAGTACCGATTGTTGAAAAAGGTACGGTTGTTGATAAGGGTGAAATCCTTGCAGATGGTCCATCCATGGATAAAGGTGAATTAGCCTTAGGTCGTAACGTCCTTGTTGGCTTCATGACTTGGGATGGTTATAACTATGAAGATGCGATCATCATGAGCGAGAATCTCGTGAAAAATGATGTCTATACATCGATTCACATAGAAGAATATGAATCGGATGCACGTGACACGAAACTCGGACCAGAAGAAATTACGCGTGATATCCCGAACGTTGGGGAAGACGCTTTGCATAATCTCGACAACCGAGGTATTATTCGAGTCGGTGCGGAAGTGAAAGATGGAGATATACTTGTGGGTAAGGTAACACCAAAAGGAGTTACTGAGCTCACAGCAGAAGAAAGACTGCTTCACGCCATTTTTGGAGAAAAAGCGCGTGAAGTACGTGATACATCACTAAGAGTTCCTCACGGTGGAGGCGGTATTGTCCACGATGTGAAAATCTTCAATCGTCAAGACGGTGATGAATTACCACCAGGTGTAAACGAACTTGTTCGTGTATATATTGTTCAAAAACGTAAAATACACGAAGGGGATAAAATGGCTGGACGTCACGGTAATAAAGGGGTTATCTCTCGTATATTACCTGAAGAAGATATGCCGTTTATGCCGGACGGTCGACCTCTCGATATCATGTTAAATCCTCTCGGGGTACCATCACGGATGAACATCGGTCAAGTACTCGAATTGCACCTTGGTATGGCTGCAAGAGAACTTGGTTTGAAAGTTGCAACACCTGTATTCGATGGTGCTCGAGAAGACGATGTTTGGGATACACTTGCTGAAGCAGGTATGTCAAGAGACGGGAAAACCGTACTTTATGACGGTCGAACAGGGGAACCATTCGACAACCGTGTATCAGTTGGTATCATGTATATGATTAAACTTGCGCACATGGTTGATGATAAACTACATGCACGTTCTACAGGTCCATATTCACTCGTTACGCAGCAACCTCTTGGTGGTAAAGCACAATTTGGAGGACAACGTTTCGGGGAAATGGAAGTTTGGGCACTTGAAGCTTATGGTGCTGCTTACACATTACAAGAAATTCTTACTGTTAAATCGGATGACGTCGTGGGTCGTGTGAAAACATATGAATCTATTGTTAAAGGTGAAAATGTACCTGAACCAGGTGTTCCAGAGTCCTTTAAAGTATTAATTAAAGAACTACAAAGTCTAGGTATGGATGTTAAGATTCTCTCTGGCACCAAAGAAGAGATTGATATCCGTGATATTGATGACGAAGAGGAACCTGCAAATGAAAACGCAAGTGTGAATGTATAATAATGAATTTCCAACGGCGACTTCGTTCGTCGTTGGTTAAATTCTTTTCTCTAAGCAAAATTCTTTGAGATGACATTTTGGATTGTTTATTCTAATTCTCGGTGAACGATAATAAAACACTGAATTTATAAGGGAGGTTGCCCCCTTGTTGGATGTTAATAAGTTTGAGTACATGAAAATTGGTCTTGCATCACCAGATAAAATAAGATCATGGTCACGCGGGGAAGTAAAAAAACCAGAAACAATAAACTACCGAACACTTAAGCCAGAAAAGGATGGTCTTTTTTGTGAGCGTATTTTCGGCCCAACAAAAGACTGGGAGTGTCACTGTGGTAAATATAAACGTGTAAGATACAAAGGTGTTGTATGTGACCGTTGCGGTGTTGAAGTGACACGTGCAAAAGTACGTCGAGAACGGATGGGTCACATTGAATTAGCTGCACCTGTTTCACATATTTGGTATTTTAAAGGAATACCAAGCCGTATGGGCCTTCTATTAGACATGTCACCTCGTGCTCTAGAAGAAGTTATCTATTTTGCATCATATGTTGTTACCGATGTTGGCGATACGCCACTTGAGAAAAAACAATTGTTATCCGAAAAAGAATATCGTAATTATCGTGAAAAATACGGTAATACATTTAAAGCAGGTATGGGTGCAGAAGCCATAAAAAAACTTCTCCAAGATGTTGAATTAGCAAAAGAAGCAGATGCCTTAAAAGAGGAACTCCACACAGCTCAAGGTCAACGTCGTACACGTGCAATCAAACGTCTCGAAGTTCTTGAAGCGTTCAGAAATTCAGAAAATGAACCGTCTTGGATGATTTTAGATGTTCTTCCGGTTATACCACCAGAACTTAGACCGATGGTTCAATTAGATGGTGGACGTTTTGCAACTTCTGACTTAAATGATCTTTATCGTCGAGTTATTAACCGTAATAACCGTTTAAAACGGTTGCTTGATTTAGGTGCACCTAGCATTATTGTACAAAACGAAAAACGTATGCTACAAGAAGCTGTCGATGCATTAATCGATAATGGTCGCCGTGGCAGACCTGTAACAGGTCCAGGTAACCGTCCGTTAAAATCGTTATCTCATATGTTGAAAGGGAAACAAGGACGTTTCCGTCAAAACCTTCTTGGTAAACGTGTTGACTATTCAGGTCGTTCGGTTATCGTCGTTGGTCCAAATCTTCATATGTACCAATGCGGATTGCCAAAAGAAATGGCACTTGAACTATTCAAACCGTTTGTCATGAAAGAACTTGTGGCTAAAGGGATTGCCCATAATATTAAAAGTGCAAAACGTAAGGTTGAAAAAATTCATCCAGACGTTTGGGGCGTTCTTGAGGAAGTTATTAAGGAGCATCCAGTTCTTCTTAACCGTGCACCGACGCTGCACAGACTAGGAATACAAGCTTTTGAACCTACAATCGTTGAGGGCCGAGCTATTCGTTTGCACCCACTCGTATGTACAGCTTACAACGCTGACTTTGATGGGGACCAAATGGCTGTTCACGTACCTCTATCCGCAGAAGCACAAGCGGAAGCAAGATTGCTCATGCTAGCTGCACAAAATATCTTGAATCCGAAAGATGGTAAACCAGTTGTTACACCTTCACAGGATATGGTGCTTGGAAACTATTACTTAACCCTTGAAAGAAAAGGGGCTATCGGTGAAGGAAAAGTCTTTAAAGACGACAACGAAGCCATTATGGCTTATCAAAACGGCTATGTACACTTGCATACTCGTATTGCCGTACCAGCTTCAGCTGTTAATAATGAGACTTTTACAGAAGAACAAAATAAGCAGTATTTATTAACCACGGTTGGTAAGTTAATCTTTAATAAGATCTTACCTAAATCATTCCCTTACATGAATGAACCGACGAAATACAATCTAGAAGTTGCAACGCCGGACAAATACTTTGTCCCAATGGGAACGAACGTCGTTGATGAAATAAAAGCACGTGATGAAATTTCACCATTTAAAAAAGGCATGCTCGGTGACATCATTGCTGAAGTATTTAAACGTTTCAGAATGACCGAAACATCCAAAATGCTTGACCGCATGAAATCGCTTGGTTTTGCCTATTCAACTAAAGCAGGGATCACAGTAGGTGTTGCGGATATTATCGTGTTACCTGAGAAACAAGATATTCTTAACGAAGCTGAAGAAAAAGTCAATAAAGTATTAAAACAGTTCAGAAGAGGTCTTATAACGGAAGAAGAACGTTATGAACGCGTGGTCTCCATTTGGAGTCGTGCGAAGGATACCATCCAAGCCAAACTGATGAACTCTCTTGAAAAAACGAACCCAATTTTCATGATGAGTGATTCGGGAGCTCGTGGTAATGCTTCTAACTTTACTCAACTCGCTGGTATGCGTGGGTTGATGGCAAACCCATCTGGACGTATCATTGAACTTCCAATTCGTTCTAGTTTCCGTGAAGGATTAACCGTTCAAGAATACTTCATCTCCACACACGGTGCCCGTAAAGGTCTTGCTGATACGGCCCTTAAAACGGCTGACTCAGGTTACTTGACTCGTCGACTTGTTGATGTGGCACAAGATGTTATTGTGCGTGAAGAAGACTGTGGAACGGACCAAGGGCTCGTTGTTCGTGCGATTAAAGAAGGTAATGAAGAAATTGAGAGCTTATATGATCGTTTAGTTGGGCGTACAGCACACGAAACGGTATATAACCCTGAGAACGATGAAATTCTTGTGAAAAAAGGCGAAGAAATTGATGAAGATACGGCTACTAAAATTGTTGGCGCCGGCATCGATGAAGTGAGCATTCGCTCAGTGTTCAAATGTGCAACACGACATGGCGTATGTAAAAAATGCTATGGCCGTAACTTAGCAACAGGCTCGGAAGTTGAAGTTGGTGAAGCTGTTGGTATTATTGCTGCACAGTCTATCGGTGAACCAGGTACACAGTTAACCATGCGTACATTCCACACTGGTGGGGTTGCTGGTGATGATATCACACAAGGTCTTCCTCGTATTCAAGAGCTATTTGAAGCAAGAAATCCAAAAGGGCAAGCAACAATTACCGAGCTATCCGGTAAAGTAACAGCCATCAATGAGCTCAAAGATAAACGTGAAGTGACTATTCAAGGAGAACTTGAATCACGCAGTTACACAGTACCTCTAGGTGCGAGATTAAAAGTAGCTATTGGCGATGAAGTTGTACCAGGTCAGGTTCTAACGGAAGGATCTATTGATCCAAAAGAACTACTTCATGTAGCTGGTGTCTCTGGTGTACAAAAATATCTCCTTCGAGAAGTTCAAAAAGTATACCGTATGCAAGGGGTAGAAGTTGGCGATAAACACGTTGAGGTCATGGTACGTCAAATGTTGCGTAAAATTAGAGTGACAGATTCTGGTGATACAAATATCTTGCCAGGTGCTTTAGTAGATATTCATGCATTCAAAGACGTTAACAGGGATGTATTAGTTGCAGAAAATGTTCCTGCAACGGGAAGACCTGTTCTACTTGGGATTACAAAAGCATCTCTTGAAACTGAATCATTCTTATCTGCTGCATCCTTCCAGGAAACAACACGTGTTCTTACGGATGCTGCTATCAAAGGTAAAAGCGATGAACTTCTCGGCTTAAAAGAGAATGTTATCATTGGTAAACTTGTTCCAGCAGGAACAGGAATGCCAAACTATCGTGACATCAAAATGGCTAAACCAATGGAGCCTGAAGAGAAAAACGAAGGCCAAGCGGTTGAAAAAGAAGAACTTGTAAATCAAGAAAGTTAAAGAGTATTGACAAGGAGGAGTGCTCGGTGTTATTATTACTGAGTGCTCCTGACACCTTGTTGCTTTGGAGGATATCAGTATGTCTTATGATAAAGTAACACAGGCGAAAAGCGGAATAATTATTGGTACGAAGCAGGCGCTTAAAGCTCTTAAAGACAACCAAATTAAAGAAGTTGTTATTGCTGAAGACGCTGATTATCGTGTGATCAATAAAGTCATAGAACTAGCTAAACAGCTAAATGTACCGATACATGTAGTTGACTCAATGAAGAAGCTTGGTAAAGCTTGTGGCATTGATGTTGGCGCAGCAGCGGTCGCTATAAAAAGATAATGTTTTTGCGGCAAGTTTTTTAATTGTGCAAAAACAAATTTTTTGATCAAAAATGAACCGCCTGGATCAGTGGGTTTAAAATATTTGAAGGGAGGAAAAAATAATGCCTACAATTAATCAACTTATTCGTCAAGGACGTAAGTCTAAAACGAAAAAATCAGATTCACCAGCACTTAACAGAGGTTATAATAGCTTCAAAAAATCTTTAACAAACGAATCTTCTCCACAAAAACGTGGTGTATGTACTCGTGTTGGTACGTTAACTCCAAAGAAACCGAACTCAGCGCTTCGTAAATATGCACGTGTTCGTTTGTCAAACAACATTGAAGTGAACGCTTATATCCCTGGTATTGGTCATAACTTACAAGAACACAGCGTTGTCCTTATTCGTGGTGGTCGTGTAAAAGACCTTCCTGGTGTACGTTATCACATCGTACGTGGAGCTCTTGATACAGCAGCTGTTAATGACCGTAAACAAGGTCGTTCAAAATACGGCGCAAAAAAACCTAAATAATTTTAAATAAAATTGAAAGGAGGGGTTATAATGCCAAGAAAAGGTCCTGTTGAAAAGCGTGATGTATTGCCAGATCCGCTTTACAATTCAAAACTTGTTACTCGTTTAATCAACCGAATTATGAAAGACGGTAAAAGAGGAATTGCCCAAACAATCCTTTATAAAGCATTTGATTTAGTCAAAGAACGTACTAATCAAGACCCTATGGAAGTTTTTGATCAGGCACTTAAAAACGTTATGCCTGTTTTAGAAGTTAAAGCTCGCCGTGTAGGTGGTTCAAACTACCAAGTACCAGTGGAGGTACGTCCAGAACGCCGTACAACACTTGGTCTTCGTTATCTCGTGAATTACTCACGTCTTCGTGGTGAAAAAACGATGGTAGAAAGACTTGCTAACGAAATCATCGATGCTTCTAACAATACGGGTGCTTCAGTTAAAAAACGTGAAGATATGCACAAAATGGCCGAAGCTAACAAAGCATTCGCCCACTATCGTTGGTAAGAAAAATACTAAAAGGAAGGAGAGAACAACATGGCTAGAGAATTCTCCTTGGAAAAGACTCGTAATATCGGCATCATGGCACACATTGATGCTGGTAAAACAACAACAACAGAGCGTATCCTTTTCTATTCGGGTCGTATCCACAAAATTGGTGAAACACATGAAGGTGCTTCACAAATGGACTGGATGGAGCAAGAACAAGAACGTGGTATCACGATTACGTCAGCTGCGACAACAGCTCAGTGGAATAACCACCGTGTCAACATCATTGATACACCTGGACACGTAGACTTTACTGTAGAAGTTGAACGTTCACTCCGTGTACTTGATGGCGCTGTCGCTGTACTAGATGCACAGTCAGGTGTTGAACCGCAAACGGAAACAGTTTGGCGTCAAGCAACAACATACGGCGTTCCACGTATCGTGTTTGTTAATAAGATGGATAAAATCGGTGCTGATTTCTTGTACTCTATGAAGACCATGCACGATCGTCTTCAAGCAAATGCACACCCAATTCAACTTCCAATCGGAGCTGAAGATAACTTCGAAGGAATCATTGATTTAGTAGAAATGAAAGCTTATTTCTATGAAGATGACTTGGGAACTAGAACGGATGCGCGTGAAATTCCTGATGAATATAAAGATCAAGCACAAGAATACCACGACAAACTTGTCGAAGCAGTTTGTGAACTTGATGAAGATTTAATGATGAAATATCTTGAAGGTGAAGAAGTCACTGTAGAAGAACTCAAAGCTGGTATCCGTAAAGGTACTTGTGATGTTAAATTGTATCCAATGCTTTGTGGATCCGCTTTTAAAAACAAAGGGGTTCAACTTGTTCTTGATGCAGTTATCGACTACCTTCCTTCACCACTTGATGTTCCATCTATCAAAGGTGTTGTCCCAGATACTGAAGAAGAAGTAGAGCGTCATGCAGATGATAAAGAACCTTTCTCTGCACTTGCTTTTAAAGTTATGACCGACCCTTATGTTGGTAAATTAACATTCTTCCGTGTTTATTCTGGTACAGCTGACGCTGGTTCATATGTTCAAAATTCAACAAAAGGTAAACGTGAACGTATGGGACGTATCCTTCAAATGCACGCGAACCACAGAAATGAAATCAAAACGGTTTATTCTGGAGATATCGCGGCTGCCGTAGGTTTGAAAGATACGACAACAGGAGATACTCTCTGTGATGAAAAAAATCTCGTTATCCTTGAATCTATGGAATTCCCTGAACCTGTTATTCACGTTGCTATTGAGCCAAAATCAAAAGCAGATCAAGATAAAATGGGTGCTGCTCTTGCTAAACTTGCTGAGGAAGATCCGACTTTCAAAACGGAAACTAATGAAGAAACTGGCCAAACAATCATCGGTGGTATGGGTGAACTTCACTTAGATATTATTGTTGATCGTCTTCGCCGTGAATTCAAAGTTGAAGCTAACGTAGGTGCACCTCAAGTAGCTTACCGTGAAACAATTAAAAAAGCAGGTAGAGTTGAAGGTAAATTTGTTCGCCAATCAGGTGGACGTGGACAATACGGACACGTTTGGATCGAATTTGAACCACTTGAAGAAGGCGGCGGATTTGTATTTGAAAACAAAATCGTCGGTGGGGTTGTTCCTCGTGAATATATTCCAGCGGTTGAAGCCGGCTTAAAAGATTCACTTCAAAATGGTTTGCTAGCCGGTTATCCATTAATCGACGTAAAGGCAAGACTTGTAGATGGATCTTATCATGATGTTGACTCAAACGAAATGGCCTTTAAGATTGCAGCATCTATGGCTCTTAAAAAAGCTAAAGACGCATGTGATCCAGTTATCCTTGAGCCAATTATGAAAGTTGAAGTTGTAATGCCTGAGGAATATCTCGGTGACATTATGGGTGATATTACGAGCCGTCGTGGACGCGTTGATGGTATGGAAGCTCGTGCCGGTGCGCAGGTCGTTAATGCACACGTTCCACTTGCAGAAATGTTTGGTTATGCAACGACGCTTCGTTCAAGCACTCAAGGCCGTGGTACTTACTCTATGCAATTTGATCACTACGAAGCAGTTCCTAAATCTGTTAGTGAAGAGATCATTTCTAAAGCAACTGGCGCATAAGTCTCATTTAATAGTTTAAATGACTAATGAGTTTTGGTTGTGTAATCATTCGTTTTATTGTAAGCTAAGTTGTGGACAGTGGATCTCTGCTTGTCCCCCTCTTACTACAAATAAATTACTTAAAACTTTCTTTTAGAGATTAAAGGAGGAAATATACTCATGGGTAAAGCAAAATACGAACGCTCTAAACCGCATGTTAATATTGGAACAATTGGTCACGTTGACCATGGTAAAACAACTCTAACAGCAGCTATCACTACTGTTCTTTCAAAATCTGGTGGTGCTGAAGCTCGCGCTTACGATTCAATCGATGGTGCTCCAGAAGAACGTGAACGTGGTATTACTATTTCAACTGCACACGTTGAGTATGAAACTGAAAAACGTCACTATGCACACGTTGACTGCCCAGGACACGCTGACTATGTAAAAAACATGATCACTGGTGCAGCTCAAATGGACGGAGCTATCCTAGTTGTATCTGCAGCTGATGGCCCAATGCCACAAACTCGTGAACACATTCTTCTTTCTCGTCAATGTGGTGTTCCTTCAATCGTTGTATTCTTAAACAAATGCGACATGGTTGATGACGAAGAATTACTTGAACTTGTAGAAATGGAAGTTCGCGATTTACTTACTGAATATGAATTCCCTGGCGATGACGTTCCAGTTGTCAAAGGTTCTGCATTGAAAGCTCTTCAAGGTGATGCTAAATACGAAGAAGCTATTCTTGAACTTATGAACGAAGTTGATTCATACATCCCAACTCCAGAACGTGACACTGACAAACCATTCATGATGCCAGTCGAAGATGTATTCTCAATCACTGGTCGTGGTACAGTTGCAACTGGTCGTGTAGAACGTGGTCAAGTTAAAGTCGGTGACGAAGTTGAAATCTTAGGTTTAACTGAAGCTCCTAAGAAAACAACTGTAACTGGTGTTGAAATGTTCCGTAAACTTCTCGACTTCGCTGAAGCTGGTGACAACATTGGTGCTCTTTTACGTGGTGTTGATCGTTCTGAAGTTGAACGTGGTCAAGTACTCGTAAAACCAGGTACTGTAAATGCACACAAAAAATTCAGTGCTGAAGTTTATGTTTTAACTAAAGAAGAAGGTGGTCGTCATACTCCATTCTTCTCTAACTATCGCCCACAATTCTATTTCCGTACAACTGATGTAACGGGTACAATTAGCCTTCCTGAAGGTGTGGAAATGGTTATGCCTGGCGATAACGTAACAATGACTGTTGAATTGATCGCTCCTATCGCAATCGAAGACGGTACTAAATTCACAATTCGTGAAGGCGGACGTACTGTAGGCGCTGGCGTTGTGGCATCAATCAGCGAATAATAACTGTATCTTCAAAAGAGTGCCGTAACAGGCACTCTTTTTTAATGCAAAAAACATGTCCATTAAAGTGGTTTTTATAGATAAGTATGTTTACAAATTGCTAGTTAGAATTAGAGAAAGAAAAATGAAAAAACCCATTTCTACATCAAATCCATTAACTAAGGTCAAGCACACGGAAAAAATAGGAATAAAATACTTTCATAAAACATTTGATCTTTCTAGCAAAACTTTATATAATAGACAAAGTGAAATTAAACAGTAGTTATTAGAGATTACTCTTGCACTGGCACCTAGGCCAGTGTATAATAGAGTGGTTGGGTATAGCGATGATGCGGAAGGTTGCGGACACACCCGGCTCCTTTGCCAAGGTGGGGTGTTCGGATATTTTCGCGGAGTAGTCTGTTTCCAAAAATGGACGAAAAGGAGGGAATTATCATGGCAAAGCAAAAAATTCGTATTCGTTTAAAAGCTTATGATCATCGTATTTTAGATTCATCAGCAGAAAAAATTGTAGACACTGCAAAACGTTCGGGGGCAAAGGTATCGGGGCCGATCCCATTGCCAACTGAAAAATCAATCTACACTATTCTTCGTGCTGTTCATAAATACAAAGATTCTCGAGAACAATTCGAAATGCGCACGCATAAGCGTTTAATTGATATTGTAGAGCCAACACCACAAACAGTTGATTCATTAATGAGATTGGATCTTCCATCCGGTGTAGACATTGAAATCAAATTATAAAATTAAATAAAATTATTAGGAGGTGTTACGGATGACCAAGGGAATCTTAGGGAAAAAAATCGGCATGACACAAATCTTTTCTGATAACGGTGATGTAATCCCTGTAACAGTTGTTGAAGCAGCAAGTAATGTTGTTCTTCAAAAGAAAACTGTTGAAAGTGATGGTTACTCAGCTATTCAAGTTGGTTTCGATGATCAAAAAGAATCACGCGCAACTAAACCAGAAAAAGGTCTTGCTGAAAAAGCTAAAACAGCGCCTAAGCGCTTCATTAAGGAATTCCGTGATGTAAATCTTGACGAGTATGAACTCGGACAAGAAATCAAAGTAGATTTGTTTAAATCTGGAGACGTTGTTGATGTTACAGGAACTTCAAAAGGTAAAGGTTTTGCCGGTTCTATCAAACGTCACAACCAATCTCGTGGACCTATGGCACACGGCTCTCGTTATCACCGTCGTCCTGGTTCAATGGGTGCAGTTGATGCGGCTCGTGTATTTAAAGGTAAAGCTCTCCCAGGACGTATGGGTGGAGAACAAATCACTGTACAAAACCTTGAAATTGTAAGAGTAGACACTGAACGTAATCTCTTGTTAATCAGAGGCAACGTGCCTGGAGCTAAAAAAAGCTACCTTACGATTAAAAGTGCTGTAAAAGCTAAATAAGAAAGGAGGATGCTTCCATGCCAAAATTAGTTGTATTAGATCAAAAAGGATCTGAAGTTGGAAATATTGAACTCGCAGATAGCGTGTTCGGAATTGAACCAAATGAACATGTTTTATACCAAGCCATCGTGATGCAACAAGCTTCACGCCGTCAAGGTACCCATGCAACAAAAAATCGTTCGGCAGTAAGAGGTGGCGGACGTAAACCATGGCGTCAAAAAGGAACTGGACGTGCACGTCAAGGTTCTATTCGATCACCACAATGGGTAGGTGGTGGTACTGTATTTGGACCAACACCACGTAGTTACAGCTACAAGTTACCTAAAAAAGCACGTCGTCTAGCAATCAAATCGGCACTTTCTTCTAAAGTTAAAGATAATGAAGTGGTTGTGCTTGATAACCTAGCATTTGAAGCACCTAAAACAAAAGAGTTTTCAAATGTACTAACGAATTTATCGGTAACGAAAAAAGCTCTTATCGTCACTTCAGAGCTTGACGAATCTGTCGTTTTATCATCTCGTAACATTCCTGGTGTAACAGTGCTAACTGCTCCTGAAGTAAATGTTCTTGATGTCGTATCTCACGACAAATTGATTGTAACTAAGGAAGCAGCAGCTAAGTTAGAGGAGGTGCTAGGATAATGAAAGATCCACGTGATGTTATTAAGCGCCCCGTCATTACGGAACATTCAACGGATATCATGGCTGATAAAAAATATACTTTTGTTGTTGACCGTAAAGCGAATAAATCAGAAATCAAACGTGCAGTTGAGGGTATATTTGGCGTTAAAGTTTCTAAAGTAAACACATTGAACGTTAAAGGTAAACCAAAACGTTTCGGTCGTTATTCTGGTTATACATCTGCACGCAAAAAAGCGGTTGTAACATTAACACCAGATAGCAATGAAATTAACTTCTACGAAGGTGTTTAATTAATAAATAGAGAAGGAGGGAAACCGACATGCCAATCAAAAAGTATAAACCAACTTCTAATGGTCGACGTAACATGTCTTCATTAGATTTTGCAGAGATTACAACAAATAAACCTGAGAAATCTCTAGTAACTGGCCTATCTAAAAATGCTGGTCGTAACAACCAAGGTAAATTGACAGTACGTCATCAAGGTGGCGGACACAAAAGAAAGTATCGTATTATTGACTTCAAACGTAACAAAGATGGAATACCAGGACGCGTTGCTACAATCGAATATGATCCAAATCGTACAGCAAACATCGCGTTAATCAACTACGCTGATGGTGAAAAAAGATATATTCTTGCACCTAAAGGTATCAAAGTAGGTACACCAATCATGTCTGGTGCAGATGCGGATATTAAAGTAGGTAATGCTTTACCACTTAAAAATATTCCTGTCGGTACTATTATTCACAATATCGAATTAAAACCAGGAAACGGCGGTCAACTTGTACGTTCAGCTGGTGCTGAAGCACAGATCCTTGGTAAAGAAGGTAAATACGTTCTTGTACGTCTCGGTTCTGGTGAAGTTCGCATGATTCTTGAAACTTGCCGTGCAACAATTGGTCAAGTTGGAAATCTAGAACACGAACTCGTTTCTGTTGGTAAAGCTGGTCGTTCTCGTTGGTTAGGTAAACGTCCAACGGTCCGTGGTTCTGTCATGAACCCTAATGATCACCCACATGGTGGTGGTGAAGGACGTGCACCAATCGGACGTAAATCACCAATGTCTCCTTGGGGTAAACCAACTCTTGGTTACAAAACTAGAAAACGTAATAAACCTTCAGATAAGTTTATCGTTCGTCGTCGTAAAAAATAATAACGATTAATTTTCTAATAAGGAAGGAGGTCTATTCATGGGTCGTAGCCTTAAAAAAGGACCTTTTGTCGATGATCATCTAATGGTCAAAGTAACAAACATGAATGAAAAAAATGAAAAAAGAGTGATCAAAACTTGGTCACGTCGTTCAACAATTTTTCCTGATTTTATCGGACACACAATCGCGGTTTATGATGGCCGTAAACATGTGCCAGTCTATGTTTCTGAAGATATGGTAGGACATAAATTAGGTGAATTCGCACCTACTCGTACGTATCGCGGACACAGTGCATCTGATAAAAAAACGAGCCGTTAATAGAGAGGAGGAATAACACATGCAAGCTAAAGCTGTTGCAAAACAAGTACGTATTGCTCCTCGTAAGGCACGTTTAGTGATGGATCTTATTCGGGGCAAACAAGTTGGTGAAGCGATTGCTATCCTTCGCAATACACCGAAGGCAGCTTCTCCTATCATTGAAAAAGTATTAAACTCAGCGATTGCCAATGCGGAGCATAACTATGATTTAGAAGCTAATGACTTAGTTGTAACTAAAGCATTTGTTGACGAAGGCGCAACTTTGAAACGTTTCCGACCTCGTGCTATGGGACGTGCAAGCAAAATCAACAAACGTACGAGTCACATTACAGTCATCGTATCAGAACAAAAGGAGGGATAATACGTGGGACAGAAAGTTAATCCAATAGGGTTTAGAATTGGCGTTATTCGCGATTGGGAATCCAAATGGTATGCAGATAAAAATTATGCTGAATATCTCCATGAGGATATCAAAATCCGTAAATATATTGAAACTAGACTTAAAGATGCTGCAGTTTCTTCTATTGAACTTGAACGTGCTGCTAACCGCATCAACGTAACCATCAAAACTGCCAAACCTGGTATGGTTATTGGTAAAGGTGGTTCAGAAGTTGAATCTTTAAGAAAAGCTCTTAATGACTTAACAGGCAAAAAAGTGCATGTTAACATTTTTGAAATTAAACAAGCCGACATGGATGCAAAACTTGTCGCTGAAAATATTGCTCGTCAATTAGAAGGACGTATTTCATGGCGTCGTGCTCAAAAACAAACAATTACAAGAGCTATGAGAGCTGGAGCAAAAGGAATTAAAACGCAAGTATCAGGACGTCTTGGTGGCGCTGATATTGCTCGTTCTGAGGACTATAGCGAAGGTACAGTACCACTTCATACCTTGCGTGCTGATATCGATTATGGTACAGCTGAAGCCGCTACAACATACGGCAAACTTGGTGTTAAAGTTTGGATCTACCGTGGCGAAGTCCTTCCAACGAAAGGAACGAAAAATAAGGAAGGAGGAAAATAATCATGTTAATGCCTAAACGTGTTAAATATCGTAGACAACATCGTGGCAAAATGCGTGGACGTACGAAAGGCGGCCAAACAGTTACTTTTGGTGATTATGGCTTGCAAGCACAAACATCTTCATGGGTAACTAGCCGTCAAATTGAAGCGGCTCGTATCGCGATGACACGTTTCATGAAACGTGGCGGTAAGGTTTGGATCAAAATCTTCCCTCAAAAGCCTTACACAGCTAAACCTCTTGAAGTTCGAATGGGTTCCGGTAAAGGGGCACCTGAAGGTTGGGTAGCTGTTGTAAAACCAGGCCGTGTATTATTTGAAGTTGGTGGTGTTACAGAAGACATAGCTCGTGAAGCTCTTCGTCTTGCATCACACAAATTACCAGTTAAAACGAAATTCGTAAAACGGGAAGAAGTGGGTGGTGACGCAAGTGAAAACTAATGAAATTCGTAATTTAACCACTGCTGAAGTAGAACAAAATGTACAGTCCCTAAAAGAAGAATTGTTTAACTTACGTTTTCAGTTAGCTACGGGACAATTGGAAAATCCTGCTCGTATTCGCGAAGTTAGAAAATCAATTGCTCGTGCTAAAACAGTATTGCGTGAGCGTGAATTGAAAATCCAAAACGGTTGATGAGAGGAGGTTTTCCGAATGACTGAAGATCGTAATAGTCGTAAAGAATATGTTGGTCGTGTTGTCTCTGATAAAATGGACAAAACCATTACAGTATTAATTGAAACATATAAAAAAGATAAGCTTTATGGAAAACGTGTGAAATATTCTAAAAAATATAAAGCACATGATGAAGAAAATAAAGCGAAAATCGGTGATAAAGTAAGAATTATGGAAACACGCCCACTTTCAAAAGACAAACGTTTCCGTTTAGTCGATATAGTAGAAGAAGCAGTTATTATCTAACCTATTTCAGGTGATAAGCTGAAGGGAGGTAACGTTGAATGATTCAACAAGAAAGCCGTTTAAAAGTTGCTGATAACTCTGGAGCACGTGAAATTTTAACAATTAAAGTTCTCGGTGGTTCTGGAAGAAAGACAGCTAATATTGGTGATGTGATTGTTGCTTCGGTTAAACAAGCTACACCAGGAGGCGTTGTTAAGAAAGGCGAAGTTGTTAAAGCTGTTGTTGTTCGTACAAAACAAGGCATGCGCCGTACTGATGGTTCTTACATCCGCTTTGATGAAAATGCTGCTGTCATTATCCGTGATGACAAAAGCCCACGCGGTACGCGTATTTTTGGACCTGTTGCACGTGAATTACGTGAAGGGCAGTTCATGAAAATCGTGTCGCTCGCTCCGGAAGTATTATAATCGCAAAGTAAGTAAAGAAGGAGGTGCGCTCTTCCATGGCTCATTTACATGTTAAAAAAGGAGATAAGGTCCAAGTTATCTCTGGTAAAGATAAAGGTAAACAAGGTGTCATTCTTGAAGCATTCCCATCCAAACAACGTGTGGTTGTTGAAGGTGTGAATGTCGTGAAAAAACACTCAAAACCAAATCAAATGAGTACACAAGGTGGTATTGTTGAATTTGAAGCACCTATTCATGTTTCAAACGTGATGCCACTTGATCCAAAAACAAACGAACCTACTCGTGTAGGTTATAGAATAGAGAACGGCAATAAAGTGAGATTCGCCAAAAAATCAGGCGAAGTATTCGATAATTAATGCCGTCTTTGAAAGGAGGTAAACGCATGAGCCGTTTCAAAGAGAAATACCAGAAGGAAGTTGTTCCAGCTTTAGTTGAAAAATTTAACTACTCTTCTGTAATGGAAGTTCCAAAAATAGAAAAAGTTGTTATAAACATGGGCGTCGGTGATGCTGTTTCAAATTCTAAAGCTCTTGATAGTGCTGTTGAAGAATTGACTGCATTAGCTGGTCAAAAACCAGTTGTAACTCGTGCTAAAAAATCAATTGCAGGTTTCAAATTGCGTGAAGGAATGCCTATTGGAGCTAAAGTAACTTTACGTAAAGAACGTATGTATGATTTCTTAGATAAACTTGTTACAGTATCACTCCCTCGTGTACGTGACTTCCGTGGCGTATCAAAAAAAGCTTTTGATGGACGTGGAAACTATACACTAGGAGTTCGTGAACAACTTATTTTCCCTGAGATCGATTATGATAAAGTGAGCAAAGTACGCGGCATGGACATTGTTGTTGTAACAACAGCAAATACAGACGAAGAAGCTGCCGAGCTATTAACTCTTCTTGGTATGCCATTCGCTAAATAAATCGTTGCAAGGAGGGAATAATTTTGGCTAAAAAATCAATGATCATTAAGCAACAACGTGAAAAAAAATTCGCTGTTCAAGAATATACACGTTGTGAACGTTGTGGTCGTCCGCATTCCGTATTACGGAAATTTAAATTATGCAGAATTTGCTTCCGTGAACTCGCATATAAAGGACAAATTCCAGGCGTAAAAAAAGCAAGTTGGTAAAACCAAGTTAAGGGAAGGAGGTTGTTTTGAATGGTCATGACAGATCCAGTAGCGGATATGCTGACTCGCATTCGTAATGCGAATACTGTTCGACATGAACAGTTAGAACTACCTGGTTCAAGAGTCAAACAAGCAATTGCTGAAATCTTAAAGCGTGAGGGCTTTATTAAAGACGTAGAATACATTAAAGATGCTAAACAAGGTGTCATTCGTATTTTCTTAAAATACGGATCTAACAACGAACGTGTTATTACTGGTTTAAAACGTATCAGTAAACCTGGTCTTCGTGTTTACGCAAAAGCAAATGAAGTGCCACGTGTTCTTGGTGGACTTGGAGTTGCTATCGTATCAACATCTAAAGGAATCATTACGGACAAAGAAGCTCGCAAACAACAAGTTGGCGGCGAAGTTCTTGCTTATGTCTGGTAATTAAAGATACAAAGAATGGAGGTGTCACGATGTCTCGAATTGGTTTAAGACCTACTGCTGTACCAAACGATGTTACAGTCACGATCGAGGGCAATCACGTATCAGTAAAAGGACCTAAAGGTGAACTTAGCCACAAGTTTCATACTGATATGAATATTAAACAAGAAGAAAATCATATCGTAGTTTCTGTTCCAACGAACTCAAAACAACACCGTTCTTTACACGGAACAACAAGCAGTTTGATTAGTAACATGGTTGAAGGTGTAACGAAAGGTTACGAGAAGAAACTTGAACTTGTTGGTGTAGGTTACCGTGCTAGCAAACAAGGTAAGAATCTTGTGTTAAACGTTGGTTACTCACATCCTGTTGAAATCGTACCTGAAGAAGGTATTGAGATAAACGTTGAAGGAAATAACAAAGTTTCTGTTCTTGGTATAAGCAAAGAACGTGTTGGCGCTGTTGCAGCTAACATTCGTTCAATTCGCCCACCTGAACCTTACAAAGGTAAAGGGATTCGTTACGAAGGCGAACACGTACGCCGTAAAGAAGGTAAAACTGGTAAATAAGTAGCATTATAGCGGAAAGGAGTGACTTGAGTCTATGATCACAAAGCAAGATAAAAATGCCGCACGTAAAAAAAGACATCAACACGTTCGTCGTCGGGTAGTAGGAACTACAGAACGACCACGTTTGAATGTTTTCCGTTCTTCAAAACATATCTATGCTCAACTCATTGACGATACTAAAGGTGTTACGGTAGTATCATCATCTTCTGTTGACAAAGATTTCGATATTGATAGAGGAAATAACGTAGAAGCAGCTCAAAAAGTTGGCGAATTGATTGCAAAACGTGCCTTGGAAAAAGGTGTTGATACAGTCGTGTTTGATAGAGGCGGATACCTTTATCATGGACGTGTAAAAGCCCTTGCTGATAGTGCCCGTGAAGCAGGATTAAAATTCTAATAAAAAAGGAGGGGAATTCATGGCAAATAATGATCGTAACAAATCAGAATTAGAAGAACGTGTTGTTACAATTAATCGTGTAGCAAAAGTTGTTAAAGGTGGACGTCGTTTTCGTTTTGCTGCCTTAGTCGTTGTAGGCGACAAAAAAGGTAATGTTGGTTTTGGATCTGGTAAAGCCCAAGAGGTTCCAGAAGCAATCCGTAAAGCAATCGAAGACGCTAAGAAAAATATGTTTAGCGTACCAGTTGTTAATACAACCATCCCACACCAAGTAACAGGTAGATTCGGTGCAGGAAGCGTGTTGTTGAAACCAGCTTCAGAAGGTACTGGTATTATTGCTGGTGGTCCAGTTCGTGCCGTGCTCGAATTAGCAGGTCTTGGTGACATTCTTTCTAAATCTCTTGGATCCAACAACCCTACGAACATGGTTCGTGCAACCGTTGCTGGTCTTAAAAGCTTAAAACGTGCTGAAGATGTTGCTAAATTGCGTGGCAAATCAGTAGCAGAATTGCTAGGATAAGGGGGAAATGACAATGGCAAACAAACTTGAAATCACCCTCAAACGAAGCGTTATTGGTCGTCCTGAGTCTCAACGCGTAACTGTTAAAACGTTGGGTCTTACTAAAACTAACCAAACGGTTGTTCAACCAGATAACGATGCAATCCGTGGTATGATTAACAAAGTATCACATCTATTAGAGGTTAACGAAATTAACGAATAATATAGATTACTAATTAAGAGGAGGTGCCAATATGAAACTCCATGAATTAAAAGCAGCAGAAGGTTCACGCCATGCGCGCAAACGTGTCGGTCGTGGATATGGCTCAGGTCTTGGTAAAACTTCTGGCCGTGGTCAAAAAGGACAAAAATCACGTTCAGGCGGTGGTGTACGCCCAGGATTTGAAGGTGGACAAATGCCTCTCATTCAGCGTTTACCAAAACGAGGCTTTAAAAACCCTACACGTAAAGAGTATAGCCTTGTGAACCTTGAAACGTTGAGTAAATTCGATGAAGGTACAGAAGTAACACCAGAATTGCTTTTACAAAACCGTGTCATTCGTAAATTAAATGACGGCGTGAAAGTTCTTGGCCAAGGTCAACTTGACAAGAAATTGACTGTAAAAGCACACAAATTCTCTGCTTCTGCCAAAGAAGCAATTGAGGCGGCTGGCGGAAACATTGAGGTGATCTAATGTTTCAGACGATCTCCAGTATGTGGCGAGTGAAAGAAATACGTCGCAAAATTATTTTTACACTTGTAATGCTCATTATTTTTAGACTCGGAACCTTTATTCCGGTACCAAACATTAACACTGATATCATTAATTTAAATGATTCAAGTGTTTTCGGTTTGTTTAATACTTTTGGCGGTGGGGCACTGCAAAACTTCTCGATTCTTTCGATGGGTATTATGCCTTACATCACTTCATCCATCATTGTGCAACTTTTGCAGATGGATGTTGTGCCAAAGTTTACAGAATGGTCAAAGCAAGGTGAAATGGGGCGTCGTAAGCTTTCTCAAGTAACGAGATATGGTACGATATTTCTTGGCTTTTTCGAAGCCATCGGTCTTTCAATTGGATTTAACGCGCAATTCCCCGGACTAGTTGAAAATCCTTCTATATGGACTTACGTAACCATTGCTATAATTTTAACGGCTGGTACAGCGTTTTTAATGTGGTTAGGCGAACAAATTACGGCTCATGGTATTGGTAATGGTATTTCAATTATTATCTTTGCTGGGATTGTTGCTCGTATACCTACGAGTATAAATCAAATTTATATCGATCGCTTCCAAAACGCTACAAATACGTTCCTGCAAGTCCTTGAACTATTGGTCATATTGCTTGTTGTCTTAGCTGTTGTTGTAGGGACCATTTTTGTTCAACAAGGAATAAGAAAAATACCTATTCAATACGCGAAACGTACAATAGGGACTAAAACGTATGTTGGAGAAGCAACGCATTTGCCGATAAAAGTCAATGCTGCAGGCGTAATTCCAGTTATTTTCGCTATTTCTTTGATGATTACACCACCTACAATTGCTCGTTTCTTCCCAAGTAATGCTGTCACGCGTTGGATTACCAATGTATTTGACTATACGACAGTAACTGGTATGATCATCTATGCGGTATTAATTATTGCCTTTACCTACTTTTATACTTTTGTTCAAGTTAATCCTGAAAAAATGGCGGATAATTTGAATAAGCAGGGTGGATATATTCCGGGAATAAGGCCTGGTAAAAACACCGAAGAGTTTGTAACGTCGATTCTATACCGTTTAACCTTTATCGGTTCTATTTTCTTGGCGCTTATTGCATTATTGCCCATGATTTTTGCTGATATAGGGAATCTTCCAACTAGTGTTCGTATTGGTGGAACAAGTTTGCTCATCGTTGTCGGTGTAGCCTTGGATACGATGAAAAAGATTGAAGGTCAGCTCGTTAAAAGGAATTATAAAGGATTTATGAAAAGATAGACTTTTTATGAATCTTGTGATGGAGGGGTAGAATGAACCTAATTCTTATGGGACTACCCGGTGCCGGAAAAGGTACTCAGGCAGAACAAATTGTTGAAAACTACGATTTGCCTCATATCTCAACTGGGGATATGTTTAGGCAGGCAATCAAAGATCAAACTGAGCTTGGAAAAGAAGCAAAATCATATATGGATGCAGGTAATCTCGTTCCAGATGAAGTCACGATTGGTATTGTTCGTGAACGTTTAGGTAAAGATGATTGCATAAAAGGTTTTCTACTTGATGGTTTCCCAAGAACTGTTTTACAAGCTGAAGCTTTGGAAACAATTATGTCAGAGAGCCATCGTCAAATAGATGCTGTACTCTATATCGATGTTGATCAAAGTAAATTGATGAAACGGTTAACAGGTCGTCGTGTGTGTCCTGAATGTGGGACGACATACCATATCGAGTTTAATCCTCCTAAGCGCCCTGGCGTTTGTGATAAAGACGGCGCTACACTTGTGCAGCGACCTGATGATCATGAGGATACGGTTCAGCAACGTTTGCAGGTTAACATTCAACAACAACAACCTTTACTTGATTTTTATAGCCAAAAAGGCTATTTAAAAACGCTTGATGGAAACCAAGATATTAAAGACGTATTTCACTCAGTTGCACATATTCTTGGAGAACTTAAGTGATCAAGCTGAAATCAACAAGTGATATTGAAAAAATTAGAGCTGCTGGTAGAATTGTTGCCTTATGCTTAAAGGAGCTTGAAAAAGCTATTTATCCTGGTGTAAAAACAATTGAACTTGATAGCTTAGCAGAAAAGTTTATTAAAGACCGGGATGCTTATCCTTCTTTTAAAGGTTACGATGGATTTATTGGAAGTATTTGTACCTCCGTAAATGATGAACTTGCTCATGGCATTCCAGGTTCAAGGATTCTTGAAGAAGGTGACATCATTAGTATTGATGTTGGTGCACGTTACCAGGGGTTCCATGCCGATTCTGCTTGGACATTTGCAGTTGGCTCAATTTCTGACAAAAACCGCAAGCTTCTTTCAGTAACTGAAACGTCTTTATATCATGGTTTGGAACAAGCAAAGCCAGGTGTTGGACTATCCAACATATCCCACGCTATCCAAACATATGTTGAGTCCAATGGATTTTCCATTGTTCGTGAACTTGTTGGTCACGGGGTTGGTCGCGACTTACACGAAGAACCAGATATACCTAACTTTGGACGTCCAGGACGTGGGCCACGTCTTTTGCCAGGTATGGTCCTTGCAGTCGAGCCTATGGTGAATGCAGGAAGCCGTTTTGTGAATATCATTGAAGCTGATGACTGGACAATTGTCACTGAAGACGGCAAAAACGCAGCTCATTATGAACATACCATTGTTATTACAGAAAACGGTTATGAAATCTTGACAAAGCCATAAGTGAAGGTGATGATTGATTGGTAAGTGTCTCAGATGAAAAACCTGTCCCGGGACAGATCGCTAAAGTCTTAAAAGGCAGGGAAGCGGGCAGTTATTGTGTTATTGTTAACATTCTTAATGATCGTTTTGTCGAAGTTGCGGATGGAGACAAACGCAAATTTGATAAAGCTAAAAAAAAGAATATCAACCATCTTGACCTCGAGCCTTATGTTTCGAACGAAGTATATGAGAGTATTAAAGAAACAGGACGTGTCACGAATGGAAAGATACGTTTTGCTGTTGCACAATTTATGAATGAAAAAAGTCAGTGACTAGAGGAAGGGTGAGTCAGTCGATGGCTAAAGAAGATGTCATTGAAGTGGAAGGCACCGTGATAGAACCATTGCCAAATGCGATGTTTCGTGTCGAGTTAGAAAATGGTCATAAGATACTAGCTCACGTATCTGGTAAGATTCGTATGCACTACATTCGAATTTTGCCTGGTGATAAAGTGACGGTGGAACTATCACCATATGATTTATCACGTGGACGAATTACCTTCAGACATAAGTAATGAGAGTTCTACGTTATAAAGGAGGGTATCACAATGAAAGTAAGACCATCAGTCAAACCAATGTGTGAAAAATGCAAAGTGATTCGTCGCAAAGGTACCGTTATGGTAATTTGTGAAAATCCTAAACATAAACAAAAACAAGGATAATAGGAGGTGTATTAATATATGGCACGTATCGCAGGTGTCGATGTACCAAGAGAAAAACGTGTAGTTATTTCATTAACGTATATCTTTGGTATCGGTAAAACAACAGCTCAAGAGATTCTTGCTAAAGCAGGGGTTTCTGAAGATACACGCGTAAGAGATCTTACTGAAGAAGAATTAACTCGCATTCGTGAGGTTATTGATAAATACAAAATTGAAGGTGACCTTCGCCGTGAAGTTTCCCTCAATATTAAACGTCTAATCGAAATTGGTTCATACAGAGGAGTCCGTCATCGTCGTGGTTTACCCGTTCGTGGTCAAAACACCAAAAACAATGCACGTACTCGTAAAGGACCAGCTCGTACAATCGCTGGCAAGAAAAAATAAGTAAAGGAGGGACAAGTTCATGGCAAAACAACAACAACGTACGCGTAAACGTCGTGTCAAAAAGAATATTGAAAGTGGTATTGCCCACATTCGTTCAACTTTTAATAATACAATTGTAACTATTACGGATCCGCACGGTAATGCGATTTCTTGGGCAAGTGCAGGTGGCCTTGGATTTAGAGGTTCTCGTAAATCAACTCCATTTGCTGCACAAACAGCTGCTGAAACAGCTGGTAAAACAGCTATGGAAAATGGTATGAAAACGATTGAAGTCTCCGTAAAAGGACCAGGGGCCGGTCGTGAAGCTGCAATTCGTGCGCTTCAAGCGGTTGGTCTTGAAGTGACTGCTATACGCGATGTAACTCCAGTGCCTCACAACGGATGTCGCCCGCCTAAACGTCGTCGCGTCTAGTTTGTACGTATATCTTTTGAAAATTTGTTAATAATGGATATTATTCGTAATATTGGACGAGACAGCTTTGATTAAGCTAACACCGTATACCCAGGGTTGGGAAATATACGGGGAATTTCGGTTAGACCATCTAACCGAAGTTTCGACGTTTTTAAGGAGGGTTTTGTTGGATGATTGAAATCGAAAAGCCGAAAATCGAAGCAGTCGAAATTGCAGATGATGCAACGTATGGCAAGTTTGTCGTTGAACCGCTTGAACGTGGGTATGGTACAACATTAGGAAATTCGCTGCGCCGAATTTTACTATCTTCCCTCCCAGGTGCTGCAGTTACGACAGTACAATTCGACACTGTACTTCATGAGTTTTCAACAATTGAAGGTGTTGTAGAAGATGTAACAACTATCATTCTTAATCTCAAAAAGCTAGCATTAAAGCTTTATGCAGAAGAGGATAAAACACTCGAAATTGATGTGCAGCGTGAAGGTAAAGTTACGGCTGCCGATATTATCCATGATAGTGATGTCGAAATTTTAAACCCTGAGTTAGAAATTGCGACTTTAGAATCAGGTGCTCATTTTCATTTGAGAATGGTAGCCAAGCGTGGACGTGGTTATGTTCCAGCTGATGGTAACAATACAGATGAGTTACCAATTGGTGTCATTCCAATTGATTCAATCTATACACCTGTCTCACGTGTTAACTACCAAGTTGAAAAAACCCGTGTTGGTCAAGTTGCAAACTTCGATAAATTAACTTTAGATGTTTGGACAGACGGAAGCATTAGACCAGAAGAAGCCGTTTCACTAGGAGCTAAAATTTTGTCGGAACATCTTAATATCTTTGTGGGATTAACCGATCAAGCACAAAATGCAGAAATTATGATTGAAAAAGAAGAAGATCAAAAAGAAAAAGTGCTTGAAATGACAATTGAAGAGCTCGATTTATCTGTACGTTCATACAACTGTTTGAAACGTGCCGGTATTAATACTGTACAGGAACTGGCTCAGAAATCAGAAGAAGATATGATGAAAGTCAGAAATCTTGGACGGAAATCTCTCGAAGAAGTTCAAGAGAAACTCGAAGATCTAGGCTTAGGTCTTAGAGAAGAAGTATAACAGCAAACATTCTTTCTTTTTTGCGCAAAAAAGAAAATGAAATAATGATAAAGGAGGGTATGTGGCTATGGCATACGCAAAATTAGGTCGTGATTCAAGTGCCCGTAAAGCCTTGTTCCGTGATCTTGCTACAGATCTAATCATCAATGAAAGAATCACAACAACGCATTCAAAAGCGAAAGAGCTCCGTTCTTTCGTTGAGAAACTCATCACTCTAGGTAAGCGTGGTGACATTCACGCTAGACGTCAAGCAGCTAGTTTTGTACGTAATGAAGTGGCTGATGAAGAGTCTGGTCAAAAGGCTGTTCAAAAATTATTTGATGATATTGCAAAACGCTATGAAGAACGTCAAGGTGGTTACACACGAGTTCTTAAATTAGGACCTCGTCGCGGTGATGGCGCCGAAATGGCAATCATCGAATTAGTTTAATTATTGATACGTTACAGGAATGAGTTCTTTAGAACTTTATTCCTGTTTTTTTTATCCCGCATTAACGGCGAGTATTGACCACTACCTCAAGGCAACGTGTGTAAACGACCATTCCTACTGCCTCTATGAGCCCAATTGTTTTAGGCTTACAATCAGCGGTGGATGAAGAAAATCCCCACTGATAAAGCTTCATTTTATCTTCTCTATAATCATCTATTCTTAAACTTTAACGCATTTTTATTCGTTGAAATAGGCGGTAATCGTAATTCATGTTAAAATGAAGTTCAATGGGTAGATTTTGGAGGATATAGCTGTGAAACAGAAGGAGAACCCAATCATAGACGTTTCAAATGTTTATTATCGATATGAGAAAGAAACTAATTGGATATTAGAAGATATTAACTTAACCGTTTACCAAGGTGAGTGGCTTGCGATAACGGGTCACAACGGCTCAGGTAAATCAACGCTCGCTAAATGTTTAAAGGGTTTGATTATGCCTGAAAAAGGGACCATATCGGTTCTTCACTGGGATACGACAGACAAAGAGAAACTTTGGGACATTCGCCGAACGGTAGGCATGGTTTTTCAAAATCCAGATAATCAATTTGTTGGCGCAACGGTCAAAGATGATGTGGCTTTTGGTATGGAAAATAGCGGTATTGAGCGCCAAGAGATGTTAAAAAGATTAGAAACATCTTTAAAACAAGTTCGAATGTTTGATTATGTTGATAGAGAGCCCCATCAATTATCTGGAGGACAAAAACAGCGTGTAGCGATTGCCGGCATCATTGCATTAGAGCCTTCGATTATTATTTTAGATGAAGCTACATCGATGCTCGATCCAGAAGGACGAAAGTCTGTTATGAAGCTTATGCGACATTTAAATAAAGAGAATAATATAACAGTTATTTCTATTACACATGATTTAGAAGAAGTCATTCACGCTGATCGAATGATTGTAATGAATGATGGTAAAGTGATTAAAGAAGGGAAACCAAGAGATCTTTTTCAATCGACCAATGATTTTGAAAAAGTTGGTCTAGATTTACCTTTTACGATAAAATTAAGACGCTGTTTGAAGGAAAAAGGTTTAGAGATATCAGACAATGCTTTATTTGAAGAAGAGTTGGTGAACGAGCTATGGACATTATATTCAACCAATTAACCCACCTTTATCATCCAAAAACACCTTTTGAAAGAATAGCGTTAAAGGATATTAATCTTCAAATCTCATCACAGTCCTTTACCTCTATTGTAGGAGAAACCGGTTCGGGTAAGTCGACGTTAGTTCAACATATTAATGGTTTATTAAAGCCTTCATCGGGATCAATACAGATAGGCTCCATATCCATTGATTCTAGAAAGAAAGTGTCTAACTTAAAGGAATTACGAAAACAGGTAGGCATGGTTTTTCAATATCCAGAACATCAACTTTTTGAAGAGACCGTTTTGAAAGATATTTGCTTTGGTCCGATTAATTTTGGTATATCGGAGGCAGAGGCCAAGAGAAGGGCTAGGTGGGCCATTAAACAGGTTGGGTTAGATACCGACATTCTATCCCGTTCACCATTTGATCTAAGCGGCGGTCAAATGAGGCGAGTGGCGATTGCTGGGGTTTTAGCGATAGAGCCCCAAGTCGTCATTCTAGATGAACCTACAGCGGGTCTAGATCCCGAAGGGAGAAAAGACATTATGTCGTTGTTTAAGCAACTTCATGAAGATAGACAATGGACAACCATTATGGTCACACATAGTATGGAGGATGCAGCCTATTATTCTGACCAAATGGTTGTCATGGATAAAGGAACGGTCGCCATGCATGATTCTCCAGAGAATGTGTTTATACAGATAGAGGCGTTGAAAAAGTTAGGGCTCGATCTTCCTCAAAGCATGCAATTTTTAAGACTTTTTTATGCTAAGCAGGATTTAAAGGTCATAAAACCCGTCTTCTCAATAGAAGATACAGCTGATGAGATTATTCGAGCTCTAAAAACGGTGAGAAAGGGGTGATAAGATGAACAATCTTATTATTGGGCAATATTTCCCGGGCGATTCTTACCTACATCGATTAGATCCACGCTCAAAGTTGATTAGTGTCTTTATTCTTGTTTGTATTATCTTTATAGCCAATTCATGGACAACTTATGGGATGTTGTTTTTATTCACCTGCATCAGTGTCGCAGCATCCAAATTGCCGCTTCGGTTTATTTATCGAGGACTCAAACCGGTATTTTTTATTCTGTTATTTACATTCATTGTCAATGTTTTGAGTATGGATGGGGGTAAGCCCTTAATCGATTATGGAGTCATTCATATCACGTCGGGTGGCCTCGTCTTTTCCATATTTATTACCTTACGTATTACGATCATTGTGATGATAACAACACTATTAACCTTGACGACACCCCCTATCTCATTTGCCGACGGGATTGAAGTTTTATTTTCACCTTTGAAAAAAATAAAGGTTCCTGTACATGAATTTGCACTAATGATGTCGATTTCCCTTCGGTTTATTCCGACTTTAATGGAGGAAACGGATAAAATCATGAAGGCTCAGGCAGCAAGAGGTTCAGATCTCTCGACAGGCCCATTAAGGCAGCGTATGAAAGCCATTGTCCCACTACTGGTGCCATTGTTCGTAAGTAGCTTCAAACGTGCAGATGACCTAGCTATGGCTATGGAATCGAGAGGATACAGGGGTGATGTTGGTCGGACAAGATTTAGAGAGCTTAAATGGTCGAGTTCTGATTCAATCGTTCTCGTTCTTGTTATATTCCTTGTCACGGCCTTAATTTTGATGAGAATAAGGGGTATCTAATCTATGGTTAAGCTGAAATGTACTGTGACATATGATGGGACTAACTTTTCTGGTTATCAAATACAACCGAATAAAAGAACCGTGCAAGGGGAAATTGAAGCGGTCCTTAAGAAAATACATAAAGGGTCTGAAGTGAAAATCGTTGCTTCGGGTCGGACCGACGCAGGCGTTCATGCTCATGAACAGGTGTTCCATTATACGACGAACCTCACTATTCCACTTGCAAACTGGAAAAAAGCGTTAAACAGCCTCTTGCCAGATGACATTTACATTAGAAAGATGGAAGAGGTCACAGAGGACTTCCATGCCCGCTATCACGTGAAAAAGAAAGAGTACCGTTATCGACTCCTTGTTAACACAGAGAAAGATGTCTTTAGGCGGAACTACACGTGTCATATACCTATGGCTCTGAACAAAGAGGCAATGGAAGAAGCCGCAAAGGCATTTCTCGGTGAACATGATTTTACCTCTTTTTGTGCAGCCAATACACCGGTTGTAAATAAGGTGAGAACAATCCACAAGCTTTCGATCATAGAAGATTCAAATCATGAATGGGTGATTCAAGTTATTGGAAGTGGGTTTCTTTACCAAATGGTTCGAATTATTGTGGGAACGCTTCTTGACGTGGGAAAAGGCAAACTTGCACCAAAAGACGTGGCAGATATCATAGAAAAAAAAGATCGATCCTATGCGTCTCAAACAGCCCCTGCACAAGGGCTTACCATGTGGAAAGTAACCTATTAATCCTCTTAAGCTCACTTGACTTTTTGTTTGAAATATTATAAGATATGTTTTGGCATTTCGAAATTCGACCACTATTAGCCCCGAAACGATATTGGTCTTTACTTATGAAATGAAAACTGACATTTGAAAATAGATATAACCCAAGGAGGGAACTCTCATGCGCACAACTTTTATGGCAAATGCCCAAAACGTTGAACGTAAATGGCTCGTTATTGATGCTGAAGGTCAAACACTTGGCCGTCTTGCAAGTGAAGTAGCTTCGATCTTGCGCGGTAAACATAAACCAACATTTACACCACACGTTGATACTGGTGATCACGTCATTCTTATCAATGCAGAAAAAATTCATCTTACTGGTAACAAGTTGGCTGACAAAAAATACTACAGACACACTGGACATCCAGGTGGATTGAAAGAACGTACAGCAGGCGAAATGCGTGAAACTCGCGCTCGTCAAATGCTTGAAATCACAATCAAAGGGATGCTTCCACACAACAGCCTAGGACGTCAAATGGCTAAAAAACTTCATGTTTATGAAGGTAGCGAACATCCACATGCAGCACAAAAACCAGAAGCTTACGAGCTTCGCGGATAATATAAAAAGGAGGTAATACCATGGCACAAGTACAATACTACGGAACTGGTCGTCGTAAAAACTCTGTTGCTCGCGTAAGACTCGTACCTGGAGACGGTAACATTGTTGTTAACGGACAATCAATCAACGACTATTTTGACCTTGAAACATTAAGAATGATCATTAGACAACCTCTTGTTGCAACTGAAACTGAAGGTCGTTATGATGTTCTTATCAACGTAAAAGGCGGCGGATTCACAGGACAAGCGGGAGCTGCACGTCACGGCGTTGCACGTGCTCTTCTTGAAGCTGATCCAGAATATCGTTCAACTCTTAAACGTGCTGGTTTCTTAACTCGTGACCCACGTATGAAAGAACGTAAAAAATACGGACTCAAAGGCGCTCGTCGCGCACCTCAATTCTCAAAACGTTAAAATCTTGCGTTTCAAGACTCTTTTCACTTGTGTGGAGAGGGTCTTTTTTATTTTTGGCTCTGTTAAAGCCTGTTGTTGATAATTTGATTTATAGGAACTTATGTTCTATAATGGGTTTAACTATATAAAAGTGGTGATGAACGTGAGAGCAACTGATATTCTTAAAGCCATTCAAAAACTAAATCCAGCAGAAAAGCACCGACTACGAGAGTATTTAATTGATACACTTACTGCATCTTCTTCGACAGGAACTGTTCTGCAAGAAATATCTGAACGCAAAAATAAGAGCGGTTATCATTGTCCTGACTGCGAATCAGAACATATCGTTCGGTATGGCACATACTCAACGATTGTGGATGGAGATGAAGTAGAAAAGCAACGTTATCGCTGTAAAGCGTGTAAAAAGACATTTACTGACCTAACAAATACTGCTCTATATCGAACACGACATCTCAATCAATGGATTAAATTCATCGAATGTATGATAGAGGGATATTCTCTGCGTAAATCTGCTGAATTAGTTGGTAATGTTACTCACGTTACATTGTTCTACTGGAGGCACAAACTCTTATCATCATTAAAACAAATGGAAATATCTAATTTTGAAGGTATTGTTGAAATGGACGAGACCTATTTTCTATACTCAGAAAAAGGACAAAGAAAGATAAAAGACAGAAAACCCCGCAAACGTGGAGGTTCCGCTAAGAAACGGGGCATAAGCAACGAACAAGTTTGTGTCTTAGTCGCAAGAGACCGTGAAAAGATGACTTTTTCGCAGACATTGGGAATGGGTCGATTAACAAAAGAGCAGTTAGACAAGGCTATCGGACATAAACTTTCAAATGAAAATGTTTTATGCACCGATTCTTGGCGTGCTTTTAAAACATATGCTGCTGAAAAAGGGATGGATATTTATCAGTTCAAGTCTGATGGTAAGGTTCGCACAAAGGGGCTATATCATATCCAGAACGTTAACAATTATCACCGAAGGCTTAAAGGATGGATACAACGTTTTAATGGAGTTGCAACTAAATATCTAAATAATTACCTTGTTTGGTTTCAGGTGTTAGAATCCATTTAACATCAAAGGAATCCTATTACTATTAGTGACTTGATGATTAAGGGGAATTTAATACAAAATATGGAAACATATGATACACTTAGGTTATCTAAATTCACGATATAAACATTCCTGCTTGTCCAACTAAAGAGCAGTAATGTGGAATAAGAAAGATTTATTATTAGGGGGGATTGTATGGCTTATAATTTTAGTGTTTTGACACAAGAACAAGCAGAAGATATTGCATTTAATTGGCATTATGATGGTGAATATTCTTTTTATAATATGGAAGCTGATAAAGAGGATTTAGACGAATTTTTAAATCCAGAAGAACGAGGAAATTCTACATTTGCTGTAACAAAAGAAAATGAATTGGTTGCTTTTTTTAGTATTAGTAGGGTTGCTGACGGAACTTTTGATATTGGTTTAGGAATGAGACCAGATTTAACTGGAAAAGGTAATGGATTAGAATTTTTAAGGGCAGGTATTAACTTTATTCAAACAGAATATAAACCTGAAAAAGTCACATTATCAGTAGCAACTTTTAATCAAAGAGCTATAAAATTATACAGAAAAGTTGGATTTAAAGATGTAGGACATTTTTTACAAGATACAAATGGTAGCACATTTGAGTTTCTAAAGATGGAATTTAAATGTTGATAACTCTCTTGAATTAACGAGATGCGTTAGTTTAACAAGCAAATATTATAAAAGCAGAACTTCCATAAATTAGGAAGTTTTACTTTTATAAGATATCAACATTAAACTTTAACAGAGCCTTATTTTTAAAAATTTTTATTTTAATAGAGAGTGATTAATAAAGTTTTAGTTATATCATATCTTGAGAAATTTTTGGCAAGAATGAATCTATAAAATTGAATGTTACTTGTTTAATAAGGGAATAGGGAGGAAATGGTCATTAATAAGAAAGAAAGGAATAATCAATGAATAGTAAAATTAAACCTTCAAAACACCATGTAAATACTGAAGAACATTCAGTCTTCTCAAGTCGCAATCTATGGTCAGGTTTTCTTTTTGGGGTAGGTCTTGTGGCCTTTATGGATGAGGCCATATTTCATCAACTTTTGCATTGGCATCATTTTTATGATAAATCGTCGACCGCTATTGGGCTCATCTCAGATGGCCTTTTTCATGCTTTTAGCTGGTTTGCTACCATAGCAAGTCTCTTTTTATTTGCTGATCTCAGGAGGCGAAACGAATGGCAACGGGCGAGATGGTGGGGAGGAGTCTTACTAGGAGCAGGCGGGTTCCAGCTTTATGATGGAACAATCCAGCATAAACTCATGCGCATCCATCAAATACGTTATGTAGAAAATGTGTTTGTTTATGACTTAGTGTGGAACGTCGCCGCTGTTATCATGCTTTTAATAGGATTTAGCTTAATTTTTTTTACAATGAACCATAAAAAACGGAGAATAACGAGGTCACATGAATAACATGCATGATCGTCATCATTTTAATGGTGAAACGGATTTTTTTTATATAATCGGATTAGGCCCTCAATTGCTTTTATCGCTGCCATTTGTGATAATTTTTGTCTGGTATATTTTTGCTGTCATTATTTCTAACCGCCGCTACAGACCATGGCCGAAGTACCGTATCGTCTTTTGGACTCTTGGCGTTCTTGCAATAGTTTCTGTAGCCGGACCTCTAGCCAGTCATGCCCATATGAATTTTACAGTCCACATGATCGGCCACTTATTATTAGGCATGCTAGCGCCTTTACTTATGGCATTATCTAGACCAATGACGTTATTACTACGCATGTTAAGCATTCCATTAGCACGACGTCTTACGTCTTTGTTAAGGAAATGGCCTTTAATGATATTGACGCACCCGATAACAGCCGTCATCCTCAATATAGGAGGTCTATGGCTCATATATAGTACAGAGCTGTTCTCGCTTATGCACCATCATGTTTTATTATACCTTTTGATACATATTCATGTATTCATGGCTGGTTATCTTTTTACTATATCTATCTTATATATTGACCCTATTCCTCACCGCGTTTCATTTCTATATCGTGGAATTATGTTGATTTTGGCTTTAGCTGGTCATGCTATATTATCAAAGTATATTTTTGTACATACACCAGTTGGCGTGCCGCAAAATCAAGCAGAATTAGGAAGTTTGCTCATGTACTACGGCGGAGATGTCATTGACATGGCTATAATTTTTATCTTTTGCTTACAATGGTTTAAATCCACTCAACCTCTAATAAGAGTAGAAAAAGTTCCTGAAACAACATTTTCTAAACATTAAAAAGTCCTTGCCTGCGTGAGTCGTTGATGAAGTTCTAATGTTTCGTGAATACCAAATCATTCCTTTCAATGGAACACAAAACAAAGCATGGCAAAAAGTGTTAGTTTGGATTCCCTTTACTTGTTAGATGATATAAGTAAAGGAGGGAATGATATTGGGAGAAGTCATGGATTTTTATGACAAATACAGACATAAGCAAATTGATTTTGAAAGACAAAATCTGCAGGATGTTTCGTTAATAAAAATACAGGAATCTATAAAGGATGTCTTTGATGGATTTTTAGAGCCTGTTTCATCATATATGCAAACGGTAGTAGACATGTGTATAGACTATGCCGTTGAATCATTTTTACTCGGTGCATCTTTCTCACGATTAGGCTATTATGGCGAGGAAATGACGAATGCTTTTCAGAGAAGTCGTGAACCATTTAAAATGCTCACGGATGATCTATATGACTTTTGGATTTTTTGGTATTATATAGATAATATAAAAAATGAAGCTATTTATAAAGCGTGTGAATCGTTTCTATATTATTGGTGGAAAGAAGGATTCGAAACAGCGTTAAAACGATATCGCATGCGTCTTCATTAAATTTACATTTATCGTGATATATTTTCCCCTTGTCCCATATAATGTACAAGGTTATATTATGCCACCTGGCAGGCAGGGGGAGAACAATGAAAATAAGCAAACTACAAGTTGGATTACTTATATGTGTTGCCGCTCTTATCTTTGGCCTTATCAATTATAAACTGATTAGCCAAAATTCCGGAAAGCATTGGAATTTACCTTTATCAGGCCGTATCATCGTTCTTGATGCAGGTCATGGGGGACCCGATGGTGGGGCTACTGGCGGGGGTATACTTGAAAAAAACGTGACGCTCAGTATAGCGGAGCATTTAAAAGATTACTTACAGCAATCCGGTGCCGTCGTTGTCATGACACGTGAAGAAGATAAAGACCTAGCCGACGAAGATCCTACCGGCAGGAGGAAGACACAGGATTTAATGCGACGAGTGGCATTAATCAAGAAGACAGATCCTGATTGTGTTGTTAGTATCCATCTAAATGCCATTCCTTCTGAAAGATGGCGGGGAGCCCAGACTTTTTATTTTCCGAAATCAAAAGAAAATGAATCTCTTGCTAAATTCATTCAAGATTCTATTAAAGTGCAGTTAGAAAATACGGATCGGTATGCTAAACCCATTAACCATGTTTATATATTAAAGAAAATTAAGCCACCGGCCGCACTTGTGGAAGTTGGTTTTTTATCTAATCCTGAAGAACGTGCCCTTCTTTCAACAAGTAATTATCAAAGGAAAGTAGCGGTTTCCATTTATGAAGGGATGATGCGCTATTTTACTAATGAAAAAACACCAAAACCATAATCGAATCGGTTGCTTCGACTTTCCTATTTTTATTAGGAAAGTTTTATATTATTCAAAAGGTTGTTTTAAATGGAATTTTTAGTTGAGTTTGTTATACTAAGTGGTAATCATTGTGGACGATGAATTTTTCAAAGGTGGGAAAGACATGATTTCAAAAGAACAGGTTATAACAATACTTCAAACAATTAAAGATCCACATTTACATAAAAACTTAGTCGAAACAGGTGCTTTACGGCAATTAAGTATTAAAGAGCATCTAGTCAGCTTGAAGATCGCATTAGCTAAAATAAAAACCGAAGAACAAATGAAGGTACAACAGGCTATTGTTCAGAAGCTAAAAGAGCAGGGGGCTGAATCAGTAGGTCTTCGATTTGAACAATTAAGTGAAGAGGAAATAGAAAAATTAGGGGGGTTACCGGAAGACGATGTTTCACCCTTACTATCAAAACGAAGTAAAACCGTCTTTATTGGTATCGCCAGCGGCAAGGGTGGCGTAGGAAAATCCACTGTATCGGTTAATCTTGCAGTTGCTCTAGGTAGACTTGGACATAAGGTTGGCATTCTTGATGCCGATATTTATGGTTTTAGTGTTCCTGACATGATGGGCATCGAAGAAAGACCAACGACCGCCGATAATCACATTATTCCAGTTGAACGATTTGGTATTAAAGTCATGTCTATGGGATTTTTTGTGGAAGACAACTCTCCGGTTATTTGGCGTGGCCCGAGGCTCGGGAAAATGTTTAACAACTTTTTTAGTGAAGTGAACTGGGGAGAGCTTGATTTTCTAATTATCGATTTGCCACCTGGTACAGGAGACGTTGCCCTAAGCTCACACATATTGCTACCGGATATGAAAGAAATTATCGTCACAACTCCGCATCCAACGGCAGCATTTGTAGCTGCACGTGCGGGAGAAATGGCACATAAAACAAATCATGAAATTATTGGTGTTATTGAAAATATGGCATATTATCAAAGTAAAAAAACCGGTGAAATTGAATTTGTATTTGGTCGCGGCGGAGGAGAGAAGTTAAGCAACGTGCTTAATACAGAACTTTTAGGACATATTCCACTCCAACAGCCAGATGAAAATAGCACTGTTTTTGCTCCAAGTGTATATTTTAATGACCATCCAATCGGGAGAATATACGACGAGATTGCGGAGAAAGTTGTTCATCATATAAAAAAATAATGATTGATATCAAAAAACGTTTGCGAATCTGCAAACGTTTTTTGTATGAGCATAGTAAGGATAGAATCATGACGAAATTCAATTTAAAAATTAAATGCTCTAGAAGAATATTTCTTGATTCTCGGTTACATATTAAGGAATAAGAAAGGGGTGGTCATGGTGTATAAGAAAGTAATATGCTTTGTCTTTTGTTTGATCGCTATACTAAATTTAAGTAGTTGTGCTGCACAACCAAAATCTGATAATACCAATTATCCGGAAACAAAGCGTATGGTTATAGATATGCTTAAAACCGATGAAGGTAAAGAAACGATAAAAGATATACTTAAAGATAATGATGTTAAAAAAGAACTTGTCTTAGATCACGCCTACGTAAAAGATACGATTATTCAACAATTTGAAACAAAAGAAGGTCAACAATATTGGTCAACTCTTATTTCCAATCCTGAGTTTGCTGGGAAATTAGCAAAGACAATGGAAAGTAAGAATGAAGATTTATTGAAGCAATTAATGAAAGATCCAAGTTATCAAAGTATGATGATGGATATTTTAAAAGATCCAAACATGCAAAATGAATACTTAGATCTTATGAAAACGAAGAAATTCCGGTCGCAAATGCAAAAAGTAGTTGCAGACACGTTAGCAAGCCCGCTCTTTGCAACCCAACTATCTGGAGCTATCGAAAAAGCCGTAAAAACGCAATTGAAAGCACAACAAGCAAAAAGTCAATAATAACATGGGGCTACGGGGAACTTTATCCTCAGTACCCTTTTTACTAATTTAGTGATTTTGTTTTTACTTTTGTGTCTGATATTAAGTCGGATAGCGTTGTGAAAGATAGACCTTTCTTCTGAATATTATCAATAATATAGGGAAGAGCTCGATAGGTTTGTTTAGCTGAATCAGAAGCGTGAAGTCGAATGATATCTCCTTTTTCAGTATGATTAATGGTATAAGCCGCTATTTTTTGATAACCCGGATTTGTATCATCTTGAGGATTAACGCTCCACAAAATGACCTGTTGATCGAGTGTAGAGGCGATACTCAGTACGTCATGATCAATTTTTCCATAAGGTGGCCGCATCAAGGTTGTGCGCCGATTGCTGACTTTATAGATGGATGATTCTGCTAAAGTAAGATCTTTTCTTATTTCACCGTCATCCAATTTGGTATACGCTGTATGATTCATGCCATGTGATCCAATTTCATGACCGTCTTTTTTTATTTTCTCAATAATTTCAGGGTGACGTTCAGCCCACTCCCCAGAAACAAAAAATGTAGCCTTAACATTTTTTTGTTTAAGTATTTCTAATATCGGCTTTATTTGCTCATCCCCCCAGCTAATATCGAAAGTTAAAGCAACATGAGGCTGTTCCGTATGGACGCTTGTTAACGCTCTTGGACCTTCGGTTGTTGAAAAGACACTCATTTCTTGGTTTTGTATAAACGCAACTAGTGCTGCAAAGAAAGATGCAATTAGAATGAATATGGTATTTCTTAATTTTGTTCCATTAATAACCCAAATAAATCTCATGTTTAAACACCTCATCTGTTTTACGTTTGTACAATTTTATGGCCTAGCTTTCTGTTTTATGTCCTATCATTGATATTTTGTTTTAAATGTGGTTGATGAATAAGTAGTCTTTAAAAAGGATTTTTAAAGTGTTTATAAATTATGTATTGACAACCTAAATAAAAAAGCATATACTATTAGAGTTGCTGTTATGAACAACACAAAAAAGTTGACATTCAACTGGTTTTTTTGATAAACTACTAAAGCAGTATTTGTTGAGTTAAATACTCAATATGATGTTGAAAAAAAGTTGTTGACATCACTAGTTAAAAAGTGATATAATAACAGAGTTGCTTAAACAAGTGGCAAACATTTAAACGATTGTTCTTTGAAAACTAAACAAAAGCCAAGCGTAATATCAAACGGGTAATACCGATTGATTTCTTTGAAAAAAGAGCGATGGATCAAATGAAACGATTTAATTATTTTTGTTCATTATAAATGAACTAACAGGCTAAGTACTTCGGCTAACGCCGGAGTTGTACATCCTGTACTTCGGAGAGTTTGATCCTGGC
>NZ_WNHB01000002.1 GCF_009718825.1 Terrilactibacillus tamarindi | reverse complement strand
TGGTGCAATAAATCCGGAAGTGGTGCAATAAATCCGGAAGTGGTGCAATAAATCCGGAAAGAGGCTCTATAAATGATTTATTAGCTTCATAAGATTAACCCTTGTTTCCTATGGATTTTTGATGGGATATGGTACACTAAGGAAAGAAAAATGGACATTTTAAATGGATGAAAATCAGTAATGGAGTGCTGAGAGTGAAGGATGAATTTTCGTTAATTAGATCTATAACCCCAAAGAAAGTTTATCATAAAGAACTTATTCAAGGTATCGGTGATGATTCAGCTATTTACACGCCTATTCAGAATGAGCATCAAATTGTTTGTATGGATACGATGGTTGAAGGTGTTCATTTTACAGAACAGACCATGTCGCCTTATCAAATTGGTTGGAAAGCACTTGCTGTCAATTTGAGCGATATAGCGGCTATGGGTGGTATACCGGATTATTATCTAGTTTCGATTGCATTTTCAAGTGTCTGGTATGATCAAATTAATGAAATTTATCAAGGATTGGCTGATTTAGCTGGACGTTTCAATATTGATCTAATTGGTGGCGACACAGTAAGCAGTGACAAATTAACGATTACGGTTACTGCTATTGGCCATACTTTTAAAAGAAAATATTTTTTAAGAAGCCAGGCCTGGCCTGGAGATGTAATTTTAGTCACAGGAACTCTAGGGGATAGTGCAGCTGGACTTCGAATTTTATTAGGTCAAATAAGAGGAAAAGATGATGAGATGGAAAGAACTTTAATTAAGAGTCATCAATTACCTTTTCCTTTAATTGAGGCGGGGCAGTTAATGGCTCAAATGCCTTACCATTCTTCATTAAATGACATAAGTGACGGTTTAGCGAGTGAAGCGGGTGAAATTGCAGAAGCAAGTGGTGTCAAACTTATTATTGACTATCCTTCATTACCCAAGAGTGATCAATTAATTCAACTAGACCCAAAACTCCAAAAAGAGTACAGTCTCTTTGGGGGAGAAGACTATCAATTATTAATAACTGCTCCTGAAAGTGCAGTATTGGAATATCAACAGGCTTTTAAAAAAGCAGGCATTAGATTAACGAGAATTGGTTATGTTGAGGAAGGTTCTCCATCAGTTTATTTAATAGATGGACAGGATAAAGCTATATTATCCAAAAAAGGATATAACCATTTTACTGACTAATTACATAAGTGCGTATTCAAAAAGGTGATAAATTTGGATGCAAGAAGATATGAGCAGCGCCGTTTTGAGGACCGGCATTCACAGGATGTGGTAGCTTTAGGCGCCAGCCACAGGACGTGAGCGATTTAAGTTGAAGATCCTCTTACCCAACGCCTTTAGATTCGCAGCTTATCTATTTGGTGACTTTTTGAACATCCCCTACAATCTAATTAATATGTTAAAGAACCTTTGATATGATATAGAAAATGAGGGATATAGATGAATTATTGGATTCTATCTTCTCCAGAGGAGACACAAAGATTTGGAAAACGACTGGCTGAATTTCTCCAAGCAGGTGATGTGTTAACATTATCGGGAGACTTGGGGGCTGGTAAAACAACGTTTACTAAAGGACTTGCAGTCGGTTTAGGAATTACAAAACTTGTGAATAGTCCAACATACACAATTGTTAAAGAATATACCGGGCGTCTGCCATTATATCATATGGATGTTTATCGTATTACCGACGAAGAAGACATTGGTCTAGATGATTATTTTGATGGTTCCGGCGTTGTTGTCGTTGAATGGTCAGAGAATATAAAGTCTTTGATTCCTGATCAACATTTAGAGATTCAGATTGAACGTCTAAATGAAAATCAAAGGAAAATAATCTTAATTCCACATCAGGAACGGTTTGAACGTATGTGTAAGGAGTTTAATTATTGATGAACATTTTAGCTATTGACTCTTCAAATTTAGTGATGGGCGTTGCAGTAAGTACGGAAACCAAAGTACTTGGTGAAATCATAACGAACGTGAAAAAGAATCATTCAATTAGGCTCATGCCTGCCATTGAGCAGATTATTCGAGATGTCGATCTTACTCTAGATCAAATAGATCGAATTGCAGTGGCTATTGGGCCAGGCTCCTATACAGGAGTAAGAATCGGCGTTACTATTGCAAAGACATTAGCATGGACAGCGAATAAAGAAATTGTCGGTATTTCTAGTTTAGAGGCGCTCGCTCAAAACGGCATGCATTTTAATGGTTTAATTGTCCCATTTTTTGATGCAAGGCGAGGTCAAGTTTATACTGGTTTATATCAAAGCAAAGATGGTAAAGTAGAGTGCGTTCAAGAAGATCGTCTGACAATGATGAAGGATTGGTTAGGGCAGCTAAAGGAATGTCAAGAATCTGTCCTGTTCTTAAGTAACGATCTCGATAAACATGTAGCCATAATACATGAGATTCTGCCAAACTCCGTTATCGGTGAAGCGGTTTATAACAATCCACGCCCATCTGAGATAGCTAAATTAGCCTTTACAAGGGAACCGTCTAAAGATGTTCATCATGTTGTTCCAAGTTATCTGCGATTAGCAGAGGCCGAATCAAAATGGCTTGAGAAACAGGTGAATAAGGAATGAATCAGACTGATAGAGTAACCATTCGACCAATGACACTTGATGATATTGATGACGTTCTATTGGTTGAACATCAGGCGTTTGCGACACCTTGGACAAGACAAGCCTTTGAAAATGAATTAACAATCAACCAGTACGCAACTTACTTTGTTGCAGAACATCATCAACAAAGCATTGGATATTGCGGCGTTTGGGTTATTATTGATGAAGCCCATATCACTAATTTAGCGGTTTTGCCTCAGTATAGAGGAAAGAAGATAGGGGAGACGTTACTTAGAAAAGTTCTTTTATTTGCTGCTATGAAACGAGCAAAATCCGTAACTTTAGAATGTCGCGTATCAAATCATATTGCACAGAATTTATATACGAAATTAGGTTTTAAAAAAGGCGGCATCCGTAAAAGTTATTATTCAGACAATCATGAAGATGCTATTGTAATGTGGGTGAACATATCATGAATTTTGAAAAACCAAATATCATATTAGGAATAGAGACAAGCTGTGACGAAACAGCAGCAGCTGTCGTAGAAAATGGAACCATCATTCGATCATCGGTTGTAGCAACCCAAATTGAGATACATAAACGGTTCGGTGGCGTCGTTCCAGAAGTAGCTTCTAGACATCATGTCGAACAATTTACAGTGGTCTGTGAACAAGCGATTAAAGAAGCTAATGTGGAATGGGAAGATATTGATGCCATAGCCGTTACGCAAGGACCCGGCCTCATTGGGGCTTTACTGGTCGGTGTTAATGGGGCAAAGGCATTAGCTTTCGCTCATCAAAAGCCATTAGTCCCCGTCCATCATATCGCAGGACATATTTATGCGAATCGCTTGGTTAATGAAATGAAATTTCCTTTACTAGCCTTAATTGTATCAGGGGGCCATACCGAACTCATTTATATGCGTTCTCACGCGTCCTACGAAGTGATCGGTGAAACACGTGATGATGCAGCAGGTGAAGCTTTTGATAAAGTTGCTAGGACATTAGATTTACCCTATCCAGGTGGACCAGGTATTGACAGGCTTGCGAGTATAGGAAAGCCTAACATTGATTTTCCTCGAGCATGGCTTGAACCAGATTCTTATGATTTTAGTTTCAGTGGTTTGAAGTCTGCTGTGATTAATATGGTTCATAACGCGAAACAAAAAGGTGAGACAATATCAAAGGAAAATATAGCTGCGAGTTTTCAAGAAAGTGTCATGGATGTTCTAGTTGCTAAGACAATGAAAGCTGCCAAGGAATATCATGTAGAGCAAATCATTGTCGCAGGTGGAGTATCTGCTAATCAAGGATTAAGACAGCGAATGGAGGCCGCATGCCATGATGCAGGTATCCCATTATCGATACCTCCACTGAAACTGTGTACGGACAATGCAGCGATGATTGCAGCGGCAGGATCCATTGGCTACCTAAAAGGAGATCGGGCGGACTTGGCTTTGAACGGGAACCCAAGTCTCGAAATTGAAAAATTCAGTGTGTAAAAAATGTTGTCGGGTCATTTTAGTGCTATAAATAATTGGGGATAAGAATGTTAGAAAGTAGAATTAAATTCACATTTAACATGACTTATCCCCTTAGTTATGCACAAATCGATGTTATTCACAGCCTGTTTTCTGTTATGGGTGATTTATCCACAGAAAAAAACGTATATGACTCTTACACGATTGTAAGGGTCTATACGTTTTTGTGAATAACTAAAGACTAAATTATATCGTAACAGTGAATAAAGTGAACCTTCAATCGGTGGGGATTTTCTTCATCCTCCACTGATTGTAAGCTTGAACTAATCGGGATCATGTGGGGTAGTTGCCCCCCACCTAGGAATGCTCGTTTACACTTATTACGTTGAGGTGGGGACCAATGCTCGCCGTTAATATGGGATAAAATTTTTTATAGATGATAATGTTTATTCACCAGAAAGATTATCATATTCCTGCTGAACTTGTTCCCATTCATGAATATATTTTTCTAATTTATCTTTATCTTGAACCGTTGATTCATGAATTTCTTTCGCCCGTTTGGTATCATGAAATACTTCAGGAGTTAATAAGGCCGCTTCATTTTCCTCAATTCGAATTTCAAGGTCTTGAATGCTTTCTTCTAATTGTTCGATCTTTCTTTCCAATTGCCTTTCCTTTTTCTTTCGTTCTTTATCTTTTAAAAATTGAGCTTTTCCGTCTGTCAGAGTGGAGTCATCTTTAGATGGCTTCGTATCTCGGGCGTGTTCATTTTCTTCAAGTAATGAAATAGCTTGCATTTCTTCTTTCTTTTCCAGATAGTAATCATAGTCCCCCAGATAATTTGTAATGCCATCTTCTTTCGATAATTCTAGCACTCTTGTCGCAATGTTGTTGATGAAAAATCGGTCATGTGAAACAAATAGGATGGTTCCAGGATAATTGATGAGAGCTGTTTCAAGGACTTCTTTACTGTCAATATCTAAGTGGTTCGTTGGTTCATCAAGTACCAATAAATTGTCTTTTTTCATCATGAGTTTGGCTAAGGCAAGCCGAGCTTTTTCTCCACCACTCAGCTGTGACACAAGTTTTAAGACGTCATCTCCCGAGAAGAGAAAGTTTCCTAATACGGTACGTATGTCTTTTTCAGGGGTTAATGGATATTCATCCCACAATTCATGTAAGACATCTTTGTTTGATGAAAGTTTAGCCTGCTCTTGATCGTAGTATCCAATGGAAACCTGGCTGCCAAGTGTTACGTTCCCGGATAAACGTGTTTGTGTGCCGACAATGGCTTTAAGTAAGGTTGATTTACCTATCCCGTTTGGTCCAACTAAGGCAACACTTTCACCGCGCGTTATCATAAAATTTAAATTTGACATAAGCGGGTGGTTTGCTTGGTAACCAATTTTAAGACCACTTACGGTGAGAACGTCATGTCCACTTTGTGTTTTCGTTTGAAATGAAAACTGAGCAGATTTTAAATCTCCTTGAGGGTGATCCATAAGGTCCATTTTCTCTAATTGTTTTCGTCGGCTTTGTGCACGTTTCGTAGTTGAGGCACGAACAATGTTTTTTTGGATAAAATCATTTAGTTTGGCAACTTCTTTTTGTTGCTTCTCATAGTTTTTTAGTTCTCGTTCATATTCGGCTTCTTTAAGAACTAAATAGCGACTATAGTTACCCGTATATTTGGTTGCCTTATGATGGGCGATTTCATAGACCTTCGTGACCACTTTGTCAAGAAAATAACGGTCATGTGAAACAATTAAAATGGATCCTTTATAGCGTTGCAAATAGCTTTCAAGCCATTGAAGGGTTTCAATATCTAGATGGTTTGTTGGTTCATCTAAGATTAGGATATCGGGTTGAATGAGTAAAAGTTTACCTAATGCAAGGCGAGTCTTTTGTCCTCCGGAAAGAGAAGAAATGGGTGTATCTTGACGATAAGACTGGAAATTCAGCCCTGTTAATACAGACTGAATGTCAGATTGATACGTATAGCCTCCTTGGTCTTTGAACGCGACTTGAAGTTGATCATAGTTCTTTAGAAGCTGGTTATATTCAGTCTGATTTTCTAAAAGATCAGGACGTGCCATATCTTCTTCCATTTTCCTCAATTTTTTTTCCATAGTAAGTAAAGGTTGAAAGACCGTTAACAATTCATCATATATAGATTTATTGGAATTGAGTGTCGCATTTTGAGGTAGATAACCTACCGTTTTATCTTTAGGAATGATGATGTCTCCTGAATCGGCACTCATCGCTCCAGCTATTATTTTTAAAAGGGTCGACTTACCGGCTCCATTTCGACCCACCAAAGCGACACGTTCGCCAGATTGTACTTCAATTGAAATATTCGATAAAATAAGATCTGTTGCAAAAGATTTGCTGATTTGGTTGGTTTGTAATAGTATCATTATGTTGGTCACCTCTATCTTATTTCAGTGTATCGTATACTTGATTTGACAATCAACTAAATTCTTCTACAACAATATGAATTGTTAAGTTGTCGAACTTTTACAAAGTCTGAAAGATAGAAGAAACAAATGGTCTATAGAGTTTGTTCACGAAATATCTATTATTTGGGAGGATATGTTACGTAAATTGCGATATAGTCAACTTATAAAGGTTCGCATTTATAAAAGAATATAAAAATGCTGCTAACGTCATCGCAGATTTACGATTGGTTAAGGATATGTTCAAAAAATTCAACCCATTTTTTTAAAGTATTAAGATATGAATTAACTTCAGAGTTGCTTTTTGAACATGTATCTTAAAAGATAACGAGGGCATTTGACAAGGATTGATGAAAATGTTATTAAATGGACAAATTCCGTTAGCAACGTCTGAAAGGTTACCGTTGTATTACCGTTTTTTACAACGGTATGCTGAAAGAGGCGGGAAACGTATCTCTTCTTCTAGATTTAGTGAACTAATCCAAATAGATTCTGCTACAATTCGGAAGGATCTGTCCTATTTCGGCACCTTGGGAAGGAAAGGATATGGATACGACGTTATGCATTTAATTCGTTTTCTAGGGTCAGTTTTAAAACAAGACGAATTAAAGAAAATGATGTTAATTGGCGTCGGGAACCTCGGGACGGCTTTGCTTAACTACAATTTTTTAAAAAACAATAATACACAAATCACGAGGGCTTATGACGCAGATCCTAGAAAGATTGGTCAACGCATGGTGAATTTAACGGTTCAATCTATTCATGATTTAGACTATGATGATAATCGAGATATTGCAGCTGCTATTTTAGCTGTTCCACAAGATCAAGCTCAACTTGTTGGAGAACAAATCGTAAAGTCTGGTGTTAAAGGAATTTTAAATTTTACGCCGATTCGTTTAGCTCTTCCAAATGATGTGTACATTCGTCATATTGATCTATCTGTTGAGTTACAAACCTTGATTTATTTATTGAACCAAAAAATGGAAGGTAATGGCAATAGGTGAACTGACTGAAAAAAATGCCCAAATGTATCTATTTTTTCAATATTGAATAGGCTAATTTGTGTAAATTAAAAAAGGTGGAATAAAAAAATGATACAACTTAAATCAAAGAATGAAATTGAAAAAATGAGAGAAGCTGGAGACCTATTGGCTCGCTGTCATCAAGAAATTAAAAAAAGAATTAAACCAGGTGTTTCTACATGGGATATTGAAGTATTTGTAGATGCCTTTTTAAAAGAACATGGAGCAACAGCAGAACAAAAAGGATATAACGGTTATAAATATGCAACATGTGCCTCCATTAATGATGAAATATGCCATGGTTTCCCTCGTAAAACCCCATTGAAAGATGGAGATATTGTTACGATTGACATGGTTGTAAATCTAGATGGAGGTTTAGCAGACTCAGCTTGGACTTACGCGGTGGGTCAAGTGTCAGACAAAGTAAAAGATTTGTTGGATGTAACAGAGAAATCACTGTACCTAGGCATTGAGCAAGCTGTTGTAGGGAACCGAATAGGTGATATTGGTTCAGCTATTCAAACGTTTGTTGAAGGAAAAGGTTATGGAGTTGTGCGGGACTTCGTTGGTCATGGCATTGGTCCAACCATTCATGAAGATCCACAAGTCCCTCATTATGGTCGGCCTGGAAGAGGGCTTAGATTACGTGAGGGAATGGTCATCACGATCGAGCCAATGGTCAATATAGGTGATTGGCGTTCAACATTAGATAGTAACGGCTGGACAGCTAGAACAATGGATGGCTCTCTATCTGCTCAATATGAACATACGTTATTAATCACAGATGACAAACCTTTGATTTTAACTAAATTAAAATAGTAGATGAGTAAAAAAATCTCCTGTGTCATGACTTCATGAACAGGAGATTTTTTGTTTGTTATAAATTTTATTCACATAAAGAAATATAGACTATGATAAAGAAAACTCAAGGCTTGCTCTGGAATTTCAGGTTTTTTAACAAGCAGTGACAAGGTCACGACAGCATTCATAGAAGCATGAGCGAACATTGATACCCAAATACGTCCCGTTTTTTTATATAGGAAGCATAGGACTAGTCCGATAGCAACATAAACAGGGACAAGATAGAGATAGTCACGATGGGCAAAAGCAAAAATCAGAGAACTGATCAAACCGGCAATGATAAAATTTGTTTTTCGATAAATAATGCCAAAAATAATTTTTCGAAAGACAATTTCTTCAAGTATAGGACCAATAATACTAATAAAAAGAACCAAATATAGAGAATTTCTCGTCATATTAATAATATTTGTCGTGTTTTGAGATTTTGGATTAATATTAAATAGTTTAATGATGATGATATTAATAATAATCTGGGTGAAAAATAGCAAAAAAGGTCCTGCAATCGCCCAAGAAAGAGACTTTCTAAGGGATAATCGATGGCGATAATCTAATTTTCTTTCGGGCAAAAGTAGGAGAACAATGATGATAAAAGCAATTCCAAATGCCGCAACAGTCCAAACAGCTGAGCGCTGGGAAGCAGGTACAAAGTCAAGAACTTCTGGAAAATAGCGGGGAATATAACCTGAGAAATAGCAAGCAGCATATGTAATAACAATCCATATATAATTTTTAAACAAAATAATCGCTCCCTTGATAAAATTTTAGGCATAATGTGGACAGTATTAAGATAACCTTTAAGAGTGCTATATATATTCTTATCATTTAGCAGAAATGCCCTTTTAGGTTAGCTTTTATTATACCTAAGAAAGGAGCAAATAAAAGAGAATAAGGGTGACTCTATCAAAATAAACGTTTAAAGAAAGACTTTTTTCTTATTGGATCGTCATATAAGATTAGTTTTTAAACATTATACGATCAATTACCAATCTTAATAGAAAAGAGAAATGTTTGTGCCTGAAAAAATACATTTTTTTAATCGAATGGCTTGCAAAATTGTTCAAGATTGATTATTATATTAACTGGATTAGCACTCACCTGTTTAGAGTGCTAATAAAAAATTAGTATAATGAATCAGGGAGGGTTATCAATGTTAAAGCCTTTAGGTGATCGTGTCATTATTGAAACCGTTGAAAAGGAAGAAAAAACAGCAAGTGGTATTGTTCTTCCAGATTCAGCAAAAGAAAAACCACAAGAAGGTCGAGTTGTTGCAATAGGTACTGGTAAAGTAACTGACAACGGCGAACGTATTGCTCTTGAAGTATCAGAGGGTGATAGTGTGATCTTCTCAAAATATGCAGGTACTGAAGTTAAGTATGACGGAAAAGAGTATCTCATCTTACGTCAAGATGACATTCTTGCCATCATCGGTTAATTGATTTTACATATAAAAACAAGGAGGCTAACTGAACATGGCTAAAGAGATTAAATTTAGTGAAGAAGCTCGTCGTGCAATGCTTCGTGGGGTTGATACATTAGCAAATGCAGTTAAAGTAACACTTGGACCAAAGGGCCGTAATGTTGTCCTAGATAAAAAATTCGGTTCACCACTTATCACAAATGATGGTGTAACGATTGCTAAAGAAATCGAACTTGAAGATCGTTTTGAAAACATGGGAGCACAACTTGTTTCCGAAGTAGCAAGCAAAACAAACGACGTTGCAGGTGATGGTACAACAACCGCAACGGTTCTTGCACAAGCCATGATCCGTGAAGGGCTTAAAAACGTCACTTCAGGCGCTAACCCAATGGTTATCCGCCGTGGTATTGAAAAAGCAACAAAAGCAGCGATTGCTGAACTCAAAACAATCTCAAAACCTATCGAAGGTAAAGCTTCTATCGCACAAGTTGCCGCAATTTCTGCAGCAGACGAAGAAGTAGGTCAAATCATTGCTGAAGCAATGGAACGTGTGGGTAACGACGGTGTAATCACTATCGAAGAATCAAAAGGCTTCAACACCGAACTTGAAGTGGTTGAAGGTATGCAATTCGACCGTGGTTATGCATCTGCTTACATGGTTACTGATTCAGATAAAATGGAAGCTGTTCTTGAAAAACCTTATATCTTAATCACAGATAAAAAAATCTCTAACATTCAAGAAGTATTGCCAGTTCTTGAACAAGTTGTTCAACAAGGTAAATCTCTTCTCATCATTGCTGAAGACGTTGAAGGCGAAGCTCTCTCAACACTTGTACTTAACAAACTTCGTGGTACGTTCAATGCCGTAGCTGTTAAAGCTCCTGGCTTTGGTGATCGTCGTAAAGCTATGCTTGAAGACCTTGCTGTATTAACAGGTGCACAAGTAATCACGGAAGATCTTGGATTAGATCTTAAATCAGCAACAGTTGATCAATTAGGTACGGCTGCTAAAGTTGTTGTAACTAAAGAAAACACAACCGTTGTTGATGGTGCAGGTGAATCAGATCAAATCGCAAGCCGCGTAAGCCAAATCCGTGCTCAACTTGAAGAAACAACATCTGAATTTGATAAAGAAAAACTTCAAGAACGCTTAGCAAAACTTGCTGGCGGTGTAGCGGTTGTTAAAGTCGGTGCTGCAACTGAAACAGAACTTAAAGAACGTAAACTTCGCATTGAAGACGCTCTTAACTCTACACGTGCTGCTGTAGAAGAAGGTATCGTTTCCGGTGGTGGTACAGCACTCGTTAACGTAATCAAAGCTGTTGAAGCTGTTCAAGCTGAAGGCGATGAAGCAACGGGCGTAAGCATTGTTCTTCGTGCCCTTGAAGAACCAATCCGTCAAATTGCGAAAAACGCAGGTCTTGAAGGCTCTGTCATCGTTGAAAAACTTAAAAACGAAGAAGTTGGTATCGGTTATGATGCCGCAAAAGATACATGGGTAAACATGTTCGATGCGGGTATCGTAGACCCTACTAAAGTTACACGTTCTGCGCTTCAAAACGCAGCATCTGTTTCTTCAATGTTCTTAACAACTGAAGCAGTTGTAGCTGACAAACCTGAAGAAAACGCTGGTGGCGCACCTGACATGGGCGCTATGGGCGGAATGGGTGGAATGGGCGGCATGATGTAAGGCATTGAGCCATACATTGGAGAATTGATTATCGCAATTTCTTCCCCCATTTTTCAATCCTATTGAGATGTAGTCATGGAATAAATTATTTTCAATAGCAATAACCACTTCCTATAAAAATTTAGGGAGTGGTTTTTTGTTGCTCAAATTTGAGTTTTAGGATTTTTTAGACGACAGAAGGTTTAAGAGCACAAACCAGAAAAACATAAGAAATTATCAAACACTGCTTGGAGAAATTGTGTAACTTGAACTTTTTGAAGATAAAACTCTTTATACAGATTATAATGAGGTAATTAAAGAAATAGAGGGAGAAATTGAAGAACTTAGTATAGGTTTAACTTCCCATGAAGATAAAAAAACTTTCAATAATAACTTGGCTAGAAGAATTAGTACAAGAATATCTAGATAAAAGCAGCAAAGCTCTCGACAATTATGCAGGCTATAAGGAAGTTTTAACTACTCCGATAAAACCCTTAAATTAAGAGAACCAAAGACACCTAATTTTATTAATACTGTTGGTAGTAGTTCAAATAACTTGTTTTTACATATATGCTTGTTTCTTGGGGTGCATGATTTACTATTACAGGTTAAATCACCAATACTCTAGACCTGTGAGATCTCAGGTGAGACAGAAAAAAGACCACTCCTGTCAAATCGGTGACTGGGTGGTCTTTTCTAAAAAACTCCCTATCAAAACGGTGACTGGAAGTAATACATGGTATACTATATGTAAATTATAAACAAATATTCATTTATAGTCAAGAAGGTGATGACTTTTGAAATACAATATCTTTTTCGATGAGTCTAATAAATTAGATGCGGAGAAACAATATTCTTATTATGGCGCATGTGGTGTTGAGCAATCTAAGTGTGATGGCATAGTAGCAGATATAAACAAAGTTTTAAGAATGACTGGTAAGAAAAGTGAATACCATTTTACGGAATATAACAATGATAAGGATCTTACTCCGTACATATATTGTTTACACCATTTCTTAAAAACAAACTTACAAATTAATATATTTGTCGTAGATAATGATATTGCATTTAAGTTTGCTAGAAATGCTGACATCACAGTTACAGAATTACGTAATTTATTTTATGTTAAAATTCCAGAAAGGCTCTTTTATGGATTAACTAGAGGTCTTTCAAATGATTATAGAACAGTTGAAATTGTAGTTGATCACAGTCCTGAATATGGAAGAATGAGAGTATATTCAAAATTAAAACAGCAAATGAATGCACATGCAATTTATCGTGGTATGAAATACTATGTTAATAAAGCTTGGTATAAAGAATCACATAAATCTATTCCTCTCCAAATAGTTGATTTATTTATGGGAATTGTTGTCTTTCTAATGGAGAAGTCATATTTAAATACTAATGACGATAAACCAATCATTAAGAGCGATCTTATTTATCGCTTTCTAATTGAAGAAAATAATATAGATTTGTTTCAAAAACAAATCTATATTTTTAAGTGGGATGGACAAAAAGATATTATTCACGAAGTTAATATATCAAATTATTTATCACAATTTATGGCTTTTAAAACGCAATTTGATGTTAATGAAATGACAAAAATATCAAATATTAAAAGACCTAGTGATACTACTAGGGATATAAGAACAAGAATGGGTTATACAAATAATCAATTAAGAATGTTACTTGGATATCTTGATCAACTTAATGGAAAAGGAAGAAATTCATTTATTATGCAAAATTACTATAAAATCTTTTAGCTTGCAATTCAGAAACCTAGAATATAACGAATTCAAATCACTAATGAATCGGAGGCGAATGTTAATGAAGTGGACTGATATTCGTCAGCATTTTCCAGATCAATGTGTTTTGGTCGAAGCGATACAATCAGAAACATTAGGGAATGAATATTGATAATGTTAGCTATTTCTAGAGAAAAGGATGATACCAATGGACCCGTTCATACAATCACATTTTGAAAACTTAGAAGCTAAAAATAAAGAAGTTCAATATGAAGCTTTCAATCACATTTTAGAAGCTATAAAAAATAAAGTTGATTGGTCATATGATGTTTGGGATCAACTGGTAAATTGGTTAACCGATCCCGATAATCATCGCAGGTCGAGAGCGGCTCAATTTCTTGCCGGTTTAGCTATTAGTGATCCTGAACAGCGGATGCTGAATGATTTTCTGGCACTCTGGGAGGTAACAAAAGATCCGAAGTTTGTTACTGCGAGGCATGCACTTCAATCCATTTGGAAGGTTGGTTTAGCTGGACAAAAGCAGAAAACCATGGTCATTGATCATTTCACGGATCGATTTAAAAATGGTACTAATGAGAAAAATTATACTTTAATTCGCTATGATATGATTCAAGGCCTAAAAAATTTATATGATGCAGTTAAAGATGAACAGATCAAGCAAAAAGCAATGGAACTAATAGAGTTAGAGGAAGACAGTAAATATCGAAAAAAGTATCTGTCAGTATGGAAATGACTCGTAATTAATAAGCATGAGGTATACATTTCAATTACAGTTATAAGAAATCGATAAAACGTGAATTAAGTGTACTTTAACAGGGGCGATCATTATGGCCATTTTATCGTAATCTAATGGAGGATCATTGCTATTTTTTACACTATAAGTAAATGAAACTCGGTGATCTGCATTAACGGCAGAGCGGTGCAATCCAGGTTCGGAGTGGTGCAATTCATGTTTGAAGTGGTGCAATAAACGGCAGAGCGGTGCAATCCAGGTTCGGAGTGGTGCAATAAACGGCAGAGTGGTGCAATCTGGGTTCAAAGTGGTGCAATTAACGGCAGAGTAGTGCAATCTGGGTTCAAAGTGGTGCAAATAAACGGCAGAGTGGTGCAATCCAGGTTCGCATGGTGATTTAAATGGTCCCTTAAAATTAAAGAGAGTGTGTTAGGTGAGTAACCTTGTCACACTCTCTTTTTATATATTGATTCTTCTTTGTCACTATTTTACTGGAATCAATTTCACTGATGATTCTGTTTCTATTGTATCACCGTTAGAACATTCGAACGTATAAGATGCTTCGCCGTCGCTACCTAATATTGTATTAACATAGGCCGACCCACCAGGATCTCGAACGAAGAAATTACTTCCATCACCAACTGGGACGGCTTTATAACGTCCGGCTGGAAGATCACTTCCGACAACATAATTACCTGCACTTAACGTCTTAGGTTCTCCTTTTGCTTGCTGAAGGGTGCCACTTGCCTTTTCAACTTGATCATTTGTGCTATTCAAATCTGATTTAGCTTTACTTAGTTGTTTTTTAATATCTGAAAGTTGACTAGCTGCTTTATCGTATTCTTTTTTCAAGTCATCTTTATCTTTAACTAAATCTAATACATCTTGATTCTGCTTATTGAGATCATCTAACTTTGCCTCTGCATCTGTTATCTGTTTATTGACATCGTTGAGTTTAGAGGTTGAAGTAGAAAGGTCTTTTTTCTGATCTTTTAATTGAGAAATTTCTTTTTGTAAATTCTCGGCACTGATCTTTTGTTGATTTAGATCCACTTTTGCTGTTTGATTTCCTATGACTATGCCGATTATGAGTAGAATGATTGAAATCCCACCAAAAAGGACAAGGATTCGTTTATTCATTGCATCGCCCCCCTTTTAAAATATAAACCATAACTAGCAAACGATATTAGTTTATACTTGGGATTAAGTAGAAAAAATATCTTTATACAGACTAGCTATCTATACAATAGTATCGGTGCATACGATAACAATTTCAAGGGTTATTTAAAATTAATGAAGTAAAACATCAAATATAGTGCTTAAAAAGGTGACAAGTAAGAAGATAACGGCGACGCATTTTCTGAGGACCAGAATGTAGGTTGGGGTTTTGTTCTGAAAAAATTCACCAAGTTATAAAAACATCCATTTTAACTCATATTAACAATGGGTGATAAAAGATGAAAGCAAACGATCAAGAACGAGATAAATTTGACAAGGCATTGGACACCATCATCAATCTGTTTAATGAGCTTGAAGATGATGAACCCATAGTGGAATTTGACCCAGATGTGATTCAGAAGATTGAAATTGCCAAAAAAATATATGGGGCAAATGTTATAAATGAACGTATTAATAATGTCGTTAAAGAAATCTTAACGCTTCTGCCTCTAGATGCGGAGATTGATGAAGAGGATGAAGATGATTCGTAGTCTTATGATCACTTTAAGTACTAAATAATAACAGTGGAAAGCTACCGTAATTGACTTTGTCAGTAGCTTTCTTTTTAAACAAACGTTTATCCCGCCTTAACGGGCAGTAAAACCCCCACCTCAAGATTCTGAGTATTCAAAGAAGATAGGTGGGGGATCAACTGCCCGTAAAGGTCCGATTGGTTCAGCTAACCATCAGTGGGGGGAAGAAAACCCCCACTGATGGAAGTTTCACTTTATTCAAAAATAATGGACTTTATCGAGGTCATCATCATTGTAATGATCCCTACCATGGAAACGATAATGAGAGAGTAGAATATTTTTTCATCCTGGAGAAGAATGACACCGGAAGCGATAATCAGTAAATCTAGTGTAAAGATAATTAGCCCTACATTTATCTTAAACCACTTTGATAACATTAAAGCAAGAAGATCCATTCCGCCGGGGCTTGTATGAAATTTTAGCATTAAGCCTACACCCATACCTAAAATGATACTACCAAGGATAATACTCGTAAAAAATGAAAGGTTAATCATATGCTGAAGAGGAGATAAAAGGTCCGTTGCAACAGTGACAAAGCATGTCCCAAGGAGGCCATTAAAGAAAAAGACGTTGTTATATTTTAATGCAATAAGATAGATAGGAATATTCAGACAGGCAAAGGTCAGCGCTATTTTATACCCCCACAAGTAATGAGCTAAAATACTAATCCCCCAAAACCCACCATTTAATAGATGTAAGGGAATGATAAAACCATTTATAGCTACAGCAATAAGAATACTTGCAAAGGCTATGGTTATGATTTTCTTTTGCACGGAACACCACCCTTAAAAATACTATAATAGAGTATATATGTAGACATGCGTGGATTAATTCCTGTTATTGGACAAATTCTGCCCTGATCCCACTATGATGGGCACTTATAATACGTGTTCAAAAAGGTGACAAATTAGAAGCAAGAAGGTCAAGGCGGCGCCGTTTTGAGGACCGGCATTCCACAGGATGTGGTGGCTTTAGGCGCCAGCCACAGGACGTGAGCGATTTTAGTTGAAGATCCTCTTGTGTTTACTACATGAGGACCGAAAAAACAAGCCAACGCCGAGATTCGTAGCTTATCATTTGGTGACTTTTTGAACTACCTCTTATAGTGTTTTCTTACCTCCTACTTGCATATCCTAGTATAAAACTAGGGGAGCGAGAAAAATGAACGAAATTTTAACGTTTGCCACGATTATTTTACCTATCATAACGGCTGTTACACAGATGATAAAACAAGCCGTATCGATTCCAAAAAATATCATCCCTTTAATAGCTCTGATAATAGGTCTCATAATTGGATTCGCAGCACAACCTTTTGCCCCTCAACTAGATAGTCTAGAGAGATTATGGGGTGGTGGATTAGCGGGTCTATCATCAACGGGGTTGTTTGAATTAGCCTTCAATAAGAGATCTGGAAAATCAAAATGAATGACGCCGGATGGGCGTTTTTTTCTTTTCTAGAATGGTTTTATTTGGTTATGGCCACATTTTGAAAACTGCTTTTTAAATTTCTTAAATCATTGAAAGACCAAAGACATAAATTAATACCACCTTTTCATGTTTCTATAAAACGAAATGGGACAATCTGTGTTATACTTTTCAAAGGACAAATTCTGAATGAATACGGAGGAAAACATGAAATCAGAAAAGATGTCTAAAAAGGCACGCATCATTTCATTCAACCCAAATGGTTCGTACTATTTTCAAAAAGGCGTGGTGGCTTATCAGAAGGGCGACCTTTATAAAGCCTATAAATATGTTGATCGTGCGATCGCTTTTGAACCAAATGAAGTTGAATATTTATGCCAACAAGCATCTATATTAGCGGAACTTGAAGACTATAAATCATCTAATCGGATTTTAAATAGAATTGTAACAGAGCTTGACTTAGGATTAACAGAATGCCATTTCTTTATGGCAAACAATTATGCTTATCTTGGCGAATTTCAAGATGCCTTAAGAGAAGTCAATTTGTATTTACAAGAAGAACCACATGGCATTTTCGTACAGGATGCCAAAGAATTACTTCATCTAATAAATGAGGAATCTGTTGGGTATGATATAGACAAGGAACCTCAGTATATTTCGAACCATAAAAAAGGCCGTCAACAGTTAGAAAACGGTCAATATAAGAAAGCCATTAACTTATTTCGAAAGGTTATAAAAGAAGAACCTGAGTTTTGGGCAGCATATAATAATTTAGCAATTGCTTATTTTTCATTAAGATTGATGGATAAAGCTTATGCTACTTTACACCATGTTTTAGAAAGAGATTCAGGCAATATTCATGCATTATGTAACTTGGTGACGTTCTATCATCAATCTAATGAAATAGAATTACGCGATACAATACTTCCACGATTAAATAAACTCTTTCCTTACTTTCCTGATCATAGAAGTAAATTAGGCTCAACATATCTGTTTATAGGTGACTTCGAGAAGGCATGTCGTTGGCTCACGTCTGCTGAAAAAGCGGGCGTAAATGGGGACCAGGTTTTTTATTTTTGGATGGCTTATGCTGCTTATAAAGTTGGTCGTTTAACTGTAGCCAAACGAGCTTGGAACCAAGTCCATTACTTTGATGAAACACCTTTTCATCCTTTTCAATATGAAAAAGTGCAAGATATGCTCTTAGATGAGAATGCCTATGATAATTTTATGGTACATTCATTAATTCAGCACGAGCTATACAATCCAGACCAAGCTGAACAGCTATTTGCTATTTTTTATCTTCATTATTTATCGGCCCAAGATGAGCTGAATGATACAGCAAAAAATCATGAGGATCCTGCAATAAGAGCGATTGCAAGCGAAATGGTCATGGATCTTGCCCATAAATCACAAAATGTGGACCACAGATTAAACATTATGTGGCATGTCCAATTGTGCCTATCTGAAGGTAAAGCCGTTGTAAGACATCCCGAGTTATATGATTATTGGTATGTTGTTTACCAAATGTTAGATAAGCAGGATGAGATTGATGTTGAGGGGTGGGCCGGAGCATTGATCTACCTATGGAAGAAAGAAAAAAATCAACATACATCTCAAGCTGAAATAGCTAAACTTTGTCATACATCGGTTTATCGAATAAGAAAACATATTCAAGAATTAGGCCAAATTCTCAAACGGAATGGATTATTATGAGAAAGATGTGTTTTTGAGCATATATATAGACGAATGAAGAATATTTTTATAGCATAGATTCTACAGAGTTATTTATAATAAGTATAATCAAATACGAATTATAAATGTGTATTTTAATCTAATCCACTCATGATTGTTTTTATTAAAGGGTATTTTATATAACATAATCAGATGTATATAGTATTAAACTAAAAATGATATTTATTCATTTATTTTACAATAGTAAAAACAAGGCTCAGGTTGGAATACTAAGGATAAAGGAGAGAAAAGCATATGACAGAAGAAAAAATATATGATGTGATTATCATTGGTGCTGGTCCGGCTGGAATGACAGCAGCTGTTTACGCCTCACGGTCGAATTTATCTACCTTGATGATTGAACGTGGGATTCCAGGGGGGCAAATGGCGAATACTGAAGAAGTAGAAAATTATCCTGGATTTGAGTCTATTCTTGGACCTGATTTATCCAATAAAATGTTCGAGCATGCGAAAAAATTTGGCGCTGAATATGCATATGGTGATATAAAGGAAATAAAAGATGGAAAAGAATACAAAACGGTGATTGCAGGAAACAAAGAATTCAAAGGGCTGTCCATTATTGTAGCGACAGGTGCTGAATACAAAAAACTTGGTGTCCCTGGTGAACAAGAACTTGGTGGTCGAGGCGTATCTTATTGCGCTGTATGTGATGGAGCGTTCTTTAAAGAAAAAGAACTTCTCGTTATTGGCGGGGGAGATTCGGCTGTTGAAGAAGGTGTTTATCTCACTCGTTTTGCCTCAAAGGTGACCATCGTCCATCGCCGTGATAAACTTCGGGCTCAAAAAATTCTCCAAGACCGTGCGTTTTCTAACGAAAAAGTAGACTTTATTTGGAATCACACGGTTAAAGAAATCCATGAAGCTGACGGGAAAGTTGGAAGTGTCACACTAGTTAATACGGTAGATGGGACTGAAAAAGAAGTCAAAGCGGATGGTGTCTTTATTTACATTGGGTTACTTCCTTTGAATGGTGCCGTTAAGTCTCTTGGTATTACGAACGAATCGGGATATATTGAAACGAACGAAGAAATGGAAACGCGTATACCAGGAATATTTGCAGCAGGAGACGTCCGAGAAAAAGAATTACGTCAAATTGTCACGGCAACGGGCGATGGAAGTATCGCTGCACAATCTGCTCAAAAATATGTCGAAGAACTTAAAGATGCTTCTAAAGTCTGAAGACTATCTATGTGATTTTGATTTCTTTTCATGTTTTCTTAAATGAATTGTAATCTTAGTGACATACAAATGGGGTATGATAAGTATAGAATGACCCCCTTATATATATGTACCATTTTTGCATGAACTCTCATTCAGAGTTCATGCATTTTTTTTGAATGTCGTGCTCTCCAAATAGTTTTACTATTTAGAAATTATTGTGAACAGGTGAATATTAATGCCCTTTATGTTATTATAATCATAACCTAATGTAATGGTTCAACATTGTTTTAGTGTAAACTCTTAATTAATGACAGATCTGAGATTTAGATCTTAAGATGATGCCAATGACAACATTATTTTTTATTTCAACTAAAACCAATTACGGTTAAATGGGGTATTGTTCTTTAATTAATAGAGAAAATAGTGAAATAAGCCTACATAACATTTCTGTTGTTTTTCAATATAAAAAAAGAGAAGGTGGATGTTTTACATGATTAAATCAAGTGAACATGCAAATACACGTCGAATCGCGGGAAATATTTTTAAAGGTTCGTTAGGAAATTTGATTGAGTGGTATGACTGGTATGTGTATGCTGCGTTTGCTGTATATTTCTCAACCGAATTTTTTCCACAAGGGGACACAACAAGCCAATTATTAAATACGGCAGCGATTTTTGCCGTTGGCTTTCTTATGCGTCCATTGGGAAGTTTGTTACTGGGACGTTATGCAGATCGTTATGGTCGTCGTGCAGCACTGACGCTTTCTATTACTATTATGGCATGTGGTTCACTTGTCATTGCTGTAACGCCAAGTTATCAAACGATTGGGATATTTGCTCCTATTATTTTGGTTCTTGCAAGGCTCCTCCAAGGATTGTCCTTAGGAGGAGAATACGGAACGTCAGCGACGTATTTGTCTGAAATGGCCAATACTGGTCGACGTGGATTCTACTCAAGTTTTCAATATGTGACGCTTGTTGCGGGGCAAATGATAGCACTGGGTGTCCAAATTATTTTACAATTATCACTTAATGAAACAGAAATGAGAGCATGGGGATGGCGTATTCCGTTTGTGATTGGGGCATTAGGTGCGTTAACGGTACTATGGCTTCGTCGTACGATGGATGAATCGGAACAATACAATAAAATGGATAAGGATGACAAAGAAAAGGCTGGAACGATTCGTGCTTTGATGAAGTATCCTAAGGCAGTGTTAACCGTTGTTGGATTAACACTTGGTGGAACCGTTGCATTTTATACGTATACGACGTATTTACAGAAGTTTATGGTGAATTCAGTTGGTCTCAATAAGGAACTTGTTAGTTTAATTAATTTTGTTGCACTACTCATTTTTGTCATACTTCAACCACTAGCTGGAATGCTATCAGATCGTATTGGACGTAGACCACTATTAATGTGCTTCGGTATATTCGGCACAATACTGACGGTGCCAATATTTCTACTTATGAGGCAATCACATAGTGCCATTGCGGCCTTTCTACTCATGTTATTAGGCCTTATTATTGTTACAGGTTATACGTCAATTAATGCGATCGTTAAAGCAGAGCTATTTCCAACAGAAATACGTGCTCTTGGTGTAGGATTGCCATATGGTTTAACTGTTGCTATATTTGGTGGGACGGCTGAGTTTGTTGCCTTATGGTTTAAAAGCATCGGTAGTGAATCGTTATTTTTCTATTACGTAGCAATCTGTATTTTTATTAGCTTTATTGTTTATTGGCGTATGGGTGAGTCATCGAAGAGGTCATATATAGAGGCCGAGCTGAAGGCTGAAAATAATTAGCGGAGGGTTTAAAAATGTCATAAAGCAGTAACAGATCACACTCTGTTGCTGCTTTTGCATGTAGATAAAGTATACAAAACCCTTATACTCTTTAGTCATGTTAATGGAAGATTTTGAGTAAATGGAACAAATGATAGCGCGACTCTAGATAGACAGGACTAGCTAAGTCAAAGTAAAATAAAATGAAAAATGGAATAGACTCGTATATAATAGAGACAATGTATTTTTGATAAATGGTTGTAACATGAGATAGAGGTGAGTAGCTTTGCAGCGCGTAACGAACTGTTTGTTAAGACATGATGATAAAGTATTGTTATTAAAAAAACCGAGAAGAGGCTGGTGGGTGGCACCCGGCGGGAAAATGGAGAGCGGGGAATCCATTAAGGATACAGTCATTCGAGAATTTCGTGAGGAAACCGGTCTGTATTTGCAAAATCCAGAACTAAAAGGTGTATTTACCTTTATAATAAAAGAGGGAGACAAAATAATATCCGAGTGGATGATGTTCACTTTTTATGCGGATGATTATGAAGGCCAACTTTTAGAACATAGTAAAGAGGGCGAGCTTTCTTGGCAGAATGCAGATGAATTTCAAGAGCTCCCAATGGCGGAAGGAGATCGCCATTTATTAGATTACGTCCTTCATGGACGAGGTATGATTTTTGGAACATTTCATTATTCACCAGATTTTGAATTGTTAAGTTACAGACTCGATCCAAATTAAAAGAGATGAAAAGGGAGGTTCGGGTATTATGGGGAAAAATATTCAGGTAGTCATCATTACAGGGATGTCAGGGGCAGGAAAAACGGTAGCTATTCAAAGCTTTGAAGATTTAGGGTACTTTTGCATTGATAACCTGCCGCCATCGCTACTGCCGAAATTCATCGATCTAGTTGGAGATTCTGGTGAAAAATTAAATAAACTCGCCGTTGTGATGGATTTAAGGGGACGTGAAATATTTGACTCTTTATTTGAATCCATTGATTCATTTAGTAAAAATGAAAAAATTAAGCCTCAAATACTATTCCTAGATGCAAAAGACCAAACTTTGGTTAGACGTTATAAAGAAACGAGACGCTCTCATCCGTTATCTCCTAGAGGCTTGCCTTTAGAGGGGATTAAGATTGAACGAGAAAAGTTAGACGAAATCAGAGGGCTTGCTCAATATTACATTGATACAACAGACATGAAGCCTGTACAGTTAAGAGACAAGATTATTTCCCAATTTGGTGATGAGAATGATCAGTCCTTCCGGGTAAATGTCCTTTCCTTTGGTTTTAAATATGGCATTCCGATTGATGCAGACCTTGTTTTTGACGTTCGATTTTTACCTAATCCCTATTATATTGAACATATGAGACCTCGAACAGGCCTTGAAAAAGACGTCGCGGACTATGTATTTAAGTGGAGTGAGACGAAGCAATTCCTACAGAAGTTGCTCGAACTCTTGCGTTTTATGCTACCTCAGTATAAGAGAGAGGGTAAGAGACAACTTGTCATCGCCATTGGGTGTACAGGTGGAAGGCATCGTTCAGTTGCTTTGGCTGAGCATATTAGTAAAGAGTTATCTAAAGTATATCCTTCTCGTGTGATGCACCGAGATGTTGAAAAAGGAAATTACTAATATGATAAAAAAACAAAAAATTGTCGCCATCGGTGGTGGAACAGGTTTATCGAGGATTTTAAGAGGACTTAAAAAACATCCGTTAGACATTACTGCCATCGTTACAGTGGCCGATGATGGCGGAAGCTCGGGTATGTTAAGAAATGAACTTCAAATTCCACCACCTGGGGATATTCGAAACGTTCTCGTTGCTTTATCTGACGTTGAACCAATGTTTGAACAACTTTTGCAACACCGATTTAAAAATGGGAATGGATTAAATGGTCATTCATTGGGTAATTTGCTTATAGCCGCATTAACGTCCATTACAGGAGACTTTGTTAAAGGTGTTGCAGAAATGAGCCGAATACTAAATGTAAATGGGAATGTTCTCCCTGCGGCAAATCAAAGTATTGTACTGGGCGCTATAATGACAGACGGGACGATTGTTAAAGGTGAATCAACGATTCGGGAAAGCGACAAGAAAATTAAACGTGTTTTTCTGGAACCTTCAAATATAGCCCCTCTTCAAGAAAGCGTTGAAGCGATTAAGCAGGCTGATTTAATTGTACTAGGTCCAGGAAGTTTATATACCAGTGTTATTCCAAATATCTTAGTGCCAGAACTTGCGGAAGAAATTCAAAAGGCAAAAGCAAAGAAAGTGTACATCTGTAATATTATGACTGAAAAAGGAGAAACGGATTACTTTACGGCAGCTGACCATGTGAAAGTGTTATTAGATCATGGTTCAAGTCCATTTCTTGATTATATACTCGTTAATAATAAGACAATTGATCAAGACATCTTAGAAAATTATGCCCGTGAAGAGGCGGAACCAGTCCTATGTGACAGTAAAAGATGCGAAGCACTAGGTATACAAGTGATAAGTGATGATCTTGTTTCCTATGATCATCAAGTCATCCGTCATAATGAGAAAGTGGTTAGTGATTGGCTTGTAAAACTACTTCCACCTAATAATTAAAGGGGGGGTGTGGCAAAATGTCTTTTGCTGCAGAAACAAAGAAAGAATTGACACAACTGGAAGTCAAACCATGTTGTGCAACAGCGGAACTAGCTGCACTCATTCGAATGAACGGATTTATCTCAATTGTAAATAAGCAATTGAGTTTAGATATTTGCACAGAGAATGCAGCTATAGCTAGAAGAATCTATGTATTAATTAAGAAAAACTATACATTTCCGATTGAAATATTAGTGCGACGCAAGATGCGTTTAAAGAAAAATAATGTCTATATTGTTAGAGTGAAAGAAAATACCAAAGACTTCTTGCGTTCATTGAAAATTGTCGATGAAAATTTTATGTTTACACGTGAAATAGATCCTGATTTAATTAAAAAATCATGTTGTAAAAGATCTTATTTACGTGGTGCATTTTTAGCAGGGGGATCACTTAATCATCCAGAGTCATCTTACCATCTTGAAATCTTTTCGAATTATGAAGATCACACTCATTCATTGGCCCATTTAATGAATGAGTTTAATTTAAATGTCAAAATACTACCACGTAAGAACGGTTACATTATATACTTAAAGGAAAGTGAGAAGATCACCGACTTTTTGAGTATCATTGCAGCACACCAAGCCCTATTTTATTTTGAAGACATACGTATTGTTAAAGATATGCGTAATTCGGTTAACCGTCTGGTTAATTGTGAAACAGCTAATCTTAATAAAACAGTGAGTGCCGCAATGAAACAAATTGAAAACATTAAAATCATAGAAGAAAAATTGGGGTTGGATAAACTTCCAAATAAACTTCGTGAGATTGCAGAAGTTCGATTGAAGCATCCAGATGTCACCATGAAAGAACTTGGTGAATTAGTTCAAGGGGAACATATTAGTAAATCGGGAATAAATCATCGATTTCGAAAAATTGAAGTATTAGCGAATCAACTCAGGCAGAAATAGGTCATAATGGTAGTGAAGTTAAGTCTATGAATTCCGTCCTTTTTAGAGGATTATAAGCCCCTCTGTCCACTTCTTTGAAATCCTACTAGAGATAAAGAGGCTTAAGACTCATGAGTACGGATAAAAGAAAATAGGAGGTCAATTATATTGGAGGAAAAAATGGCTTATATTGCTATTCCAGGTGGTCTTCAGGCGAGGGCAGCAGCTCAATTTGTTCAGGAAGCAAATCAGTATCATTCAGATTTATTTTTGGAATATCAATCCGTACGAGTTAACGCAAAAAGCATTATGGGTATCATGAGTCTTGCCTTAAGCGAAGGAACGCAAGTAAAAGTGATCGCTGAAGGAAATGATGAGACGGATGCAGCTCAGGCTCTCGTTGATTTTATTACAAACAGTTAAGAATTCATGAAAGGTGATTTCTCTGCTTCTCACGAAAATGGATAACAAAAAAAGACTACCAAAAGCAAAATGCTAATGATAGTCTTTCTTTTTTGTCAAATCATTTATTTAGAAATTAAGACTTCATCGATGAGTCCATATTTTTTGGCATCATCTGCTGACATGAAGTTATCACGTTCTGTATCACGGTTTATAACCTCGATAGGTTGACCTGAACGTTCAGCCATGATTTGATTTAATTTTTCACGCATTTTAATAATCCGTTTAGCATGGATTTCAATATCTGTTGCTTGTCCTTGAGTTCCACCAAGAGGTTGGTGAATCATGATTTCACTATTCGGTAATGCAAAGCGTTTGCCAATTTCTCCAGCTGTTAGAAGAAAAGCACCCATCGAAGCTGCCATACCGACACAAATGGTCGATACTTTCGGTTTAATGTGTTGCATCGTATCATAAATAGCCATACCCGCTGTGATTGATCCGCCAGGACTGTTTATGTAGATAGAAATATCTTTTTCAGGATCTTCTGCTGCCAAGAAAAGCAGTTGGGCAACAATGGCGTTAGCCACGTTATCATCGATGGCAGTTCCAAGCATAATAATACGATCTTTTAACAGACGGGAATAAATGTCATAGGCACGTTCCCCTCGATTTGTTTGCTCAATGACTGTTGGAATTAATGGCATTACAACACCCTCCTTTTATCTTTCATCATAAGTGATCTTGCTTTAATCATCATACCTCAATGGTCAATATAGGTCAAATTTTTTGATCATTGAAGATATTAATGGATTTTGCAGGCTTTTTCCTATGTTTTAATGTTATTCGTGTATGTCTAGAAAAAGTATTAGAAAGTCGTTCTATTTGCTAAATAAACAGGCTATGTACGCTATACTATAATTATAGTTGCTAAAAACATTCATTCCCGAAATGACCTTTTTTTAAACGGTTATTTATGTGAAATTTGATAACCAGATGTTTGAATACCTGATGCTTTTAATGATTTTTCGATCCATTCCGGTTTCATAACGTGGTGGTCATAGTTAATCGAGATAGCGTGTTGATTGCGGTGATACTGATAATGCTTGATGCCAAGTATATGATTGACGGTTACATCCAGATGTTTTTGATCTTTGGCGGTAGGGAGATCAATATGGTTAAAGATAATATGGTCAGTTGACGAATGCGTGTTTTTCCATTTTTCCGTAAAAAGAAGCCCCGCACAAATTAATGAAATAATAAGAAATGAATTTAGAATACGATATTTCAACTTAGTTTCCTCCCTGTCTAGAAATCATCTTCATTCTATTAGAATGTCTTTAACGTGGCTTAATATTCATATCAGATGCTGTTAGTTAGATTCACTCTATTGATTTTATTGTTAAATTAAGTTATAATTACTATCGTGTCGTCATGTAATTATGCGCTCGTAGCTCAGTTGGATAGAGCGGTGGTTTCCGGTACCACGTCTGCCGGGGGTTCGAATCCCTCCGAGCGCGCCATTTAAACATACATAAATCAAGGGTTTAGCAGACTTTATGCTAAATCCTTTTTTAAATATAAAATTAATTTTTGAAATTGGCACATGAACATTAATTAGTCGTTTTTAAAAAAATAGGGCTATCACGATGGTATTCGCCCTTTTTGAATAAAATGGGTATTCGTATTATGACAAGGCTATTCCCCAATACATAGGCTATAAGTGTACGAAAAATGAGGAGGAATAAACTTATGACATGGAATCCAAATTCAATGCCAAATATTAATCCGATGTCAATGCCGAATGCGATGCCTAATGTTAGTCCAATGTCAATGCCGAATGCGATGCCTGATGTTAGTCCGATGTCAATGCCGAATGCGATGCCTAATGTTAGTCCGATGTCAATGCCGAATGCGATGCCTGATGTTAGTCCGATGTCAATGCCGAATGCGATGCCTGATGTTAGTCCGATGTCAATGCCGAATGCGATGCCTAACGTTGGCCCAATGTCAATGCCGAATGCGATGCCTAATGTTAGTCCAATGTCAAAGCCGAATGCGATGCCTAATGTTAGCCCAATGTCAATCCCAGATGCTATGCCAATGCCCCATTCTAAACCGAGTGCAAAGGCTAACATGGGTCCAAGTATGAAAGGGTGCCCAAAACAAGGTCCGATGCATGAGAAAAAAATGATGAAAGGTGCAGAACTTCCAACAGCGCCTAGTAAATGGGGACAACAGTCAAATAATGTTTATTGTCCGCCAACACGTGGTAAAGATATCGTTGATCCACAAACAATGAATGTCGCTCATGTATATAAACCTGTGATCGTTAAACACATCCACCCTTCCCATACTCAAATTCAAACACACTATTTATACGAACACCAACATTACTACCCACACACCGTATCACATTGTTGCGATGTTCAACATAAAAACGTTCAATGCGGTTGCCCTCGGCGTCCAAATATATCTTGTTAATGAAATAGTCATCAGTGTAAGGACACTGATGACTATTTTTAAGCTACATGATGATTACTTCACTTAACCCATTTAGTTAGAACATGGATGGTTTACCTCATAGTTGGACAAGAACACCAATAAATTTGAAACATACATAATTTGTTTTATTTAGTAAACCAATGTATGATAAGGAGTGTTGATTACTGATAAAGATGTTGGAGTAATTTATTTTTAAAAATTTTGGACCGTATTTTAAACAAGAAACTTATAAAGGAGTTGATAACTTAATGAGTTCAGACAGTACACCCGAGGGGAGTCACACACCCAAGAGAAAAAAAGAGGAAGTTTTCATACTGACTTTAAATGGTCGCTCATTAGGTTATCGACCATTTAAAAATATTGTAGTATGCCTTTTTTCCTCAGAAAAATGAGGAGGTTGCTATTATGCTAGATATTTATTTAACAGATGAACTAGGGAAAATGAATAAAACGGACACGTTTACAAAAGGTTGCTGGGTAAATCTCATTCATCCAACCGAAGAAGAAGTTAAACGAGTTATTGACGAAACAAACATTCCATTAGATTTTATCAAAGATCCGCTAGATGATGATGAACGATCCAGGATTGAAAAAGAAGACGATAATGTTCTCACAATCGTGGATGTTCCAGTACTAGTTGAAGATAATTCAGATTCAGCTTTATACGATACGATTCCTATTGGTATTATTGTAACTCCTTCCTACTTTGTTACGGTGTGTTTACGAGAAACACCGATTATTAGTGACTTCGTTAACAATAAAATTAAAGGCTTTTTTACTTACAAAAAAACACGATTTGCCTTACAACTTTTATATTCGGTGGCAAGCTATTATTTAAGGTATCTTAAACATATTGACCGAAAAACAACGATCATTGAACGTGAACTTCATCAATCGATGAAGAATAGAGAATTATTTATGCTTCTTAGTTTGGAAAAAACCATTGTTTATTTTATGACGTCATTAAAAGCAAATAATATCGTGATGGAGAAAATGACAAAACAACGATTTTTACGAATGTATGAAGACGATCAGGACTTACTTGAAGATGTTATTATCGAAATTAAACAAGCCGCAGAAATGGCTGAAGTTCATAGTAATATATTAAGTGGCATGATGGATGCGTATGCCTCGGTTATTTCCAATAATGTGAATGTGGTTATGAAATTTTTAACGGCTTTCACGATTATTTTGTCATTACCTACCATGGTATTCAGTTTTTATGGTATGAATGTTCCTTTTCCAGGTGAAAATTTAGGCAATGGATTTGTTGTCCCACTAGTCATTTCTTTATTATTATCATGTACAACAGTGTATATTTTTTGGAAAAAAAGGTATTTCTGAAATTGTGACCAGCTTCGGTTTGTGAGGCTGGTTTTTGTGTATGAAAAAATTGAAATATACTAAAAAATTCTACATCACAACCCTCAATCAGCCGCGCTCTTTGATATAATAAAATGAGGTAAAACAGAATGAAAAGAGACTATAAGTTAATTGATCTATTAAACTAGAATGACTTTATAGGTGTAAGAGGGTGATGCGATGGGAATGAATCTAAGTCAAGTTCAGGCACTGAAACTTAAGTTAACACCTGCCGTATATCAAGCGATCTCCTTACTACAGTACAATACACAGGACTTAACGAAGTTAATTCATGAGCAAGCAGAAATAAATCCCTTTCTCTCTATTCATGATTGGTCTGGTTCTTCTTCAATGTATGGAGTGGGAAGTCACGGCATGAATAACAGTACATCAACGACCGATGTTATAGAACAAACAATTGCAAATGGATCGGGTTTTAGAGAAGAACTCAGGTCACAAATCCAAGTCATGTCACTTAGTCCTGAAGTTCAAAAAACATGCTTCCTTATTATTGACAGTCTAAATGATAATGGTTACTTCGAGGAAGACATGTTAACCTTATCCCACGCTCTAAGAGTCCCTATAAAACAACTAGAAAATGCTCTATCTATTGTTCGCACTCTCGATCCCCCCGGAATAGGTGCAAAATCATTAAAAGATTGTTTGAGTTTACAACTTAAGCGGCAGACAAATCACTCAACATTTGCCATGGATATCGTCACACACTATATTGATTGTTTTATAACGGGTGAATGGGTCCGTGCCAAAGAAGCACTCGATATGTCAGACGAAGAGCTTCACGATGCTCTTCAGGATATAAGGGCGTTGAATCCGACTCCTATCGTATCGGGATTGGAGACTAGAGATGCAAAGCGATATATTATTCCCGATATATATATTACAAAAGAAGGTCATGAACTTAAGATCAACGATGAAATGGGCCAAATTCCCAATGTATCCATTGACTCAAATTACGTTGATGAATTAAAAGGGCATACAGATCCAGAAACAAACCACTATCTAAAAGAAAAACTTAAAGAAGCTGAATGGCTTCTCATGGGTATCACAAAAAGAAAACAAACACTAATTAAACTAACGGAATTATGTGTCAATTATCAACGAGCTTTTTTTGAAAGTGGAAAGTGGGAATCGATCCAACCATTAACGATGAAGAAAATAGCTGAACAGTTAGAGGTTCATGAATCCACCATAAGTAGAGCTGTCAGTAATAAATATATCCAGGCACCTTTTGGAATTGTTTCATATCGCTCATTATTTTCTAAGGGGTTAAGTTCTTCAGATGGAGAGGTTTCTGTTTTCTATATAAAATCGCTCATTCAGAAAATCATAACAAATGAAGATAAATCGAAACCCCTATCTGATCGAAAAATTGTTGAAGCATTAAACGATAAAGGGATCACTTTGTCAAGGCGAGTGGTTAGTAAATATCGAACGGAATGTGGTTATTTAGCAGCTTCGAAAAGAAAAATTGTCAAAAAAAAGCAAGACTAAAAAACATTCCCCTTTAGTTTTAGAAGGGGAGTGTTTTTATAGATTAATTTACCTTAAATGATGAATAATTTGTCGAATTATTATACATATTAATATCGAATCCTGAACATTTTATTTGTTAACGATTGAATGAGTAAAGGGGCCTCTTTGCGTAAATCTAAGTTAACTTAGATTCAAAAAAGTATTTAAAGCTAGTTTTAAATCTAAGGTTTGACAAATCATTGTCTTTTACAATTATTTAAAATTTATTTTGGTGTTTTTACTTGTAAACAGATATAAAAGTTGCTATTATAAGTTTGGTGCTGATGGGACAAAATTTGACTATGCGGGACTATTTTGGTCCGGTGCTTTTAAGGGGGATATTGTGGAAAGGTTACTTAATATCCAAAAGAAGCTTATCCCTGATGTCTTAGACATAATGTCCAACCGGTATCGTATCCTACAATCTTTACATTTTCTTCAACCTATAGGTAGACGTACACTTTCTGCACGTTTGGGGATGACGGAACGTGTGCTGCGAGGCGAAGTTACGTATTTAAGTAAACAAGGGCTTATCCACATGGCTTCAAGTGGTATGCAGTTAACCCCAGATGGAGAAGAAATTGTCGATCTACTTGAAGATATGATGAAAGACGTCTCCGGACTTAAGGATATGGAGAAACAATTAAAGGCGGTTTTGGGCATTTCCAACGTCATTATTGTATCCGGTGACAGCGATCAGTATCCATTAGTCAAAAATGAGATGGGGCTTGCCTGTATTAGAGAAATGGAGCGCTACATCAATGCGGAAAACATTATCGCCGTGACGGGTGGAACAACCTTGGCAGCGGTTGCAGAAATGATGTATCCATTAAAGAAATCACGCGATTTACTCTTTGTATCGGGTAGAGGCGGTCTTGGTGAACAAGTTGAGAATCAAGCGAATACGATTTGTGCTAAGATGGCCACGAAAGCAGAAGGACGCTATCGTTTGCTCCACGTCCCTGATCAATTAAGTGAAGAGTCATATCAAACCTTAATTGAAGAGCCCAGTATCCATGAAGTCTTGCACCTTATTCATTCCGCAACGATTGTTGTGCATGGAATTGGAGATGCAAGAACAATGGCCCTTCGTCGAGGTTCACGTCAATCATTATTGACGAAAATTGAGACGGAGAATGCCGTTGCAGAAGCTTTTGGTTATTTTTTTGATCATTGTGGGAAGGTTATTCATAAGGTGAAAACAATTGGGCTTCAGTTGGATAACCTGTATGATGACCGAACAGTGATTGCCGTAGCTGGAGGCAAATCTAAGGCTAAGGCGATAAAGGCCTATTTCAAGGAAGGACCTAATTCAATCTTAGTGACTGATGAAGGGGCTGCACGAGAAGTTTTAAAACTTTGATTGACCAATTTCAAGGAGGGTATTTAAATGACAGTAAAAGTAGGTATTAATGGTTTTGGACGTATCGGAAGATTAGCGTTTAGAAGAATTGCAGAATTAAATGACAACGATATTGAAGTAGTAGCTATCAATGACTTAACTGATACTAAAATGTTAGCTCACTTATTAAAATATGATACAACTCAAGGTCCTTTCAAAGGCGAAGTAGAAGTTCACGATGGTTATTTCCTCGTTAACGGTAAAGAAGTTAAAACTTTAGCTGATGCTGATCCTTCTAAATTACCATGGGGTGACCTCGGTGTAGATATCGTAATTGAATCTACTGGTTTCTTCACAACTAAAGAAAAAGCTGAATTACACCTTAAAGCTGGCGCTAAAAAAGTAGTTATCTCAGCTCCTGCTTCTGGCGACATGAAAACTGTTGTTTACAACACTAACCATGACGTTTTAGATGGTTCTGAAACAGTTATCTCTGGTGCTTCTTGTACAACTAACTGCTTAGCTCCTATGGCTAAAGTATTAAATGATAAATATGGTATTGTTGAAGGTCTTATGACTACAATCCACGCTTACACTGGCGACCAAAACACTTTGGATGCTCCACACAGAAAAGGTGACTTCCGTCGTGCTCGTGCAGCTGCTGAAAACATCATCCCTAACACAACTGGTGCTGCAAAAGCTATCGGTCTTGTTATTCCAGAACTTCAAGGTAAACTTGATGGTGCTGCTCAACGTGTACCAGTTAAATCTGGTTCATTAACTGAACTTGTTACTGTATTAAACGAAACAGTGACAGTTGAAGAAGTTAATGCAGCAATGAAAGATGCTGTTAACGAATCTTACGGCTATACTGAAGATCCAATCGTTTCTTCTGACATCATCGGTATGTCTTATGGTTCATTATTCGATGCAACTCAAACAAAAGTTATGACTGTTGGCGACAAACAACTTGTTAAAACAGTCGCTTGGTACGATAACGAAATGTCTTACACTTCTCAATTAGTAAGAACTGTAAAATACTTCGCAAGCAAAATCTGATTATAAGTTGATAGAATATGTTCAAAAAAAGGGCAAATCCGGACTTTTTGAACAACATTAAATAGCGGAAGCGAAAGTTTCCGCTATTTCAAAAAAAAGGCTTTTTGGAGGTGCAATCCATGGCAAAGAAAACGATCCGCGATATCGACGTCAAAGGGAAACGCGTTTTCTGTCGTGTAGATTTCAATGTTCCTTTAGATAACGGAACCATAACAGATGATACACGTATTCGTGCGGCAGTGCCTACGATTAAATACTTAACCGAACAAGGTGCCAAAGTTATTTTAGCTTCTCACCTTGGTCGTCCAACTGAAGAAAATAAAGAATCATTAAGATTAACACCTGTTGCAAAACGTTTAGGCGAATTACTCGGCAAAGACGTGGCAAAAACAGATGAAGTTGTCGGACCAGAAGTTGAAGCGGCAGTAAGCAAACTTCAAGACGGCGACATTTTACTTATTGAAAACGTTCGTTTCCTTAAAGGCGAAAAGAAAAATGACCCAGAACTTGCAAAAGCCTTCGCTGCTCTTGCAGATGTCTACGTCAACGATGCATTTGGAGCTGCTCACAGAGCACACGCTTCAACAGCAGGGATTGCAGAATACTTACCAGCTGTTGCCGGATTCCTTCTCGAAAAAGAATTGAATGTTCTTGGCAAAGCTATGGAAAATCCTGAACGTCCATTTACTGCCATTATCGGTGGTGCTAAAGTTACGGATAAAATTGGGGTTATTGATAACCTTTTAGATAAAGTAGACAATTTGATTGTCGGTGGTGGTCTTGCTTATACCTTTATTAAAGCTAAAGGCTACGATATCGGTAAATCATTGTTAGAAGCTGAGAAATTAGATCTTGCTAAATCATTCATAGAAAAAGCTGAAGCAAAAGGTGTGAAATTCTATACACCAGTAGATACAGTGATTGCAGATGAATTTTCAGCGACTGCAAATACAAAAGTGGTTGACGTTGATAGCATTCCAAGTGATTGGATGGGTCTTGATATTGGACCAAAAACAGTCGCTCTCTATAGTGATGTTATTGCTAGTTCTAAGCTAGTGGTATGGAACGGACCTATGGGTGTGTTTGAAATGGATGCCTTTGCTAAAGGTACACAAGGTGTAGCTGAAGCTCTCGCTAAGTCAGATGCCTACTCTATTATCGGCGGTGGAGACTCAGCAGCAGCTGTAGAAAAATTCCACTTAGCAGAAAAAATGAGCCATATCTCGACAGGTGGCGGCGCTTCTCTTGAATTAATGGAAGGCAAAGTTTTACCTGGTGTGGATGCTTTGAATGACGCTGAGTAAGCCGAAATTTTGTTAAATAGTCCAAATGGAGTATTTAACAGCATGATTTACCAGAAAGGATGGTGTTACCATGCGTAAACCAATTATTGCAGGTAACTGGAAAATGAATAAAACAGTTCAAGAAGCTGTAGACTTTGTAAATGAAGTCAAAGGATCTGTTCCTTCTGCTTCAACTGTAGATACTGTTGTTTGCGCTCCAGCGATTGTTCTTGATCAAATCGTGAAAGCTGCAAAGGGTACAGATCTTAAAATTGGCGCACAAAATGTCCACTTTGAAGAATCTGGTGCATTCACAGGAGAAATTAGCCCTGTCATGCTCGAAGCTGCAAATGTCAACTATGTCGTTATCGGTCACTCCGAACGACGTGCTATGTTTGCTGAAACAGATGAAACGGTGAATAAAAAAGTGCATGCTGCTTTAAATCACAACCTTCTTCCAATCGTTTGTGTAGGTGAAACACTTGAAGAACGTGAAAGCGACAAATGGCAAGAGGTTGTCAAAGTTCAAGTAACAGAAGGATTGAAAGGCGTAACAGCTGAACAAGTTGTTTCTGTCGTTGTTGCTTATGAGCCGGTTTGGGCTATTGGTACTGGAAAATCTGCTTCCATTGGAGATGCTAACGAAGTTTGTGCTTATGTTCGCAAAGTTCTAGCTGATCTTTATTCTCAGGAAGTGGCAGATCAAGTACGTATTCAATATGGCGGTAGCGTAAAACCTAACAACATCGGCCAATATATGGCTGAATCAGATATTGATGGTGCATTAGTTGGAGGGGCAAGTCTTGATCCAGAATCTTTCTTGAAATTGTTAGAGGGTGTTAAAGTTGGCTAGAACTCCACACGCTTTAATTATTCTTGACGGATTTGGCTTGCGCTCTGAAACGAAAGGGAACGCTGTAGCCCACGCTAAAAAACCTAATTTTGATAAGTATTGGAATGAGTACCCACATGCCACACTACGTGCTGATGGTGAATATGTAGGATTACCAGAAGGTCAAATGGGAAACTCTGAAGTTGGGCACTTAAATATTGGTGCTGGACGTGTTGTTTATCAAAGTCTTACTCGTGTGAATTTATCGATTAAAAATGGTGAGTTCTTTGAAAATCAAACGTTTCTTGACGCCATGAATGTCGTTAAAGAAAAAGGTACAAATCTTCATATTATTGGTCTACTTTCAGACGGTGGTATTCATAGTCATATCGACCATATGTATGCTTTGCTAAAACTTGCTGCGCAGCAAAAAGTAGATAATGTCTATATCCATGGTTTCACAGATGGCCGAGACGTCGGTCAAAAATCTGCCAAAACTTATATAGACGCCTTGCAAGGTAAAATAAAAGAATATGGTGTAGGTGAAATTGCTACCCTTTCTGGTCGTTATTATGCAATGGATCGAGATAACCGTTGGGAACGAATCGAAAAAGCGTATCGTGCCATGGTATATGGTGAAGGACCAGATTACACAAATCCTAATGACGTGATCGATGATTCATATAAAAATGATATTTACGATGAATTCGTTCTTCCTTCTGTCATCAAACGTCAAGACGGATCACCTGTTGCAACGGTTCAAGATGGCGATGCGGTAATTTTCTTTAACTTCCGTCCTGACCGTGCGATTCAAATCTCTCAAGTTTTCACAAACGACGACTTCCGTGGATTTGACCGTGGCGACAAGGCTCCTAAAGATGTTCACTTTGTTTGTATGACACAATTCAGTGAAACAGTTCATGGAACGGTTGCATTCAAACCAACCAACCTTGATAATACGTTTGGTGAAGTTGTTTCTCAAAACAATCTTAAACAATTACGTATTGCTGAAACTGAAAAATATCCACACGTCACGTTCTTCTTTAGTGGTGGACGTGAAGAACCATTCCCTGGCGAAGATCGCATCTTGATTCCTTCACCAAAAGTAGCCACTTATGATTTGAAACCTGAAATGAGTGCGTACGAGGTAACGGACGCTCTTGTTAAAGATATTGAAGAAGGAAATCATGACGCTATTATCTTGAACTTTGCAAATCCTGATATGGTTGGCCACTCAGGTATGCTTGAACCAACTGTAAAAGCGATTGAAGCCGTTGATGAATGTCTGGGCCGCGTTATTGAAGCTATTCTTGCCAAAGGCGGAGATGCGATTATAACAGCTGACCATGGTAACTCTGATGAAGTCGTGAGTTTGGATGGTACACCAATGACAGCTCATACAACGAATCCAGTTCCTGTCATCGTTACGAAAAAAGGTGAAACATTGCGGACAGATGGTAAATTGGCTGATTTAACACCAACCTTGCTTGATTTACTCAATGTTGATAAACCTAAAGAAATGACTGGCGAAACATTAATTAATCACTAATAGAACATGTTTAAACAAGAGGACAAAAAAATAGGATTACTGGCTAAGTATACTGCCAGCAACGAAAGAAACTAGCCCATCCTAGGCCGTCGGAAGTTCAAGGAAGCACAGCTAAAACACCGGTTACAGCTGTTGCGACATAGAAATTCGACTGCTATTTTTCCCAGACTGTTTGAACAACCAATAATACTAACTATATTTAAGGAGAGATGTAACGATGTCCCAAATCGTTGATGTATACGGTCGCGAGGTTCTTGATTCCCGCGGTAACCCTACAGTAGAAGTTGAAGTTTATCTAGAATCTGGCGCAGTTGGTCGCGCACTTGTTCCAAGTGGTGCTTCAACTGGTGAATACGAAGCAGTTGAACTTCGTGACGGTGATAAAAACCGTTATTTAGGAAAAGGTGTTCTTAAAGCAGTTGATAACGTAAATGAAGTGATCGCTCCTGAACTCGTTGGTCTTGATGCTCTTGATCAAGTAGCTATTGACCAAACTATGATCGATCTTGATGGTACACCTAACAAAGGTAAACTTGGAGCCAATGCGATCCTTGGTGTGTCTATGGCTGTTGCTCATGCTGCTGCAGCATTCCTAGATGTTCCTTTATATCGTTACCTTGGTGGATTCAATGGTACAATCCTTCCTACACCAATGATGAACATCTTGAATGGTGGAGAACACGCTGATAACAACGTGGATATCCAAGAATTCATGATCATGCCTGTTGGTGCTGAAACGTTCCCAGAAGCTGTACGTATGGGTGCTGAAATTTTCCATAACCTTAAAACAGTATTGAAAAAGAAAGGTTACAACACGGCTGTTGGTGACGAAGGCGGATTTGCTCCTAACCTTGGTTCTAACGAAGAAGCTATTCAAACTATCATCGAAGCTATTGAAGCTGCTGGTTACAAACCAGGCGATCAAGTTAAAATCGCTATGGACGTTGCTTCTTCAGAACTTTACAAAGATGGTAAATATGAATTTAAAGGCGAAGGTATCACAAGAACTTCTGACGAAATGATCGAATTCTATCGTGAACTTCTCTCTAAATACCCTATCGTTTCAATCGAAGATGGTCTTGATGAAAACGACTGGGAAGGTTGGAAAAAACTTACTTCAGAGCTTGGCGACCAAGTTCAACTCGTTGGTGACGACTTATTCGTTACAAACACGGATAAATTAGCTGAAGGTATCGAAAAAGGAATTGGTAACTCAATCCTTATCAAAGTGAACCAAATCGGTACACTTACTGAAACATTTAATGCGATCGAAATGGCTAAACGTGCAGGTTATACTGCCATCGTTTCTCACCGTTCTGGTGAAACTGAAGATACAACTCTTGCTGATATCGCTGTTGCAACAAACGCTGGTCAACTTAAAACAGGTGCTCCATCACGTACTGACCGTGTTGCTAAATATAACCAACTTATCCGCATTGCTGATGAACTTGGTGAACAAGGTAAATATGCAGGAAAAACAGCTTTCTATAACTTGAAAAACGTCTGAGTTATAGCATGATATGATATAAAGAGGTATCCTTTTAAAGGGATACCTCTTTTTTTCAAAATAGCAGTCTTGCTTGAAAGATATCAATGTGATAGGATTAATTATAATAATGTGGTTTTACGGTGGATTGGAGTGAATTAAATGTTGCATTCAATAGTGCTTACGATTCTTATAGTAACGTCAATAGGGCTTATCTTGTTTGTATTGTTACAACCTAGTAAAAGTGAGGGTTTATCTGGAGCTATTACGGGTGGTGCCGAACAATTATTTGGTAAACAAAAGGCACGAGGAATTGATGCGGTTTTAAATCGTATTACCATTTTTCTATCAGTGGTATTTTTTGTTTGTGCTTTTATTTTAGGTTACTTTGCTTAATAAGAATGAATGAGATCGGAATTTACAGCTGCCATATGGACAGCTGTTTTATTTTACATAAATAAAATTTAAATCAGCCATTATCCACATATACTGAGATTGAGACTTTTAGTCTACAAATCAGGACATTAATGTGTTAACTTGGGAAACTTATTGGTAAACTTACATTAAAATAAATAAATAGAGGGTGACGATATGGCATCAAAAATAAGACCACCTAAACCATTCTTTTTTGAGGGAGGATCGAGGGCTGTCCTGCTCCTACATGGATTCACAGGTCATTCTGCAGATGTTCGAATGTTAGGGAGGTTTTTACATAAGAAAGGCTATACTTGCTTGGCGCCTCATTATAAAGGGCACGGCGTTCCTCCTGAAGAAATCCTAAACACAGGTCCCAAAGATTGGTGGGAAGATGTTAAACAGGCCATTGATACATTGAATACGAAAGGTTATCGAGAATTTGCTGTAGCTGGTTTGTCATTAGGAGGGGTATTTTCCCTTAAATGTGGTTACACTTTCCCAGTGAAGGGTATTGTTTCCATGTGTGCCCCAATGAATGCCAAAACAAAAGAACAAATATATGAAGGCGTGTTACGCTATGCAAGAAATTATAAGCATTATGAAGGAAAATCGAAGGAACAAATCGAAGTAGAAATGAGAGACTTCAAAGCTAAACCCATGACGACTTTAGTGGATTTACAACTTCTTATACGAGAAGTTAGGGAGCATGTTGATATGATATATGCGCCAACATTTGTCGTTCAAGCGAGAAAAGATAGTATGATTGACGTACATAGTGCAGATATTATATATAACGAAGTACAATCAGACATGAAACGAATAAAATGGTACGAAAATTCAAATCATGTTATTACATTAGGCGAGGAGAAGGATCAACTCCATCAGGATATTTATGAATTTCTTGAAAGCTTGGACTGGTCCATCTCCTAAGGAGGTCATATTTTTGTCAGAAGAGCACATTCAAGAAATTCTTGACTATATGAAAAAAGAAGCATATAAACCCATGACACTGTCAGAGTTAGAAGATGTCTTTCAGTTCAATCAATCAGAGGATTTTAAGGCATTTGTAAAGACATTAAATGAGATGGAAGATAGAGGTTTAATTGTACGTACAAGAAGTAATCGGTATGGATTACCAGAAAAAATGAATCTCATCCGAGGAAAGGTTCAAGCTCATGCAAAAGGGTTTGCCTTTATCCTTCCAGAAGAGGAAGGTCTGTCAGATGTCTATGTTGCCTCAGGTGATTTAGGGAATGCCATGAATGGTGATACGGTCATCGTTAGACTATCAGCGAAGTCTTCCGGGGAACGTCCTGAAGGTACGGTTATTCGCATTATTGAACGAGGTATTTCGAAAGTGGTTGGGACATACAGTGCGAACAAGCACTATGGATTTGTTATCCCGGATGATAAAAAAATAGTCAGTGATATATTCATTCCAAAAGAGAACGTCAATGGAGCCGCTGAAGGTCACAAGGTGGTTGTTGAGATAACCAAATATCCAGAAGGAAGAATGAGTCCCGAAGGAAAAATTGTAGAAATTTTAGGTCACAAGAACGACCCTGGAATTGATATCATTTCCATTATCTATAAACATGGATTACCGCTTGAGTTTCCTGAGGAAGTCCTTGAACAAGCAAAAGCTGTCCCAGACACCATTGATCCCGCAGATATCGAAGGTCGGCGTGATCTAAGAGATGAGACGATTGTCACCATTGATGGTGAAGATGCCAAAGACTTAGATGATGCGGTGAATGTTGTTAAACTTTCAAATGGAAATTATAAGTTAGGCGTCCATATCGCTGATGTGAGTCATTATGTAAAAGAAGGGTCACCACTTGATGAAGAAGCCTTTGATCGAGGTACAAGTGTTTACCTCGTTGATCGAGTCATACCGATGATTCCACATCGTCTATCCAACGGGATATGTAGTTTAAACCCGCAAGTGGATCGATTGACCATTAGCTGTGAAATGGAGATCACGCCACAAGGGAAGGTCGTCGGACATGAAATATTTCCAAGTGTGATTCGGACTACAGAACGAATGACCTATACGAATGTTAGAAAGATTCTTCTTAAAGAAGATGAAGACGTTTTAGATCGTTATCATGATCTCATTCCATTCTTTGAATTAATGGGTGAACTCTCCAGTATTTTAACCGAGAAGAGACGTCAAAGAGGGGCGATTGATTTTGATTTCACTGAGGCAAAGATCATTGTCGGTGAAGATGGAAAACCAAAGGATGTTGTGATAAGAGAACGATCTGTTGCCGAACGACTCATAGAAGAATTTATGTTATGTGCTAACGAAACAGTTGCCGAACATTTTCATTGGCTTGAATTGCCCTTTATTTATCGAATTCACGAAGAACCTAATCCTGAAAAATTAGCGAAGTTCTATAATTTTGTTGTGAACTTTGGCTATGTTGTAAAAGGCAGCGTGGATAATATCCATCCACGGACTCTCCAGTCCTTGTTAGAAGAAGTGAAAGGTGAACCTGAAGAACCGGTTATTAGCACGGTTATGCTAAGATCTATGCAAAAAGCCAAGTATTACCATGAAAGTTTAGGACACTTTGGTTTATCAACGGAATTCTATACGCATTTCACATCACCTATTCGGCGTTATCCGGATCTTATGGTGCATCGGCTTATTCGCAAGTATTTATTTGAGAAGAAAGTGGATCCGGATACAAAGTATTACTATGAAAAAGAGCTGCCAGAAATTGCACGTCATACTTCTGAACGTGAACAAAGAGCAGTTGAAGCAGAACGTGAAACGGATGATTTGAAAAAAGCCGAATATATGGAAAATAAAATTGGTGAAACGTTTGATGGAGTTGTCAGTGGCGTAACGAACTTCGGTTTATTTGTCGAATTACCGAATACCATAGAAGGGCTGGTACATATCAGCTATCTCACGGATGACTATTACCATTACCATGAAGAGCATATGGCTTTAATTGGAGAGAGAACCGGTAATATTTTTCGTATTGGAGATGAAATTGAAGTTCGTGTCATTTCAGTTAACCTAGATGAACGGTCGATTGACTTTGAAATCGTCGGAATGAAACCAAGAAAACCTCGCGAGAGACGGGCACAACCTAAGGTCATTCAAGGAAAAGATACAGGTGGTAAAAGTAAAAAAACACGTAAGCATCATAAATCGACTCGAGATGCCGTTAGCGAAAAACCAAAAGGGAATAACAATAAAAAGAAAAAGAAAAAAAGAAGACGTTAAAGCTAGGGACAACTATGAATGAGTTGTCCTTTTTCCTTTATGTTTATAAAAAAATATAAAGCGTTTCCATTTTCTGCTCAGAATCTATTGACTAATATGTATATACAAGTTAAAATAAACATATAAATTAGTATATACAAGTTTATAAGATAATGAAAAATGAAAGCGTTTCATTTTGGATTATTCATAATAATTGGGGGTGTCAACCTTGGCAATACAGGAGAATGAGGTACAACGTATTATTGATGCCGTAGGTGGAAAAGAGAATATTTCCGCTGCAACACACTGCGTAACACGTCTAAGATTGATTTTAAAGGATGAGAAAGAAGTTAAACATGACGAGTTAAATGATATTAGTTTGGTAAAAGGGTCTTTTTCTGTAAATGGCCAGTTTCAAGTCGTAATAGGTCAAGGAACCGTGGATAAAGTATATGATATATTTGTAAAATTAACGGGTGTTGGGGAAGCATCTAAACAAGATGTGAAAGATCTTGCCTCTGAGAAAATGAATATTTTACAAAGAGGCGTAAAAAATTTAGCCGATATTTTTATTCCTATCCTTCCTGCTCTCGTAACGGCTGGTTTATTAATGGGGATCAACAATATTTTAGCGAACCCAGGGATCTTTTATAAGCCATCATTTATTGAAGTTCATCCGGGATGGACTGACTTTGCCAATATGATCAATTTGATTGCAAATACAGCTTTTACATTTTTACCAGCATTAATTGGGTGGTCAGCTGTAAAGAAATTTGGTGGAAGTCCCATATTAGGAATTGTACTCGGATTAATTTTAGTTCACCCAGACTTGTTAAATGCTTATGGATTAGCTGAAGCAAGAACTAAAGGGACTGTTCCTGTATGGCATATTTTTGGCTTGACCATCGATAAGGTAGGCTATCAAGGTCAAGTATTGCCCGTTCTTGTCGCGTCGTATGTGATTGCTAGAATCGAAATCTTTTTAAGAAAGCGTGTCTCGGACTTTATTCAATTATTAGTTGTTGGTCCAGTTTGTCTCCTTGTAACAGGATTCCTTGCTTTTATTGTTATTGGTCCAGTAACGATGTTTATAGCTACTGGAATTACAAATGGCGTTGTTGGATTGTTTCATGTTGCCCCAATAATTGGTGGTTTAGTGTATGGTTTATGCTATGCTCCTCTTGTCATTACCGGGATGCATCATCTGTTTTTGGCGGTAGATTTGCAACTCATTGGAAGTACTGGAGGCACTTATTTGTGGCCAATATTAGCTCTATCTAATATCGCTCAAGGAGCCGCCGCTTTTGCTATCTTTGTTATAAATCGTGACAAAAAAGTAAAAGGTTTAGCCTTCACATCGTCGATTTCTGCTTGGCTAGGCGTTACAGAGCCTGCATTGTTCGGCGTAAACTTACGATTTCGTTACCCATTCATTGCAGCAATTATTGGTTCGTCAGTTGGTGGCGCTATTCTAGCTGTTAACCATATTCGATCATCATCGATTGGGGTTGGAGGGTTACCTGGTTTCCTTTCTATTTTTCCAAAAGGATGGCCTGTGTTTTTCTTAGGTATCGCTGTTTCAATCGTTGTTCCGTTTGCTTTGACTTTTATCTTTTCAAGATTCAAGAAAAAATCACGAGATAAAACGGTAATAAAAAATGAACAATTCAAGGCTTAACTTAAAATAAATCAATTAGGTGGAACATTCTTGTTCCACCTAGTTTAACAACAAGACAATGGTTACTTTATATTTTTAAATTGGTGGTGTAAGTAATGAAAGAAGCATGGTGGAAAAGATCAACGGTTTACCAAATTTATCCAAAAAGTTTTTATGATACAACAGGAAATGGTATCGGTGACCTACAAGGAATTATAGAAAAACTCGATTATCTGAAAGATTTAGGTGTCGATATTCTATGGTTAACACCGATCTATAAATCGCCACAAAAGGACAATGGATATGATATTAGTGATTATTATCAGATTCAAGAAGAATTTGGAACTATGGAGGATTTCGATCAATTATTAGAAAAAGCTCATGCGAAGGGCCTCAAAATTGTGATGGATATGGTGGTTAATCATACGTCTACGGAACATGAATGGTTCAAAGCTGCAAGAAAAGATAAAAATAGTCCTTATCGTGATTATTATATCTGGAAAGATAGTAAAAACGGTGGGGATGAACCTACGAATTGGCTATCTAAGTTTGGTGGATCAGCTTGGGCATATGATGAAAAAACAGAACAATACTATCTACATTTATTTGACGTAACTCAAGCGGATTTAAATTGGGAAAACGACGCAATGAAAGAAGATATCTATAAAATGATGCACTATTGGTTTGAAAAGGGTATAGATGGATTTAGATTAGATGTGATTAATCTCATTTCTAAAGATCAACGCTTCCTTGATGATGATCGAACTAAACCCCAAGCCGATGGTCGAAAATATTATACCGATGGTCCACGCATTCATGAATATATTCATGAGTTAAACAAACATGTCTTTTCGAAATACCGTTCGATGACGGTAGGTGAAATGTCTTCGACTACGATTCCTAACTGCATTGATTATACGAAACCAGAAAACCAAGAATTAGATATGATCTTCCAATTTCATCATTTGAAAGTGGACTATCCAAACGGTGAGAAGTGGGCTATGGCGGACTTTGACTTCCTAGCACTTAAGAAATTATTATCAAATTGGCAAGTCAAAATGCACGAAGGCGGCGGTTGGCAGGCTCTATTCTGGTGTAATCATGACCAGCCTCGGATCGTTTCAAGATTTGGCGATGAAGGTGAATACAGAGAACAATCAGCTAAAATGCTGGCAACGACCATCCACATGATGCAAGGAACACCGTATATCTATCAAGGTGAAGAAATCGGCATGACAAATCCCAACTTCACTTCAATAACGGATTATCGTGATGTTGAGTCCCTAAATATGTATACCATTTTACAGCAACAAGGAAAAAGCGAACAAGAAATTATCTCTATCTTAAAACAAAAATCAAGAGACAATAGTCGAACACCTATGCAATGGGACGGATCGCAAAATGGAGGATTTACAAAAGGAACACCATGGATCAATGTCTCCAATAACTTTCAAACGATTAATGTTAAGAGATCACTTCTAAACCATCAGTCAGTTTATTATCATTATAAAAAGTTAATAGATTTACGGAAGCAAATGGATATCATTACGTATGGCGATTATCAACTGTTACTTGAAGATGATCCTTCTATTTTCTCCTATGTAAGAAGGTGGAAAGGGGAAACATTGCTTGTAGTCAATAATTTCTATAATAGAACAGTAGAATTTAACTGTCCTTTGGAAATACAGAATCAAAATACTCAACAGTTGCTTAGTAATTATATCGATTCACCCAATAAGCTAGACCAAACCATCACGTTAAGACCATATGAATCCATCGTTTATTATCTTTCTAAGTGAACGCATCCATGAAGGGACTCCCACTTGTAAAGCCTGAGTGGGAGTTTTGTAATTTAAGGTTTTAAAATAGGAGGTGTTTCCTACGAAGACCATAAATATAATCTTGTTGGTAACATTCAAATTTCAAACATGTTAAAATAGAATTGGTGATATAACTATGGCGTCCAATAAATTCATGATGATTTATAATGATTTATCGAAAAAGATCCAACATAATAAGTATCAAATTGGAAGTTGCTTACCTTCAGAAAACGACTTGGCCATTAACTATGGTGTTTCTAGAGAAACGATTCGGAAAGCCCTTAATTATCTTTCGCAAAATGGTTATATTCAAAAAATCCGAGGAAAAGGATCTGTTGTTCTCGATGCAGGAAGATACGATTTTCCTGTTTCTGGTCTTGTCAGTTTTAAGGAAGTTGCGAAAAGATCGGGAAAGACGTGGTCAACCTGTGTTCATGAACTGACTTTAATCCAACCCAGTGATGAGATAAAAGATAAATTGCGAATAACGGATAAGACTTACGTTTGGAAAATTGTCCGGTCGAGAATAGTGGATGGGGAAACGATTATCTTAGATAAGGATTATATTAATCAAGATATTATTCCAACTTTAACAAAAGAGACGTGCGAAGATTCTTTGTATCAATTTATTGAAGAGGATTGCGATTTAATGATTAGCTTTGCTCGTAAAGAATTTTCAGTTGATCCTATCACTAATGAAGATAAAATCTACATGACACTAAAAAATGATCAACAAGTCGTTGTTGTTAAGAGTCAGGTTTTTCTTGATGATGCGCGTCTATTTCAATACACGGAATCAAGGCATCGACTGGATAAATTTCGATTTATCGATTTCGCAAGGAGGGAGCATCAATAAGGTATACTTTAATAGGCCAACAGGATTTTTACACAGAGTTTTAGGGAAAGTATTTTATAATAAGCTTTTCATGAGGAGGATAAAATGAAACTCATTGCGATTGATTTGGACGGAACGTTACTGACTCGCGAAAGAAAAATAAGTGAAAATAATATCAAAGCCTTAAAGGAAGCACAAAAACAAGACATTCAAATAACAATTGCAACAGGTAGAGCTTCCTTTGATGTGAATACCAAACTGCGTGAAATTGGAATGGAAGCCAATATTATTGGTACAAATGGCGCTTCGGTTCACACGCAAGATGGCCAACTTCTTTATTCAGCTAAGTTAAATAAATCAACAATTATGAAAGATATCAAATGGCTTTTAGATCAGCATTTTTACATGGGAATCTATACACAAGACATCATCTTTGTTCCGACTGATGGACTAGACTGGTTACAAGAAGAACTTGATCATTTGAAGAAACATGAAGAGAGAGCAGAAGGTTTTCAAGAAGCCACCAGACGGGAATATTATCGCACACTTGATAGTATGGATGTACTTCAAGATCCACGCATTGACATTACCAAAGTCCTCGTCTTTTCTTACGATGATGAAAAATTAGCTAAGGGGAGACATCATTTTAGCCATCAAGTAGACATTAATATGGTAACATCAGGGACAGGCAACTTTGAAATTATGGCAAATGGTGTCTCGAAGGGCCATGGTCTAAAACTATTAGCCAATCATTTAAATATTAAATTAGAGGATACGGTTGCGATTGGGGATAATTATAATGATTTATCCATGTTTGAAGTAGCTGGCGTTAGTGTTGCCATGGGAAATGCTTATCCAGAGATTAAAGAGACATGTCAAATGGTTACAAAACGTTGTGAAGAAGACGGCGTTGCTTATGCGATAAACGAACTCTTAAGAGAGAATGCCAAGAAATAGTGAGATATATCGACATTTCCCGGGAAAAGTTGATAATACGTATCAATACATACTATAATTAGGCGGGAAATGTCAACAAGCGTCGAGGAGTGAATTGAATTGACAGAAGAAAAGACAAAGAGTCGTGTGCTTGCACAGAATCGTAAAGCAAGTCATGATTATTTTATTGAAGAAACGTTTGAAGCGGGGTTAGTTCTTCAAGGTACTGAAATTAAATCCATACGTAAAGGATCCGTGAGTATTAAAGATGCGTTTGCACGTGTTGAGAATGGAGAACTCATGCTCCATAATATGCACGTCAGTCCATATGAACAAGGTAACCGATATAATCATGATCCCCTTCGAACAAGAAAATTGCTTCTTCACAAGAAACAAATCAACAAATTGATTGGTCAGACAAAGGAAGCAGGTTATGCAATTGTTCCTTTGAAAATTTATATCAAAAATGGTTTTGCAAAAATTCTTATCGGTCTAGGCAAAGGTAAGAAGAACTATGATAAACGTGAAACGTTAAAACGGAAATCAGCGCAAAGGGAAATGGATAGAGCGCTTAGAGATCGCCAAAAAATGTAAAAGAGTTGAAATTCATTTGGTTTTGTGTTAGTATATTCCTTGTGACACTTATGAAGACAAACCTTTGTGTCCTTATATCATGGGGACGTTACGGATTCGACAGGGGTAGGTTGGATTTAAGTGGCGAGTCGAGGGGGTCGGCCTCGTTAAAACGCCAAAGCCAATAACTGGCAAACAAAACAACAACCTCGCTTTAGCTGCCTAAGTAGCTTAGCGGTTCCTCCCTCCATCGCCCATGTGGTAGGGTAAGGGACTCAACTTAGTGGGATACGCCGGCTGTCCGCCTCCTGAGGACGAAGGAAGAGAACAATCAGGATAGCCATACGGAAGCCTGTCGATAGGCCGATGTATCGGCGAAATGCTAATATATCGACTACACTCGTAGAAGCTTAAATTACAATATCTTTGGACGTGGGTTCGACTCCCACCGTCTCCACCATACATAGTGGAGATTCAGGCTAGCAAAATGTGACTTAAAGCCTAAGTTTTTCTAAAATGAGAGCTTAAGCTTAAAGTGCTTTCAAGATTGAAAAAATCTAGATAAAAATGTGAATGTCAAAGGTATCTAAGGAATAATTTATATTATTCCTTAGATACCTTTTTTACATGGATAGAAATTGTCTGAGGGTAAAGAATTATTTAGATGGAATCTTCTGAAGCAAGCGAACAACTAAATGTTCCTTTTTCTATTTGAATCGTTGCATGCTCAATGTCAAATTGATCATGAAGTTCTTTATTTATTTTTTGCAGTAAGACATCATTATCTTTTATTTCTGATCTTATCAAATGTACCGTTAAGGCAGCTTCCGTTGTACTCATTCCCCAAACATGTAGATCATGCACTTCAATTACTGTTGGAATGGATTGAAGGTAATTTTTTATTTCATTCAAATTAATGCCTTCTGGCACGGCATCAAGAGCTAAATTAAATGAGTCTTTCAGCAATCCCCATGTTCCGATTAAGATAACCAATGAAATCATTAGACTCACAACAGGATCAATCCATTCCCAACCTGTCCAAAGTAAAATCATACCTGCAATGACCACACCAAGTGAAACACCAGCATCAGCTGCCATATGTAAAAAGGCACCTTTAATATTCAAATCTCCTTTTCTGCCGGACATAAATAGTAAGGCAGTAATAGCGTTTATAACAATCCCAATAACCGCCACAACGATAACGGTCATTCCTGTGACTGGTGATGGCGTGCCAAATCTTTGTATGGCTTCCCATGCAATTCCACCGATCGCTATTAAGAGAAAAATCGCATTAAATAGAGCTGCTAATATTGATGAACGTTTATACCCATAAGTTCTTTTCATTGAAGGTTTTTTATTTCCTAACCACATAGCCACCCAAGCAATAAGTAGACCCAATACATCACTTAAATTATGTCCAGCATCGGCTAATAACGCCAATGAGTTGCCAATGATACCATAAACAGCTTCAATAATAACAAATAAGGTATTTAATAGGATGCCTATAGTAAATGCCTTGTTATATGATGCAGGTGCATGATTATGTCCGTGTTCATGTCCATGATTATGTCCCATATAATCAACTCCTAATTCCTTTTTAACTTTTATTAGGGTCCTAAACAACGCTATAAGGGGATATCAATCCCCGTTCCAACCCCAACTACTAATATGTGTTGCCCTTCTTGAAATTTAATTTTTGAAAAAGCTTTTTGCCTTGCATGTGAAACCAACGATTATGCATGACCTTCTCCTAAATTAAGGATAAGAAGTTATACTTGATCTGGTTCATCTTCTTTCTCTAATATTCAATGAAAGCCCAATATACAAAGGTATGACGACATATATATTTGACTTTGGTTTTACATATTTTTAGTTTGTAAGACACGCATCGCATTTAGAACAGCTAATAATGTGACACCGACATCTGAAAAGACAGCTTCCCACATCGTCGCGATGCCAAAGGCGCCAAGCAAAAGGAAAATGGTTTTTACTCCTAAAGCAAAGAGAATGTTTTGCCATACAATGCCACGAGTTCGTTTCGCAATTTTGATAGCTGTCGCAATTTTTGAAGGCTCGTCTGTCATAATGACGACGTCAGCTGCTTCAATAGCTGCATCAGACCCTAGTCCTCCCATAGCTATACCCACATCAGCCCTGGCTAACACAGGCGTATCGTTAATCCCATCGCCAACGAAAATGAGCTTTTCCTTTGGTGATTTTTCCCGGTCTAATTTTTCTATCTCTTCCACTTTCTGATGAGGTAGTAATTCAGCGTGTATCTCATCCAAGCCAAGTTCGTTTCCTACAGCATTACCAACTGTTTTTGCATCACCGGTTAACATCACTGTTTTCTTTATACCTAAAGCTTTTAACTGTTGTATAGCTTTGGCAGCATCTTCCTTCACTTCATCTGATATAACAATATAACCCCCATATTGCCCATCTATAGCCACATGAACAAGGGTACCCACCACATCTTTTAGTTCAAATGAAATAGATTCTTTTTTCATTAATTTAGCATTACCTGCTAAAATCTCTTTTCCATCAACCTTGACTTCGATTCCATGTCCTGAAATTTCATTGTAATCTTGAATACGGTTATCATCGATCTCTTTTCCATACGCTTTACGAATCGAAAGGGCGATCGGATGATTAGAATGAACTTCTGCAAATGCCGCATATTCTAATAGTTCTTCCTTTGTTAAACTATTTGAAGGATTAATACTTGTGACCTCAAAAATCCCTTTTGTTAATGTTCCTGTTTTATCAAAAACAACAACTTTTACATCATTTAAGGCTTCGAGGTAATTACTGCCTTTAACGAGAATGCCACTTTTAGACGCTCCACCAATCCCACCGAAAAATCCAAGAGGAATGGAAACCACCAGAGCACATGGACAAGAGATCACTAAGAATACCAGTGCTCGATAGAACCAGTCAGAGAACGTTGCCCCTTGTAGAATAAGTGGTGGAATAAAGGCAAGAACGGCAGCCGTGATGACCACGACCGGTGTGTAATAACGAGCAAATTTCGTAATAAAATTTTCTGTCGGTGCTTTTCTACTGCTTGCGTTTTGTACGAGATCTAAAATTTTAGCAACAGTGGATTCACTGTATGATTTCGTCACTTCAATGGTTAAGAGCCCATTTTTATTAATGAATCCACTAAGAACATCGCTACCAACCTCGATTTCTCTTGGGACAGATTCCCCTGTTAAAGCTGATGTATCAACCATTGAGTTTCCTTCAATGACTTTTCCATCTAAAGGTACTTTTTCCCCAGGCTTAATGATAATCAGGTCCCCAACATTTACATCTTCTGGTGAGACTTTCTTCGTTTCTTGACCAACTTTGAGGTGAGCGTAGTCGGGACGTATATCCATAAGGGCACTAATCGATTTCCGTGAGCGATTGACTGCAATGCCTTGGAAGAGTTCTCCAACTTGATAAAAGAGCATAACAGCCACGCCTTCAGGAAATTGTCCGACAGCAAAAGCACCTATCGTAGCGATCGCCATTAAAAAGTTTTCATCGAAAACTTGCCCTCTAGTCATATTTCTTATCGCTCGATAGACAATGTCACCGCCGACAATGAAATAGGCAATAAGAAAGAGGCTAAGCTCTGGAATGTATGGAAGGTTTGAAAAAACCGCAACCGCAGTTAAAACACCCCCAACACCTAAACGTATTAGTAATCTTTTTATCTTGTTGTTTTCATGATCATGATTATGTTCATTATCTTGTACTTTATTATGCGTTTCTAAAGTCACATTGACCTCAGGTTCAATACGTTTAACAATTTTTTTGATATCTGCCACTAGGTCGTCTGTTTTCATCGTTCCTGTGGGTTCAATAATAAGTTTTTTAGATACAAAGTCTACAGTCGAAGATTTTATACCTGATAACAAACTTACTTCTTTTTCTATTTTGGCTGCACAATTAGCACAATCTAATCCATTTAAAGATAAGGGAGTAATCCCTGACTTCGTACCAATTTGTTTTTCTTTAACCTCGATATGAGGTTCTAATGTCTTCACGAGTTTCTTGGCTTCTGTTATGATTCCATCTTCACGACCTTGTTCTGTTTCCATTGTCAGTGTCTTTGTCATAAAGTTAACCGAACAAGCTGATATACCGTTTAGCTCACTAACGCCTTTTTCTATCTTGGCTGCACACGCTGCACAATCCAGCCCATCTAATAGAAGTTCTTTATTTATTTTCGTTTTTATAGGATCCATTTAATCTCCTCCATGTCATTTTTATTCTTTAACATGATCGAAGGCTTGCACAAAGATCTGCATGACATGTCGATCTGCCAGTGAATAATAGACGATCTTTCCTTCTTTTCTGTTCTTAACCAATTTTGCTTGTTTTAGTAAACGTAATTGGTGAGAGATGGCTGATTGTGTCATACCAAGTAAATAAGCCAGATCACAGACACACATTTCTGATTGATTGAGAGCATGAAGGATCCGGATTCTTGTGCGGTCTCCAAACAATTTAAATAACTCAGCCATATTATCTAAACTGATATCATCTGACATGTGTTCGCTTACTAGTTGAATAATATCTTTATGAATAATCGTTTGGCTACATGTTTCCTCACAATTATCTGGCACGATGTTATCTTTTATCATATAAACACCTCTCGTATAAAATAATATATGAGCAAATATTCAAATGTTATATATAATGTTATTATATATTAGTGATTATAGAATGTGAATATCAAATTATTTGAATTTATCCCGCATTAACGGCGAGTATTGACAAGGTATCGAGTGTACACGAGAATTTCAAGGTGGGGGATAACGGCTGCATGAGGTTTAGGCTTACACTCAGTGGGGATGAAGAACCCCCCACTGAGTGAAGTTTGTCATTGGCTAGTTGGGGAGATAGAGGATCACGTGAACTCACTTTAGTTGAGCCAATTTTTTTGACCCAAAGGATAATGCGATCCCCCCGATAATAAGGCAGCTATAAGAAGAGATAAATCGCCAGAGGATAAGGGTAACCAATAATTCTTGTCCATTCATTAAACTGCCAAAAAGGATTGTAAAACTATACTCTGCACCAGCTGTACCACTTGGCGTAGGCACGATACTTGAAAACATAATAATAAAGGCATGATAAGCCATAGCCAGAATTAACCCTTCATGTGAAATTCCAATTGCTTCAAATATAAAATAAGGAATGCTGAAAAAAAGAAAAAGCTGAATACTTGTTAATAGACATCCTTTTACTAAGAGCCATCTATGTTGACTCATTTTTCTGCTTTCATGATGAAAGGTATCAATTTTGTGATCGATGGTTTGTACATATTTAACCCTTTTTTCTTTTTTAATAAAAATGAATAAAGACTTCAGAATAAGGTGGGCTAGAAAATGAGCAGTTTTTTTGCTGATGGCGACAATGAGTAATCCAATAATGACAAACAAATGAAAAATAAAACCCAATAAGACTAAGTAAGACAAACGAGGAAAGTGTTTGATTAAATTGTCATAACTAAAGAATAAAATAACAATGAAGTTCACCACTAGAACAAGCTGATAGATAATAAATTTAATTAATAAAACGGAACTTGCAGAGCCGATATCTGTTCCTTTTTGTTTTAGCATATATAATTGTGCAGGTCCCCCGCCCGTTTGTAGTGGAGTTAAGGTGTTGAAAAACTGGCCAACCATCGTTATTTGCAAAGCAGAACGAAAGCGGAACCTTGGATCAATTGATTTTGTCATTTGGTAGAGGATTATTGCTTCACATAACCAATACAAAAACATGACCAGCATAGATAGGCTAATCCATACATCGTTGATCTCTTTCATACTTGTCCAGAAATCAGCTAGATTAATATGACGAAATTTAAAGTAGAAAAATAGGGCGCTGATCACGATAATAATTAGAATATGAAGGACTATATTACGGTTTTGTTTGGTCATGCTGTTGTCTCCTGTTATGCAACGTTAGATACATATCTTTCCATAGTTTGACCACTCTTTCTTCACTATAATAAGCAGCCCCGCTCTTTGATCGGTGAACAGCCTCTTTGTAGACAGCTGATTCTCCTTCTAACCGCCTAATTAAAGATACAAATTCATCTACATTAGATGCCTTTAGATAATACCCATCTAATATAGATTGATATAGATCTAGATCACGCAAGAGTATCGGGATTTGACAATTCATCGCCTCAAGTACCGTCATTGGAAAGAGTTCATTATAAGAAGGTAAAAATAACATATCAGCCATTTGGTAATAGGTATTCATTTTATCACGATCAACAATACCGATAAAGTGCACATTTTTCGGTGGATGATCATAGATTTGTTTCAATTCCTCATATCCTGCTGTGATTTTTCCAAAAGAAAAACCACCAGCCCAAATGAACGTTAGATGTGGAAGTCTTTTGGCTGTCTCAATAAAATCAAGAACGCCCTTTCGATATTGAACTTGTCCAACACCAATAACGATAAATGAATCAATAGACCATCCGTGTTCTTTACGAAGGGCTTGTTTTTCTTTTTTATCATTCACCGGATAAAATGATTTATTCGATACAAAGTTAGGAATATAGTGAATACGATCGTCTTCTATACCATAAGCGATTAATTTGGGTATAAAAGATGGATTTACCACAATTAATTCATCCATACGTTTATAAAAGAGAATGATATAACGATAAAATAATTTTTGAACAGGTTTTGGTAAAGATAAGCTGTCATCGATGGTCTCTGGAAGAAAGTGGACATACCCTATTTTGATTCCTAAGCGATGTCTTAAAAAAGTCGAGAGGAAGAATCGAAAATCAATGGTATGGTAAAGTGTAATGTCCGCCTTTCTAAATTTGTTCATTGTCATGTTGATAGACGTTAAATGTGATTGGATAACATTAACCAACTCACGGTAAGCAGAGGCAACACCTTGCCCTTTGACTTTTTCAGCTGATGAGAACATATTGAGTCTAATCATGATGCCGGCTCTCTCTTCTAAGCCATTTGCCCTTAAGTTTGGTCAACGAATGAATGGCAGTCATTCCATTGATTGTTTTTCTTAATAGGGGTTGTGCTGGGCTGAGTTCCTGATTCCGACTGTTTAAATAGATAGCCTCTATGTGTTTGCCAAATTGTTCTGCTGAAAGTGAATGAATGCGTAATTTGGCTCTATCGACGACCGAAGTCCAGTTTTGACGAGCATCTAATGTCTTTATAATAGCTTGAGCCAACTGATCATCCTCATTAAATAAAAATCCTGTCACTTGAGTCTCAATGAGGGGGGTAATACTAGAATCTTTCTTTGCGATAACAGGTATTTCGGATGCCATGGCTTCAATATAAGTGAGTCCTTGCGTTTCAGACGTCGATGCACTGACAAAGACATCACCAAGATGATAATAGGCAGGAATGTCCTTCCACTCTTTTTCTCCAACAAAAAAGACAGTATCCTCAATATGTAAAATTCGGGTCAAACGTTCAAGTTTTGAACGCGAGGGCCCATCTCCAACAATCACAAGTTTTGCTTCTCGATGATTCTTTTTAACTTCAGGCATCGCTTTTATAACGGTGTCTATATTTTTTTCTTCAGCAAGTCTACCAATAGAAAGAATCACAATATCATCTAATTTTAGGCCTATTTGTTTGCGCAGATGCCTTTGTTTTTCAACTTGATCTGCGGATGTTTGAAAAACTGAGAAGTCAATGCCTGTAGGAACAATTTCAATCTGATTTTGTACCCCATAGGTTCGTAGTTTATTAGATACTTTTTCTGAAGGAGCGATAATGGTATGCGCCTGTTTACAAAAGCGACAGGTTAATTTTTCAACTAACTTAGGTGTTATGATCCACCCATTTGCAATATAATGTAAGTAATCTTCATACATGGTATGGTACGTGTGAATGAGTGGAATGTTGCACTTTTTGGCAACGTGTTTTCCAATTAACCCCATTGAAAATTCCGTTTGTGTATGAATAACGTCTAATTGAAGGCGTTGAGCAAGTTGGGTAGCCTTAATAAACCCAGAGATAGCGAGCCGTCTCTCAGGGACAATGAGGGCTGAGAAGCTTGTAAACCGAAAAACGAATCCTTTTTCTTGTGTTAAATCAGCCTTTGAATCTGAAGAAGTAAAAATATAAACGCAATGACCCAATTTTTCTAATTCTTTCTTAAGAATCATGATTGAAGTCGATACCCCACTGACTTGTGGATAATACGTGTCTGTAAAAATACCAATATTCATAAAACAACCTTCTTTCCATTGAAAGATGAATGGTCATATATATTCTGGTTAAACAATAAAGTGAAGCTTCCATCAGTGGGGGTTATCTTCATCCCCCACTGATGGTTAGCTGAACCAATCGGGCCTTTACGGGCAGTTGATCCCCCCTATCTTCCTTGAATACTCAGAATCTTGAGGTGGGGGTCTTTACTTGCCCGTTAAGGCGGGATAAAAGATAAGAGGACTCAAGAATATATTTATTAATATGAACAAGTAAATAGTATGTTGATTTATTTTTATTTGTAAAGTTAACAAATGAACAGTCGTTGATATCATTATATATGAAATAAATGTAAGAACATACTTTCAAGGAATGAACCTAAGAAAAATTAAATATGTATGAATTCATTTTATTTATAGAATGTCAGTCATTTCCTAAATATGAATGTAAAGATGTCTTTAGAGACGATGACTTAAACAGGCAGATATTTAAATAATATCATTTATTGTTGCGGGGTCAAAGAAAACGTTTGCAAATGGATGGAGTAGCTCTTGAAAAGTTTAAACAAACGTTTGATTAGTCATCATAAACCTAGAAAACGTATTGAGATTGTAGAAGAAAAAATAAAATAATCGATGTGTTATCAAAAAAAGCCAGCCACATATTAAAATGGTCCTATAATGGCATTTTATAGTGTGATGGCTTTTTTCATTGATTCATATCAAATTAATGTATTACTTTGAAACAAAACTTGTTTTCGCTTTTGAATCATTTTTCGTAGAGTCTTTGTCTTTTAGTATAGTTTGAACTAATGCTAGTTGCTTATTCACTTTTTCAGCATACGTGAAATCACCATAACAGTAAGGCTCCCGAAAGGTATCACGAATTCCACAGGTATACGTATTAGGCGACTTTTCGACTTTCATCTTAGAATATGATTTGGCTAGCGTTTCTTTATGTTCCTGGCCTCGTTCTGCTACATAAGATATATAGCCAGGTCCCATATTATAACTTTGGATAATGGTATCTAAGTCAACATGCTTTTGTTTACCAAACTTATACATTTCAGAAAAATGATAGACACCTTGTTTTATACTAGTTTCAGGATTTTTGATTTGATTTCTTTTTAATCCGGCTGATTCCGATGCCTGCATGGGATCGCTTCCTTCTCCTTTACTTTCCTGTAACATAATGGCAAGAAGTAGAGGTGTATACGATTTTAATCCATAACTGTTCAATTCTTGTGAAATAGTTGGTTCATATTTAAGAAGTTGATTTTGGCTTACTGGTTCATGGCCAGGTAGGAGTGAGAGGATTCGATTTGGGCCTATTAGGGACCACATAAATACTATGCATACAGCGAATAGAAAGATCAGGCTTTGTAAAACATAGCGACCTTTACGTACTTTGTAGTTTTTATGTTTTTTAGACGATATAAACACCACCTTGCAACCAGCTTTTTTCCGGTCAGTAACAAAAAGTTGACCATTATAAATGATATATCGATTTGGAAAATAAATAAAGAGGTTTTGACTGATTTTAGGAATATAATAAGTTCTTAATATAAAAGTCATCATCTTGTTAGAAACAAATTGATTTGTCATTTATGATAGAATAGAATCTAGTGTAGAGATACCATTTATTAAAATGATAAAGGAGAAGTGTCATGGGAAAAGTTCTTGTTTTTGGACATAAAAATCCAGATACGGATACAATTTGTTCAGCTATAGCATATGCTCATTTAAAACAACAATTAGGTCTCGATGTCGAGCCTGTGCGTTTAGGAGAAGTTAATGGCGAAACGTTATTTGCTTTAGATACGTTTAAAGTCGCCACTCCTCGATTTGTAGAAAAAGTGGCTAGTGAAGTGGATGAAGTTATCTTAGTCGATCATAATGAACGTCAACAAAGCGCCGACGATATTAACGAAGTTCGTGTATTAGAAGTGATTGATCATCACCGTATTGCTAATTTTGAGACAAGCGATCCTTTATATTATCGTGCAGAACCAGTTGGTTGTACAGCGACAATCTTGAACAAGTTATATAAAGAACAGGGTGTTGAAATAACGAAACCTATAGCGGGGCTTATGCTTTCAGCGATTATTTCAGACTCGTTATTATTCAAATCACCTACATGCACCGAAGAAGACGTACAAGCAGCAAAAGAATTGGCGGCTATTGCAGAAGTTGAGCCTAAAGAATATGGTTTAGATATGTTAAAAGCAGGGGCCGATCTCAGCAGTAAACCAACGGACGAATGGATTAAACTTGATGCAAAAGAATTCAAAATGGGTGATCACAAAGTCGAAATCGCTCAAGTGAACACGGTAGATACAGCAGATATTCTTTCACGTCAAGCTGAACTCGAAGATGTCATTGGCAATGCGGTAAAAGAAAAAGGTCTTGATCTCTTTTTGTTTGCCATTACGGATATTTTAACGAATGACTCAACGGCTCTAGTCCTTGGTAAAGAAGCACAAGCAGTTGAAAAGGCTTATGACGTTAAATTAGACCAAAACCTTGCCGTCCTAAAAGGTGTTGTCTCACGTAAAAAACAAATTGTTCCTGTATTAACAAATGTTTTAAAATAATGAGGATGTGTCATCATTTTGGCCTAGGAGAATCTTATCTCCTAGGTTTTTTATTGTTATAACTCTCTTCATCCATTCGTTATTAGACCGTAATATCAGCTCCTAGAACTCCAATAATTTGATTGTTCTCTTTAATTGGAACGGATAGGGTGACGCAATTTCTCTTAGTTAAAACAGAAATATAGGGATCAGAGACATAACGTCTTCCATTCATGGCCTCTTTAAACCAAGAACGTGCTTTTGCATTAACTAGGGCTGCGGGCGGATTTGAAAAAATAAACGTGCCGTCTGAACGATTCGACCAGATCGGCTTTTGGAGTATGTGGTGGATTAACTTTTGTCTAAGCCGGCACAAAAAAACACGTTCATCAAAATGAACGTGCAGTTGATTTACCTTATTCTTGTTTTCTTTACGATCGGCGTTGGTATTTTTCGTTCTTTAAAAGAAGTACTAAACAGATCATTCTCTACAGAAAATCGCGGCCGATGCTTGGTTTCTTCATAGATTTTCCCGATATATTCACCAATGAGCCCTACACTAATAAGGAGAAGCCCGCCTAAGAACCATAATGAGATCATAATGGAGGTCCATCCTGAATCAGCATGGCCAAAGAATTTGGCAAACAAGGCATAGACGCCAAAGAGACTACTTAAGAAAAAGGCCATAATGCCAACGGTCATAATTAAACGAATCGGCACAATGCTAAAAGACGTAATGCCATTAAAAGCGAACGATAGCATTTTTTTAAGAGGATACTTTGTTTCACCTGCCATGCGCTCTTTTCGATCATATAGAACTTCAGTTGAAGTTAGACCAAGAAGAGGGATAATGCCACGTAAGAACATGTTTTGTTCACCGTAACGCGAGAGTTCTTTTAGAGCCTTTTTGCTAAGTAGACGAAAGTCTGCATGGTTGTAGACCATTTTAATACCGAGCTTCGTCATAAAACGATAAAATCCTTGTGCTGTGTTTCGTTTGAAGAAGGAATCGGTTTTCCTGCTTCTTCGTACACCATAAACAATATCATATCCCTCTTGATAACGTTCGATAAATGTCCGTATAACTTGAATATCATCTTGAAGATCTGCGTCGATTGTAATAATGCAGTCTGAATATTTACCAGCCACTTGCAGTCCAGCTAATAGGGCATTTTGATGCCCAAAATTACGTGTCAACTTCAACCCCGTAAAGTAGGTCGACTTTTTGATCAAAGCTTCTATGAGAGCCCAAGTGTGGTCACGGCTTCCATCGTCAATGAATAGTATCTTACTATCTGGCTGAATCAGATTATCTTTAATTAATGAGGTAAGGACTCTCATCAGCTGAGTTGATGTGTCTTGTAGAACTTCTTCCTCATTGCAACAAGGGACTGCGATGGTTAATAATGGTTTATTCATAGTATGTTAACCTCCTATTCTGGATGAACCTGATACAAATAAATTTTCCAAGCTGTGGATGAGGCTGCATCGTGAAACGTTTTTAATAAACTAAGATTATTTTGCTTTGCATTTAAAATAGGGACTGATGATAGGACATAGCGCCCTCCCATACGCCATAAGGCTCTCGAATTCAATTCCAAGTGTTTAACTTTCTTTTTCGAATAACTTCTGTAATCGTATTTTTTACCTAACTCGGATGAAAAAAGATAGACACGATTACCCCAAGTATCATAGTATTTTTTCAATGATGCTTTTTTATCTAGCTCACTCGCTATAATTTGTCTAAATTCATATTTGTAGCTTAGTGGATAGTAGTTGTTATACGAATCTAACGTATAGAACCCATTATATTGAGCGATGGATGGGTGAAGCCCAAGACTAATGACGCGATAGGACGACGGGTTTTTTCCTATGTATTTTTTAATGTCTTGAAATTGGTTCACGGCGAAAAATTGTTTCACTGTTGGTTGATTTTTGTATAAAAAAGCATCATTGAAATAAAAGAGAACTCCCAACTGAGCGATGAGGAGGAGGACAACAAGTTGTCGTCCAAACCTTCCCATTTTCCACAGTATTCCCAATCCCATCGCAAAACTTACATAAATAACTAATGGTCTAAGAAAATGAAATCGTGCAAAGTTAAAAGTTCTTAAGAAGGTAATGTTTTCTTTAATGGGTCTCCAACCTTTAAAAAACCAAAAGGCATACCAAGTTGATAAAGCAAAATTGAGTATAAATAAAAGGATGAAGCTTTTTTCTTCTTTCCATTTTTTATTGATAATAATGAGCCCGAGAATGATCAATGTTAAAGGCAAGATAATAAAGGTATGCATGGTTAAGTCATGTGTATGCCCAATGATGAAATTTTTAAACGTTAATCGTACAGTACTCGCTAAGCTCAAGCGTGAAGAGACAAACTCCTGACGACTATTAGGGACACCTTTAATGACGAGTGAAGACATAAGGCGATAGCCAACAATGAGATAAAGAGCCGTCATCAAACAAAGACTTCCAAAGAACGGAATATTAAATCGTTTTTTAGTGATCAAATCATAGAGCCATAGTATCCCTATAGCGGTTAAAAAGAAGAAGAAACCAAGCACAAAACTAGAATAAAAGGGAAGTAAAATAAGGGTGATCCAATGTTTCCACGTCCCTTTTCCTGAACGAATGCTTAAAAAGGCCCATAAAGCGAGTGGCATCCCTAGTGTACTGAGCATACCTGATGGCCAAAATGGTGTTAAAGCAAAGCAAACGGAGACCAAGGCATTAATCATGAGCCATTTTTTATCTTTTAGGACATGTGTCTTTAGAAGTAGATACATCCCGATAAAAGCAAAGACACGCGTTAAGGTTTGACTGATTGCGTAGGCCACCATTGTTGGAAACAAGACATATAACCAAACAATGAGACTAAATTCCGATTCTAATGCCCCGCGCGGCAAGTTTCCATTCATAATTTGTGGAATGGTAGCATCTAATGGGCCAAAGAGTTGACCACTGTTAATAAGTGTTTTATACCAAGCTACATTGGAATCTAAATTATCATGAACTCGAACGTGCGTATTTTCACCGAATATGTACAAAGGTAATAGATAGATTGCAATAATACAAAAGGATATTAGTAAAATAATTTTTTCATTATTTGCTAATTTAGATAAGAACCGATTACTCAAACCCCTTAACACCTACTTTTAAGAAATAGACAACATTTATATAGGAAAAATATGGACTTAATACATAGCATATCCAATATAAAAAATTGTTTTTATGCTTAATATAGGAAAAAATAATGAAATATATACTCTAGATTTCTTTTGAATTTATAAAAAGAACACCTAAACTTAAAAATACAACCATTTGAAACCGTTTAATAAAGTTAAATTTGACAGTAATCGTAACATCATGAAAAGGGTATTGAAAATCAGAGTGAAATGGAGTATTTTCTATACATACGGTATGTGAAACAAATCACATAAACCAGATCTCAGATTAATTTATGATAGATCACATGACTAACACAATATAGATGGTACATTTAGTTGAAATGTATTTGATCCTGAATTATTCATAGTTTGACTTTTGAACGGACAATTCAACCGTTTATTATCAAAAATAAAGTTAATTTACAAAAACCAATTTCAAAAATAGATAAACTCGAAAGTTAATTCTAACTCCTACACTTAGGTAGTCCATTTAATACCAAACGGTCAAAAAAAGGCATACTACACCCGTATAGTGGGCATTGTAGTTCGTTTCATATTGATCACCACAGGTGGTGAAATTGGCCGAATCTAAATCAAAAACAAAGTGAACGCTTGGCTTAATGGTTGAATACGGTCATTTAACCTCTGATTAACTTGTTGAAGCAACTTCATCGTCTTATTTAAACGTGACAAGAAAGGCTGAGAAGCTAATCGATCCTTATTAAGAATCGTGGTGAACATCGGTTCATGCTTTAACTCATCGGCATGGTCATCCGTATGATAACCAGTAATGTGATGATAACCTTATGGATGACAACCTCATGATTGGGGTGATTCCGGTGATTAACTTCATCATTGACTTGAAGGGTTTCATGGGACTTACTTAAACCAATCTGTTCATCAAATTCCTTATAGAGGTTGTTCACCAAATGAGAAGCTACGAATCTTGGAGGCCACTTGTTTTTCTGGTCCTCAAAACGGCGCCGCTCTTAGCCCTCCGACGCCCAGGACGGGCTAGTACTGGCGTTCTGGCAGGATGCCAGCGTACTTAGCCAGTAACCCTTCTAATTTGTTCCATTACACATTTCATTATGGAGTCCTCCTTGAATTTTGTTTGTGTGGTTACTTATACGATATTAAAGGAAGGGCTCCTTTTAATTTATTAAATGAAAAGCCACAGATTGGTTTATTATTGATTTGGTAGAGTTTCTTAGTATTTATGTATGAATAATCTAGGGTCGATATTAATTAGTTTCATATGTGAAAATAATCACAAAGTAATATTTTTGCTATCAAATGTGAAAAAATTCACAAAGTTATATTTTACTATCAAACGTGAAATAATTCACAAAAATGAAAAGGGGAAATAAAATGCATGAATCGTTAGAAAAAGCAGTTCAATCCGCAGTGCTCAAAAAAAATATTCTTGATTCTTCGTTGTTACAATATATTGTTCGGGCTAGTCTAGCAGGTGTGTTCATAGGTCTTGCCATTGTTCTATGTTTCAAAATAGGAGACAGTTTTAACGTTGTTCAATCACCAGCAACCACCCTTATGAGCGGTATTTTCTTTGGTATTGCCCTTATTCTTATCGTTTATGGTGGTGGAGAACTATTTACAGGAAATACGATGTTTTTTACCATTAGTACATTGAAAAAAGAAACACAAATTCGTGATTTAATAAAAAACTGGGTATTTTGTTTTGGAGGAAATGCCATAGGTGCTGTTCTATTTGCACTCGTCTTTTCGAGAACTGGGATCTTTGATCAATTGGCATCCAATCATCTTTTGTTTGAAGTTGTTAACAAAAAAATGTATCTCCCAGTTGATCAATTATTTGTTCGTGCCATATTCTGTAACTGGCTCGTTTGTTTAGCAATCTGGATTCCAATGCGATTAAAAGGTGATGCAGCTAAACTTATTGCCATCATTTTACTCGTATTTACTTTCTTTGCATCGGGTTATGAACACTCTATTGCTAACCTATCCTTATTCTCATTGGCGTTATCTATTGCTCATCCAACGTCTATCACATTACAAGGTGCTCTTTATAATATTCTCCCAGTCACGTTAGGTAATATTTTGGGTGGAGGATTATTTGTAGGTGCAGTGTATTACTACCTCGCAAAAGGAGAAACGTTGGCAGCTAAGAAACAAGCAGAGGCATTGGCGAGTGACGTTGTTGAAGATCACACAAAAAAAGAAACTCAACCAGAACTTACCCCAGAACTTCTTTTACAAAAATAATCTTAAACCTTGCGAAAATACCACAATGATAGGATCTGTGGTATTTTTTTACGTTTTCTATGAAAAAAGCTGCAAGAGATATTAACTATGAAAAGTGTTATGATTATTTTGATATATTTTTAAGAGTCGTGGAATTTGACTAATAATTAGGAGGAAATTTAGATGATATCGACAGAAATCACTGTTAGGTTTAATGATTGTGATTCGTTGGGACATGTCAATAATGCCGTGTATTATACCTATTTTGAAGAGGGGAAAAGGGCTATATTTGAATTGTTTAATCCAAATTTAAATTTTGACGAGTGGAATATTATTGTTGCTTCAACTCATTGTGACTATATTCAAGAAATAAAATATGGAGAAACAGTGACTGTATTAACATGGATTGGTAGACTAGGTCGTTCAAGTTTTGATGCTGAACATGCCATCATAGATAAAAATGGTGAATGTCGTGCTCGTGGACGTGTGACGTTACTTGGTTTTGATTTTATAAGTAGGGAGTCGGTACCATTATCTGATTCAATACGTCAACATTTAGAAAAGCATATGGACCAACCCAAAAATGTACCTGACTTACGATCGATTAAGTAAATATATAGTGGTTGAATGCTTATTTTTCAAAGTTCTCTAGAGTACAAATAAAAATACGACTTAAGTTGTATGTTGAATTAAATCGACAGTTGCATACGTCATTTAACTCTATTATAGATAATGATGAAGTAATGATTCTCACGTTTAGTTAAATAATATGAAACTTTTTTAGGAGGAGAAACGTAATGAGATGAGTAAAAGTGAATACATAGCTATATTAATATGTTCGTTACCAACATTTTAGTTGTTAATATGAAAATTTAGATTCTATTACCGAGGTGAAGAGATTGAAGTCTATTATTAATTTTTCGACAAAGAATAAGTATGCCCTTTGGCTACTCACCATTATTGTAGTGGTTGCTGGATTATATTCTGGTTCTAAGATGAAGATGGAAACCATGCCAAATATGAGTTTTCCAGTCCTTACAATAACCACGATGTATCCTGGAGGAACACCAACAGACATTAATGATAAAATTACGACACCCATCGAACAGAGGATCAGTCATTTATCAGGGGTTGAAAATGTAAGCTCTACAACGAATGCCAATGTCTCGTCCATCCAAGTCGAATATAACTACGACAAAGACATGGATAAAGCCGTTACAGAAGTAAAAGAAGCTGTTGATAAAATCGATTTACCAGATAATGTGGAGACGCCAAATGTCTCTAAAATTAATTTTAATGCTTTTCCTGTTTTAAGTGTCAGTGTTTCTAATGAAAATGCATCACTTTCAGAATTGACGTCTAAAGTAGAAGATGATTTGGTCCCTACTCTTGAAGGCATAGATGGAATCTCAACGGTTACCGTTTCAGGTCAAGAGCAACGTCAGATTCTTTTAACTTTCGACGATAAGAAATTAAAACACTATGGTTTAACTCAAGATACAGTGACCAACATGATTAAGGGGGCCAATGTATCCATGCCGCTTGGTTTGTATACCATTGGAAATCAAGAACAATCGGTCGCTGTAAATGGAGACATTAAAACGCTCCATGATTTAGAAAATATTGAAATACCTGTACAAAGCCAAATGCAACAGAGTGCAGGCCAAGGTCAAATGCAAGGACAAGCTGCGCCGCAAACTCAAGTAAAACCTGCACAATTACCAACAATTACACTAAAAGATGTGGCGAAACTTCAACTTGATAAAAAAGCGGAATCCATTTCCCGAACAAATGGACAAGAGTCTATCGGTGTATCTATAGTGAAAGCAGATGATGCCAACACAGTAGATGTCGTGAAAGAAGCCAATGCGAAGTTAAAGAAATTCAGCAAAGACAATAATGGCATTCACACCGTTAATATGTATGATCAGGCAAAACCAATCCAAGATTCGGTTAAAACAATGATTGAAAAGGCCATACTTGGTGCCATTTTTGCCGTTATTATTATCATGTTGTTCTTGAGAAATATTCGATCAACGATTATTTCCATCTTTTCGATTCCATTATCCCTTTTAATGGCACTCATCGTTCTCAAACAAATGGATGTCACATTAAACATCATGACACTCGGTGCGATGACGGTAGCCATTGGCCGTGTTGTGGATGACTCTATTGTGGTTATCGAGAACATTTACAGGCGATTAACCTTATCAACTGAGAAACTTAAAGGCACGGAATTAATCCGTGAAGCCACACGCGAGATGTTCATCCCAATTATGTCATCGACCATCGTAACGATTGCCGTGTTCCTGCCTATGGCCTTAGTGAGTGGTGTTGTTGGACAAATATTTTTGCCATTTGCCTTAACAATTGTGTGTTCACTGCTTGCCTCTTTACTTGTTGCCATAACGATCGTTCCAATGTTAGCTGATTCATTATTTAAAAATGGGGTAAAAAAAGCCAAAGAACATAAAGAAATAGGAAAGTTATCGTCATTCTATAAACGTGTTTTAAATGGCGCTTTAAATCATAAGCTGATCACTTTTGGGATTGCAGTTTTAGCTCTTGTTGGAAGTTTGTTTTTAGTCCCTAAGATTGGTTTTAGTTTCTTAGCATCAGATTCAGAAAAAATGTTGACGATCACCTATAGCCCTAATCCAGGTCAACGTTTAAGCGATGTTGAAGCTGTTGCTTTAAAAGCCGAGAAATACCTAGAAGATAATAAACACATGACAAAAATGCAGTATTCAGTCGGTGGAGAAAATCCAATGAATCCTGCAGCTTCTAATCAAGCCTTATTCTATGTAATGTATGAGAAAGATACCCCTAACTTCGATAAATTAGCTGATAAAACCATGAAAGATCTTGCTAAGATATCCAATAAAGGCAAATGGGGTCAAGAAGACATGGGTGGGGGCACGAGCGGAAGCAACAATACGTTAACGCTCTATGTCTACGGCGATTCCATGGAACAAATTAAGCCAATTGTGAAGCAAGTCGAATCAAAAATGAAACAGCAAAAGAACCTGACAAATATTGATTCGAGTCTCACACAAGCCTATAGTCAATTTAATCTTGTCGTGGATAAAGATAAACTAAGTCAATTAGGTTTAACAGCCGGGCAGGTTGCGGGGGCCTTGGCAAATACAGGAGAGAGCCAGACATTAACAACGATTAAACAAAATGGTAAAGAACTTAATGTCTACGTTAAAAACGCTAAATCATCCTATAAAGATATTGATGATGTGATGGCTAAAACATTGACATCACCACTTGGCAGGGAAGTACCAATAAAGGATGTTGTAAAAGTAGAAAAAGGAAAAACAGCGAATTCATTAACGAAACGTAATGGTAAATTTAGTGCGCAAGTATCTGCCAAAGTGACATCGGCTGATGTGAGCCAAGCGACAAGCGACTTGAAAGCAAAAGTAGATAAAATCAAAACACCGAATCAAGCAAGTATTTCATTTGGCGGTGTCACAGAGCAAATGAATGAATCGTTTTCACAATTAGGGATGGCCATTTTAGCTGCTATAGCCATTGTCTACTTTGTCCTTGTTGTCACTTTTGGTGGCGGACTTGCACCATTCGCCATTCTCTTCTCCTTACCGTTCACTATAATCGGTGGTTTATTAGCTCTCTTTATCTCAGGTGAAACCATTAGTGTATCGGCTATGATCGGTGTACTCATGTTGATCGGTATTGTCGTAACAAACGCGATTGTATTAATTGATCGAGTCATTCATATGGAGAAGGCAGGTTTATCAACAAGAGAAGCCTTACTAGAAGCTGGTGCGACACGTTTACGTCCGATCTTAATGACAGCCATTGCAACCATTGGTGCACTCATTCCACTTGCCATTGGAGCAGAAGGAAGTGGCGGACTTATATCCAAAGGACTTGGTGTGACGGTTATCGGTGGTATCACGAGTTCAACATTACTCACACTTGTCGTCGTCCCTATTGTCTATGAATTTTTAATGAAAATGAGTCATCGTAAAGGTAAGAAAAAGAAAGCTATTGAAGAATAAAAATGAGGAGGCTGACGTTTTAATGTCAGCCTCCTTTACTTTAAAAAGACTTAATCGATCATATATTTTTGCCCAATTTCTTTTGAAATATCAATGAAACGTTTTAGAGATGGGTTTTCGTCTGTTTTACGATAAGCAACAGAAAGAATTGCATTTAAAGGATAATCCTCAATTTCCTTATACACGACGTCTAAATTAAAATTTTTCTCTGCAGTGCTTGGAACAACGCCTATGCCAATACCAGCGGAAACAAGTCCAAGAACCATTTGATATTCATTTGCTTCCTGAACAATCTTAGGTGTAAACCCAGCATCTTGAAAAAGAGAAACAAAATCATCATACAAAGCGGGCCAAATATCACGAGACACAACAATGAATGGTATATCGACAAGATCCTTGAGATAAATGGCTTCTTTTTTAGCTAGTGGATGATTTTTTGGCATTGATAAGGCACATTTCCCACGTAGTAAAATTTCTGTAGTAATCATGGAACTGTTTATGGGAGGGTGTACCATACCAATATCTAAATAACCGTCATGCAAGGCTTTGATTTGATCTGGAGTCGATAATTCCTGAAGTTCAATAGAAACATCAGGAAATTTTCGCCTGAATTCACGGACGATATCTGGAAGGATGTCATAGGTTGCAGAACCTACAAAGCCAACTGCAATATGCCCTATTTCCCCTCGTTGTGCACGTTGTGCTGTATCAACTGCTTGGTCCAGTACTGACAAGGCTTGTTTTGCATCATTTAAAAACATTTTTCCTGCTGTAGTAAGTTCTACATGTCTCTTTGTTCGTTTGAATAAATCAACACCAATTTCATTTTCCAACTGCTTGATTTGTTGACTTAGTGGTGGTTGAGTCATTTGTAATCGCACAGCTGCTCTCCCAAAATGAAGTTCTTCAGCAACAATAATAAAATAATGAAGGTGCCGTAATTCCATGTCCTACACTCCTAGTGTGTTTCTATATGGTATAAGTTGTTACGAAAGATAAATTCAAAAAAAGTAAACACTATGTTTGAGACTTAAATAAATATTTTTTTAAACAACCTTTTAAAGGTTCTTTATCATCATACCCTTGAAACGAAACATCCTTTATTAAAAATTGCAACAAATTTATTAAGGTAAACTTTTACTTAATATTAATATAAATCTAAATCTGTAAAAAATATATAATAAATCTGATCATCAGACCTTTAATTTGACAAAAAAAGATAAAGCTCGCGCGATTAAGTCGCACTACGTATTAATAGTAATACAATGATATATTTGACGCAATACCATAGCCGTTGTAAAGTAAAGATGAAATTAATTATAGGATTCATTTATATCTAAACTCTGACCATTGTTAGGGGAGAAGATACTAACCATAAGTTTCATTCATCAGAGTTTCATGATTATTTGACTCCTATTTTAAATGGTACTCTGATCGATTTATATACTAAAAAGGAGGATTACTAAAAGTGAGCAAAACTGAAAAAAAACAAGACAAAATTAAAAAAGCAAAAGGCGCAGATTTAGTTGTTGATACGTTAATTCAACAAGGTGTTAAGTACGTTTTTGGTATTCCAGGTGCAAAAATTGATTCCGTTTTCGATGTTTTAGAAGACCGCGGTCCGGAATTAATTGTTTGCCGTCACGAACAAAATGCTGCATTTATGGCTGCTGCCATGGGACGTTTAACGGGTAAACCAGGTGTTGTTTTAGTCACTTCAGGTCCTGGGGTGTCTAACCTTGCCACAGGCCTCGTTACAGCTAATGTGGAAAATGATCCCGTTGTTGCCATAGGCGGTCAAGTTATAAGAGCTGACAGAAACAAACGAACTCACCAATCTATGGATAATGCGGCCTTGTTCTCGTCTATTACAAAATTCAGTAAAGAAGTTGTTGACTCCGATAACATTCCAGAAGTTTTGACCAATGCTTTTAGAGAAGCATCATCTGGTCCACAAGGTGCAGCTTTTGTAAGCTTACCTCAAGATGTTACGGCTAACTCTACGACAGCTAGAGCAGTTGCACCATCTCCTGAACCATTAATGGGTCCTGCTGCAACTGAATCAATCGACAAAGCGGTTGAGGCGATTCAAAATGCCAAACTTCCTGCCATTTTAGTCGGTCAAAGAGCAAGCAAACGTAAAGTCGTTGCTGCTGTACGTTCATTACTTAAGAAAATCTCTTTACCCGTTGTTGAAACGTTCCAAGCTGCCGGATTAATTTCAAGAGATCTCGAAGAACATTTCTACGGTCGTATTGGCCTCTTCCGTAACCAACCTGGTGATATTCTTATTGAAAATGCCGATGTTCTTTTAACGATTGGTTACGATCCAGTTGAATATGATCCGAAATTCTGGAATTCTGTCGGAGATCGTAAATTAATTCATTTGGATGAACTTCATGCTGATATTGATCATGATTACCAACCTGAGATCGAACTTATCGGTGATATCGGTGCTACAGTAGATAGCATTAAAGAGAAATTAACTCACTTGAATGTTTCTGATGAAGGTTTGAAACTGATGGATGAATTACGTCAAAAAATCGTTGATCGAGATGAACCACCTGCACGTGAAGATTCCGATCTTGTCCACCCATTACAATTCGTTCGTGATTTACGCGATTTAATTGATGACAATGTGACGGTTACTTGTGACGTAGGTTCTCACTATATCTGGATGGCAAGACATTTCCGTTCTTATGAACCACATCGTCTATTATTCAGTAATGGAATGCAAACACTTGGCGTAGCTCTTCCTTGGGCTATGGCGGCTGCCCTTGTTCACCCTGAAGAAAAAACGGTATCTATATCTGGTGATGGTGGATTCTTGTTCTCAGCTAACGAATTGGAAACAGCGGTTCGTCTTAAATTACCTATAGTTCACTTTGTATGGAGAGATGGAACGTATGACATGGTTGCCTTCCAACAAGTGATGAAATATGAAAGAACGGCTGGTGTTGAATTTGGATCAGTCGATATCGTGAAATATGCTGAAAGTTTTGGTGCAAAAGGCATGCGCGTGAATAAACCAAGTGAATTAAAAAATGTTATGAAAGAAGCACTTGCTTACCAAGATGGACCAGTTATTGTTGATGTGCCTATTGATTATAGTGAAAACATCGACCTAGCGAAAAAATTGATTCCTAACGCATTAAACTAATTTTATGAAAGGGGCTCCTTAATGAGTACATCTGTAAAACATGATCAGACGACTAACGTTTTAAAGAAATCATATGATACGGTTTATCAAGTTTCCACCATGTTGTCTTTACTTGATGGGGTCTATGAAGGGGAAACAACATTTGGGGATTTGAAACATCATGGTGATTTCGGTATCGGAACTTTTGATCGACTCGACGGTGAACTCATTGGTTTCGATAATGAATTTTACCGCGTCAGAGGAGATGGTACGGCAACGCCCCTAGTTGATGCCGATAGAAGTCCGTTCTGCTCGATGACGTATTTCAAACCAGAAATCACACATAAAGTGGAACAAACGATGAGTAAGAGGGAAATTGAAGAATTAATCATGGATCTTGTTCCGAGCGAAAATTTATTTTATGCTGTTCGATTTGATGGAGTGTTTAAACAAGTCAAAACGCGCACCGTTGTCTATCAAGAAAAACCATATGTGCCGATGTCAGAAGCCGTAGAATCACAACCTATTTTCACATTCAACAATGTGAAGGGGACGATGGTTGGTTTTTGGACTCCAATGTACGCTCATGGAATTGCTGTCGGCGGTTTTCACCTTCACTTTATTGATGAAAATAGAACTAGCGGTGGTCATGTATTTGACTATGCGATTGACAATTGTACGATTCAAATTAATAAAAAGCCTGAAATGAAATTACATCTTCCACAAGATGAAGGATTTTTAAACGCCAACCTTAATCGTCCTGAGATGGAAGCTGAAATGAAAAAAACAGAAGGCTAAAATAAAAATCTAGATAAGGTTTGAAACCTTATCTAGATTTTTTACATATGACATTGAACCAACCTATCCATACAAAAAATTGTATAAAATATCACATATTCCTTCTTAATAGCTTATTAGGGCATATAATATAACTATCAAAACCCCCTTAATATTGGCTAGTACCATTTTTCATCGTTGGTACTAGCTTTTTTTTATTAACTTTTTAATGAATATAAAAGATAAAATGAATAAAGGGAACAAGATCGTTCCTAAAGTATCTAATGTATTTGTCAACGATCCACCATTTTGGAAAAAATCCGTTAAACTTGGGAATATCCATAGCGACAGGAAAAAGGACATAAAAGAAATCGGTAAAACGAGAGAGCGATAATCTGGTCCGCCCAAAAATTGCTTCAAAACATATGCGAACATAAACGAAAATGAAGCAATTTTAATAAAAATGCCAACAATCCAAATAGCCATAACAATGGCTTCAATATGTTCAAAATATCTGCCAAGTGAAACGTAACGGGTACTTACTACATAGGGGAAAAACCATTTATTAAAGGATTGACCCAAGACGAAAAAATCACAAAGTGTGATAAAAATGATCGTCAAAGTGGTTAACGTTAAACTAATATAACCTGCATGGAGAATCTTTTTTCTTGCAGATACGAAGGGTAAGAACATAGAAAGAAAAACAAATTCACTTAGCCATCCCATAGCGATGACCGATCCTTTTAAACCAGGGATTAATCCATTGGGAAACATCGGTAGTAAAAAGTCAACATGCATATCTGGAATTAAAGGCAAAGTGCTGAGTGAGACGCTAAAAAATAAAAGGGGAAAAAAGAAAGTAGCTGTTCTACAAATGACTTCAATGCCGCTTTTAACAGCGTAGGCACTCACGATTACCATAATACCGATTAGAACGAATTGGGGCGTGAATCGATAGAAATGTGTCACAATAAAATTACAATATTCTCTAAAAATATAAACTGTAATATAGAGAAAAAATAATAAAAAACAGAGAGAAAGAACATAACCCAAAATACCCATTTCTTTTTTCATTATTTCTATGAAAGTTTTACCAGGAAATGTATTATTTAATATAACGATGGTTATAACCATTAAGTAACCAAATAATGAACTTATGAGAAATGAAAACCAAAGATCTTGCTTAGCCAATTCAAATACACCGTAAGGGAGCATGAGACCTCCAGTTGTAACCGTGTCTATATATAGGACTAGCCCCATTTGAAAGGACGTAATGTTTACCATTTTGTTCATCTTAAATCACCTCACAAATCCATATAGAGTTAATAAGCCATATTTTTCTTTTTGAATAGAACAAAGCCCAATATTAACAAAGGATAAAAAAGATTAACTAGAATGGTGATTGTATTAATTAAAGGACTTCCTATTTTAATTTGACTTTGGGCACTTGGATAAATCCATAAACTAAATAGAAATAATAAAAAGCTAATCGGTAAAGCATTCAATTTATAAGATGAAAGTCGAAGGAAAGAGGCTGAACTATGGACAATCACGAACAGATAAAAGGAAATCTTAACAAAAGCACCAACAATCCATATGGCCATAACCAAAGCTTCAATATGTTCAAAGAAACGACCAATAGAGATATAGCTCACACTCACTATGTAGGGGTATAATGGAACACCTGTAAAAGCACTTAACAATAACAAAATCGAAACAATCAAAATCAGCAGTGTGATGAGGGTGATGGTCACCATATTAAATCCATCTCTTAAGAACGTTTTTGAGTGACGAATAAAAGGTGTACACATCGATAGGAGCATAAATTCGCTAAACCAGGCTAAGGAAACCGAAGCTCCGCTCAGAGGTGGAACAAGCCCTTTGTCTAAAATTGGTAAAAGGTTTACAAATGATATCCCTGGAACAGATAAGAGACTTCCAAGAGAAAAAAACAGTAAGATAAATGGAAGTGCAATTAACGCACATCGGCAGATGACTTCTATCCCATGATAAACGGCGAAACAACACACCATGACCAGGCTACCGATAATAATGTAATTCGGCGTTTTTGGATAAAAATTTGTTGAAATAAAATTCGTGTACTGTCGAACAAAATACGCTTCGCAGTAAAAAGTCAAAAAAATAAATATAAACGTCAAAGCCCGCCCTAAATATGGACCCAATGTTTCTTCGGTAATTTCTGTCAATGTTTTATTTTTAAAAGTGTGAAGAAAAAGGGTTATAACGATAATGGAAAAGTAACCAAGTAAGGAACCAATCATGATGGATAACCATAAATTAAGGCTCGCGATACGGTAAAGTTGTCTAGGCATCATAAGCATTCCAGTGGTTATAATTCCAATATAGAGTGTGATTAATAATTGAAAACTGGTCGTTTTTTCTTTCAAAGTTCTTTCACCGCCTACTTACCTAAAATAGGGATTAGTGGTTTAAAAAGAAAAAGCATGAGTCGAGCTGGATTTAAAAGAGAATGAAAGAATAAAAAGGAGAACATAACAGTCCAACAAATACCGAGTAACATAAAAAATACGATCCTATCATGTTTCTTTTGCAAGTTTTTTTTTTCAAAGAGATAGAAGCCATAAAGAACAACACTATATCCTATAAGATTCATCCATTTCATTCCACTCACCTCTTATTTACTCAATCATACCAGGATCATAAACATTAATATGCCCATTGACTTTTACATCAATCCGGGGGTAGATATCTTCCCAATTATGACTTACTTTATTGTACTCATCTGGATGTTCGCGATAAAATACACCGTGGAAATTCATGACATCACTGTTCATGTGCTGTGTTTGTTTAACCGAATGTTTTATGATCGAACGTAGACGTTTGTTAACTTCTTTTTCAATCTTATGTTCAGTTTTAACCTTGAAAAGGGATTGATTGGTTGTATTTTCAAAGACAATGCCTTTTCCGGAAACTTTTACGGTTATGATCCACTTTCCATCTTTTATAGCAGAATGGGTCGCTGTTTTAACGCTTTGAATGTTTAAGGAGACTTGACCAGAATGCCCTTTTAGATGAAGTGGGAACACCGTCTGATTAAACTCATTGTAGATAAGCCTTTGTCCATAAGTATCATGGTGATCTATCGTCCCAACCAGCCGATCATTCGCAAAGATGGCAGAACCTAAAGTGAGAAACATATGTTCAGGATTTCCTTTAACACGTAATTGTTTTACTCCAATGATCGGTAGAATGACAGGTTTATTTGGTCCAAGACGCATTAAGATGACATCTTTTAATGACATACCTAGATTCGCGTTCTTTTCTGTCAAGTATTCCATGACATCAGCTGAGTTTCTCTCAATATTTGGTCGATATTGGAGAAGATCAACACCATGATCTTTGGCAACATAAATTAGGGTTCGTTCTTTAATCTCATAAAATCGTGCGGCATAGTCTAATCCTTCTTTTAAGCGTTTCTTGGCAAAGTCATGACCAAACACGATGACGGCATTTTGCCCTCTAAAAAGGTGACGGGAGACTCTTGTTTCTATATTGTTAACGGCATCAGAAATGGTCGAACCTTTACCTGATATAACTAGGTTAGATCCTTGTGCGCCCGTCCCACTAGAACCTCCAGAACCTCCAGAACCTCCAGAAGAAGACGTACCTTGTGGAGTGAAAATTTGAACTGTGGCGATGACGTTATTGTTCGCATCTAAGTCAAAGCTTGATGCGGTTACAAGAGCTAGGGTATTTAATTCCCTTTGATCCCAGCAACCCGTCATAACTGAAAATGAGCAGAATAACGAAACGATGAATAAAACTTTTTTTATTTTCAACAGATATGGAAGAAGAAACAACTTCTTCACTCCTTACGTTGTTTATTCCAAACATTTCCTGTAAAATGTGGTCGGTTTTTTTGTTTCCATGTAGGCGCTCTTATGATAGAGTCCTTAAATCCAGATTTCTTAAAAGGTGCGTAAGGCTCAAGATAAGGAACCCCAAATGATCTTAGAGAGCAGAGATGAATGATGATGACGATGACAGCCATAATAAGGCCTAAAAAACCTAAGAAGCTGGAAATAAACATCACTGGAAATCGCAGCATACGTATGGTTATTGCAGCGTTGTAATGTGGAATCATAAAAGAGGCGATCCCAGTAGAGGCCACAACAATAACCATAGTGGGTGAAACAAGTCCCGCTTGAATGGCCGCTTGTCCAATAACGAGCGCGCCAACTATACTGACTGCAGACCCTACCTGTTTAGGCAATCTAACCCCGGCTTCCCTTAAAGCTTCAAATGTCACTTCCATTAATAAGGCTTCAAATAAGGCTGGAAACGGGACTTGCTCCCTCGTTTGAGCAATCGTAAGAAGCAGTGTTGTCGGAACCATCTCTTGATGAAACGTCATGACGGCAATGTAAAAGGATGGTCCAAGGAGTGCGATACCTAAGAATAAAAAACGTAAAATTCGAAGAAGAGTTGTAATATAGAATCCTTGAGAATAATCTTCTGCGGCTTGAATAAAAGCAGTAAATGTCGTCGGTAAAACTAAACAAAAGGGCGTCCCTTCAACTAAGATACCCACACGACCTTCTAACAAGTTACCACATAGCGTATCGGGTCTTTCAGTTGATAATAGTTGAGTAAACGGTGAATACCGATTATCCTGTAAATACTCTTCTAGGACACCCGACTCCAAGACACCTTCAAGTTTAATTTTATTAAGGCGATTTTCAACTTCTTTTAATAGTCCTGGGTCGCAAACGCCATCAAGATAGGCGATCGCAATTTGAGTTTTTGAATATTCACCCATTACTTTTGATTTAATTTTAAGTTGAGGTGTACGAAGACGTTTTCTGATAAGTGACGTATTGATCCGAAGAGATTCTACAAACCCCTCTCTAGGACCTCGAACGACCACTTCGGATGTAGGGTCTTCGATGCCTCTTGTGACCCATGCTGTTAATCCGAAAGATAAAGCAACAGGAATTTGGTCAAGAATTAAGATGGGATTCCCATTAGACAGCTGATTATAAATGTCTTCGTAAGTTGTGAGTTGTTTTAATTGACCGACAGAAATGCTTTCAATGACCTTCTCTAAACTGTGGTCCCATTCAGAAATGGACAAAAGCGGTTTTAAAACTACTTTATCGAGTTCTTCGGAATTGGATGTTCCTTCTATATAGAGTAAAAAGGCATTATCTTTTGATTGTTTACCAATTGAAAAGGATCGCGTGATGAGATCTGAACAATCTGAGTAAACATCTAATATACGTTGTTTATTGATCTTCAATGATCGAGAAATCTGGTCAGATGAAGTCGAATTGACTTCTTCACCATTCATCACATTTTCATGTTGTTGCTGTTGCTCTTGTTGTTTAGGCTTTTGCTCTTTTTTGTTTTTCTTAAACAGTCCCATCTTGCCCACCCTCTTGGAAACGATTTGGTATGGTTTAAGGTGTAGTGTTCCCGAAAAATAGTAATATATGAATGAAGATAGATATAAATTGAAGAATGGTAAAGAAATCAATGAATGATATCAAATATTCCAATGAGAACGAGTAGAAAACCAGATACATAACCGGCGTAATAGGCAAGCCTAGATTGTTGAAGCTTGAGCCCCATGGTGGTTCCCAAATCGATGCTTAAATAAGAAAAGAGTCCAATAGCTATAGCGACGAGATACGCATTTGCACCAGCGATACCTGCTCCAAAGGCAATTCCTATGGCATTACAAGAGAGAGCAATGCCTAAAATAAAGGCTTCATTCATAGAGATAATATTATTATGGTCTTTATCGACATGATCTGGATTTTCCATTGTTTTTTTAAAAGCACGATGCGCTTTTTGTTGGAATTCAGTGATAATGGACCACAATCCAATCAACATGATGATGGATCCGCCAAGATAGTTTGAAAAAGATGGGGGGATAAATTGACTGAGGAGATGGCCAAAACAAACGAACAGAAAAGAAAATAGGGTACCCATAAGGGACATCATCATATTCGAAGATATGGAGATTCTTTTTCCTTGAATTCCATATGAGAAACCGATACCTAAGTTATCTAAATTAGAGGCGATACCAATAAAGGCGATGGTAAGTAAAAACATGGATAATCTCCTTTCTTACAGAACGAAACAATGTATCCTATGAATTTACAAGTAAATCGTGACTTAAGGACAAAATATTAACGTAAGAAAGAACAAATTAAGGGTATTAAAATACGCTAAAGTGTGATTTAATTTTCATTTAAGCAGAATTGTTGAAATCCTTTTGGAGTTTGTTGTAACCTAAAAAGTGAATGTTTAAAATGAGATGATCGGTTAATAGAGTGATTAAATTCTTTAGGATATAAAGGGTAAAAGAATGGTTAGAAAGGGAATAAGGTTTTAGGAGGGAACGAAAGAGAGTATGAAAAAAAACATCGCACTCCTTTGTTTATCCATTTTGTTAAATGCATTTGGAAATGCTCTAACCGTGAAAGCGGCATTAGGATCAGCACCTTGGACAGCAGCGGGATTAAATATCTCAAATTTACTCCATATTACGGTCGGAAATGCTCTGATACTATTAGGATTAGTAGCCTTAATTGTTGATGACATATTAAGGAAAAAGTGGAATAAAATGAAAGATATCTATAACTTCTTATATTTACTTTGTTTTGGATACTTTATTGATTTTTGGCTTGTTGCCTTAACAAAATTTCACGTCAATCTCTTTGCATTTAGGCTGATTGTTTGTGTATTCGGCATCATGTGCATCGGTTGCGCTCTTTCAATTTATTTACGCCTTAATGTTGTGCTTCATCCATTTGATGATATGTTGAAAATTTTAAGAGAAAAGTATTTTAAAGGAAATACCGTCGTTGCACAGCGTTTATCATTAGGTGTGCCACTATGTATCGGACTTAGCATTGGCCTTATTAATCACAATATCGTTGGCATTAATATTGGAACAGTCATCAGTTTCCTTTGTATGGGCTATTTTATTGTATTTTTCGATAAACGAATACATCTTAGTTTACAGAGGGCAACACGTTTATAACATAAGAGGATGTTCAAAAAGCCAAATGATAAGCTACGAATCTCGGCGTTGGCTTGTTTTTCCGGTCCTCATGTAGTAAAAACCTACATTCCGGTCCTCAAAACGGCGCCGCCTTGACCTTCTTGCTTCTAATTTGTCGCCTTTTTGAACACATACTTTACATAAACAAGATCCTGAATGTTTGTTCGGGGTCTTTTTTGTGGATTAAAGCGAAGTATCATCAAAGAAAGATCAAAAAAATCATATAAACTTCCCCAAAAACAAATTATAATAAAGAATATAACTTATAAAAGTGGGGAGGAAAACAAATGAATAATCATGAAATAGATTACAAAATATATGGCGATGATATGCAATTCGTGGAAATCGAACTTGATCCTAGTGAAACAACCATTGCTGAAGCTGGAAGCTTGATGATGATGGAAGAAGGCATTGGGATGGAGACGATTTTTGGGGATGGTTCTGAAAGTAAAGGATTAATGGGTAAATTGTTCGGTGCAGGCAAACGCTTATTAACAGGTGAAAGTCTATTTATGACGGCTTTTACGAACGAAGCGCGCGGAAAGAAGCACGTTTCATTTGCAGCACCTTATCCAGGAAAAATTATTCCACTCGATTTAAGTGAACATGGTGGCGAAATCATTTGCCAAAAAGACGCTTTTCTCTGTGCGGCCAAGGGCGTTTCAGTCGGGATCGCTTTTCAAAGAAAACTCGGGACGGGTTTCTTTGGTGGTGAAGGATTTATTATGGAAAGACTTGAAGGAGATGGCATGGCTTTTGTTCATGCTGGAGGAACGATCCGAGAGTTGAATTTATCTTCTACTGATAAATTACGGGTTGACACGGGCTGTTTAGTTGGAATGACTAAAGATGTAGATTATAATATTGAATTTGTGAAAGGTGTTAAGACGGCCTTATTTGGCGGAGAAGGATTGTTTTTTGCCACCTTGCAAGGACCAGGAACGGTTTGGGTTCAATCCTTACCTTTTAGTCGACTAGCTAGTCGTGTCTTTAGTGCGATGCCGCAGAATCCAGTCGGACGAAGTTCAGATGAAGGTAGTGCACTCGGTGGTATCTTTAGAATGTTTGATGGCGATTAAGTCAGCACTTTAGTACTCGTAATAAGTAATACAAGTCAAAAAGGAACCAGAAATGGTTCTTTTTTAATCTTCAAAAGTTTATATTAAACGTCGTATTATAAAAAAAGAAATAGTAAGTCAAAAACCTCTTAGAGTGATTATTTGTTGTCAAACCCAATTACCGTTACAATAATGGTAGAACTAATTTAAGGGGACACATGTATGAAGACTCAATCAAATCAAGAATCAGATTCTCGAAAAAAAGGCTTTCAATTTGTAACGTATATATTCCTTGCAAAACTCCTCATTTGTATTATTTTGGGTGGCATTCTTGTGCTCGTTGCCATCATGATCCAGCGGTCACTCCATGTTAATAAAGATACCCTAATGACGAGTATCACATCGAGTGGGTATTTAAATGATGGTAAGACGCTTGTTCTTTTATCAAAGAATGGAACGTATCAATACTCATCTGGAAAGTGGCATCGGAAGAAAACACATCATGACCATCCTTTTGTTGTCACAAGTCAGGGATATTATGAATTAGCTGAAGGTCATTTGCTTACAAAGAATAGTAAAGGTGAAATCACAAACAACGTGTCATTACCTGATGAATCTATAGATTTGATGGCTGCCGGATATGATACGAAAAGGGTTTATTTAATGAATAACAAATCGACTTTGTTTTATACGGATGGCCATAATGAAGACTGGAAGAGTGTTCAACCAAATGGTTTAAAGGGAAAAATCAAACAATTAGCTATAGCACCAGAGAATCGTAACAAGTTAGTTATTTTGACCTCGGACGGTATCTATTTTTCTCAAAATAAAGGGAAACAGTTCAACAAAATCGTAAATAATAAACATATTACGAGCTTAACGTATGGGAAAAATGATGAGGTCATTGCAGCTTCTAAAGAGGGAAAATCAACATTACTTAGAACGAATACTCAATCAAGGCTGCAAGTACCTGTAGATTTATCAACGGTAAAAGAGGACATCATTACTCATATCATTCAAAATCCAAAGAATGAGAAAGAAATAGTTGTTGTAACCAAAGGAAATGATATCTTTAAAACAGACAACTATGGAACCAACTGGATCATCTTGGCCAAAAAAGGACAAGGTCTCAATGGTGGGAAATAACTCACTTTTTTAACTATTTCACGTTTTAGTGACAAAAAGGATCCAAGGTATGCTACACTACTAGAAAAACCAGTTTATTTGGGAGGCAACGATGGTTAAGACAGTACTATTTGACGTAGATGGGGTATTTTTAAGTGAAGAACGCTATTTCGATGCTTCGGCATTAACGGTATGGGAGTTATTAAACAGTAAAAACTACTTAGGACTCAATCCTGAAAGCTTTAAAACGACCTATCGTAATGATGAAATAGAGAAGATCAGAAAAACCGTATTTGTAGATGACCAAGTTCTTAATTTTATGAAATCTCGTGGTCTGAACGCTAACTGGGATATGATTTATATTGCATTTAGCTATCAATTGATTCATCTTCTTGAACAAGTCAAGGACCAATACAGTGAAGAAATAACGAAATGGTTTAGCCAAGATATCAATTATGATACGTTAAGTGAAATACGTGAGGCATTAAAGAATCAGTCCGTTTCATTAAACTTTGACGTATTCTTAGACGATTATAAACAAACGAATGCAACAAAGCAGGGACTAGTCGATTATCTAAATACGTTAACAGAACAGAAACTAGGCGTAAAAACATCGATATTCAAAAAGAAAAGTGCCTTATGGAGTGTTGGTGAACACGCTTCTCAAGAATGGTACGTTGGGGATAAGAATATTCTGCAATCAACAGGACGCCCTTCTGTTCAAACGGGTAAAGCAGGTTTCTTGAGTGAAGAAGATACGCTTGCGGAACCAGAAGTCATTGCTGAACTTTTCAACTTCCTTAATCAAGAGGGAATTAAAGTCGGTATTGGAACTGGTAGACCACGCCTTGAAACACATGAACCGTTTACTTACTTAAAGTGGTTGGATCATTTAGATACCAATCATATTGTAACGGCTGATGATGTGGCAGAAACAGAAAAAGCAAGTGGTTCAGATCATTCCTTATCAAAACCACATCCTTATACGTATCTTCAAGCCTATTATGGAAAGGACCATCCTTATGATGCGTTCATAACGGATCCAAAACCACTAGAAGATGGAAAAGATGTTCTTGTAGTGGGCGATTCATTAGCGGATTTACTCGCAGCAAGACAAATTGGATGTCAATTTGCAGCTGTGTTAACGGGGTTGTCTGGACAAGCTGCTCGTGGTGAATTTGAAGAGCACGAAGCCGATTATATTTTAGACTCCGTTGTTGATGTTAAGAAACTCATTAAAGAATTAGTCGCAAAATAAAGTGAAACTTCCATCAGTGAGGGTTTTCTTCATCCCCACTGATGGTTAGCTGAACCAATCGGACCTTTACGGGCAGTTGATCCCCCACCTTATCTTCTTTGACTACTCAGAGTCCCCGAGGTGGGGGTCTTTACTTGCCGTTAAGACGGGATAAATTATAGAATATCTAGACATGGTCTTCTCAAACGAGTAGACCGTGTTTTTTTATGCAGAATTGGAATGTGGTATACTCATAAAATAGATTTTAGAGGAAGAAAATTGAAGTAAATGAGGGGTGCAATCTATGGCAATAAAGAGTGAAAAGGAAAAAATGATCGCTGGGGAATACTATAGAGCTGGAGATCCTGAACTTGTAGCTGATAATAAACGTGCGAGAGAGCTCTTAAGAACGTTTAATCATATTTCTGAGAGTGATGTTGAACAGCGGACCAATATACTTAAGCAACTTTTGGGTTCCACGGGTGAGAAAATATACATGGAGTCAAATTTTCATTGTGACTATGGATATAATATTCATGTTGGCGAGCGTTTTTACGCAAACTTTGATTGTACAATATTAGATGTTTGCCCAGTCAGAATTGGTGACAATTGTATGTTAGCGCCAGGTGTACATATTTATACAGCTTCACATCCCTTAGATGCTGAAGAACGTATTAGCGGCATTGAGTTTGGAAAGCCAGTCACTATAGGGAATAATGTTTGGATCGGCGGAAAATCTATTATCAATCCTGGTGTAACCATAGGGGATAATGTTGTTATTGGATCTGGATCTGTTGTTATTAAGGATATTCCAGATAATGTTGTTGTTGCAGGGAATCCAGCACGAATTATTCGAAAGTTGAAATGAATAATAGAAAAGTTGAATCGTTTTATAAAGTGAAACTTCCATCAGTGGGGGTTTTCTTCTACCCCACTGATGGTTAGCTGAACCAATCGGACCTTTACGGGCAGTTGATCCCCCACCTATCTTCTTTGAATACTCAGAATCTTGAGGTGGGGGTCTTTACTTGCCGTTAAGGCGGGATAAAAAATTAGGTTTTAATCTTGACGAACTCATTTTAAAGCTTTAACTTTAATTTACTAAAACCTATTGATTGTGAAGTTGATGATATTTTTTAACTTAGACCATGAACATCCCTTCTTACGTGATGGAAGTAAGGGATTATTCATGATTAGGATACAACGCTTGGTATATCGTAGACATATCTTCTTTCGCTTTTCCTTGAACTTTGGCTAAAGCATATAATTCTTTAGCTAAATTAATGAAAGGGAGGGCAGTTGATTCTTCGTAAGCCATTAGCGAAGCCAAATGAAGGTCTTTTTGGATATAGTCTATTGCAAACTCTACATCAGTTGATTCGCCCATAATATGGCTACGTTTGGCCTTTAAAAACGGTGCTGTCGTTGGACCGTTTAATAAGGTATCCACAACGTTTTCTTTTCCAAGATTTAATGATTCGCCTAAAGCGATAGCTTCTGAAAAAGCAATCATTGTTTGAGCTAGCATGGAGTTAACAACGAGTTTCATACTACTGCCTTGACCATGCTCACCTTGATATTTTACACTTTTTCCCATTACATCTAAATAAGGTTGTATGGCTTCTATATCTTTCTGATGACCTCCAACAACAAAGACCAGTTCACCTTTTTCAGCTGGAATTTTTGATCCAAGTACCGGAGCATCAACGAAACGAATATTGCGGCTTAATGCTTCTTCAGCCATTTTTCGTGAAAATACAGGTCCAACTGTGCTGCAGTCAACCCAAAGTGAACCGTCTTTCATAGCAGGTAAAAACCCGTTATCGCCAATAGCAACATGCTGAACGATTTCTGGTTTAGCAAGCATAGTAAATATAACATCCACTTGTTCCGCTAGTTCGATAGGTGAATTAGCCCATTTTGCTCCTTTATCAAGTAAAGGTTGTGCTTTTTCTTTTGTGCGATTATACACAATGAGTTCCTGACCATCTTCAATAAGATTGTTTGCCATTCGGCTACCCATAATGCCGAGTCCAATAAAACCTATCATGATTGGGTTCCTCCTTATTATGTATGTATCATTAGTAAAATCATATACCCTATTTCTAACTATTTCAAAATAGTTGTTTAACGATATTAAGATAAGCTAAAAAAAGACAAGTATCTAAGGACAGATACTTGTCTAAAAGCTTATGGAAAAAGTTAATGTACGGCTTCTTCCGTATTTTTCGTTGTGTCTCCATTTTTAATTTCAACCAACTGGACATGTTCAAGGTCTGGTAATGTCAATAATTTATCAATAACTTGGTTACTAACAGGCTTATCTACTGTAAGCATCATAATGGCTTCACCACCGACAGCTTTTCGACCAACTTGCATGTTACCGATGTTAACGCCATTTTCTCCAAGGATGGATCCAACTCGACCAATCATACCAGGAACATCAAAATGTCTAATCGAAAGCATATAACGTTCTGGAATTAAGTCAATACGGTAATCGTTTATATTGACAATTCGACCACCAAATCCATTTAATACAGTCGCACCAATGGTGGCCGTTTCAGCCCCATGATGAAGCGTAAGTGACATATAGTTAGCAAAGCCATGACGAGAGGCATTTTTTTGGACTGTATAAGTTAAACCTTGTTCTTTCAATAACTGAAGAACGTTAATAATGTTGACAGAATCACTTAAGTGATAAGACAAAATACCTTTAATAAGCGTGCGAGTTAAAAGGCCAGTGTCTTCTTCAGTTAAGTCACCATAATAATCAACCGTAATTTTGTCTGGTGCTTTTTTAAATAATTGAATGATCAATTGTGCAATTTGTTCACCCAGTTCGAGGTAAGGTTTCATTTTTTGTTGAACTTCAGCTGACATTCGTGGCACATTGATGGCGTGTTGAATATTCTGAGAAGTAAAGATATCAATAATTTCTTCACTGACAGATTGGGCCACTTTTTCCTGTGCTTCAGCCGTCGATGCACCAAGGTGAGGTGTAACGATAATGTTTGGATGATGACGGAATGTTTCATTATCTAATGGTTCATGTTCAAACACATCAAGAGCGGCACCAGCTACATGGCCAGATTGTACTGCTTCGGCTAAGGCAGCTTCATCTATGATTCCTCCGCGGGCACAGTTCACGATTCTCACGCCAGGTTTGGTTTTGCTGAGATAGTTTGCATCGATTAAACCTTTTGTTTCTTTTGTTAGTGGAGTATGGACCGTAATGAAATCAGCTTGTTCAGCAATCTCGTCAAGTGACGCTTTTGTAAATCCAAGTTTTTTGGCTTTCTCTTCTGTTAAAAATGGGTCATAGGCAAGGATATTCATTTCAAAACTTTTGGCACGTTTAGCCACTTCAGTTCCAATACGTCCTGTTCCGATGACACCAAGCGTTTTTTCAAAGAGTTCAACACCTTTGAATGTTTTTCGATCCCATTTCTCTTCTGTCATTGAAATATAAGCTTGTGGGATTTGACGCGCAAGTGAAAGCATCATTGCTAAAGTATGTTCTGTTGCAGCAATGGTATTACCATTTGGGGCATTGACGACAATAACCCCTTTACGAGTAGCCGCTTGAATATCGATATTATCGACACCAACTCCAGCACGCGCAATCACTTTCAAACGATCAGCGGCTTGAATAATTTCAGCTGTCACAGTGGTTTGACTCCGTACGATTAAAGCATCATACTCTCCAATAATGGATTTTAATTGATCTGGTGTTAGATTTGTTTGCTTTTCAACTAAGAAGTCAGGATGATCTGTTAATGCTTTAATACCTGTGTCACTAATTGGGTCACTTACGAGTACTTTATACATAATAATTCCAATACCTCCTGGGATTTAGGTTTAGTTGCAAATAGACATACATTCAATTCGATAACAAAGATTCGTTAATTCCAAACATATCATTTTTCTATCCTTGTCTTAAATAAAGAATATCATCTCCTTAAAATCCTGTGATGCAATCGCATGATGAAGTAAGGCAGGCATTCTTATCATATTAACGAAAATGTTCGGATTAAACAAAATATGACAATCTCAGGTTATAATAGACGAGTATAAAAAACGCCCCTCATAACATAGCATGTTGCTTTGTTATGAGGGACGTACTCTAACCGTGGTGCCACCCTCATTCGTTATCACTAACCCAATGTGCTCAAAAAGTTTGGAAAAGCTGTTGCCGTTTTGTTTCCTTTTCGAACGCATCCTGTCAGAATAACCTTCAGTATTTTAACGACTTTCGCCGGACTAACCTACTAACAATCTTTCAGTCAATCAGTTCAGAAGGGCTAGGTAGAAGATGAAAGGGCACCGGTTTTCAGCAACCACCGGCTCTCTTAAGCCATTTCAGCGTACCGTCTTCGTCATCACAGGTCGTATATTTAATAGAGTGTATTGAAATTCTAACAACGATTTTTAATTTTGTAAAGTGCAAAAATTAAAATATTGCTTAAAATCGTTTGTTAATCAAATCCATAACAGCCATTATTTCTATTTTTTTGAAGAATTTAGAATATATGAGACCTTGATCTATAAAACTGTCATTGATAAGTATTAGATTAATTCTTTGCTAAGATGATCAGAAAGCAGCTGACAAAGATCTTTCATATCACGGTATTCTCCCATAGTGATTCTTAATCCGTTTGAATGAAGTTGAGTAAGGAAACCTGCTTTTAATAGGGCTTCATGAGCTAATTTAGGATCCTCTAGTGTGACAAAAACAAAGTTTGTTTGAGATGGGAAACAGGGAATGTCATGAGATTGGCAATAATCAACAACGAAATCTCGTGCTTTTTGATTCTTTCTCACACAGGACAATAAAAATTCTTGATCCTCAAGCGCTGCATAGGCGGCCAGTTGACTAACTTTTGATGTATTAAAAGGTAGCCTTGCAATCTCAAGTTTTTTGATAAGTGATTCATCGGCGATAGCATAGCCAATTCGGAAGCTAGCAAGACCATAAGCTTTTGAAAAGGTCCGAAGAATGATCATATTTTTATGTTGTTTGAGCAGGGATAAAGTATCTGGAAAATCTGTAGCTGAAACGTATTCAATATATGCCTCATCTACGACAATGGTCGTATCCTTAGGTACTAAAGAAACAAATTGGCTAAGTTCTTGCTCATTTAAATAGGTCCCTGTTGGGTTATTTGGGTTGCAAATCCAGACGAGTTGTGTGTTCTCGTCAATGGCTTGGAGCATCCCCGCTAAATCGTGTTTTCCTTCTACCGTGGGTACCTTTCTAACTTCTGCTCCTTCAATCGTTGCTTGAATATAATACTCTGAAAACGTTGGATCGGCTGCGACAATGTTATCTCCATTATCGAGAAACGTTCGGTTAATGATTTGGATAACTTCATCAAGTCCTGAACCAAACAGCAACGAGTTTGGTGAAACATGATATTTCTTAGCAAGAGCCTCGCGGAGACTAGTAGCTTTAGAATCTGGATAGTTAGATAAATCACGAATGGCATCTGCGACTTTCTCCATGAGCATTGGAGTTGCCCCATATATATTTTCATTCGTATCAAGTTTAATGATTTTATCTAAGTGATAGATACGTTTTAATTCTTCAATCGATTGACCCGGGTCGAAGGCTGTCATTGCTAATAATTGTGGTTTTCCCATAGCTTAAATCTCCTTTTGATGAATTAGCACGTGTACATGGTTATGTCGGTTAAAAAATTCTGAATTAAAGAAATGTTTCTCTCTATTTGTATTCGACAAGCATTCAGATAGTGAAACTAGAATGTCATGTAAACAAAAAACGTCCCTGCAAATGCAGGGACGATATGATCGCGGTACCACCCAAATTATGAACAAACTTTGTGTTCATCACTCTATAAAAGGTTAACGGCTTTAGTCCGTCTTTTTATACTTGCATAGCAAACACTATGGTTCAAAAAAGAAGTTCAAGGAGCGAAATTCATTTAGCATTTTGTACTGATTTTCACCAAGCATCAGCTCTCTAACAAACAAAATGATAAATTACTAATTTCCCATCATAACATGTGTAATTTAACTTGTTACTTATGTTGTATCATGTTTTAAGGTGATTTGTAAAGAAAATATGCATTATAAAAATTATTTCAATATCAATGACTAATTGAAATGTCAATAATTTATCACTTTATCCACTAACACTCAGAAAAAGCATGGATTTCGCGATTATACTGATTTAAACTATATCTAAGACGTTAGATTCATGTATTAATAAATGACAATTTTCATAAAAAGATATTGACAAAAAACGATCTCTTGAGTATCTTTGGAAATTAACCGAGCTTTTTTTATTTGCATGATTTATTCTAGCCAAATTTAGGGCTATTACAAATATTTAGGAGGAGAGAGCACCATGTCAGAAAGTCAACTTGATGTTTTACGTGGGAAAATTGATAAAATTGATGAAGAATTATTAATCCTATTAAACAAACGAGCTAAAATTGTAGAAAGTATTGGGAAGGTTAAAGAAACACAAAGTACAAAACGTTACGATCCCGTACGTGAAAGGCAACTGTTTGATCGAATTGCCCAAAATAACGAGGGCCCTTTTTCAACAACAGCCCTACAACAAATTTTTAAGCAAATTTTTCAAGTCAGCTTAGAATTGCAAAAAGATGATAATCGTTCAGCTTTACTTGTTTCGCGTAAGAAAAAACCTGAAGATACCATTGTCAATATCAACGGCATTAAAGTTGGGGATGGCAAGCAACAATTCGTCATGGGTCCATGTGCTGTAGAAAGTTATGATCAGGTTTACCAAGTAGCCGAACAAGTGAAAAAACATGGTATTGGATTAATTCGTGGTGGAGCATTTAAACCAAGAACATCTCCATATGACTTCCAAGGATTAGGATTTGAAGGTCTTGAAATATTAAGAAATGCAGCTGACGCTTTTGATTTGAAAGTAATAAGCGAAATTATGACTCCAAGTGATGTAGAAAAAGCACTCGATTATGTGGACGTCATTCAGGTTGGGGCACGTAATATGCAAAACTTCGATCTACTCAAGGAAGTTGGAAAAACGAATAAACCGGTCTTACTAAAACGTGGTTTAGCCGCAACCATTGAGGAATTTATTTATGCAGCCGAATATATTATGTCCAAAGGTAATGATCAAATTATCCTTTGTGAACGTGGAATTCGTACGTATGAAAAAGCCACTCGAAATACCCTTGATATTACCAGTGTGCCTATCTTGAAAAAAGAAACACATTTACCTGTAGCTGTTGATGTCGTTCATTCGACAGGTAGAAGAGATCTACTATTACCTGCAGCAAAAGCAGCTCTTGCGATTGGAGCAGACCTCGTCATGGCTGAAGTTCATCCAGACCCAGCTGTTGCCCTTTCGGATTCTGCACAACAAATGAACTTCGAGCAATTTGATTCATTTATGAAGGCCATCAATCCTTGTGTAAATGTATTTAATTGAGTATTAACGTCATACGTTATAAAAAATGACACCCAATGTGGTGTCATTTTTTTATCCCCTAAACAGCATCATACAGCTATAAACGAAATTTAATAGATCATATAAAGTTACAATTAAAGAAAGGGACTATTGTGAGAATGATGCAAGTGAAAAAAGCCATCAGAGAAAGTCGAAAATTGATGGCATTAAGTTTTTTCACCCAATGCTCATATAAAATATATACCCCACGAGAAATACAATCACAATTGCAAAAATTAAACCCCAAAATACTTTTGATTCCATCCATGACTTCATGTTAAATCCTCCTTCAATCATGACTCAAAGGGAAAGTTATTCCTATAATGTGCTAAAAGATAAAAGAACATACATTTATACAAAAAATAAGGCAACCACCCTTAAATGTGGTTGCCTTATTGATCATTTATCCCGCCTTAACGGCAAGTAAAGACCCCCACGTCAAGATTCTTAGTATTCAAAGAAAATAGGGGGGATCAACTGCCCGTAAAGGTCCGATTGGTTCAGGCTTTCCATCAGTGGGGGATGAAGAAAACCCCACTGATGGAAGTTTCACTTTATCTCCTTATTTGAAGACCATGAATGACAGGGGATAAAACCTGACATTGGTAGTTAGGAAATTTGCTTTGTAAATGATGAATGATGTCCTCACTCTGACTATGTGGAACAAAACTCATGATAGTGGGTCCTGCACCACTTAAAAATGTGCCATAGGCACCCAATTCTCGAGCTGCTCGGGTAATGATGGGTAAATCGGGAATCAGAGCCGTTCGATAAGGTTGATGAAATAGGTCTTTTTCCATCATTTGACCAGCAATCGTCCAATTTTGTTGTAGTAAAGCGGCTATCATGACATTACAAACACTGCTAGCTTGTACAGACTCACTATGCAAAAGTGATTCAGGTAGGACATGACGTGCCGTTTCTGTTTTTAATTCAACTTCAGGAATAAGTGTACATAATGAGACATCTGGTAAAGGTGACGTTAAAGTCACAAGTTTGCCGTCTAGGTAGGATGAGATCGTCAAGCCACCATAGAGAGAAGCTGTTACATTGTCTGGGTGCCCTTCTATGTCACAGGCAATCTTTGCTTTTTCCTCTGTTTTGAGTTGTAAATCGAGTCCAATGTTCGCAAGTTCAATACCAGCAATGATCGCTGCCCCGCTGCTTCCAAGTCCTCTTGCTAGTGGAATATCACTTGAAACAGTGATGTCATAGCATGTGCAAGATCGTCCATATTGTTTGGCTACTTTCTCAGCTACTTTGTAAATAAGATTATTTTCTAAGTCTGATAGCATTTCAAAACCATTGGGATAATGAAAGGCCCATTCCTTACTTGGCTTAACTTTAAGCTTTAAATATCGGTTTATAGCAAGGCCAATGGAATCAAAACCTGATCCAAGATTGGCTGTGCTTCCCGGAACAATAAGTTCAAAATGACCTTGGTTCATCTTACTTTACCGCCTGTTTTAAATAATCCACAAGTTCTGTTTTACCAGGTTTTAATAAAGTTGGTTTAATGCTTAGGAATTCCATCGCAGTCGAAGGGTCTTTTAATCCGTTACCAGTTAGAATAGCGACTATTTTTGATCCTTTTTTGATTTCTCCAGTGGCGAGTTGCTTTTTAATTCCAGCTATCGACGCACAAGAGGCGGGTTCAGCAAAGACACCTTCTGTTCGGGCGATCGTTTGATAAGCTTCAAGGATTTCTTCATCTGTTACGAAGTCAACTTTACCTTTCGATTCTTCTGCTGCAGCTACAGCTAAGTTCCAGCTTGCTGGGTTTCCAATACGAATCGCCGTTGCAATTGTTTCTGGGTTTTCAATCACGGTGTTTTTTGCAATGGCAGCTGATCCTTCAGCTTCAAAACCACGCATTTGTGGAAGAGACGTATGGTGTTTTTCACGATATTCCTTAAAGCCTTTCCAATAAGCTGAGATGTTTCCTGCATTTCCTACTGGAATAGCTAAAACATCAGGTGCTTCTCCAAGTTGTTCACAAATTTCAAATGCACCTGTCTTTTGTCCTTCTAAGCGATATGGATTGACGGAGTTAACAAGGGCATAGTCCGAATTTTCAGCCGTGAAGCGAACCATTTCCAAAGCCTGATCAAAGTTTCCTTCGATTTCAATAATTTGAGCACCATACATGACGGATTGAGCTAATTTACCTAAAGCAATTTTTCCTTTTGGTATAACAATCAGACATTTCATTCCGGCTCTTGCACTGTAAGCGGCAGCTGCAGCGGCTGTATTTCCTGTTGATGCACAGATAACCCCTTTACTACCTGCTTCTTTAGCTTTAGCAACGGCGAATACCATTCCTCGGTCTTTAAAACTACCCGTTGGATTCAATCCTTCATATTTAACGTAAATCTCACAACCCCACTCCTTTGATAAGTTTTCCAAAGGAATAAGTGGTGTGTTACCTTCCATTAAGGTTAATTTAGGTGTTTTGTCTGTAACTGGTAAATAATTTTTATATTGTTCGATAAGTCCTTGATAGCTCATCTTTTCATCCCCTCAACACGATAATAATTTTTCACATCTATCATAACATCTAATGCTTCTAATTTCCTAAGTGCTTTTTCAAATAATACTTTATTTACTTCATGTGTAATGATCGCTACTTCGGCAACTTGGTCGGATAATGGCTCTTGAATTAATTTTTCTAAGCTAATGCCATGGTCCTTGAGTAAGTTTGAGATTTTTGAGAAAGCCCCTTTTTCGTCCTTGACATGGAACCGGAAGAAAAAGCGACTGACAATCGTTTCGCTAGATACACATTGTTTTTCTTTGGAAGGTATAAAAATGTGATGACCATTGACATCTAATGATAGGTTTCTTACCACTGAGATAAGATCGGAAACAACGGCTGTGGCAGTTGGTAATTCACCAGCACCTGGGCCGTAAAACATCGTTTCCCCAACAGCTTCTCCATAAACATAGACAGCATTATTTTCATTTTCAACAGCTGCGAGTGGGTGCGTGGACGGAAGCAATGTAGGCGATACACGAATATCAATTTGACCATTCGTGGTCTCAGTAACCCCAACTAATTTTATCGCATATCCCAGCTTTTGGCTGTACAAAATATCTTCTCTCTCAACACCTGTAATCCCTTCAATGGTGACATCATCTAAGTCTACTGGGATTGAGTAGGCTAGGTGGCTAAGAATAACCATTTTTCTTGCAGCATCGAGACCTTCTACATCAGAAGTTGGGTCGGCCTCAGCAAAGCCTAATGATTGAGCTTCTCCAAGTGCTTGATCATAGGAAACAGGCTCTCTGGACATTTTGCTTAAGATATAGTTCGTTGTGCCATTAACGATACCGATAATTTTTTGGATCCGGTCTGCAGCAAGGCCATCCGTCAAACTTCTTAGAATCGGAATCCCACCGGCTACACTTGCTTCATAATACAAATCGCAGCCGTGATCTTTTGCTGCTTGTAATAGTTCAGGACCATAAACAGCCAATAAATCTTTATTTGCCGTTACGACGTGTTTTTTGTTTTGAAAAGCTCGGTGTAAATAGTTGCGTGTTTGCTCAACGCCACCCATGACTTCAATAATGATATCAATATTTGGATTATCTAAAACATCATCTGGATTTATCGTAAGTAAATGTTTATCAATATTGATTTTTCTTTCTTTATTTAAATTGTTAACGAGCACCTTCTCAATCGAGATGTGATAGCCGGTACTCTGTTCAACTTGCGGCTGATCTTGGTTTAAAAGTCTTATGACACCTGTTCCAACTGTCCCAAAACCGAGTAATCCCACACCAACTGTTTTCATATACTGTTTCACTCCTTATGTCATTGTTCTCTGCTAATAAACAGATGTCCTCATGTAAAAGACATTATACGTTGTTCCCTAGTAATCTACAAGAGGGAAATGAAAATAACCAAATGATGATTTTCTCACTTACTTAAAGTCTATTTAAACATATTTGGCCATTAGATTTAAGTTCATCTTCACCAGATGATAATCTACGAGTCTCGGCGCCCGCCAAGAGGATCTTCAACTAATATCGCTCACAGCTGACGCCTAAAGCTATCAGATACAGTGGAATGCCGGTCCTGCACGCTCTTACCATCTTGCTTCAAATTTTTCACCTTTTTGAACATTCAACTATTAGTAGAAAGTTACACCAATTTTATCCCGCCTTAACGGCAAGTAAAGACCTCCACCTCTAGATTCTGAGTATTCAAAGAAGATAGGTGGGGGATCAACTGCCCGTAAAGGCCCGATTGGTTCAGCTAACCATCAGTGAGGGATGAAGAAAATCCCCACTGATGGAAGCTTCACTTTATAAAAAGTCGCCTCTATCCATCTCTTAACTTTCTATGCTAAAGATAGATAATTTCAATTGGTAATTTAAGCAACGATATACACGATAAATAGAAAAAGTGGAGTCTATCAAAATGATAGGGGCTTACAAAGAATTTTTTAAAAAATTTTTAACTAACATTGAAATAGTTATTTTTTACATTAACTATTTAAAATGAAAGAAAAAGAGGTTCTTAAGTTTAAACATTTTTATTTAATGAATAAAAAAAGATTCATTTTGCAATTTTGAAGTTTTAAGAATGCTCAGGTAAATTAAGTTTTGGGGTTGACCAGATTTTTTAAAAGACGTATGATGTTCAACAACCAATCAATCTTCATCATTTTTATCACTTGGGAGATTAATTGTTTAGCCTTAATTTCCTTCAAATAAAATTGTTTGAAAATTATGTTTAAACGATTTTTGTATTTTATTAAAATCGTTTGTGGCAAGAAGTGCCAATAGAAAAGAATAAGGAGTGGCTTGCATGAGAAGTGATATGATCAAAAAAGGAATAGACCGTGCGCCACACCGAAGCTTACTCCATGCAGCTGGGGTCAAAACAAAGGATTTAAATAAACCATTTATCGGGGTTTGTAACTCTTATATTGACATCATCCCAGGTCATGCACACTTAAATAAGTTTGCGGAAGTCGTAAAAGAAGCTATTAGAGAAGCTGGTGGGGTACCGTTCGAATTTAATACAATCGGTGTTGACGATGGTATTGCTATGGGGCACAGTGGAATGCGATATTCGCTTCCAAGTCGTGAATTGATTGCCGATAGCGCAGAAACAGTCATTAACGCCCATTGGTTTGATGGAGTATTTTATATTCCTAACTGTGACAAGATTACGCCAGGGATGTTGATGGCAGCGGCTAGAACGAATGTCCCTTCTGTTTTTGTGACAGGTGGTCCGATGGAAGCAGGCGTCGCTGAAGATGGATCGAATCTCTCACTAACATCTGTATTTGAAGGTGTAGGTGCTTATAAATCAGGGAAAATCTCAGCAGATCAACTTACATCACTAGAAAATTCAGCGTGTCCAACATGTGGATCATGCTCAGGGATGTTTACAGCGAATTCAATGAATTCATTGATGGAAATGCTTGGGGTGACACCACCTGGAAATGCAACCATTGTTGCGACATCTAAGGAAAGACACCGATTAATTAAAGAAGCAGCAAAACATCTTATGAATTGCATAGAGAAAGACATTAAACCAAGCGACATTATAACTGAGAGTGCCATTGATGATGCATTTGCGCTAGATATGGCCATGGGTGGTTCAACAAATACCGTTCTTCATACTCTGGCTATTGCAAATGAAATGGGCATTGATTATGATCTTAATCGTATTAATGAAGTGGCTAAACGAACACCTTATTTAGCAAAAGTTATGCCGTCTTCAAATTATTCGATGCAAGATATTCATAGAGCGGGTGGCATTAGCGCTATCATTAACGAACTATGTAAGCATCATCTTATCGATAGAGACCGATTGACGATAACTGGAAAAACAGTCTATGAAAACGTCAAAGATGCTGAAATTTTAGATAACGTAGTTATTAGAACAAAAGAGACCGCATATAGTCCGGTAGGAGGTTTATCCATTTTATTTGGTAACATCGCTCCTAACGGTGCAGCTATCAAGGTCGGTGGTGTGGATCCTTCTATTAAAACATTTCTTGGTGAAGCAATTGTCTTTAATTCACAAGACGAAGCACAAGAAGGTATTGATAATGGCACCGTTCAAGCGGGTCATGTCGTCGTCATCCGTTATGAAGGACCAAAAGGCGGACCAGGTATGCCAGAGATGTTAGCACCAACATCCGCTATTGCAGGCCGTGGATTAATTAAAGAAGTGGCTCTAATTACAGATGGACGTTTCTCAGGTGCAACACGAGGTATTTCCATTGGTCACATCTCGCCAGAAGCAGCTGAAGGTGGCCCAATTTCTCTTATCGAGAATGGTGACGAAATTTTCATTGATTTGATTAACCGAACGATTAACCTCAATGTTTCAGATGAGGAACTCGAAGAAAGAAGACGTAATTTTGTTCAACCAGAACCAAAAATCACACGCGGTTGGCTTGCCCGTTACGCAGCACTTGTCACGTCAGCCAATACCGGCGGGGTTATGAAAATAGGAACAAATCAAAAAGTGTTGACGAGGAAAAAATAATAAGGAGTGCAGTCTATAGAGAGTTGGGGATTGGTGGAACCTCAATGATGCCCCTTATTATGACATCCCCTCTGAGCGCCTATCTGAAAGGTTTTCTTTAGTAGGATAGGTCGAGTGAAACATCACTCGTTATCAAAATAAACAATCGGAGTCACGCTTCGTTTATTGAAGCAGAAACGATTGTTGCCAAGTTGGTGTTCGTGAGGGCATCAAGAAGTTGGGTGGTACCATGAAAAGGAGCCTTTTCATCCCTACAAATCCTGTATTAGCGTTAACGTGAATATGGGTGTGGGATGAGAGGGCTTTTTTATATGTAATGGTCGATTATTATTATAATCTATCATGGAAGAATATATGAAAAATGGAGGAATTAAGGTGGGTGTTACGATGCGAAATGATGATAAAACCGTGATGCGTGTACGAACTGGAGCAGATCTACTCATTGAATCAATCTTAGCTAGTGGTACAGATACGATATTTGGCTATCCAGGCGGTGCAGTGCTACCAATCTATGATGCTTTATATGGTGGAAAATTAAAACATGTTTTGACTAGACATGAACAAGGAGCTGTCCATGCTGCAGAAGGTTTTGCGAGAGTTTCTGGAAAGCCAGGGGTTGTAATTGTAACTTCAGGACCAGGCGCAACCAATGTCGTCACTGGTTTGATGGACGCCATGATGGATTCATTACCTCTTGTCGTATTCACAGGGCAGGTAGCAAGTGGTTTCATAGGTACTGATGCGTTTCAAGAAGCAGATGTATTAGGTATTACCGCACCTACAACAAAACATAGTTTTCAGATAAAACGCGCATCTGACATTCCGCGTATTGTTAAAGAGGCTTTCCATATTGCAACAACGGGTCGACCAGGCCCTGTTGTTGTGGATATTCCCAAAGATCTTGCTGGTCAGGTTGTCGAGCAAGTTCCTGATGAGGAAATGAATCTACCAGGATACCGCGTGAAGGATGATTTAGATATTGATTTGTTACAGGTGAAAAGATTGGGAGAAGCCTTGTCTGCCTCAGAAAGACCTGTTATTTTGGCTGGTGCTGGCGTCGTACATGCCAAGGCTAGTGAACTATTATTGGAAGTTGCTGAAAAATTTAATGTTCCAGTGGTCAATACGTTACTTGGATTAGGCTCATTTCCAGCTGATCACCCTCTATTTTTAGGCATGGGTGGCATGCATGGCACGTATGCGGCAAACGTGGCGATAACAGAATGTGATCTTTTAGTTAACTTTGGTGCACGATTTGATGATCGTCTAACAGGGAATCTAGCTAAATTCGCCCCTAATGCAAAAGTCGCCCATGTTGACATTGATCCATCAGAACTTGGTAAAAATGTCAAAACAGACATTCCTGTTGAAGGAGATGCAAAAGCTGTTCTAAACAGTTTGTTAATGGGGTCATACCCGTCACCAGATACTGAGGACTGGCGCAAACTAACAGCAAAAAATAAAATGGCGTACCCACTGCAATATAAAATAGAAGATAATCAAATTCTTCCTCAGCAGATGGTCGAGTGGCTTCATGATTATACAAAAGGAGAGGCCATCGTTGTCACAGATGTAGGACAACACCAAATGTGGGCCGCTCAATACTATTCATTTACGAAACCTAATCGATTTGTGACATCTGGAGGTCTTGGAACGATGGGATTTGGTTTCCCAGCCGCTATTGGTGCACAGATTGCAGAACCTGAAAAAAAAGTTGTTGCTGTTCTAGGTGATGGTGGATTTCAAATGACTCTGCAAGAACTTGCCGTTGTGAAAGAACGAAATCTTCCACTTAAAGTGGTCATTTTAAACAATGAAGTTTTAGGAATGGTCAGACAGTGGCAAGAAGCATTTTATGAAGAACGTTATTCTGAATCCTTAATTCCTGTTCAACCCGATTTTGTTAAACTTGCCGAAAGTTATGGTATCAAAGGCGTTAGAGTGGAATCAGAACAAGAGGCTAGACAAGTTCTGGCAGAAACCATGACGAATAATGAACCTATTGTCATTGATTGTCGAGTGAAGAAGTTAGAAAACGTCTATCCAATGGTTGCACCAGGAAAAGGTTTAAATGAAATGTTGGGGGTTAAAGCATGAAAAAGGTAGTTCAATTGCTAACGAATAATGAAAGCAGTGCTTTAAGTCGAATTCTCGGCGTTCTATCTAAACGTCAATGTCATGTAGAGAGTCTATCTGTCACTTCAGATGTATTTAATCCTGATTTCTCCAATGTCACTTTAGTCACAGATCTAAAACGTGAAGAAGAAGCCTCTCTTCTTATTAAACAGCTCGATAAATTAATCGACGTTGTCGAGGTGAAGGATCTTACCATTAAAGGAGGTGTTGCCAGAGAACTCGCGCTGGTGAAAGTTGCAAGTCCAAGTGACATACGAAGTGAAGTGATCAGTCTAGCAGAACCTTTTAGAGCATCCATTATAAATGTTAGTCGTGATGCATTAACTTTTCAATTGACTGGTAAATCAGAAAAAATTGACGCTTTTATCGAGTTAGTTAAGCCTTATGGCATTAAAGAAGTTAGTCGAACTGGTGCAGTGGCATTTATAAGAAATGACCAAGAAGATTCAAGTGCTAAAGAGTGTAGCTTAGCTTTAAATTAAAAACAAACAAAAAAGGGGAGTTTAACATGGCAAAAGTTTATAACGACAAAGATATCCAAGATGATGTATTGAGAGGTAAAAAAATCGCTGTTATTGGTTATGGTTCACAAGGACATGCACACGCTCAAAACTTACGCGACAGTGGTTTTGATGTTGTTGTGGGTGTTAGACAAGGTAAATCATTTGATAAAGCTGAACGCGATGGCTTTCAAGTAAAATCAGTTAGAGAAGCAAGTGAAGAAGCGGACGTCATCATGGTTCTTTTACCAGATGAATTGCAAACAAAATCTTATAATGAAGAAATTAAAGCAGGATTACGCGCAGGTAACGCCCTTGCCTTCGCTCATGGATTTAACATTCACTTCAATCAAATCGTTCCACCTGAAGATGTTGATGTCTTCTTAGTCGCACCAAAAGGCCCAGGTCATCTTGTTCGACGTACTTATAAAGAAGGAGCAGGTGTTCCAGCCCTTGTTGGTGTATTCCAAGATGTAACAGGTGAAGCAAAAGCAACAGCTTATGCCTATGCGAAAGCGATTGGCGCTGGCCGTGCTGGTGTTCTTGAAACTTCATTTCAAGAAGAAACAGAAACAGATCTTTTCGGTGAACAAGCTGTCCTTTGCGGTGGGTTAACTTCACTCATTAAAGCAGGTTTTGAAACGTTAACAGAAGCGGGCTATCAACCTGAACTTGCTTACTTTGAATGTCTACATGAAATGAAATTGATTGTTGACTTGATCTATGAAGGTGGATTCAGCAACATGAGATATTCTTGCTCAGATACAGCTCAATGGGGAGATTTCGTATCAGGACCACGCGTGGTTAATGAAGAAACAAAAGCAAGAATGAAAGAAGTTCTTAACGATATCCAATCAGGTCAATTTGCTAAAGGATGGCTTCTTGAAAATCAAACCAATCGTCCTGTTTATACATCTATTGATCGTAAAGAAAAAGAACATCCACTTGAAAAAGTAGGTTCTGAACTTAGAGCTTTGATGCCATTTGTTAAACCTAAAAAAGAAGATGAAGTTCTTGTCCAAAAGTAAGCCCCTTTTTGGAAAAACTTTAGACATCCTTAACAGTTGAACATCGCCAGGTGTGAAACTAAAACGGAACATATAGAGAAAGTATAGCTAGGTGTGATGTTGGAAGATAGGGACTATTCCCTTGCTTCCTCATCTAGTTATATAAACTAAAGTATAACCATTTACCAAGTCGATGATAGGTCATTAGTTAGAATCGTTGTCTAGATGACTTTTGATTAAGCGCATGATTCATATTTTTATTCGATTTTTTTAAAATAAAACGTTTGAACACCCCTCAGCTCGTGCATTTAAATGAAAAGTCATTACTAACATTTAACCAGAAAATCATAGTTTGTCTCAATTCTGAAGTAATGATCTAGAAATATAGTTAATGAATAGGAGATTCGGATATGGGAAAAACAATTGCTGTATTGCCTGGTGATGGAATTGGACCAGAGGTTACATCGGGCGCTGTACGAGTATTGGAAACACTATCGCAAAAGTATGGACACAACTTTTCTTTTGTTAAAGGAAATATTGGCGGATCAGGTTATGAAGCGGAAGGTCATCCACTGCCTGAATCGACGTTATCTATTTGTAAAAAAAGCGATGCTATTTTACTTGGTGCGGTAGGAGGACCAAAGTACGATACCTTGCCGGCCCATCTTAGACCAGAAAAAGGTCTACTCGCGATAAGAAAAGAATTGGAACTGTTTGCTAATTTAAGACCTGTCACGGCATTCGACGCTTTGTTGGATGCTTCTCCATTAAAACGGGAACGCGTAACGGACGTTGACTTTATTATTGTTCGTGAATTAACGGGCGGTCTTTATTTTGGTGAACCAAGCGAACGCCGCGGGGATGTCGCCGTAGACACACTTGTTTACAGTGAGCAAGAAATCGAAAGAATTGTAGATAAAGCGTTCCAACTAGCAAAAACAAGAAAACAAAAAGTGACCTCTGTAGATAAAGCAAATGTTCTTGAATCAAGTAAACTATGGCGAGAAATTGTTGAGAAAGTCGCACAAAAATACCCTGAGGTCACGTTAGAACATGTTCTTGTTGACGCTGCTGCGATGAAATTAATTACGGAGCCTGCTTCATTTGATGTCATCGTCACAGAGAATATGTTTGGAGATATTTTAAGTGATGAAGCGTCGGTTTTAACAGGATCGCTTGGGATGCTTCCATCTGCTAGTTTAAGAGAGGATAAATTAGGTCTATACGAACCAGCCCATGGTTCAGCGCCTGATATCGCAGGTCAAAACAAAGCCAATCCTTTAGCAACGATTATGTCGGCTGCTCTTTTACTAAGAAATTCCTTTGATCTACATGAAGAAGCTTCTGTTATTGAAAGAGCTGTAACGGATACATTAAATTCTGGTTATCACACGGCGGATCTTTCAGTAAATGGATCCAACGCAAAACGTGTTGGTACACAAGAGATGGTCGATCAAGTGATTAAACACATGGCTAAATACATGCCATCATCTATATCAAAATAAAATTTTGTAAGGAGGCGAACGTGATGAAACCACGCACAATTATAGAAAAAATTTGGGATAAACATTTGATTCACCAAGAGGAAGGGAAGCCAGATCTCCTCTATATCGATCTTCACTTAATTCACGAGGTAACTTCTCCGCAAGCGTTTGAAGGACTTCGTATACATGGTCGAAAGGTCAGACGTCCAGATTTAACTTTTGCGACAGTAGATCACAATATTCCAACGACTCCGAGCCGTGTATCGAAAGATCCTATTTCCATTAAACAAATGTCGACACTTGAGAAAAATTGTCAAGAAAACGGGATTGAATTGATGGATATCGGTCATCCAAACCAAGGGATTGTTCATATTATTGGGCCGGAATTAGGTTTAACTCAACCAGGAAAAACCATTGTCTGTGGAGATAGTCATACATCGACACATGGGGCATTCGGTGCTATGGCCTTTGGTATTGGTACAAGTGAAGTAGAACATGTCTTAGCTACTCAAACATTATGGCAAAGGAAACCAAAAACCATGCAAATTAAGGTAAATGGGAAGCTAGGACGTGGTGTTCGTGCGAAAGATCTCATCTTAGCCATCATTGGTAAATTTGGTTTTTCAGTTGGTACAGGTTACATTGTGGAATACACAGGAGAAGCGATTCGAAGCCTAACCATGGAAGAACGTATGACCGTATGTAATATGTCCATTGAAGCAGGAGCCAGAGCGGGATTAATTAGTCCTGATGAAACAACGGTAGCTTATTTAAAAGGTAGAAAATTCGTGGATAATGATCGCTTTGATGAATTGGCTTCAGAATGGCTATCTTTAGCAACTGATGAAGGAGCCACATACGACAAAACCATTGAAATCGATGCTGCTTCGATTGAACCGCAAGTGACTTGGGGGACAAATCCATCGATGTGTTTACCGATTAGTGCGACGCTTCCACATCCAGATGCTCAATACAACGTCGAGGAAAAGGAATCCATTGAGAAAGCACTCACGTATATGGGACTTGAGCCAGGAATGCCGATAGCAGACATTAAAGTCGATTATGTCTTTATTGGTTCATGTACGAATGCTAGATTAAGTGATTTGCAGGAAGCAGCTAGTATTGTAAAAGGAAAGAAAGTGAAAGAAGGCGTTCGGGCTCTTATTGTGCCTGGTTCGCAATTGGTTAAACTTCAAGCAGAAGAACTTGGATTGGATAAAATTTTTATGGAAGCCGGGTTTGAATGGCGTCAGTCAGGTTGCAGTATGTGTCTTGCCATGAACGATGATGTGGTCCCTGCGGGTAAACGCTGTGCATCAACATCAAATCGTAACTTTGAAGGCAGACAAGGTAATGGATCTAGGACGCACCTCGTAAGTCCAGCCATGGCCGCAGCTGCAGCGATCAATGGACATTTTGTTGATATTCGTGAACTTGAAACGGTTCATCACTAACACAGAATTTGATGTAAATAAAGGAGTGATCGATATGGAACCATTTAAAAAGCATCGTGGGTTAGTTTGTCCACTTGATCGAAGGAATGTCGATACAGATCAAATTATCCCAAAACAGTTTTTGAAACGAATCGAAAGACAAGGGTTTGGAGAATGTCTATTTTATCATTGGCGTTTTGATGATGAAGGGAATAAAAAACAAGACTTTGTACTAAATAAAGAAAAGTATAAAGGGGCTTCGATTTTAATTGCCGGTGAAAATTTTGGCTGCGGGTCTTCAAGAGAACATGCACCATGGGCTTTAGGAGATTACGGTTTTAAAGTGATCATAGCACCAAGCTTTGCCGACATTTTCTATAATAACTGTCAAAAGAATGGCTTATTGCTCATAAAACTTGATGAAGATAATGTAAAGTTATTAATGCAAAAAGCTCAACAAGAATCCTTCTATTTAGATGTTGATTTAGTTAATCAAGTGGTTGTCAGTGATGGGCTTTCGATACCATTTGACATCGATGCATATCAAAAGAAAATGCTTTTAGAGGGTCTTGATGAGATCGCTGTTACATTAAAGTTAGAAGATGAAATAAGAGCATATGAACAAACGCGTTAATGAAAAAGGGATACTTTACCACTCGTAATAGGCAATAAAAAATATTTAAAAATAGGAAGGTGAACCCCTTGGGGATTACTTGCAAATAAATCAAATGACAGAAGCACAAGAGCATATCGCTCCGTTCATTCATCGAACACCCGTCTATCAATCGTCGACGTTCAATCGACTAGCTGGAAAGCAATTATATTTTAAGATGGAGAACCTGCAACGAACGGGATCTTTTAAATTACGAGGCGCCTTAAATAAAATTTCTCATTTGTCAGCTCAAGAGGAAGATAAAGGTGTGGTTGCCGCTTCTGCTGGAAATCATGCTCAAGGCGTCGCCTACTCGGCATCGAAAAAAGGTATACCGTCAACCATATTTATGCCTGTTCATACACCGAAGGCCAAAGTTAATGCGACAGAAGCCTATGGCGCTAAAGTCGTCTTGACTGGTGAATCTTATCAAGAATCTTATGAAGCAGCGTGTGACTATCAGAAAGAATTTGGAGCAACATTTGTTCATGCTTATGATGATCCGGTCGTTATGGCTGGACAAGGAACCATTGGCTTAGAAATGCTTCAACAATGTTCTGTCCTTGATGCTGTGGTTATTCCAATCGGTGGTGGCGGATTAATTGCTGGGGTTGCGTCAGCTATAAAACAATTAAACCCAAAGATAAAAGTTATTGGCGTTCAATCGGAAGGGGCAAGTGCAGCCTACAATCGATTTTATCAAAAGGGTGATGCTGTATTAAAACACGTAGAAGGCATCGCAGATGGTATCTTAGTGAAGAAGACGGGAGTCAATACGTTCCCAATTATAAGATGCTGTGTTGATGAAATCGTAACCGTATCAGATGAAGAAATTGCTTCAACCATTATTTTGATGTTAGAGAGACAAAAAATGTTTGTTGAAGGAGCTGGTGCGGCAGCTATTGCGGCGGTTCTTTCAGGGAAGATACAGCATATTGGTCAACATATTGGTTTAGTTGTAAGTGGGGGAAACGTCGATTTAGATCGCTTACCTTACTTTAGCACTATTGCAAAGCATTCAAGACCAAAAAAGGTGTACGGTTAACTCCGTACACTTTTTTTGGATACTGCGCAATGATTTATCTAAATCGTTTCCTTTCTTTTGTCATTCGTTCTTGTATAAGACTATAATTTCGTTCCATAAGTCGATCGAGATTTGGTTTAAGATTCCAAAAGTGTTGAGGTTTAAATTGTAAATAAGCAGGCAAAGATCGTCTGCTAAGTTGATTTAATTTCTCAAGACTTGGGGCGTCAGGAATCGTTGTTGTCTCATTAGTCTTAAGTAGGTCAAAAATTTGCTGCTCTTGTAGATCATGTCCAAGAGGAAGACGAGCACGATCCAATCGTGTGATCCAATAGATTGTTGCACAGATCGCATGTTTGCATAGTTCGGTGTTATCTGGACAAGTGCAGTTTAACCAAATTTCCGCTGGATCCGGTAAATCGCCTGCCATTTCAGGATCAAATGTAGCTTCGACATGATAGGGCTTTGGCCTGGTTCCCTCAACCTCTGCCGTAAAACCATCTTCATGGATATGAAATTGGTTAACGGCGTGCCTGCGGAACAAATCCTTTCCTCTATTTAGACGCAAATGATGCGTATAACTGAAGAATTCGTCTAGCCAATCCTTTAGTTGTGCATCTTTTACTAATAATCCATCTCGCATCAGAATACCCTCTCTCTTAAACGAACAAGCTCGTAAATTTCTTTATCATCAAGTTCCGTCAACCAGCCTTCACCATTACCAATGATTTGATTGGTCAGATTTTTCTTTTTCTCGATAAGCTCATCAATCCGTTGTTCGAGTGTCCCTTCACACATTAATTTATAGACATGAACATTTTTATGTTGACCAATTCGATAAGCACGATCCGTGGCTTGTTCTTCTACGGCTGGGTTCCACCATCGATCAAAGTGGATAACATGGGTGGCTTCTGTCAAGTTAAGTCCTACACCGCCAGCTTTTAAGGATAAGATAAAGACAGTTTTACCGGATTGATCTGAACGAAATGACTCAATTAAAGCCTGACGTTTTTCTGCTGTAAGACTTCCATGCAAGAAAAGGACCGTTGCATCCGAGTAATGTTTCTTAATGCAATTTTCTAAGATATGACCCATTCGAACGTATTGCGTAAAAACAAGTGTTTTTTCACGGTGTTCAAAAATTGGCTCAAGAATGTCTAGAAATCGTTTTATTTTACCTGACTCATCTAGATTTAGATCTTCATTAGATAGAAGAAGTGGATGGTCGCAAACTTGCTTAAGTTTCGTTAATGTAGACAAGATGAGACCTTTTCTCTCAATCCCTTCTGTCGTTATGACTCGATGAGCCAGTTCATCGACAATGGATTGGTATAAAGAGGCTTGAGTTTTATTTAAAAGGCACGTTTCCTTCGTTTCAATTTTATCAGGCAAGTCTTGAATAATGGATTGGTCGGTTTTTTCTCGTCTTAGTAGGAACGGCTGAATCATTTTTGTTAGCATTTTTGATTTCTGTTTGTCTTGACGTTTTTCGATTGGGCGAACAAAAGCTTCACGAAACTTTTGCAGAGGCCCAAGGTAACCAGGGTTCAAGAATTCCATGATTGACCACAATTCCTCTAATCTATTTTCCATTGGTGTTCCAGTTAATATAATCCGATGGTCTGCTTTTATACGACGCATGGCGCGGCTTTTTTTTGTATTGGGATTTTTGATAGCTTGGCCTTCATCTAAAATAACACTTGCCCAAGTGTAGTGTTCAAGTTCTTCACTTTCACGTGTAAAAATGGTATAGCTCGTGATCAAAACATCGACATCTTTCAAATAACGATCAATCGATTTGGCAGGATAACGATTGGGGCCATGGTGGACGTAAATCGTCAAGTCAGGTGCGAAGTTTTGAAATTCTCGCTTCCAGTTGGCAAGAAGAGACGTCGGACAAATGATTAAGGTTGTATTATGGTCCTTTTGTTTCAATTCAAGAGTATGAGTGATATAAGAAATGGCTTGAATGGTTTTACCTAACCCCATGTCATCGGCTAGACACCCACCTACTTGTTTATCACGCAGATTCGAAAGCCAAGTATACCCCCTCTTTTGATAAGGACGAAGTTTTCCAGTAAACCCCTTGGGTATAGGTATGTTTTTGTTTGGTTTCTTCAGTAATCCAGCGAAGTACTCATCCAAACTTTGAGTCGTATTAATCGACATTGGGTTTTTCTTTGATTTTCGCTTAGCGATCGTTTGAAGTCTTAAAGCATCTGCCAACTTTGGTTGTTGTCCTAGAACAGAACTCGTTTCATCAAATGAATCATAAGCATTGATCAATTTATCTAGAGGAAGATGGATCCATTCATTTCCTCGCTTAATAAAGGGTTGTTTTTGTTTTACAAGTTGTTTGAATTCAGCAGCCGTTAAATTAATGTTTCCAACTGATATGCGCCAATTGTAATTGATTAAAGATGAGAGGCCAAATAATGAATCTCCAGCTTCCAGTTCCAACTGAACATCTATATCAGAATTCGATTCGGTTATATTAAGCCATTCGGGTAAGTGAATAGCGATATCATGACTTAAAAGGAAGGATGTTCCTTGATAGAGTTGAATCACTTCATCCGGCGATACCACAATAGAACTTGACGTTGTTTGGTGAATATTAAATAAGGAATATGGAATGAGATCTGATACTCGATATAATTTGGATCCAAACCATTCTAAGGCTTGATGACTTTTATTTATAAAGTCGATGATACTTATCTTTTTTCGCTCATTCTGTTGATATCCGGAAATCATAATCTGACAAGACCAACGTGTTTCAGAATGAAAAGGTTGATCAGGATTCATCGGATCTAAATGGAGTTCGATCTTTTCAGGCGTATATTTAGGCTCAATATAATAAGAACGAAAAGAAATAAGATCATGAATCATGTCAGGTGACTGGGCATGAAGTAAATCTTCTGTCCAATCATGTATATCGTGTTCATATTGCTCCAGTTTTCTTACATCACTCTCATGATTGGCAATAAAAAAGGGTCTGTCATTGAAATGACTTAAATTTTCGTACCAGTGAGCTAAAGGAGTCTCATGATCAAATTGAGACCAGTTATCTAAAAAAGGTAAATTGGAAACATGAATCTGGCTCCGAACGAGATGATCCATCCAAAGGGTTATGAGTAGGTTCAACCCTTGGTCTGTGTTCCACTCTGTTCCAAGCGTTAAGACTAAATTTGGCAGTTCTTGTTTCCATTTTTCTAGTAACTTACTTTCAATTATGAGTTTCATATTAGGTAGCCAATGACTAAAATAATAAGTTTCTTCATATTTGTCTACGTGATACATAAAGGGAAAAAACTGTCCATTTTCGGCTAAAATGTGCAAAGCAGCAGAGATTTCTTTTAGAAATAATAAGGTTGACCCCAAACGGAAAGGGGGCACTTGTTGGTTTATTCGAGGATCTATCATCAAGTTGAATACGGAATCCATGGGAACATAACAGCCATGAACTGTTTGATTCCTTTGATTTAACTGAATGGATAAATCAGCTTCTTGAGTATAGTTATTAAGAGACTCATTCAATAATGGATGATATTCAATGACATTAAGTAATCGAAAATTGGTCGCAATGTTATCTTCTTCATCAGTTAAAAACATGAAAAAACGTTGATCTTGATTTGCATTTGGAACGAAAGTCATTTGAATATGTGTTGTCATAGGAACTCCTTTAAAAAAGTGTCATCACACCTGATGTATGACAGATTAGACAGTTTAATAAAAAGTGTTAATAAATTATTATATCATATTAAAAAGTTGAAGAGAAAAGGTTAATAAAGAAAACCCCCATGTCTAATGAGGGAATTATAAGAGGAAGTTCAAAAAGTCACCAAATGATAAGCTGCGAATCTCGGGCGCCCGCCAAGAGGATCTTCAACTAAAGCCGCTCACGTCCTGTGGCTGGCGTTGAAGCCACCACATCCTGTGGAAGGCCGGTCCTCATGTAGTAAAAATAAGAAGATCTTCAACTAAAATCGCTCACGTCCTGTGGCTGGCGTTGAAGCTACCACATCCTGTGGAATGCCTCAAAACGGCGCCGCCTTGACCTTCTTGCTTTTAATTTGTCGCCTTTTTGAACAAGCACTCTAACTATTTTACGAACAGAGGATTTCTATTCACGTTTAAGTAGTTTAGTATTGGCAAGGAATAAGGCCACAACGAGGACGAGGATGGCTCCTGTATAAATAAGGGTGTCGATGGGATTTTCATGGTCGACTACAATCAGTCTTATAATCGCCGTTATGCCTATATAAATAAAATATCGCAGTGGAAAATGGTATTTTGCCTGAAAGTATTTAACGATAAGGGCAATGAATTCGAAATAGAGAAAGTAAACCAAGATCCCTTCTAGTAAATAGTAGTAGGATTGATTTTCGTCTATAAATAAATAATGAATAAAATTAAATGTTTCTTTAATAAGGGAAATAGCTAAAATAACGGATAAAATAATTAAGAGGGTATTCAAGGTCCACTGAAGTGTGGCTATAAGATAGATATCAAATTTACTTTTGTTTTTTTCGTCCATTACAAATCGCCTCCCTTAAGTGTCAATCTGAAATCGCTGATCGGACTAATCAATGTGTTCTGTAAACTATATCCTATCACGTTCAAAATAAGAGTACAATGAAAAGGAAATGTCTATCGGGTAATACCAAAAGTAACCGTTATTGGAGGGAAATCGATGAAAGTCGTTATTGCTATTGATTCGTTTAAGGGATCGCTATCGAGCATCGAGGGCGGTAAAGTGATTGAGACTGTATGTAAGCAGCAAAATATAGAAGATGTTGTCATGTTGCCGCTGGCTGATGGTGGCGAAGGAACAGTTGATGCTTTTCTACATATTTTAGGTGGAGTTCGTAAGAGAGTCGAGGTTCTAGACCCCCTTCATCGTCCAATACAGGCAGATTACGGTTGGATAGAAGAGTCTAAGTTAGCTATTATTGAAACGGCTGCGGCATCTGGACTTCCGCTCCTCGTTGATGAAGAGCGTGACCCGTATCGAACGTCAACGTATGGAACAGGCCAATTAGTTAAAGATGCCCTTGATCAAGGTGCCACAGACATCATTATTGGATTAGGTGGTAGTGCAACGATCGATGGTGGTGTTGGCTTTCTTCAAGCATTAGGTGTTGTTTTTTACCTTGAAGATGGTACGGCACTTCCTTTAGGAGATATCCACTTGGAAAAAATTTCTTCTATTAATATAGATCGTATGGATAGGCGACTTAAAGACAAACATTTGTTTATTGCTTCTGATGTAACAAATCCGTTAGTCGGACCAAAAGGAGCGGTTTACGTCTTTGGTGCTCAAAAGGGCTTAAAAAGCCAACATAGGGAATCTTTTGATCAAGCCATGGATCATTATCAACGTCTAGTGAAGGAAACACTCGGACGCGACGAATCAGAAACTTTAGGTGCCGGTGCGGCTGGAGGACTTGGTTTTGCTTTGTATGCCTTCTTTGGAGGTACCTTTCGAAGCGGTTTTGATCTTATTTGTCAGAAAGCCAACTTAGAAGAAAAGATATCAAAGGCTGATCTCGTCATTACTGGAGAAGGAAAAATCGACTCGCAATCTTTATACGGAAAGGTACCAATTGGTGTAAGCAGGATCGCTAAAAAATATCATGTCCCTGTCTTTGTCTTTACAGGACAAGCAGAAGGGGATTTATCAGAAGCATACAAAGAAGGTATTTCATCAATAATACCTATTATCGATGAAGTAACGACTCTTGACCATGCCATGAAAGAAGCGCCTCGTTACTTAGAACGTGCCGCTCGGCGTACCATTCAGATTTTACGAACCGGGCTTGCTCATTCAACCTACAAGAAATGACACATACAACAATCTAAACTAAAGAATGAGATTAAGAAGAAATGTGTTCATATTCCTCCCTTAATCTCTCTTTTTATAAAAATTTCAAGAGTAATAGGTGGATTGTTTCCATTAACATTTGATTTTTAAGTCTAACAACGATAGAATGTAACTTAATAAAGCGCTTTAATTCTTTTTGATTTCGCATACAATATACATAAGATTAATAGATATATATAAGAAGGGGGAGGAATGAATGAGTCGCGAGACATGGGCATTTATTGACTCAGGAATAAATACACCCGAATATAATATGGCTATGGATGAATGCTTGTTAGAATGGCATAGTAAAGGTGAATTGCCTCCTATCATCCGATTTTATGGATGGAATCCACCTGGCTTATCGGTCGGTTATTTTCAAAAAGTAGAAAAACGGATAGACAAGGAAGCGGTAGAGCAGAATGGATTTAGGCTTGTGCGGCGTCCTACGGGTGGAAGAGCTGTCTTACATGATGATGAATTAACTTATAGTGTGATTGTTTCAGAAGACCATCCAGAGATGCCTAAGTCTGTAACGCAAGCTTATCGTGTCATTTCTGAAGGATTACTTAAGGGATTTAGAAATCTCGGCTTACAGGCTGACTTTGCTATTCCTGAAGGGAAAACAGGCCAAACGTCTTCCGCAGTATGTTTTGAAGAGCCATCATGGTATGAACTTATTGTTGATGGCAGGAAAGCCGCAGGCAGTGCCCAAACACGTCAAAAAGGGGTCATCTTGCAGCATGGATCTATTCCGCTCTCCATTAACGAAAATGAACTCTTTTCATGCTTTCTTTACCCAAATGATCGAGTCAAAGAACGAGCGAAACGCACGTTTAAAGATAAAGCGATTGCGATCAACCACCTGATGGATAAAAAGGTGACATTGGATGAAGTGAAATCAGCCTTTTACCGTGGGTTCGAGGATGGCTTACATATTCAATTACAACCCTATAAATTAACTAAAGAACAGTTAGAAAAAATTGAAGATCTCGCTGATAACAAATATAAGACAGATGCCTGGAACTATACCCGCTAAAAGGAAGTGAAGACATGGCTAAAAAAGAAAAAGAAGTCCTTAGAAAACCTGATTGGTTAAAAATAAAATTAAATACAAACAAAGAATATACAGGCTTAAAGAAAATGATGCGTAGTCGTAATTTACACACCGTATGCGAAGAAGCACGATGTCCGAATATTCATGAATGCTGGGCTGAACGTAAAACAGCGACATTTATGATACTTGGTGATACTTGTACCCGGGGATGCCGTTTTTGTGCGGTGAAGACGGGTCGTCCGACTGAACTTGACTTACTTGAACCTGAACGCGTGGCAACTTCCGTAGAGCAAATGCAATTGCGCCACGTGGTGGTTACGGCTGTTGCACGTGATGACTTAAATGATGGTGGGGCAGGTGTTTTTGCAGAAACGGTTAGAGCGATACGCCGAAAAGTACCTTTCTGTACGATTGAAGTACTACCTTCAGATATGAAAGGCGACGACGAAAGTTTAACAACCCTAATGGATGCTAAACCAGATATTTTTAATCATAATATTGAAACAGTCCGTCGTTTGACGAAGCGTGTTCGTGCGATTGCGACCTATGACCGCTCTCTAAATTTATTAAAGCGTGTTAAGGAATTGAGCCCAAATACGCCAACGAAGTCTAGTATTATGGTTGGTCTTGGTGAAACCAAAGAAGAATTAATGGAAGCGATGGACGATCTTCTTAAGCATAACGTAGATATATTAACGATCGGGCAATATCTCCAGCCAACACGAAAACATCTTGATGTGGTTCGCTACTATCACCCAGATGAATTTGCAGAGCTAAAAGAAATAGCTCTAGCAAAAGGCTTCCGTCATTGTGAGGCAGGTCCTCTTGTCCGCTCATCTTATCACGCCGATGAACAAGTAAATGAAGCAGCCAAAAGTAAACAAAAACAACATCCAGAATTTAAATAAGAATACTTAAATCTACCATTTACATGACGTACATTTCCATGAAATAATAAAAGCCACTCTAATTTTAGAGTGGCTTTTACTTTTAATGCGTGTTTAAATCAAGTGAAACGCTCATAGAACTCAATAACAAAGTTAAAGAAAAGCTGTTCGGAAGGCGCAAGTTCTCTCGATTTGGGCATTAAAAGACCGACAGTACGAACCACTTTAGGATCCTCGAGGGAAACAGTGACCACGTCTGGAGGCAAATTATAAGTCACCGTATTTTCCGGTAATATAGCCACACCAAATCCAGCTGAAACAAGTTGTTTGATTGTATCCATATCCTCACCCTCAAATGAAATGCTCGGGTTAAATCCAGCTTGCTGGCACGCATCACGAAATAACTCTTGCAAAGCCATTCCACGTCGAAAGGTAATAAATCGCTCCTCAGCGAGTTGGTTTAATAATATAGATGTTTGATTGGCTAGATGATGTTCGGAATGAAGAACAGCTACCATTTTTTCCTTAAATAAAACATGGCTATCAACAAGAGAATGTTCCTTTGGAAGAGGAGAGGCAAAGGCGATATCTATACCATCATTTTCAATTAATTGAGTGAGGTAAGAAAGAGTCCCTTGGTGCAGCTGAAACTGAATGGTTGGATGATCCATATTAAATTGTGAAAGGACGATCGGCAAAGTGTGAATGGCTAAACTTGTTGACAAGCCGAGATGGATTTTTCCAATTTCAGGATTAAGGTGTTCCTGGATTTTTTGTTTAGCTTTATCAAACTCTTTCAATCCTCGTTCAGCATGCTTCAAAAATAGTCTCCCCATGTGAGTTAACTTTACATTTCGACCTTCACGAGTAAATAATGAAACGCCAAGTTCTGCTTCCAGTAACGAAATCTGCCTGCTAATCGCTGATTGCGCAACATGAAGAGCTTCAGCTGTTTTCGTGACATGTTCACGCTTAGCTACCTCTATAAAATAAAGAATTTGTCTAAATTCCATTTTGTCGTCACCCTAACGTTCTAATATTGAGAACAATTCATTCTTAACTATATATTGTATAGATAAATGAATAAAGAGTAAAATCTAATTACCATACTTTTCGGAAAAAACAGGACAAATTTATATAAGTGGACCATATATATAAATAAAAACAATGGCTTTTAAAAAAGGATTCGCAGTCTTAAACATATAAGAAGAGGCGAGCGTAAAATCCACTTATCTGTTTTGCAATTCCATTAACTTACGAAGGTAGAGATTTTCTTAAATATACGACAGAAGGAAGGATGCTGTAATGAAGGATCTTTTAAGACAAAACGGGCTATATCAATCGGAATTTGAACATGACGCTTGTGGTATAGGTCTTTACGCTGATATCAAAGGCAGACCCTCACATGACATCGTGAAAACGGCACTTGAAATGTTAGCAAGACTTGATCACCGTGCCGGTAAAGGCAGTGATGGAACGGGAGATGGAGCTGGACTTTTAGTTCAGATTCCACATGACTTTTTTAACTCTGTATGCTCGTTCTCACTTCCAGAAGCAGGTCAATATGGCGTTGGTATGTTATTCTTACCACAAGATCATTCAAAACGTCAGAATATTATAGAAACTGTTAAAAATATTATTAAAGAAAAGAACTATACGTTTTACGGCATCCGTGAAGTGCCAGTTTTAGCTGAATCTATAGAACCTATAGCTAGACAAGAGGCTCCTCATATTGTTCAATTATTTGTTGGTGGTAACGATCAGCTTTCTGATAGTTTAGACTATCAACTTTATACATTGAGAAAAACACTTGAACAACGTATAGGAAAAGAACTTTACATCGCTAGTTTATCTAGTAAGACCATCGTATTTAAAGGGATGCTTTGTGCTGAAGAAGTGTCTGGTTATTACACAGATCTTAAGGATGAGCAGTTTGTTTCAGCTATCGCTCTTGTCCATTCAAGATTTAGTACGAATACGTTCCCAAGTTGGGAACGTGCTCACCCAAACCGTATGATCGTTCATAATGGTGAAATTAATACGATACGTGGAAATGCAAACTGGTTTAATGCGCGTGCAAAAACATTAGATAAAGACTATAGTAACCAAATTATTGACCGTGACGGCAGTGACTCGGCAATATTTGATAATGTATTAGAATTTTTAACAATGAATGGTGTTCCTTTAGCTCATGCTATTATGCTCATGGTTCCTGAACCATGGGAAAAAGACCAAGATATGCCAGATTCATTGAAAGCATTCTACGAATATAACAGTCGCTTTATGGAGCCATGGGATGGACCAATGGCACTTGGATTCTCAAATGGAAAACAAGCAGGAGCGATTATGGACCGTAATGGATTAAGACCTGCACGTTATTATGTCACACATGATGACCGATTAATCTATTCATCAGAAGTCGGTGTGGTGGACCTTGATCCTTCACAAATCAAGGAAAAGCGTCATTTAAAACCAGGTCATGTTCTTCTTGTTGATACGGAAAAAGGCCAAATCATTCCAAGCGACCAGTTGAAAAAAGAGATAAGCGAGACAAACGAATACGCTAAGTTATTAGAAAAGTCGATAACTTTTGTGAAATCTTCATTAGATAAACATCAGTCGACATCTTATCGTGATCGATTAGATCGACTTTATCTACAAAAAGTGAATGGCTATACGTACGAAGAAGTTGTTAAAGGGATTCAAGTGATGTCGGAAACAGGAAAAGAACCTGTTGGATCAATGGGATACGACGCACCACTTGCGGTTTTGTCGGAACGTCCACAATTACTTTTTAACTATTTTAAACAATGGTTTTCTCAAGTTACGAATCCACCAATTGATGCGATTCGTGAAGAACATGTTATTTCCAAAGTGACATGGTTAGGTAAGCAGCCAAATATTTTGGAACCGACAAACAGTGATACGAAACAAATTAAGTTAGAACATCCAATATTGGATGAAAGTCAATTTGAAACGATTCAAAATGGCTTACTACCTGTAGCGACATTAAGTTTAACATTTAATGTAAATGATGGAAAAGCCGGATTAAAACAAGCTTTGGATGCCTTATTCCAAGAAGCAGAAGCTGCCATTCAAAACGGACATCAATTGATCATTCTGTCTGATCGTGATGTGGATGCTGAGCATGCCCCAATCCCATCGCTTCTTGCTGTTAGCGGGCTTCACCATGACCTCATCAAAAAAGGCTTAAGGACGTCTGCTAGTATCGTTGTTGATTCAGCTGAACCTAGAGATAGTCATCATATGTCTGCTTTACTTGGATTTGGTGCTGATGCCATTTATCCATATATGGCTTTTGAAGCAATCAAAGATTTGATTAAGGATGGACACCTAAATAAATCAGAAGCTGAAGCAAGTCAGAAATATATTAAAGCCCTCGTTGGCGGTATTGTTAAAGTAATGTCTAAGGTTGGAATATCGGCCATCCAAAGTTATCGCGGGGCCCAAACATTTGAAGCACTTGGTCTTTCAAAAGAAGTCATCGATCAATACTTTACAGGAACATTTTCTCAAATTGATGGGATCGGCCTTGAAGAAATTGCAGATGAAACCTTGAAACGCCATACCACTGCTACGAAAGAATGGGTATCTAAGCGTGTATCCCCTCTTGATCCAGGGAGTGATCTTCAATGGCGTCAAGAAGGCGAGTTTCATAAATTTAACCCAATGGCTATTTACAAGCTTCAACAAGCAGCACGTAAAAATGACTATGGATTATACCAAGAATATAAAACGTTAGTAGATGATTCACCTTACTCAACGATTAGAAGTCTTTTAGAAATTAAAAGTAATCGTCAGCCTGTACCATTAGACGAAGTAGAGCCAGTTGAATCGATATTTAAACGATTTAAAACAGGTGCGATGTCTTATGGATCGATTAGTAAGGAAGCACATGAAGCATTAGCCATTGCCATGAACCGAATCGGCGGTAAGAGTAATAGTGGTGAAGGCGGAGAAGAAGTTGAACGCTTTACACTAGATTCGAATGGTGATAATAGAAGAAGTGCAATCAAACAGGTGGCATCAGGCCGGTTTGGCGTAACGAGCCATTATTTATCCGAAGCTAATGAAATTCAAATCAAAATGGCACAAGGCGCAAAACCTGGTGAAGGCGGTCAATTACCAGCACACAAGGTCTATCCTTGGATTGCCGAAGTCCGTGGTGCTACGCCTGGCGTTGGATTAATTTCACCTCCTCCACACCATGATATTTATTCGATCGAAGACTTAGCTCAACTTATTTATGACTTGAAACGTGCAAATCCAACGGCTCGAATCAGTGTGAAGCTTGTAGCAAAAGCAGGCGTTGGAACCATTGCAGCTGGAGTAGCTAAAGGGTTAGCTGATGTCATCTTAATCAGTGGTCATGATGGCGGAACAGGAGCAGCTTCAAAATCGAGTATTGCTCATGCCGGAATTCCTTGGGAAATCGGTCTAGCTGAAGCACATCAGACTTTACTGTTAAATGGTCTTCGTAATCGCGTATCGTTAGAAGTTGACGGTAAATTAATGTCAGGTAAAGATGTTATAGTAGCTGCTTGTCTTGGTGCGGAAGAGTTTGGTTTCGCAACGGCTCCACTTGCTATATTGGGCTGTGTCATGATGAGAGCATGTCACTTAGATACATGTCCAGTGGGGATTGCGACACAAAATCCCGAATTGCGTAAGAATTTCACGGGAAGCCCTGATCACATTGTCAACTATATGCATTTTATTGCTGAAGACATTCGTGAAACCTTATCTCAAAATGGATTTCGTTCATTAGAAGAAGTCGTTGGACACGCTGAATTGTTAAAAGTCAGAGATAGCGTACAAAATCATTCAAAAGCGAGCCACTTAGATCTATCAAAAATGTTAGTTCAAACAGCTGAACAAGGCGAGAAGTGTAACTTTACTACACCTCAAAATCACGAATTAGATAAAACATTTGATTTCCGTGAGGTATTGCCTCAAACAAAAGCGGTTGTTGAGCGTGGGGAAACAGGACAATTTAACTTTAATATTAAAAACTCTGATCGTTCTGCAGGAACAACACTTGGCTATACGGTTACGACATCTACAAATGGTGTAGGATTTGAAGAGGATGCACTAGAACTCCAATTCAATGGTTATGCAGGTCAAAGCTTTGGTGCATTTGTACCAAAAGGGATCACCATGACACTTACCGGAGATGCCAACGACTATGTCGGTAAAGGACTTTCTGGAGGAAAACTCATTATTAAACCAAATGAAAATGAGGGTACCCCAGATGATAATCAAGCGATTATAGGGAATGTGGCTTTCTTTGGTGCGACAAGTGGTGAAGCTTACGTTCGAGGAACAGCAGGCGGAAGATTCTGTGTTCGAAATAGCGGTGCCAAAGTGGTCATTGAAGGGATCGGTGACAACGGTTGTGAATACATGACCGGTGGTACAGCCATTGTTCTTGGGCATATTGGAAAGAACTTTGCTGCTGGAATGTCAGGTGGCACGGCATACCTATTCAATGAATCCGGGGACATTTCCCAAATTGCAAATAAAGTTAACCAAGAAATGGTGAATATTGAAACCATTATTGATCTCGATGAACAAAAAGAAGTGAAAGAGCTCATAGAGAAATATGCTCATTATACGGGAAGTCCGAAAGCAGAAAAAATCCTTCTTCATTGGGAAGAATCTGTTACTCAGTTTGTGAAAATCATACCGAGTGATTATGAGCTCATGTTGTCGACAATTAAGAAACTTGAATCACAAGGATTATCACATGATGAAGCCGCTCAAAAAGCTTTTGAACTAAAAAAAAGTGGACACATCACAGTAGATCATGGAGACCCAAACTATCAACCGGCGTAAAGGGACAGTGAAACTGAAGGAGGAGGATTACTACCGTGGGGCAATTAATGGGTTTTGTAACTATAGATAAACAGAAACAAAAAGAAAGAAAAGGCTCTGAACGTGTTAATGACTGGAATGAATATAAACTACCGTTTCCAGAACAAGAATTGAAAGATCAAGCGGCTAGGTGTATGGACTGCGGGACACCGTATTGTCAAATGGGTGTGGAAATTAATCGCTCAACGAGTGGGTGCCCATTATACAATCTTATTCCTGAATGGAATGACCTTGTCTATCGAGGCTTATGGCAGGAAGCTTATCAACGTTTAATAAAAACAAACAACTTCCCAGAATTCACATCAAAAGCCTGTCCAGCACCGTGTGAAGGTTCATGTACCGCAGGTCTAGTGAGTGATCCGGTATCAATTAAGTCTATCGAAAAAGCAATTATTGATAAAGCGTTCGATGAGGGTTGGGTTAAACCTGAACCTCCTCTTAGACGCACAGGAAAACACGTTGCAGTTATTGGGTCTGGTCCTGCTGGCTTAGCAGCAGCTGACCAGTTAAACAAAATTGGACATTCTGTCACTGTATATGAACGTGACGACCGCATCGGCGGCCTACTCATGTACGGTATACCAAATATGAAAATTGAAAAATATGCTGTAGAACGTCGTGTTAAGCTGCTTCAAGCAGAAGGTATCCAATTTAAAACCAATGTTAATGTTGGAAAAGATGTAACAATGGAAGAATTGCATCAGACCTTTGATGCGGTTGTACTTGCAACAGGTGCTGGAAAACATCGTGAACTTTCGATTGAAGGAAGACAGCTTAAAGGGATTCATCCAGCTATGTCTTATTTAACAGCGAGCACAAAACATCTTCTTGATCCATCGTTTACCCTTGATGATGACTTGAATGCAAAAGGCAAAAATGTCATTGTTATTGGCGGTGGAGATACAGGAGCGGATTGTGTTGCAACAGCACTTAGACAAGGTTGCACAAGTGTTGTTCAATTTGGTAAACATGGTGAACTTCCAAAAGAACGGGCAACTTCTAATCCTTGGCCTGAGAATCCACGAATTTTCTCTTTAGATTATGCTTATGAAGAAGCAAAAGAAGTCTTAGGAAGAGATCCTCGTGAATACTATGTTGCAACAAACGCATTTATCGGCAACGAAGATGGACATGTGGTTTCTCTCACAACAGATACCTTTAAACAAGGTGAAAAGTCAGAAATGCGAACTTGGGATGCCGACTTGGTTTTAATTGCCATTGGTTTTGAAGGCGTTGAAGATGCAGTCTTTGAAGACATGGGAGTTGAAAAACTCGGTGGAACCATAAAAGCAGACAACAAAACGTATCAAACAAGTACAGATGGCGTCTTTGCTTGTGGTGATGCTAGACGTGGAGCAAGCCTTATTGTTTGGGCTATCCAAGAAGGAAGAAAAGCAGCGTGTGCCGTTGATCTTTATCTGGATAAAAAATTGGCAGCTAGTGGCCACTAAAGTTTTATACTATTAATTCAGTAATAAGAGAACAAAAAAACAAACTCGTATCGTTAGTTAATTAACTAAACGATACGAGTTTTTATTTTGTAAAAATGTGGTTGTTTTATTAAAAGAAGCCATGGGAATTGGTCTGTAAGGAACCAAATTAGAAAGGTGATGAGAGGCATGGGCATAGGAATAATTGCTTTAAAGCTTTTCTTGGGATTAATCGGATTACTGATTCTTGTTCGATTGCTAGGGAAAAAAGAAATGGTACAAGTTACTCCATTTGATTTCATATATGCCATTATCTTAAGTGAAATAATAGGAAATGCGGTTTACAGTAGTTCAATTAGTATCATTGATATGTTATTGTCTCTGGCTGTTTGGGGTGTCCTGATTTATGTTATTCAAATCCTTGTACAAAAAAATGATAAATCAAGAAGAGTGTTGAACGGTGTTCCATCGCCTCTTGTTTGGGATGGACAACTGCTCGTAGAGTCTTTCCGAAAAAATCTATTAGAAGTTGAACAATTCCGTGAGATGCTGCGTAGTAAAGGGATCTTCTCAATAAAAGAAGTTCGTTATGCGTTATTAGAAACAAACGGGACACTTAGTGTCATGAAACATGGAGATAAATTTGCCGAACCGTCAAGTCTTTTTGTTGATGAAGGGGAAATAGAGGAAACGGAATTGAAGACAAAGGGTAAAAATAAAGAATGGTTAATATCAAGTTTGAAGAAAGAGGGATATGAGAAGTTAGATGATATCTATTGTGCAGAATGGTCAAAGGAAAATGGATTTTATGTAGTGACTTATTCTGAGTCAAAAAATAATAAGAATATTAATATCTATAACCAATAGATTCCCCCTTGCTATTCTGTTTTTAAGTCTCTATAATAAGTGTATATAAATAATGTTGATCAGTTAGGAAAAGGACATGAGGTATCCTACACGACTTTTAGAGAGGGAAGATAAAGGTGAAAGCTTCCTAGTACGGAAAGATATCTTACCACCTTGGAACTTCAGCGGTGAACGATCAGTAGTCGCTGACGGCAGAACGCCGTTATCTCAATTAAAGTGCTATCGCTACGAGCGATGGAACAAGGGTGGAACCACGAGTATACAACACTCGTCTCTTTATTGAGACGGGTGTTTTTTATTTTTTCCGCATAACGGCGAATCTGTCCGATTGTTTCAATGACTTGGTAAGCGAAGCCAAAAGTCGAATTTGAAATTTTATTTTTAAAAAGGAGAAATAAAAGATGTCAAACATTCAATTAACTTTCCCTGATGGTTCAGTTCGTGAATATGATAAAGGCATTACATCAGAACAAGTGGCCCAATCTATCAGTCCAAGCTTAAAGAAAAAATCAGTTGCAGGTAAAATCGATGGACACTTAGTCGACTTAAATCGTCCTATTGAAGCCAGTGCCTCAATTGAAATTGTGCCGCAGAATTCAGATGAGGGATTAGAGATGATGCGTCATAGTTGTGCCCACTTGCTTGCACAAGCCTTAAAACGACTTTATCCTGATGTTAAATTAGGCATTGGACCAGTCATTGAAAATGGCTTCTACTATGACGTAGATATGGAACATACGTTAACGAAGGAAGATTTTCCTGCCATTGAAAAAGAAATGAAAAAAATCGTCAATGAGAACATCCCTATTGTTCGTAAACAAGTCAGTCGAGAAGAAGCCATCGCGATCTTTACAGAAATTAACGATCATTTAAAATTAGAATTGATCCGCGATCTTCCAGAAGATGCAGTTATCACGATTTATGAACAAGGAGACTTTTTTGATCTTTGCCGTGGCCCACACATCCCATCAACAGGTAAAATTAAAGCATTCAAATTAATGAGTGTGTCTGGTGCTTATTGGCGTGGAAATAGTGATAACCAAATGTTGCAAAGAATTTATGGCGTCGCTTTTCTAAATAAAAAAGAACTTGATGAACACCTACATTTTCTTGAAGAAGCAAAGAAAAGAGATCACCGTAAACTAGGAAAACAACTTGAATTGTTTATGTTCTCTGAGGAAGCTCCAGGGATGCCTTTCTACCTTCCAAACGGTCAAGTGATCCGTACAGAGCTAGAAAATTTCTCTCGTGAACTTCAACGTCAAGCCGACTATGAGGAAGTTCGTACGCCGCTTATGATGAATCAACGTTTATGGGAACAATCAGGACACTGGGATCATTACCATGAGAACATGTACTTCTCTGAAGTGGATCAAACGAGTTTTGCATTGAAACCCATGAACTGTCCGGGACATATGCTCGTCTTTAAAAATACGCTACATTCATACAGAGATCTTCCCATTCGCATGGCGGAATTTGGTCAAGTCCACCGTCATGAATTTAGCGGAGCTTTAAATGGGATGCTTCGTGTCCGTACGTTCACCCAAGATGATGCTCACCTCTTTGTAAGACCTGATCAGATTGAAGACGAGATCAAAAAGATCTTTACGTTAATTGATAAGATCTATAACACATTCGGATTTGATTATACGGTTGAACTATCAACGCGCCCAGAAGATTCAATGGGGAGTGATGAGCTTTGGGAACAAGCGGAAGCATCACTGACTCAAGTACTTAAGGATCTTAATATGCCATTTCATTTGAACGAAGGCGATGGTGCTTTCTACGGACCGAAAATCGACTTCCATATCAAAGATGCCTTAAGACGTAGCCATCAATGTGCAACGATTCAGCTCGATTTCCAAATGCCAGAGAAGTTCGATCTCTCCTATATCGATGAAAATAATGAAAAGGTTCGTCCAGTGGTTATCCACCGCGCGATCTATGGATCAGTTGATCGTTTCTTTGGAATCTTGATCGAACACTTTGGTGGGGCTTTCCCAACTTGGCTTGCTCCGGTGCAAGTTGAACTTATTCCAGTTGCCGATGTTCATTTAGATTATATCTACAAATTACAAAACGATCTTAAGGCACAAGGCGTTCGTGTCCATGTGGATGACCGTACAGAAAAATTGGGCTACAAAATTCGTGAAGCCCAAACACACAAAATCCCATACATGCTTGTTATTGGGGATGACGAAATTGCGAATAACGCTGTTAATGTCCGTAAATACGGCGAAAAAGCGTCTAATACTGTCTCATATGAAGACTTTAAAGCAAGTCTCTTAGAAGAAATTAAAAATCGCATCACACATGTTCAAAAATAATAATTAAAGCAAGATTTCTAGAAGAGTAAGCCTGATAATCACATATCAGAGCTTGCTCATTTTTTTTGTAAAAATAGCCAATTAAAAGAGCAAATGAAAGAGGCATCATTGTTCGACTGTAATTAGTTGCTTACTTTTTAAAAATGGTCGTAACGAATGATTTCGTTCCTTGACAAAAGTTTCTTTGGCTTTGGTTCTCCTTTGGGATATCCTAATCCCATAATTGCTACAATTCTTCGGTCATCAAGAATTAACAGTTGTTTTCTTACAAAACTTTCACGTTTTTTTGATTCATTCGGGTCTTCCGAATGATAGACCGCTCCAAACGCAGCACCTAATCCCTGTTCTACTGCGGACAACCAAATGAACCCGCAAGCAATGGATGCATCTTGTAGCCAATATTTACTGATCTCAGGGCGTCCTGTCACGACAATCGCAGCGGCCGCCTCTCGTAACCACGGGACGAACGGGGTAGTATGGACTAACTGATCCATCGTCTCACGCTTTACGGTTAGTATAAATTCCCTAGAAGGCAAATGATTCCCTGATGGAGATAGAAATGCTGCTTCCAATACCTTTTCCAATGTTTCTTCCGGAATCTTCTTATCTTGAAAATTTGTGACTTCTCTTCTATTCTGGATGGCTTCTAATACGTTCATATCCTTCACCTCTCAATAATTTGTTATAAGTTAATAATAGCAAAATCAAAGGTGAATCTAAACTAATCCTAGAGATTTTCTTTGAATTAGGTTGAAAATGACAAATTGATGAAGCAAAATCCTTTTTTTATGTAGGCGCTCACGGATCTACATGGTCATTCTGTTTAAATAACGATAACCCCTCACGATCTATTTAAAAGTGGTGAGGGGGGGGTTGAATTTTGGCTCTTTCGTCACTTGTGGTAACCACTACCACATATGACAAAGAGCCTTAAAAAATTTAGTTCTTTTTAGGGTATAGGGTGAAGGTTCATTTCATAACAAAAACGACTGTTTAGTTATTTATTTTATCGCTCATTTTTAAGTGAAATTTTCCCAATTTGAATGAGAATTGAGTGGATACTTTTTTGAAATATATTGAATAAAAGAAGACGCTATTCACAAACTAATAACAAATAAGTAATAGAGGTGGATTTATAATTGAAAAAGACCTGTTTGCTATTCTTTGTTGTACTATTAATGTTTTCTAGTAATCCCAAAGCGTTTGCTAAGGAAAATATACCTGAAATAAATGCAAATGAGCAATCTTTATCCCAATACACAACTTCAGAAAAGCTTTTAATTGCATTACTAGAACCTGATATCCAGAGAATTGTTGATGAACAATATGGTAAGAAGATGACTGTTAGTCCATTTAAAGTGGATTTCATTACTTCAATGACTAATGGTGCTGGCAAAGGTGAACAACTCCAAAGTTGGTATCAAATGGATGTTTATACTTTTGTTAATGAAGGGCATAAAAAACCTACTCTTGACCGTTTGATTTTAAAAATTAATGCACCCTACTTTGGGAAAATTAAAGTTAGTGGAGAAATGAGAGATATAAAAGTGGAATTAGTGAAGTACTCTAAAGGCATACTTTAAACAAAAGTTAATGTATACAAAGCGTCCTATCCCTAAATCTTGATGACCTAAATGTAAGAGAACCCATATTAAGCAATCAAGAGTTTTGCAAGACCGTGGACTTAAGTCTGCGGTCTACACTAGACTAGGCAACTAGTCCCAGACTGTAGACGACGTCCATTTATGGATGATGTTTACAGTTTCTTGTTTTATAATTAATAATAGAAATATAGAGACACATATGGATTATTTTAATGGCCAGGCTATTTCTAATCAAAGCTTCTAATAATAGTGAGTTAGAAACGTTCAAAGCGATAATTTCCGTACATTCTTCTACAATCGCCATACGGGAGTTTACCTGATTGCCTCAATAGGGTATTAAAAGAGTGTCAATCTAGTAAAAAAATAACTGTCCTAAAAAATTCTTTATCACTTTTTATGTAGATTTTTGATATAATATATGTACTTTTTGTGAAGAAAATTGTCGGTGTTTGATGAATCACGATTTGATTAACCGCTTATAGAATGTTATTATTTTACCTTGGGTCTTAATTCTAACCAATTCTTTTTTTTCCCTCATTTGTAATTCGAAATTCTGCTCTTTTTAACCATTTCGAGAGTCTTTATCAATCCAATTTAAAACTGATTAATGATAATGTTATATCGTTGCTTTTATCTTGAATAATACAATATATTGTGGTAAGTTTAATATTAACAACAAGATGTAGTATTTGGTTCGGGAAACGGGTATATCAGTACTACAAGACATAGAAGTAAAAACACTAAGGAAAGTGATAACCTCACTTCTTTTAACGTGTTCTCTCTAAAAAACAATGAATCTGAAATATTAGCAAGGAAAAGGTGACCGTTTCATGCTTATTCTCTATGAAACTATGACGGGAAACGTCAAACGATTTTTGAACAAAGTAGGATTAGAGCATCAACCGATTGATCGTCAATCCCACATTGATGAACCTTTTATATTAGTGACAAATACGATAGGATTCGGCCAGCCCCCTGAATCGGTAACTGAATTTTTATCTTATAATGGTCACTTTATAAGAGCCGTTGCTGCAAGTGGAAACCGCAATTGGGGACCAAATTTTGCACACTCTGCTGATGTTATTTCGGCAAAATACAACGTGCCTATTCTGTATAAGTTCGAGTTGGGTGGAACGCTTCAAGACGTAATGACATTTCGTGAAAGGGTGAACGCATTTGATCGAAGCAATGACAAAGTCGCACATTGAATTAAATAATGAAATGATGCAAAGAGGAGAAGACGGGTTTTATCGTCTTGAGAAGGATAAAGAAGCGATTGAAGCTTTTATGGTTGAAGTGGATCAAAAAATGGTCAAATTTTCAAGTGTATTAGAACGGATTCATTATTTAGTTAATGAACATTTTTATTATGATGTTTTTGCTGAATATACAGAAGAACAAGTTCAACATATCCACGAATTGGCTAATAGCTTTAACTTTAAGTTTCAATCGTACATGGCAGCAAGCAAATTCTATCGTGATTATGCGATGAAAACAGACGATAAAAAGCGTTATCTTGAGCATTATGCCGATCGTGTGGCGATTGTCGCTCTCTATCTTGCACGCGGAAATGCCTTGAAAGCTGAGGCCTTTACACGTTCGATGATGGAACAACGTTATCAACCAGCAACGCCTACTTTTCTAAATGCAGGTAAAGCCCGTCGTGGTGAATTGGTGTCTTGTTTTCTACTTGAAGTGGATGACTCCTTAAACTCGATTAACTACATAGAGAGCACAGCCCAACAACTCTCAAAAATCGGTGGAGGCGTGGCTATCAACCTTTCTAAAATTCGTGCGCGTGGAGAATCGATCAAAGGCGTTGAAGGTGTGGCAAAGGGAGTTGTTCCTGTTGCACGTAAATTGCAACTAGGTTTCTCCTATGCTGATCAGCTTGGTCAACGTCCAGGTGCCGGGGCAGCTTATTTAAACATTTTCCACTGGGATGCACCTGAATTTCTAGATACAAAGAAAGAGAATGCTGACGAAGACATCCGCTTGTCGACCTTATCAATTGGTCTTATCGTACCTGGGAAATTTTTCGAACTCGCGGAGAAAGGTGAACCATTTTATATGTTCGCACCCTACACGGTGTATAAAGCCTATGGACGTCATCTTGATGATATGGATATCGAAGAGATGTACGATGAATTGGTACAAAACGATGCCGTTAAAAAGAAAAGTGCGGACGCTCGCGAGTTTTTAAATATTATTGCCCAAATGCAAATGCAATCAGGTTATCCTTATATTTTCTTTAAAGACAATGCAAATAAAAACCACGCTCTAAGTAGCCTTGGACAAGTCAAAATGTCCAATCTTTGTACTGAAATCTTTCAACTTCAAGAAACGTCTACGATTAATGATTATGGCGTAGAGGATATCATACGACGTGACATTTCTTGTAATCTTGGCTCATTAAATATCGTTAATGTTATGGAAAGCGGGAAGCTACAAGAATCCATTCACGATGGTATCGATGCATTAACTCAAGTCAGTGATATGACGGACATAACAAATGCTCCAGGTGTTCGAAAAGCAAATAATGAACTTCACTCCGTCGGACTTGGCGCCATGAATCTTAATGGCTATCTAGCGAAAAATCAAATCGCTTATGAGTCAGAAGAAGCCCGTGATTTTGTCAGAACCTTCTTCTCTATTGTTAATTATTACTCGATCGAAAAATCGATGGAGATTGCCAAAGAACGTGGTAAACCCTTCGATGGTTTTGAAAAATCAAGCTATGCGGATGGCACATATTTTAATAAATATCGAGTGGAATCTTTTGCTCCACGAACTGAGAAAGTCAAAGAGCTATTTAAAGGTATTGCCATTCCTACACCAGAAGACTGGAACAATCTTAGTGACGAAGTAAAGGAAAATGGCTTATACAATGCCTATCGTTTGGCTATCGCACCAACACAGTCTATTAGCTATGTTCAAAATGCAACAAGTTCCGTGATGCCTGTCGTTAATATTATTGAACGCAGAAAATATGGCAATAGTGAAACGTTCTATCCAATGCCTTTCTTATCTCCACAGACGATGTGGTACTATAAATCAGCTTTTCAAACGAATCAATACCGTGTGATTGATTTGATTGCTGAAGCGCAGCAGCATGTCGACCAAGGGATTTCGACCATCCTTTATGTCGATAGCATGACGAGTACACGTGAACTTGCCCGTCTGTACGCTTATGCCCATAAAAAAGGGTTGAAATCACTTTACTACACAAGAACGCAACTATTATCACCTGAAGAATGTACGTCTTGCTCAGTGTGAGGGGAGTTACAATAGATGAAAGCTATCAATTGGAATACAAATGCGAATCAAGTCGCAAAAATTTACTGGAAACAAAACTTAAATCAATTCTGGACAGAGGAAGCATTCAAAGTATCCCGTGACTTGTCTGATTGGGATAACATGCTTGAAGATGAACAAACCACTTATGTTGAAGTGCTGTCTGGATTAACGGGTCTTGACCGTGAACAAGGCGATGAAGGCATGCCTTTAATCGGATACCACCACGATAATATGCATGAACAAGCCGTCTTTTCATGGATGGCCATGATGGAGCATGTTCACGCAAAAAGTTATTCACATATTTTCTCAACTCTGATTCCCTCGAGTAAAACGGATTATTATCTTGGCGTATGGGTAGATGAGCAGCCAGAACTCCAAGAAAAATATCGTCTTATCTCTTATTGGTATCATAAACTTTTAGCACCTAAAGTGACGTCGTTTGATCGATATATGGCGATGGTTGCTTCCGTCTTTCTTGAAAGTTTCTCATTCTATAGCGGCTTCTTCTATCCAGTTTATCTATCAGGACAAGGTCGCATGATTGCAAGTGGAGAAATCATTCGCAAAATCATTCAAGATGAATCGATTCACGGAAGTTTCACAGGAATGGTAGCCCAGCGCCTATACAACGAAGACTTAACTGTAGCTGAACAAGAACAAGCGGATAAAGAAACTTACAAGCTACTTGATCAACTGCTTGAACTTGAAAAAACATATACAGAAAAAATCTATAAAAAAATCAATCTAGAAAAAGACGTTTATGATTATGTTAAATACAATGCCAACCGAGCATTACAAAACCTTGGAAAAGATGATCGCTATGAACATGATCCTGTCAGCCAGATCGTATTAAATGGAATTGATACAAGTACAGTCAATCACGATTTCTTCTCAACTAAAGGGGATTATGTTGTACCATTAAACATTGAGCCATTAACTGATGATGACTTTGACTTCTCTGATGTAGAATTGCAAAAATAATATAAGTAGGACTGTGCACCCTTTAATATGAGGTGCACAGTTTTTGTTTTAGTAGGAAGTCTATACGGTTGTGCAAATAGGATGACAGGTGGTGCAATTCGCTGCTGAAGTGGTGCAATTCGATGCTGAAGTGATGCAATTCGGTGCTGAAGTGGTGCAATTTGCTGCTGAGGTGGTGCAATTCGATGCTGAGGTGGTGCAATTCGCTGCTGAGGTGGTGCAATTCGCTGATGAGGCGGTGCAATTCGATACTGAGGCGGTGCAATTCGCTGCTGAGGCGGTGCAATTCGCTGATGAGGCGGTGCAATTCGCTGCTGAGGCGGTGCAATTCGCTGCTGAGGCGGTGCAATTCGCTGCTGAAGTGGTGCAATTCGGTGCTGAGGTGGTGCAATTCGCTGCTGAGGTGGTGCAATTAGGTAGTCAGGTGGTGCAATTCGCTGCTGAGGTGATGCAATAGAGGTGTGAGGAAGTGCAATTAAGGTATGACGTATGTATGCAATCTAACCTAAAGTGTGGATGTCCATTCATATAAAGTGTTCAATTAGCAGGTCTTTACGCGATAAATTCAAAAAGAAGACAAGTTTACTCCATGAATCTGTCACAAATCAATAGATTGAACCAAGTATACATATGGTAAAATAAGTCTATTAATAAAATGACTATCCCATTAAGGACAAAGAATGGAGTGAGTAGAAATGTCACCAAATCAAAAAAGAACGTTTAAAGCAATTGCATCAGTTATTTTTATAGCAAGTTCGATTGCCTATATGATTAACGACAAATTTCATTATAGTCTCATTACATTGGTCATTGGATTTCTATTTTGTATAAGTGCTTTATTTCAAAAGAACGTGAAAAATTATGCTAAAAAGAAATGAATAATGAACTTCTAGTGCGGATTATTAAGCATAAAGAGTGAACAGTTATAGTTAAGTGTCTACCATTTCAATCGTCTGCAAGATTAATGTATGATTAACTAAAAAGGCGGTTTTTGAAATGCTATTTCACTATCATTTTTGGACACCTTTTGTTGAAGAAACTGAAGCTTTCTACAAAGCTAATGGTTTTCGTGTTTTTCAAAGAATTGGAAGATATCACGGCAATTTTCAAACATTTAATCCCCCACAAAACTGGGATGAATTTAGAAATAAGACTATTATCTTTCGAATTATTGAAATGAAAAAGGGTTCCATTAATATTACCTTTGGTTATGGAAAGAAAGTTATGTTTGATCATATTGGCTTTTTGGTGTCAGATAACGACAATCAAAAGATCATTAACAAGGCACGTAAAATGAATCTAAATGTACAAGTGAATGAAAGAAGAACCTTTATCGGGACGCCTTTTGGTTTTCGAATTGAACTCCAAACTCATAAGGATGCTGTAGAATCAGTAAATAGTCCTACTAAAATAAACAAGTTAGAAATCGCCACAAAATCATCTAATCTTTCGCAATTCCTAATGAATCTATTCGAAGTAGATATCCCCCAGATCATTTCAACAGTTGGAAACAAAACAACCATCACAAGAGCCACATTCAGTCATATAGAATTGAAAAAGTCCCTAGATCCAAATGGCGTCACACTACAAATTGAATGATGATAATAGAATTTAACTATTCATACCAGAGTATTAGTCAATCTCTTTAAGATGATTAAAACTTAATGTAACAAAAAAGGTACTAGGTGGAGGGGTTAAAGAGTGAGAGGACAATATAAATATTAATGTTCCAAAATATCTAAAACAGCTCAATTTTGAGTTTGTTTTTAAAAGAGCTTGAACACCATGTCATTTATGGATTTCAACCTTTGTCCCAATAGGAACTCTCGTTGATAGTTCTAGAACATCTTGATTATACATTCTAATACAACCTAGAGAGACATCCTTACCGATTGAAGCTGGATTATTTGTTCCATGAATCCCGTAATGAGGTTTCGATAAGCCCATCCAAAACACTCCAAATGGTCCGCCTGGGTTAGGTTGTTTGTTGATTATGGTATATGAACCGATTGGTGTTGGCGTTAATATTTTTCCAACAGCAATTGGGTACTCTTTTATCAGAGTATTATCGTCCATGAGTTTTAATTTATGTTGAGAGGTTGATACATCAATCCATTGCACCATTTTGTTCAACTCCATTTTTTTGAATATTGTATGAGGTTCCCTTAGCAATGGTGATTCTTGAATTAGAGGAAAAAGGAAAAAGGGGCACCAAAAGTTGGTACCCTAAAAGACGTTGGCAATAATTGATTTTAATTGGGGGGTAGGTTGACTCAAAGCTTAGAAGTAAAAGGCACCAACAATGATTAACAAAATGAAAAGAACGACGATTAAAGCAAAACTGTTTTTGTTATTAGAATCATAAGAGTTATCTTCGTATCCCATCTATATACACCTCCTTTGTCGTCAGTCAACATATCATATGAAATTATTGATGTCTTAGAAAGGTATAAATGATTGAAAAAAAGCCCCTTCTCCAATTCGGAAAAGGGTACTAAATAGTATCTTAATTTTACTCTTTTATTTAGAATATCGGATACAAATTATGAGAGGGATGTTTAACCGTTTTTGTAAATGTACCATAGACATGACCGCACTTATCACAATAGGCTATGTGAAACCAAGCATCTCCGTTTTTGCATTTTTCTATACTTTCCGTTGATACGATATGCTCTTTTCCTACAACTTCACAATGTGGACATTTGATTTCTACCATTACGATCCATCTCCTTTTTATATTAGAAAATCATGAAATATTTTTATTGCATAACAACGGCTTTTTTCAAGACACGATTTGTAGCACTCACAATCGCTTGCAAAGATGATCGGGTAACACTCGGTGATATACCAGATCCATAAGAATAGGTGCCTTGTTCTGTATGGATTTGGATATAGGTTATCGCTTTTGATGTTGAACCATTTTCTAGTGCATGTTCATTATAGCTAGCAATATCAATTTTTTGTCCAACTAAGTCACTCAATCCTTTGCAGAAGGCGTCAATGACACCATTTCCATGTCCAGCAATAGCCACTTTTTTTCCTTCAAAGATGAAGTTAGCACGAACAGCCGATTGATGGTCATCATCTACTTGTTCTACATAGTTAATCAATTGAAGCGGTGACTCGATATCAACGTACTCATTTATGAAAGCCTGATAAATCTCCGTAGGTGTGAGTTCTTTGTTACCTTGATCAGAAATCTGTGTAATAATTGGACCAAAGTCTTGCTGCATGGCTTTTGGAAGTTGAAGGTCATAATGTGTTTTTAAGATGTAGCTTACGCCGCCTTTACCCGATTGACTGTTAATCCGAATAATGGCGTCATAATTTCGCCCAACATCTTTCGGATCAATCGGTAAGTAAGGGACATCCCAATAATTTAACTTTTCTTTTTCCATATGGGTCATGCCTTTATTAATTGCATCTTGGTGCGAACCTGAGAAGGCGGTAAAAACTAATTTTCCCGCATAGGGATGTCTAGGGTGAATACTCATCTTCGTTGATTCTTCATAGACTTTGATCATTTCATCCATGTTGCTAAAATCAAGCTGTGGATCCACACCCTGTGTAAGCAAGTTTAAAGCAAAATTAACAATATCCATATTGCCTGTTCGTTCACCATTACCAAATAACGTACCTTCGATTCGATCAGCACCGGCCATTAAGCCAAGTTCTGAAGCTGCAATGCCAGTTCCACGGTCGTTGTGTGAATGAAGGCTGACAATGACATTTTCTCTGTATTTTAGATGATCACAAATGTATTCAACAAGATCGGCAAAGACGTTAGCCGTGCATAATTCAACGGTATTTGGTAGATTAATAATGACTTTATTTTCAGATGTAGGTTTGAGTTCATCGAGAACGGCGTTACAAACCTCTACAACATAATCGACTTCAGCTCCTGGAAAACTTTCCGGGCTGTACTCGAAGATGAAGCGTTCTTCTCCATACTTTTTTGCTAGTTTCTTTGCCTGTCTAGCTCCATCGACAGCAAGGGCTTTTATTTCTTCCTTACTTTTTCGGAAGACAACGTCACGTTGAATAGTAGAAACTGAATTATAGAGATGAACAATCGCTTTATGCACACCTTCTAAACTTGCGAAGGTACGCTCTAGGATATGTGATCTAAGCTGAGTTAAGACTTGAATGGTCACATCTTTCGGAATCATCTTATTGTCAATTAACGTTCTTGTAAACGTGTATTCTGTATCGGAAGCAGCAGGGAAACCTACTTCAATTTCTTTAAAACCTAATTTCACTAAGTAGTTAAAAAAGTTAATTTTCTGCTCAAGGTTCATGGGTGTTTCTAAAGCTTGGTTACCATCTCTTAGATCCACACTGCACCATATCGGCGCCTTTGTAATTTCATTATCAGGCCATCTACGGTTTGCCTTTTTGATTTTTTTATAGGGTCTATATTTTTGATAGTTCATGTAAAACGCCACCTTTTATCTTTGTTTATTAAGGGTGTGTATTAAATTTAGGAATATAAAAAACCTTCCACCTCTTAAATAATTTTTAAGAGACGAAAGGTTGGATTAACTTCCGTGGTACCACTCTAATTACCCTTATCATAATGATAAGGATCACTTAGTGAGATATGAAAATATCTCGTCAAGATAATGGCTGACTGCCAGCTTTACCTACTCATTAATTTCAGTAAGGCACTCAAAGGCGAGTTCGATTTCCTTGGAATGCTGCTTTACACCAGCCAGCAGCTCTCTTGGATTCTATCGGAAATGTACTATTCCTTATCGTCGTGTTGTTTTTGTAAAATTGGATTGAACTGAGTCTAACACCTCGAAAAACAAAAGTCAACCTAGATTGAAAGTTAAGAAAATTAAGTTGAAGCTTTTCTTAAATATCAATATGCAAAATAAAAAGTTTTAAGTTATATATTTTAATTTTTGAAATCAAATTAACGGAATCTTTCACTTTTTGACTTTTTTAATAAATTGTTAATAGAGATAATTTAAAGTATTTTAAAGTGAATTGACACGTTCTTAGACCATCGTTTATAATAAATCCTACTTAGTAAGTGTGAATTACACCTCTAAATAATACACTAGATTAGCAGCATAAAGGGGAATTCCTAAAATGGACATCACAATGGAAGATTTCAACCAACAATTTAAACAAATTGAATCTTACATAAAGGATCCAAATTACCAAACTTTTGCAGAGACCATTCGAGCAAAAAAACAAATTAATGCCATTATCAATTATTTTGAAAGTGATCTATTATATTTTTCTAAAATATATAATGCTATTAATATAGGAAAAGTAGATATTGAAGAAATTACATCTGAGCCTATTGACGATCTTTATTTGCACATTAAACGAGTGGCCACGGAACTTATTTCACCACCGAAAGTGATTCCAAAGTTTCAATGGCCAGTTACGACCTTCGATGTCAATGATTCGCTTGCCTTGATGCTTGAAACCATACGGGATACTGGATTTACCCAATTCCCCGTTTATGACCAACAAGAGTTTAAAGGAATGGTCACAGACAGCGGGATTGCCATGTGGCTTTCTCAAAATGTTCATGAGGACATTATTTCACTGAGTGAGACAACATTAAAGGATATTCTGGCTGTTGAAGAGGATCAAATTAATTATCTATTTATAAGTCAGGATATGGATGTCTATTCTGCTTCTGGACTTTTAACAACAAGACACAATCATAACTACATTAGTGCGTTACTTATCACGGAACATGGTGATCCAGCGGAAGAATTGTTGGGGATAATTACCGTGTGGGATGTATTTGAAAATTAGAGATTAAAGAGAATTGGCTTTTTAACTTTTTCATATTTGAATTTTTATCCTGTATTAACGGGCAGTAAGACCCCAACCTCAAGTGAAAACGAGCCTACCTAGGTAGAGGATAATTGCCGAGTAAAAGACCGAATAGTTCAGGTTTTCAATCTGTCTGGGTGATGAAAACCCCACTGTTTGAACAAGATTATAAATTCATTCACTATAAGCCCTTCCTTGATTCAGCAAGCCCTTTCTTTGTATGCTGAATTTCTATCGACTATAATAAAAGAGCCCTAGAAAATTCTAAGGCTCTTAAGTATAGGATTAGATTTAGTTTAGGGCTTTAACGAGACTTTTACCAAATTCTTCAGCACCATCTGGGCCGTCGCCTGTGATGATATCTTCTGAAGCGACAACATGACCACCAACATATTTTACATTATTTGCTTTGAGTTGATCTATTTGAACATCAACCGGGTAGCATGTTGCATCTCGGTCAGTGAGAAGTCCTGTTTTAGCAACGGTAACAGATCCTGCACAGATTCCAGATACAAGAATTTTTTGATCGTAGGCTTTTTTAATAAAGCTGAGTAATTCTTCATTTCCCCAAAGGTAATCGTTTGTACCAGATCCACCAATGACTGAGATAACATCGAAATCACTTGGATTTACATCAGTAAATACAACCTCAGCTGTTGCTTTCCCTTCGAAATCTCCAGTGATTTCACCTGTTTTCGTACTAGCAATGGTGACATCAATACCAGCTTCTTCTAAAGCTGCTTTTGGTTTGAATAATTCATCTTCGTTAAATCGTTCTGGGGGGATAATTAGTAATGCTTTTTTACTCATATCTATATAACCTCCTGGATATTTTTTATCACACAACTAAGTTTACTCTTGGTCTATCGTTCTGTGAAGAATGCACTTTTTTGTAAGGAGGTTACCAAAGAGTAACTTTTGAAAGGAGATGGGGCGTTTTGACAGATACACTTCGTAAAGAAATTAAAGAGAAAATCATCAATGGCGATTTTAATTGTGAAAAAGAACTAACATTATCGATCTTGAGTGGAAAATGGAAAGTGGTTATTCTATGGCATTTAGGAGTGGAGGGTCCTCATCGATTTAGTGATCTCCAAAGACTTTTTCCAAAGATCTCCCATAAAATGTTAACTAATCAATTGCGTGAACTGATGGAAGATGGCATCGTCCATCGCGAAGTTTACCCAGAAGTCCCGCCAAAAGTGGAGTACTCTATGACAGAGTTAGGAATGACTATTCTCCCTATTGTAGAGATGATGTTTGAATGGGGCAAAAAACGAATGAAGGATTTGAAGAAGGAGATTGAAAACCAAGAGGCTTAACAAGTGAAGGTTTTAATTTTCAAAAGGAAAGATGCGTGGAATTAAGTTTCTGTGCTTCTTTCCTTTTTGCATGTAGATAGAATGATAACTTCCTTTAAAGGCATTCATTCATGTCCTCCCATTCTTCACGAAGCAGCCCCATTCGAATCGAATCATAGTATTTTCCGTTATAATATCGGCATTTTCTCAGCCGAGCTTCTAAAGTCATACCCAATTTTTTCCCTAACTTCATCATGCGATGATTACCAGACCAAGTGGTAAACCCTACTCTAACAAGGGGGAGGGTTTGGAACAAATGGTCAATCCATCGTTTTAAGGCTTTTGTTCCATATCCACCATTCCAATAGTTGGGATTGTATATACAGATGCCCATCTCTAACCATAAAGAGGGTTTATGTTCCCAATAGTAACTTACCGTTCCTTCAATCGTGTTATTAATATCTATTGCCCAACGAGAATTCTGGCTGATGTATTGCTCTTTATTTTCCAAAAATTCTTCGAGTGTTAATACATGATGCGGATAGTAAGGTGCATCCCATTTTTTCCATTCGGGTGATTCTTCTTTGTATGCTAACTCCCATAGTCTTTGTAAATCTGATTCAACGATAGGTCTAATACGGAGTTCTTTATTTTCTTTTGACATTTATTCCTCCAAGTCTTGAAACTAACCAACTTAAAAAATCATCGTAACTCATTCTGTGATGATTTTGTACAAGTATTTATTCTGTTTTCCATTAACTATAATTTTCGACATTTTGAATGAATTTCCTTTTCGTGATTTGCTAAAATATCAGGTCAACGAGACTGGTTAATGGCAAAGATGACACCGGGAAGACAAAAGTATAACTTTAGAAGACATCGGGACGCCGGTTGGCATGATGGACTATCTAGAGAGACATCCAACAGATAATCATTTCAGCCTAAAAATAGGAAAAAAACAATCGCAATATGAAGAATCGCTAAGATTGGAAATCCTAATTTAAAATTGATATGCTTTGTTTTGTGCCTAAATAAGTGCATACCTAAAGTAGAACCGAGAGCTCCCCCAAAGAAAGCTACTAACCACAATTTTGATTCACTAATTCGATACTGTCTATGTTTGGCTTTGTACTTGTCTAGATACATTACAAATAAACCAATAATATTCAAAATGATAAGATAAAGAAACACCACTTCTATCAAGCTAATAACCTCTTTTTTGTAATTTTTTTTATGAGTATATCAAAAGATTCGATGGCTTTTAATACATACAAGTATAACTAAAAACCAATTCTGTGTTTTACTTTTGATTATTAAAAGAGATGCATTAAAAACGAAAAATATCGATAATGAAGAAAAAAGGCAGCAATTAAGCTCCCTTCTTAAAAATCTATTTCATTTGAATCTTTTGTCTCAGCAAACCATTGTAACAATTGGTTATGATGGTGAATGATTTGTTGTGCTGTTAATTCTACTGTATCCCAAGTGCTATGCGCATCTTTAACAAGAGTTACATCATAACCCATACTGAACGATCTTTTGTACATCAATAATGAGTATGCCTTTTTTTTGACATGGTCATCCTCCAAACCAAAGGAATATTTGTTCTTATAATACATCAATAGCTTGACAATGACAAGATAAAATGTATCAGAATCAGTGTTGTTGAATAGATATCTACTATTCTTTGAATAGAAAGGAGTAATTAGATAATGATTAGAAGTGCAGAAATGTCTGATGTCAAAGATCTTACGAATCTATGCTTACAATTGGGCTATGCAGAAACCGAAACGGATATTAAGGAACGATTGTCATTCATTATAGAAAAAAGGGATCAAGCCCTTTTTGTATATGAGAATCAAAATGGACTGGTTTCTGGATGGGTACATATTTTTGGGAAACATTTGTTAGAAGGTGTTTTTGCCGAAATCGGAGGATTAGTTGTAGACTGTAAACACAGACGACAAGGTATTGGGAAGATGTTAATGAAAAAATGCGAATCTTGGGCCATGGAACATGGATATTCAGAGATTAGAGTTCGTTCTAATGGTATTCGAGAAAAAGCGCATCAATTTTATCTTGACATGGGATATAAAAATATTAAATGGCAAAAAGTATTTAATAGATTAATAAAATAGAAGGGTTTCGATTCTTGGAAAAGTTATTAGTTTATTATAAAAGTGGAAGAAATAGCATGCATTATTTAAATTTAAGGGGACTACAAACTTGAAAACAAAGCAGCAGCCTTTAATTTTTTTATGTTCATAATCTTTGGCTGTACAAATGAAAAAAAACCTCCCGAACTATCAGTAAGTGTAAATCATGAAGCGATTAAAACAAATTTGGGGACTTATGAGTGGGAAACAGGTGGATGGTTCAATAAACGGGCGTAGTAGCAGATTCATCCGGGCCTTATGACATAGCCGGGCATATGAAGAGAGTCAAAATCAAACATCATACGGCAGCATCTATCCAGGTTAAAGATCATTCAAAACCCAAGCTCAGCGCTTATGAATGGGTTAGTGATGACCAAAGACACGAATTATCTGTTAAGAACAATGCATTAACATTACCAAATGAAACCGGGAAACATGTTATCGAAATTACGGCAGATTGGCCAAATGGAAATGCTTCTTATACGTTTGTTGTTGAAGTAGAATAACAGCTTAACAGGTGGAGGAATCAAACAATAACTTAATCGCTCCATCGCTCCATAATATGACGGTATTGCTTTATGAAATAGCAAACGATTAGAGGATGAAAAGAAGGTGGAATGTATGAAATATATTGATTTTAGAATAGTGAAAGGTGGCTAGTCAGAACAGAAACTGAGTTATCGGATGGGACGGAATTTGAGGAAAAAGGTATCGTTCGACTTATTAAATTTCATTCTGACTAGTTTAGATTATGGATAAGTAAAACGGTCATTATTCTTAGCTCAAAAGAAGGCATTAACGGATGAGAAAAGATCGGGAAGAAATTTATGTTGATTTTTGGCATCACCAGCTATTTATAGCAAATAAATTTTTACTAGTAAGTATATATAATTATCGCACTGCATTGGCTTTTTCATAAGCCTCTTTTGTTCGATCATCAAAACAGACCATGATTATCTGTTTCACTTGCTCTGATCGGGAAAGGAATTTGTGAATACAACGGACGGCAATGCTAGCAGCTTGATCCAGCGGGAAATGATAGATCCCCGTACTTATTGAAGGGAAAGCCACTGTCTGACATTTATATTCTTCAGCCAGTTCCAAGCAGTTTTCATAACAATTTCTTAGTAATCTAGTCTCATGATGATGGCCACCTTGCCAAATAGGTCCAGGAGTATGAATGACAAATTTCGCTGGCAGTTTATAGCCTTTTGTGATCTTCGCTTCACCGGTAGCACATCCATTCAAAGTTCGACATTCATCTAACAATTCTGGTCCCGCAGCTCGATGTATCGCACCGTCTACTCCTCCACCACCAAGCAGCGATGTATTTGCAGCATTGACAATAGCGTCAACTTTAACAGTTGTAATATCACCTTTAATTATTTTAAAAGACTTCATTAGTTCGCCCTCCTAATATAGTCACCTAGTAATTCGACATTATTCGACAAACTTCGGGTGGTGACAGGCACCTCAAAGCGATTTTTACAAAAGCTTGTTTTCGTAGGTATTGTTGTTTTACATATGACGAATTTTAAGTTGTATTAATTTATATTTGAAACCAAAAAGATTAAAGTATTCGTATAAGATATTATAGATTAGAGGAGGTTGGAAAAAATGGATTATACTAAAATATATACTGAGGAACTGATTGCCTTAGTAAAAGAAAAAATAAAGTCCGTCGGTGAAATTAAAGCGGTGAAGTTTGTGAGAGAACAAACAGGCATGTCCTTAATACAAGCAAAAAAATTTGTAGATTTTTGTAAAGAATAGACATAAAATTCAGAGTCACTAAACTGTGGCATTAAATTCTATTAAAAGTAACTTCAATAGTCATTGAACTACTAAATAATAAACTTCGACAGACGTAAACTACGATATGTCATTTCAAAGTAAATGAAGTTAATAAAATTTGCTATGAATATCTACAAACAAAAACACGCTAAGTATGTGGTGACCCACAAAAGTTAGAGTTTTATATTAAGCAGCTAATTGGCTGGTGTGGATACGGTATTGAACCGGACTCATGCTTGCCAATTTTTGCATTATACGCTTGTTATTATAATAGTTGATATACTCTTCCAATTTCTTTTTTAATACTTCAAATGAACAGATTGCTTTTCCATAATACATTTCCTGTTTTAAATAAACATGATTTAGGCTGGTTGGGATAAAGATCTCGTATAACAAGCGAAGCTCTGACACCGTAAAAAGGATAAGGGGTATCGACGATTTCTGTTGTAAACTGGTTCATAGGGAAGACCTCTTTTCTATGGATGAGTTGTGGTGACTTTATACTACCAGGAAAAGGTCTTCCTTTTTCATTGTTTTATTCATTTACACAAAATATTTTACACTCTCTGTTTATTGGATGATATGACAAGAGCCATTAGTAATAAAAGAATAAACAAAAGGCTCCAATTATAGGAGTTTTCTAGGAAGCCGAACTTGCCACTACATATGTATATTTAGTTTCGGATGATTCTAGGTTTGTCACAGGCCAGATTCCTCATGTAGATGGAGGTGAATCAACAAATTTATAATAGAAGAAATTCAAAAATAGTTTATCAATTAAAAGGTAAGCTATTTTTAATTTTCTTCTTGTATATTTATCCATGATTTTCAAACCCTAACGATAAGAAATTGATGCAGTCTAAAAGACGTTAGGAGACTATAATGAGTAAGATTTTACATATTTATCGATCAGATTGGTTAAAAATGTGTCATACGCCCTCGGTATTAGTCTTGGTCCTTGGACTGATCTTTCTTCCATCCGCCTATGCCTGGATTAATATAAAAGCCTTATGGGATCCTTATAGTCATACATCTGGGATAAAAGTAGCTGTGATAAATGAAGATCAAGGGGCAAAGATTCAAGGCAAGACCATCCACGTTGGTGATGAAGTCATCAATAAGTTAAAACATAACCGTAAACTAGGCTGGGAATTTGTAGATCGTGAAACGGGGGAAGAAGGTCTTAAAGAAGGGTCATATTATGCAAGCATTCTCATTCCAAAAAATTTCTCAACAGATATCTCGAGTATTCTTAAGAATCATCCACATAAACCAGAACTAAAATTTGCCGTGAATGAAAAAATCAATTCGATTACACCTAAAGTGGCCACTTCAGGCGCTACGACGATTACGACCGAAATTAGACAAGCTTTTGTCAAGATGGTGGGAAGAGCCTTGTTTACGGAATTCAACAAAGTTGGGCTTGAGTTAAAGCAAGATATGCCGTTGTTTTTACGTACTAAAAAGCAAATAAATCAATTGGAAGATGCCCTTCCTCAAATTAAAAAAATGGGACAAGAAGCCATTTTGTTAGAAAAAAAGTTACCTGAAATCAAGGCGAAAGGTCAAAAGGTCATCTTATTAGAGAGTCGACTATCAGATATTGATAGAGCAGGAGATGCAATTTTAAAAGTTGAAGATAAATTACCTTTAATACATGAAGCTGGAGATCAAATTATGGCGATCCAAAACAAAGTGGATAGCATGGATCGTGCAGCTGGCTTAGTCAATCAAGTTAGTGGTAACCTGTCTGAAATCTCGGAAGCTCTAAATGAAGAAATTCGTCGTTTACAACAAATAACAGAATCGAATCAAGAAATAATCGGAAATCAACAGGAATTAGAAAGCCAATACTCAGAACTACAAGACATCAAAAATGAAATTCAATCGGTCAATCAAGGCTTAGACCAACGACTTACAAATGCTGCAAGTATGCTACAATCAACTTCACAATTCATTAAGCAGGATCTTCCTACGATGGAACAGAAAATACATCATGCGGCCTACTTTGTAAGGAACGATTTACCAAAATTTGAACAGGATGTACGTCGAGCATCAGATTTAGTACGAACAAAGCTTCCACAAGTGGAACAGGTGATCAAAAAGGCGGCCAATTTTGCAAGAAATGACTTGCCAACATTTGAAAAAGACGTTCACACAGCATCTAATAAAATCAACCAATTTTCAAACAAAGTGAATTTGAATGATGTCATAAATATGCTCATACATAATCCCCAAACACAAAGTGATTTCTTATCGAATCCTATTAAAATGAAAACGGAGAGGGTATTCCCCATTCCTAATTATGGATCGGCTATGTCTCCTTTTTATACCGTGTTAGCGCTTTGGGTTGGAGCGACAATATTAATTTCCACTTTACCAACGAGGTTGGAAGATCAAAAGCACCTGTACACGCCTAGGCAAATCTATTTAGGACGACTTTTGTCATTCTTAAGTATTGGTTTAGCCCAAGCAGCCGTTGTGTCTTTAGGAGATATCTTTTTAATCAAAACTTACATTGTTAATAAAGGTTTATTCTTTTTACTTTGTCTTCTCAGCAGTTTGGTATTCACTACGATCACCTATACGCTATGTTCATTATTTGGAAATATCGGAAAAGGATTATCGGTTATTATCCTTGTCCTACAAATATCAGCATCAAGCGGAACCTTTCCAGTCAGCATGACACCGTCCTTCTTTCAAACACTAAGTCCATTTTTGCCTTTCACCTATGCGATTAGCATGGTTCGGGAATCGGTAGGAGGTATCGTGGCACATATTGTTGTTCAAGATGTGCTCATTTTACTTGTGTATTTTATTGTGAGTTTAAGTATAGCCTTAATTTACAAGGGATTTAGAGGAAGATTTATAGAAAGATCTTAGCCAATATGAATCCGATTATTTATAAAAGACTGGATCGATATAAGAAAAGGAATTTCCTAACCAATAAAATATGAGATTAAGATATGCGGGCGATCACAACCTCTTTAAGTTTTAACGTCCTTTTTCCGATTTTTTTCGGGTAAACCCTTGAGCCTTACGTTACGTCAAGGTGTAAGATGAGTTTTGTCAGGAGGGGTCCTATGGAATACACAGTACAGAAATTAGCTCAAATGGCAGGTGTAAGCGGGAGAACGCTTAGATATTACGATGAAATTGGTCTCTTAAAGCCGGCAAGAGTCAATTCATCTGGTTATCGAATTTATAGTCAAAAAGAGGTTAATAAGCTGCAGCATATTCTCTTCTACCGTGAACTCGGCTTGAACTTAGATACGATACAAAAGCTGATATCGACACCTGACTTTGATCGCTATGAAACGTTAAAGGACCATCATACAAAGCTTCTAAGGAAAAGAGCTAAACTTGACAAACTCATTGAAAACGTGGAAAAAACCATGGATTCAGAGAAAGGGCGGATAGTGATGACAGATAAAGAAAAGTTCGAAGGTTTTAAAGATAAAATGATAGAAGAAAATGAAAAGAAGTACGGTAAAGAAATTCGCAAAAAATACGGTGATGATACGGTTAACCGTTCGAATCAAAAATTAAAAGGCATGAGTCAAGAAGACTACCAACTAGTTGAAAGTTTAGGTCAGGATATATTGACGAAGTTGGAAAAAGCGATGGAGACAGGTGATCCAGAAAGTAATGAAGCACAAGAAGTAGCAGCCATGCATAAACAATGGCTTACGTATTGGTGGGAGTCCTATTCAAAAGAAGCTCACGCGGGGCTTGCTCAAATGTATGTTGATGACGATCGATTTACGAAATATTATGATGATAAGTCAGGAAAAGGTGCGGCCGAGTTTTTAAGGGATGCGATTGTCAGTTATACGAGTAAGTAAGGTAAAGAAGGTGCCAATAATGGCCCTTCTTTTTTATAATGGTTTACTTTTGAGAGTAAAGGGAAGAAATGAGAAAAAAATGTGTCAATTAATAAAAAACTATTCCTTTTTACTCTATTTTGGTATAACATAACTCTAGTGATAACGCTTTCTCACTATAATAATTGAGAATAAGATAGTTTACTTAATAATGGGCTGATATTTAAGATAAATCTGATGATAAGGTAAGCACTATTCGATTAAATTTAATCGTTTACATTGCAAGTGTACTATCTTAAAATACCATGTACCGTTATAAATTTATTAGTGATGACACAAGTTATATAAAGGTAGGTAAACGATTTAGTAGGGGGTTTAAGAATGGCTAAGAAAGATTATACTCAGTTAGCTCAAGACATTGTTGCTAATGTCGGAGGTAAAGAAAATGTAAATTCTCTCCTTCATTGTGCAACAAGACTTCGTTTCAGACTTAAAGATCCGAGTAAAGCAAATAAAGAAGTTTTAGAAGATCTACCTAAAGTTCTCACCGCAGTAAGTGCAGGTGGTCAATATCAAGTTGTTATTGGAGACGAAGTTGTACCCGTGTTCGAATCCATTATGAATCAGTACCACTTTAGTGCGGGTGACAGTGGTACGAAATCAGGAATTGCATCCGATGACGATCATTCAGATGGAGAGAAGAAGAAAGAAAATTGGTTTGAAAAATTTGTTTCTGTTTTATCTGGTATTTTTACTCCTTTTATTTCGGTTTTGGCTGGGGCAGGTGTCTTAAAAGGGGTTGCAATTTTAATTTCAAGTTTGCACTTATTACCTGAATCATCGCCCATTTATATCATTTTAAATGCACTCGCAAGCGGGGTCTTTACACTCTTGCCTATCTTCATTGCAATTACAGCTGCGGATAAATTTAATACCAATCGATTTATTGCTGTAGCATTAGCAGCGGCCATGATTTATCCATTAACAGACAATACAATACCCAATATTGCTCATTTAGGTGACTATGGTATAAATTTTAAAACCTATGGTGGTGCAGTTATTCCGACGATTCTCGCCATTTGGCTTGAAAGTTATATTGAAAGATGGTTTAAAAATCATCTACCTGCTGTCGCCCAATTGGTTTTCGTTCCATTTTTAACATTGATTGTGGCTGGAATTCTCACTTTTGTCGTTATCGGACCACTTGGTACGGCATTAGGTACAGGTCTTGCTTATGGTTATAGCTTCTTATATGGTTTAAGTCCATTAATTGCTGGAGCTATTTTAGGTGGGGCATTCCAGGTCTTTGTTATCTTCGGTTTACACTGGGGTATTCTTCCTATCTCTTTGATTAACATTCAAACATATGGTTATGATACCTTGTTAGCTGTGATGTTTTGTGCGGTAGCTGGGCAATTTGGTGCTGTAACTGCTTCTATCTTTAAGGCGAAAAAAGTAAAAAATAAAGAAATAGCTGCTTCAGCTGCAATAAGTGGGTTTTTCGGTATCACCGAACCGGCTTTATACGGGATTAATTTAAAATACAAAAAAGGATTTATCTTCGGCCTCATTGGTGGGGCAGTCGGTGGTGGGATTGTTGGTACCGCAGGTGTTAAATGCTTCCAATACACACCGATCATGAATGTTTTTGAAATGCCGTTATTTATTGGTAAGAACTCAAGTATCGTCTGGGCAGCCATTGCGGGAATTGTGGCGTTTCTCTTATCATTCATTCTTGTTTTACTATTGGGCTTCAACGAAAGTAATACAGAGAAATTATTTGCCAAAGTAACCTCGGGTAAAAAGAGTCTAACGGAACAAAAAACGGCAAAACTCGAGAAAAGCATGGATTCGAAAGAGACAACGACGAGTGATACAATTGTTGAACCAGAAATTGATACAACAGGCCTATCATTAAGTGATACCATTTTCAGCCCGCTTAGTGGACGAGCTGTTCCGCTAAAATCTGTGAATGATCCAGTCTTTAGTTCAGAAGCGATGGGGAAAGGACTTGGTATTGAACCTTCATCAAATCAAGTTGTTTCTCCAGTTGATGGAGAAATCATCGTGGCCTACCCTACTGGTCATGCCTATGGTATTAAATCAGAAAATGGCGTGGAAGTTTTGATTCATATCGGTATCAATACGGTTGAATTAAATGGAAAACACTTTGAACCTAAAGTTGAAAATGGTCAAAAGGTTCGTAAAGGTGATCTGCTCGCAACATTTGATCGAGATGAAATTAAGAATGCTGGGTATGACACAACAACGATGGTCATTGTCACCAATACAAACGAGTATGAAGCAATCGTACCAGAATTAGATGGAAAAAATTCTGGGGAAGAAATCTTGAAAGTTTATAAGAAATAAATAAAGTGTACTAAATAAAGGCGTTCATGGTTTAACAAACCATGGACGTCTTTTTACTACTTCCAAAGGGAGCGCCTCAATTACCGAAGAAAGGGGCTCAATAACCAGAGTAAGCGGCTCAATTACCAAGGGAAGCGGCTCAATTACCAAGGGAAGTGCCTCAATAAGCAAAGGAAGCGGCAATAAGCAAAGGAAGTGCCTCAATAACCAAAGGAAGCGGCTCAATAAGCAAAGGAATCAGCTCAATAACCCTCATTAACAGCGAGTATTGACCCCGCCTCAGGGTATAAGGTGGGGGACAAAGCCCGCACACGATTAGTTCAGGCTTTCAATCAGTAGGTGATGAGAAAATCCCCACTGATTTTCTACCACTTTATAGATATAGTTGTTTTAGTTCTGACTACCATGGGTATAGAGTGTTTTGAAAGGAAGTGATGAATGTCATGATCAAGTTGACTAAAACGACTGGCTAAGCATTTCCAAAAAAATTTTATAAAAAAATAAAGCGTTTTCATTTCTGTTTTTAATTTTAAGTACTACAATATATATGTAGTCAATTTTTCCAAATAATTATAATCCGAAGGGTAGGTTTTACAATGAGCAAACTTGTCGATACGATTGAAAATGCCGTGGATACAGAGTACAAACTTTATATCAACGGTAAATGGGTTGAAGGTTCAGAAGGTAAAAAATTAGCTAGCTACAATCCTAGTACAGGTGAAAAACTTTCCGAATTCGTCGACGCAAGTCATGCTGATGTTGACGCGGCTGTGGAAGCAGCGACAAAAGCATTCCAATCTTGGAAAAAAGTCAGTGTTCAAGAAAAAAGCCGTCTCCTTCTTAAAATTGCAGACTTGATCGATGAAAATGCAGAACACTTGGCATTGGTAGAAACATTAGACAACGGGAAATCGCTTCGAGAAACAATGAATGTAGATGTTCCTGCTAGCAGTGACCATTTCCGCTATTTTGCAGGTGTTATTCGATCTGAAGAAGGCACTGCAAAAGATCTTGATGATGATACGTTGACCCTTACATTAAAAGAACCTCTTGGAGTCGTTGGACAAATCGTTCCTTGGAACTTTCCTTTACTTATGGCAGCTTGGAAAATAGCTCCTGCTATCGCTGCTGGTAATACGGTTGTTATACATCCATCTTCAGCTACATCACTCAGTATTTTAGAATTAGCGAAACTTTTAGATCAAGTTTTACCAGCTGGAGTTGTAAACGTTATCACTGGTCGAGGTTCTGATTCTGGTGATTACATGTTGAAACATGAAGGATTTAGTAAACTTGCTTTTACAGGATCAACAGCCATTGGCCGTGAAGTAGGTATTGAAGCGGCTAAACGCATTATCCCTTCAACCTTGGAACTTGGTGGAAAATCAGCAAACATCTTCTTCGATGACGCTCCATGGGAGAGAGCGATCGAAGGAGCTCAATTAGGTATTTTGTTTAACCAAGGTCAAGTTTGCTGTGCAGGATCACGAATTTTCGTTCAAGAAGGTATTTATGATAAATTTGTAAGCGAATTAAAACAAGCCTTCCAAAAAGTTAAAGTGGGCCTTCCTTGGGAAGATGGCGTACAAATGGGTGCTCAAGTGAACAAACGACAACTTGAGAAAATCTTGGAATACGTCACCATTGGTCAAGAAGAAGGAGCAACACTCGTTACAGGTGGCTGCCAATTGAAAACAAAAGATTTGGCAGACGGCGTATTTATGGAACCTACCATTCTAGCAGATGCGACAAATGACATGCGTATTGCTCAAGAAGAAATCTTTGGTCCAGTGGCTACGGTTATTAAATTCAAAACAGAAGAAGAAGTCATCAAGTTAGCCAATGATTCAGAGTACGGATTAGGTGGGGCGGTTTGGTCACGCGACATCAATACAGCCCTTCGCGTCGCACGTGCGGTTGAAACGGGACGTATGTGGGTAAATACGTATAATCAACTGCCAGCTGGTGTTCCTTTTGGTGGATATAAAAAATCTGGTATAGGACGTGAAACATATAAAAGCGTGCTAGACGCCTATACACAAACGAAAAGTATTTACATTAGTTTAAAAGAAGAAAAAGAAGGATTGTATTAACCTCAATAAAAAACTTAATATCGAAATAACCAAACTGTGTGTCAAAGATTATTAATCTAGTCTTTGATGCACAGTTTTTTATTTTGGCTATGTCAAAAATAGTGTTTATCAACATAATTTATTATCAAAGCCAATATTTATTATCATTTATAAATTTTAATTGATAATAATTAACCAGTATAAAAACAAAAACCTAAAAAATTAGTGATATATGTCACGGTTTACTTTTTAATTTTAAAAAATAAATTATAATTATTATAAAATAATACTTGATTTAATGTGGGATTCCCGTATAATAATAAGTGGAGATAACATATATTTTTTTTAAAAAAGGGGCGATCATTATGGCAACAACACAAACGGTAGATGTTAAAGAATTATTGAACAAACAAGTGGCCAATTTCGGCGTGCTTTATATCAAATTGCATCAATTTCATTGGTATGTGAAAGGTCCTCAATTCTTTACGTTACATGCAAAATTTGAAGAATTGTATGATGAAACAACAGCAGCATTTGATGACTTAGCGGAACGTCTGTTAACGATCGGAGGTTCTCCATACTCTACATTAAAAGAATATCTTGAACACGCTAGCTTGCAAGAATCGACAGATGTTAATCGAGAGGCGGATGAATTCGTTAAAGAATTGATCAATGATTATACTTTACTAAGTAGAGAACTTGGAGAATCTATTAACTCGGCTGCAGAAGCTGGGGATGATGTTACTCAAGATTTATTTATTGGTCTTAAAGGTAGTTTAGAGAAACATGTTTGGATGCTTCAAGCGTATCTTGGATAAAAAATAGTCATCAATATAACCAATCGAAAAAACCTAGTACAAGAATGTACTAGGTTTTTAACTATTTTACCCTTCCCAATCTGGAGAAAGATCCCAACAGATTGGTTTTTCTATGATTTCCTTCACTTTTTTAAAATCATCGGTTTGTCCAAGTGTCCACATGAGTTTGGGAACAATAGCCTCTGTATTCATATCTCCAGAAACAAGAATGTTATAATTTGTGACTTTTCTTCCAACTTCATATAGGTAAATATCTTGGCCTTCCTCCAGACACTGTGTCGATATTAAAACGACAATGCCCGCTTCAGTTAATTCTTTTATCTTAGGAAGAAGATTTCGTCCTTCAAAAGGCAATCCCCCATTACCAAAGCTTTCAATGATGACCCCTTTATAATGTTCTTTTATAAAATCAAAAATGTCTGGATTCATTCCAGGGAAAAGTTTGATTAAAAATATGTCTGTACATAGATTTGTCACAGGATGGAAAGCTTCCGTTGGTTTTTCAGGAGTCCAATAGTATTCGATAGATTGTCCCTTAATCTCAGCAACATAAGGATGGTTAATGCTTTCAAAAGCATCATAGCTTTTCGTTCTCATTTTCACGGCCCGTGTACCGATAATGACACGGCCATCGAATACCACAAAGACGCCGCCGATATCTTCCTGTGAAAAACGAAGTGCGTCCTGAACATTCTTCTTGGCATCTGTCTTCTTAAAACTAATCGGCACCTGTGAACCAGTCAAAATAACAGGCTTATCTAATCCTTGAAGCATATAAGACAAGGCTGCTGCTGTAAAGGCCAGAGTATCTGTTCCATGCGTCACAATGAAACTATCAAACTCGTTATAATGCTTAGTGATAGCATCAGCGATTTGGATCCAGTTTTCTGGCTGCATATTCGTACTATCTCGGTTCATTAGAATGTGGCATGTCACATCCAGGGGAGATTGAGAGTAATGAAGAAGTTCTTCTGCGGATAACCCGGGAACTAGACCCTCATCACTTGTGACCGAAGCAATGGTACCGCCTGTAGCTAGTAAAAGAATTTTTTTCATGATTAACCTCACTTCGTTGTTCGCAAATTGTGTCTTTATTTTATTAATTATACGCTCATTATCGATAAGTAATCAATAATCGTTCGCGTATTGAGCACAATTTTTAGTTTAGGAGTAAATAAATCATGTTATAATACAGTTCATAGGAGGCCAAAAAGTGCTTAAGAATTTGGAAGAACTCAGAAAGTCTCGTGACTGGTCATTGCAAGATATAGCCGATAAATTAGGAATAGCCAAAAGTACTTATGCTGGCTACGAATCTGGATATCGCCGACCTCCCCTGCATGCCCTCATTCAAATCGCAAACCTATTTGATGTTTCAATAGATTATCTACTAGCAAGAGAACATACCATCGATATAACGGATCGGTTACTCCAAGGAAAACAAAAGATTTCAATCGATCATATGGTTTTGGATCAGGAAGAATGTGATGAATTTGTTGCCTTTATTCGAGCGAAAAGAGACATAAAAAAGAAATTGAGATAATTAAAAATATAATTTGCACTATTTTACAGATATTTCATATTGGCTCTTTGCTAGTTTTATATTATACTTGGTTTGTTAACAATTGTAAAAAAATTATAGCTACTCGTATAATTGCAGGAATACGGCCTGCAAGTTTCTACCAAATGACCGAAAAACATTCGACTACGAGTGAGATTGCATATGTATATGTGTTGTTTCATGCACGAACACTCTCACTCATAGAATGGGAGTGTTTTTGTGTATCTAAGCAGGGAAAGGGTTTTTATTTTATGGAATTACTAGAGCAACGAATTAGAGAAGAAGGCATCATCATAGATGGGCACGTTTTGAAAGTTGATCGATTTCTTAACCATCAAATTGATCCCGTATTAATGGATGCGATCGGTGAGGCATTTACTGAACGATTTAAAGAAGCGGGGATAACAAAAATCGTGACTCTTGAATCTTCTGGTATTGCACCAGCCGTCATGACTGGACTTAAACTTGGTGTTCCTGTTATCTTTGCTCGGAAGAAACCATCGTTAACACTTGGAAAAGGATCTTATACGGCTGTCGTCCATTCTTATACAAAAGAGGAGACAAATAAGATCTACCTGTCGGCTGATTTCATTAATGCGGATGATCGCATACTTATTATTGATGACTTCTTAGCTAAGGGAGAAGCTGTTATGGGTCTCATCGATCTTGTTAAACAAGCAGATGCCACGATTTCTGGGATCGGAATTGTGATCGAAAAATCATTTCAAGATGGAAGAAAACGACTCGATCAACTAGATTATCCTATTTATTCTCTTGCACGAATTGCCTCTTTAAGCGAGACGGGAGTCGAATTTTTACAAGAATAAGAAGGGAAAACACCTTTGATATTGTTCTAAAAATTACTCAGACAATACTTTGAGGAAGTACAAAATTCAAACCAATCGGACCTTTACGGGCAGTTGATCCCACCTATCTTCTTTGAATACTCAGAATCCTGAGGTGGGGGTCTTTACTTGCCGTTAAGGCGGGATAAAACTACGAAATGAGGTTTTTAAAAGTGCAAGGAAAACAAACAGCAGGTAAAACACTGTCACTTGGTATACAGCATGTTCTTGCGATGTATGCGGGAGCCGTACTTATTCCGTTAATTGTTGGCGCTGCGATGGGGATGGATCAGAAACACTTGGCTTATCTTGTATCGATTGATTTAGCGGCTAGTGGTATTGCGACGTTATTACAAGTATGGAAAACTCGCTATTTTGGAATTGGATTACCCGTTGTCTTGGGATGTACATTCACGGCCGTTTCGCCGATGATTGCTATTGGTAAACACTATGGCATGGCTGGAATTTGTGGAGCTATTCTTGTATCGGGTCTCATTGTTCTTATTATTGCTCCGTTCTTTAGTCGCGTGGTTAAAATATTTCCACCCGTTGTTATGGGGACGGTTGTTACCGTTATCGGCGTGACACTCATTCCAGTTGCTATTAATAATATGGGCGGGGGACAAGGTTCACCCGAATTTGGAAGTGTAAAAAATCTAATTTTATCTTTTGGTGTTTTAGCAATCATTATTATTCTTAATCGATTATTCACTGGATTTATGCGTTCCATTTCGATATTATTGGGGATCATTATTGGAACTGTTGTTGCAGCGTTTATGGGTATGGTTGATTTGAATTCCGTAACCCAAGCCCAGTGGATTCAAGGGTTAAAACCATTTGGTTTTGGTTATCCAACCTTTCATGTGGATGCCATTATTACAATGACGATTGTTGCCATTGTTAGTTTAATTGAATCAACGGGTGTTTTCTTTGCACTAAGCGAAATCTGCGAGGAACCTATTGATAAAAAAGCCTTATCGAGAGGGTACCGTTCCGAAGGCTTAGCCGTTGTTGTTGGTGGTCTATTCAATGCCTTCCCCTATACGACATTCTCTCAAAACGTTGGGTTAGTTCAAATGACAAAAGTCAAATCAAGACGTGTCATTTATGTTTGTGGTTTTATTCTGATTATTTTAGGGTTTATTCCTAAAATTAGTGCCTTAACCATCTTAATTCCAAGTGCTGTTATTGGCGGGGCTATGATTGCCATGTTTGGTATGGTTGTGGCTTCTGGCGTTCGTATGTTAAGTAGGGTCGATTTTACTAAAAATGAAAACTTGCTTATAATTGCTTGTTCGATTGGTCTCGGTCTTGGAGTAACGGTTCAACCTGCTCTTTTTGCAAAACTGCCTGTAAGTATTCAGATCATAACGAGCAATGGTATTGTTGCGGGGAGTTTAACAGCAGTCATTTTAAATGTGGTTTTTAATATCCTTGGAAAGAAAAAATCACATGAAGAGATCGATAGAGCAAATGACAAAGTTGCGGCTTCAATAGAGCCTAATCATAAATAATAGATTGAGAACATGGTCATAAAATAAAGTGAAACTTCCATCAGTGGGGGTTTTCTTCATCCCCACTGATGGTTAGCTGAACCAATCGGGCCTTTACGGGCAGTTGATCCCCCACCTATCTTCTTTGAATACTCAGAATCTTGAGGTGGGGGTCTTTACTTGCCGTTAAGGCGGGGTAAATATTTAATGAAATCTACCACAGCTTTTATAAGCTGTGGTTTTTGTGTGTTATATGAATGTAGTGAAACGAATATACATTGGTATAATAAGTATTGAATATATTGAGAAAATTCTTTAATTTAGTTAATATAAAGTTTATTATTAAGGAAATAGACAAAATGTAAAATTACTCAGAGAAACTCTACGTTAAAAAGAGGTAGATTCTTTTACCAAAGTACATAGAAAACGATAAGGGTGGTGGGATTAATGAATGCAGATGTAAATTTAACGGTTAGAGCTGCTCTAAATAGACCCTGTTTTTCTAAGGCAAAATTAGTGACAAGTGAGAATGGGGTATGTCGTCGGGTTCGTTGGGCACATGTTCTTGAAACTCTAGATATGGATCAACTGATTAACGGCGAAGAATTGATTTTGACAACCGGAGTGGGGTTCAACAAGGACTCGGAACGATTAGACTTTTTACGAACACTCATTCAGCATGGGGCCAGCTGTCTATGCATAGAATTGGGTCCTTCATTTCCACGTGTGTCTGAAGATCTGATATCTATTGCTGATGAAAACGATTTTCCCATCATTGTTTTTGAAGAAAGAGTCAAATTTATCGAAATTACACAGGATTTGCATACTTTTTTAATCAATACGCATTATCGTACGTTGCAACAACTTGAATTAATCTCAAAAGAATTCCATCAACTCACCCTTTCCTCTACCACAGGTCTTTACAATATCTTGAAATTGCTTCAAAAACGGTTGAATCATCAAATTTTTTATCTTCCATATGAAGGAAGAGAGACAAGTATTCCATTACTTAAACAAAGCGTTTGTCATAAGATGACAGAACAGATAGGAAAGCAAATCGCTTTATCTACGAATAGACAAAAATTAAAACATGGTGAGCCTATTATATGGACTGAGGATAAGAATACTTTTATTTTACAAGCCATTGTAGCGATGGGACAAACATGGGCTTATCTTTGCATGAATGTAGGTCAGCAAAAACCCTCTGAGTTTGATACTTTGGTGATGGGACGGGCTGTTTTATGTATTGCTCAAGAGAACATTCGGATTAAATATGTAGAAGAAAAACAGTTGCACAATGAACAATTGTGGATAAAAGATCTCATTCATGAGCGGCCCATTGATCAAAGACAAATGGAAGCAAGACTCGGGTTAGACATAAAAGGGCGTGTTCGCTTTCGCGTGTGCGTAATTGAGATGGTCGATCTTAAAAAAGGTAAAGTCATGGAGGAAGAGGAATCGCTTCGTATTTATATCTCCTTATTAACACGAACGATATTTGAAGAAAATGGTTTTCAACTTCTCATAACAACGGAAAATAACCAGATCATAGTTATTGTGATGACAAAGAATTCAAATGTCGATTTTAAACACCACCTAAAGAGTACACTCGATCAGATAATAGAACGATTTTTGCGCAAGCGAAGAGATAGAACAACGCTTATTATTGGTATTGGGAGAGAAAGACATCAATTATTAGATAGTCATCTTGGATTTAAGGAATCACAGATTGTTATCAATATGGAAAAACTCAAGTTAAGAGAAGAGACGCGAGAACATTCTTATTTCTACGATGACATTGGAGTCGCTCGGTTATTGTTTATGATGCAAGGCGAACATAAAATGGATAGTTTTATTAATGACTACATAGGAGCCATCCTTGCTTATGATGAAGATAAGGGTTCTAATCTTCTGCAAACATTAAAGGTTTACTTAGACTGTGGGGGTTCAAAACAAGAAGCTGCTAAGCGACTTTATGTTGTAAGACAAACGCTCTATCATCGTCTTCAGAAGATTGAAGAATTACTTGGAGGAGACTTTATGAATACGGAAAGGCGACTTTCCATTGAATTTGCAATTCGCGCCCATCAGCTGTCACAAATTATGGCACAAATAAATTGAAATAGAGAAACGGTATAGAATGGAGGGTTCTATGCTGTTTTTTTGACAAATACTCTTAATAGAAGTTACAATAATAAATAAATTCTAAATATTATAATTTTACAAAACATAAAATTAACTAAGATAAAAACTTACATTTTGTAAAATGCTATTCCAATTCTCATGTTATAAAATGTAACGTACATAGAAACAAAATAGTAACGGAAAGGAAGGGATTCGGTTCATACTTGATAATGTTTTAGAAGAAAGTAAGATAATATGACATGTATTTATGTTAAACGATGAACAAACCGCCATTTTGGGAACACCTTGAGTTTAGGTGCACGTTTATTTTTATAACAAAGTAAATTGGAGAAGGAAGGTCTGCGTATGAAAACACAAATTGAGGAAAATGGGATTGTAACGTTAACTAACCAAGCTGCAGCCCAGTTGGAGTCAAGTAAAATGTGGAATGAAGACTTGAGACCGACAACGAAGAAAGAACATTCTTGGTCAGGCATGAACTTTTCAACGCTTTGGATTGGAATGTGTTTGTGTATCCCTTCTTATACCATGGCGAGTGGCATGATCTCCTTAGGCATGAACTGGTGGCAGGCCATTCTAACCATTTTTCTTGGTAATATTATTGTTCTTATTCCTATTCTATTAAACTCTCATGCAGGAACGAAGTTTGGTATTCCATATCCTGTATTTGCAAGAATGTGGTTTGGTTCTAAAGGAGCCCATATTCCTACCATGGCGCGTGCAATTGTATCCGCTGGATGGTTTGGTATTAATACATGGATTGGAACAACGGCGATAGATACGTTACTTTCTTCTTCAATGGGTTGGGAAAATGTACCGGGACATACGGCTATTGTTTTTGCTTTTTTCTGGTTACTTAATGTAGCCATTGGCTATAGAGGTCCAGAAGCTATTAAAGTCCTCGGAATTATTGCAAGCCCGATTGTTGGAATTTCAGCTATTATTCTTTTTATTTGGGCGATGACGCATGTTAGCGGTGGATTTGGTCCTATTGTTACTGAGCCAAGTAAATTTCATAGTGCAGGGGAATTCCTTAAAATCTTCTTCCCATCTTTAACGGGGGTTATTGCATTTTGGGCAACTCTCGCCTTAAATATTCCGGATTTTGCTCGTCAAGCGAAAAGTCAAAAATCACAAATGATTGGACAAAGTGTTGCTCTGCCTTTGACCATGACACTCTTCTCTTTTATTAGTATTTTCGTAACTTCAGCGACTGTGGTTATTTTCGGTGAAGCTTTATGGGATCCCGTGACTTTATTAGCTAAATTTCCACCGTTTGTGATTTTATTAGGAACCATCATTATTGTTATTGCGTCAGTGACGATCAATGTAGGTGCTAACTTAGTTGCCCCAGCAAGGGCGGCTGAAAATATTTATCCTCGCCGCATTACGTTTGGGATCGGTGTGATTATTACTGGACTATTTGCCATCTTGATGCAACCTTGGTATATCATGTCTAACTTTGGTAACTACATCTTTGGTTGGTTAGGGGTCTACGGTGCTTTGCTTGGGCCGATTGATGGTATCGCTATAGCTGATTATTGGATTGTAAGACGCAGACATTTAGCTCTTCAAGAGTTGTATCAACCCAATGGACGGTACAATTACTCATCAGGATTCAATAAGAATAGTATTATTGCTTTAGTTGTTGGCATATTAATCCCTGTTATTGGTTACTTCACTCCTGGACTTCGGTTCCTATGGGATAATGCTTGGACCTTTGGTTTATTTATTGCCATCGCTGTTTATACGTATCTCATGCGAAATGATAGTAGTTTATTGAAACCAGGAGAGTACGAGTCCATCACCATGTTTACAGATCCAAAGAGCAAAGATGAAAGTGCAGCTACTCTGTAGTTAAGAAAAGGTCTAGTCGTCTAGTCACAAGGTGGTGGCTGCTTCATCCACCACCTCATTAAAATAAGTCATTTTAGGTAGTGGGAGGAGATTATTTGAAAAGTGCGGAAAGCGAACAATTAACAGCTGTCGATTTAAAGCGTAACTTTTTTGAAGTAAAAGAGGACATGAAACCGAAAGAAGCCATTGATGAGGCTAATCGCTGCTTATATTGCTATGATGCACCTTGTATGAATGCTTGTCCGACAGGTATTGATGTCCCTTCTTTTATTAAAAAAATAGCGACTGGAAATTTAAAAGGCTCCGCACGTGATATCTTGGATGCAAACCCTGTTGGAGCGACCTGTTCACGTGTTTGCCCTACTAGTGAGTTATGCGAAGGTGCCTGTGTGTTAAATGATGTGTCCATGCCGATTCGTATTGGTGACTTACAGCGTCATGCGACAAATTGGGCAATGGAACATGAAGTGGATCTTTTTGAACCAGGTGTTCCTAAAAATACAAAAGTAGCCATTGTAGGTGGTGGACCAGCGGGTCTTTCTGCAGCACGGGAGCTAAGAAGATTAGGACATGAAGTAACGATTTTTGAAGCTAAGGAAAAAGCAGGTGGTTTAGATACATATGGCATCGTATCCTTTCGACTACCTCAATCCGTCTCGCTTTGGGAAGTTGAGCAAGTAGAAAAGTTAGGGGTTGACATACGGACAAACTGTACGGTTGGTAAAGATATTTCTCCTGAAACATTAAAGAATGACTTTGATGCCGTTCTTGTTACGGTAGGTATGGGTCAAGTTCCTAAACTAGGAATAGAGGGTGAGGATCTAACAGGTGTCTATGATGCTATTCAATTTGTTGAAAACACAAAAACAAAAGCCTTAACAGAACAGTTTATTGGAAAACGCGCCGTTGTCATTGGAGCAGGGAATACGGCCATTGATGCTGCGACGTGTCTCATTCGGTCAGGTGCACGTAACGTCAAGATTATCTATCGAAGAACAGAAGAAGAGATGACGGCTTATCCATTTGAATTTGAATTTGCCAAACAAGACGGCGTTGAATTTAGATGGTTAACTCAACCAACGAAAATCATTGGAGATGAGTCTGGACATGTTAGGCAATTAGAGTGTGTTCAGATGATGTTGGGTCAACCGGATCAATCTGGAAGAAGGCGACCTGTCCCTATTGAAGATTCTTCATTTTTAATGGATGTTGATATTGTAGTGAGAGCGATTGGACAGTCAAGGCATCTTGACCTTCTTAACGCATTCGGCTTGAATCATGATTCAGGAGTCTTACAACTAAATGCTGATACCTACCAAACATCGAGTGCTCAAATTTTTGCAGCGGGTGATGTGGTATATGGTAGTACAGAGTATGGGGATGCCATGGTTGTCAGTGCTGCTGAACAAGGAAAACGTGCAGCGTATGCCATAGACAAAAAATTATCTTGCTAATGTTTTTTAGCCGACTCTATCATTTTAGTTGTTATTATAGGAGGTTGTTGTATGTACAGGTCGCCTTAGTAGATAACAAAGTGAAACGTTGGAAATAAGTTATTTAAGTACCTGTGCAATCTAAATAGAGGAGGCATGCTGATGGCAGATTTATCAGTTAATCTCGCAGGCATAAAGTCACCGAATCCATTCTGGTTAGCATCTGCTCCGCCTACAAACTCGGGTTATCAAGTTCAACGGGCTTTTGAAGCGGGTTGGGGTGGAGCTGTATGGAAAACACTAGGGGATCCTGTCATTAATGTATCATCTCGTTTTTCAGCAAGTACCTTTAATGGTCAAAAAGTAGCCGGTTTTAATAATATTGAATTGATTACGGATCGACCGCTCGAAGTGAACTTAAAAGAAATCTATGAAACGAAGAAGAAGTTTCCCAATCATGCCATTGTTGCCTCTTTAATGGTTGAACCAAAACAAGAAAAATGGCACGAAATAGTGAAAAAGGTAGAAGCCATTGGAGTAGATGGTTTAGAACTTAACTTTGGTTGTCCTCATGGTATGGCTGAAAGAGGTATGGGGTCAGCATCTGGTCAGGTTCCAGAGCTTGTGGAAAAACAAACCCATTGGGTGAAAGAAGTGGCGGAGACGCCTGTTATTGTAAAATTAACGCCAAATATAACGGACGTCACCGCAACGGCTTATGCAGCAGTGCAGGGCGGAGCTGACTCTATCAGTCTCATTAATACCATTAATAGTTTAATGGGAGTGGATATCCATTCTTGGAATACCATCCCACATGTCAGTGGAAAGGGGACACATGGAGGATATTGCGGCCCAGCAGTGAAACCCATTGCATTGAATATGGTCGCTGAATGTGCTCGGCATCCAGAAATAAACGTTCCGATATCTGGAATTGGTGGTATATCGAATTGGCAAGATGCCATAGAGTTCATGCTAATGGGTTCGACAAACGTACAAGTTTGTACAGCAGCGATGCATCATGGATTCCGAATTGTTGAAGATATGATTGACGGATTAAACAATTACTTAGATGAAAAAGGATTAGCGCGAGCGATGGATCTAGTAGGTCAAACAGTTAGTAAGTATCAAAACTGGGGAGATCTTGATTTGAATTATAAAGTCGCTGCACGCATCAATCCTGATAAATGTATTAACTGTAATAAGTGCTATATTTCCTGTGAGGATACGTCCCATCAGTGTATCGATCGACTTCTTGATGCAAATGGAAAAAGTTATTTAAAAGTACGTGAAGATGATTGTGTGGGATGTAATCTTTGTTCCATCGTTTGTCCAGTTGATGGAGCCATTGATATGATCGAATATCCGAGCGAAGTTGAAATGACTTGGAATGAGCGTCAAAGCTTATTGGGGAAAATGACCATTGGCGAAGAAACAGTGAGTTGAGGAAGTCAATCGTTAATTTTAGATAAGTAGATCTATAAATTAGGGAGGAAAGAAAATGAAGAAAATAATCACAAATGGAACAATCGTTACAGCTACGGATAAATTTGAGGCGGATATTTTAATTGAAGATGAAAAAATTGTTCAAATCGGATACGATCTTAATAGTGATGGGGCGGAAGTTATCGATGCCACAGGAATGTATGTCTTTCCAGGAGGCGTAGATCCACATACACACCTTGATATGCCTTTCAATAACACGGTGACGGACGATGATTTTGAAACTGGAACAATTGCAGCGGCCTATGGTGGCACAACGTCCATTGTTGATTTTTGTCTATCGACTCCAGATAAAACATTAAAAGAAGCCGTACAAACGTGGCATGAGAAAGCCGATGATAAAGCGGTTATTGATTATGGCTTTCACTTAATGATCAATGACGCGAATGATGCTGTATTAGAAGAACTTCCACAAATTATCGACTCTGAAGGGATTACATCTTTGAAAATATTCCTCGCTTACAAAAAAGAATTCCAGGCCGATGATAAAACACTTTTTAAAACCTTTGTTACAGCAAAAGAAAGTGGCGCCCTCGTCATGGTCCACTGTGAGAATGGAGATGTGATCGATTATCTTGTCACAAAAGCTCTTGCTGAAGGTCACACAGAACCAATCTACCATGCGTTAACCCGTCCACCACAAGCGGAAGGAGAGGCAACGGGACGTGCGATAGAACTTGCCGCAATGGCTGACTCGCAATTGTATGTGGTGCACGTAACATGTGCAGAAGCAGCAAACAAAATTGCCGAAGCCCGGGCTAAAGGCTATAAAGTTTGGGGTGAAACATGCCCGCAATACTTGCTCCTTGATCAAACCGATCTCGAGAAACCTGATTTTGAAGGAGCAAAATATGTTTGGTCCCCGCCCCTACGTGAAAAATGGAACCAAGATGTCCTTTGGAATGCTCTTAAAGCAGGCCAATTGCAAACACTCGGTTCCGATCAATGTTCCTTTAATTTTAATGGAAAAAAACAACTGGGTCGAAACGACTTTTCAAAAATCCCAAATGGTGGACCGTTTATAGAAGATCGCTTTAGTGTTTTATATTCTGAAGGAGTTAAAAAGGGGCGAATTACACTAAATCAATTTGTGGATATTGTTTCGACTCAAGCGGCTAAGTTATTTGGACTATTCCCACAAAAAGGAACCATTGCGGTAGGAAGCGACGCCGATATAGTTCTTTTTGACCCTAATAAAGAGAGAGTCATTTCGGCCGAAACTCACCATATGAATGTGGACTATAGTGCTTTAGAAGGCATGAAGGTTGTTGGGGAACCTATTTCTGTTCTTGTTCGCGGAGAATATGTTATTAAAGACAAACAATTTGTGGGTAAACAAGGAAGCGGAAAATATCTAAAACGGAAAAAATTTAACCAAGGCGAAGTCGAAATCGATACCGTTCCAACAACTTTATCCTAATGTTATGTGAGGTGATGGTCAGTTGCATGAACATCAATTGTTTATGGAAGAGAAAGAAAGAATCGATAATTTAGTAGAACAAGGCTACAAAATCACAGGGATAGAAGAAAACCTAAGTGGTGCGTATGTTCATTTCGATTATATTGATCATGATAATCGTAATGTCGAAACACAAATTTTACATGTTCTATCTGCCGATGCAAGAAAGTATTTCACAACTTTGCTAGTTGCTAAAGAAAAACGATTTGATTAACAGAGTTTCATCCAGTGTTCAGGTAAGCACTGGGTGAATTTTTTTATGTAAGATTTAGTATTTTGTAAACTTCATTTTAACTATGGGCTCTTCTTTCTGTTATGGTGTAGCTAGCATAGAGCCTAAAATTCTATTGAAAAAGCAGTCTTTTTTAAAAAGGCTGCTTTACTTTACAAAAGCGGTCCAAATCCAAGTTGGGCAACCGTTTGAGCCATAACTTCGTAACCGCGTGGGTTAGGATGAATATGATCAATAAATAAAAGCTCGCGTTCATGCCCTAAGAAAGCATGATAGATATCGGCAATTTGTATATAGGGTGGATTAGTAAGTAGTAATAACTGTTGATTGAATCGAGTGATCCAGTCATTAATTTCTGGAATTTGTGGAAAGGGATTATATAAATTTAAGATTCGAATAATAACAGGATGATATTGATTCTGTTTCATTTGATGAATAACGATTATCATACGGTTAATATTTGCAATGCTTGTGTTTAAGGCATGGTGTAAGAAACCAATATTCCTCGTTCTTAAAAATTGTTTACCTGCTTGAATGAAATCATTACCTCCAGCGGTCAGCGTAATAAGTTCAGCATGCTGCAAGGCATATTGCAAAGGAGGAAAGTCGAACGTTTGATAGATTTGAGAGGAAGTGGCCCCTTTTTTGGCAAAAGTATCGACAACTAGAGGCCTATTTAATGCTTGTTCAGTTAGTTTTTTATAGCGTTCCACAAAACCTGGAGTAAAAATAGTAGAACCAACACCAACAGTTAAAGAATCACCGATGGCAACATAATTTAGCGGAGAAGAGGGTAACGTGACCATAGGGTTTCACCTCCACATACCCATTTCTATTAGAGGTTGTTCAAAAAGTCACCAAATGATAAGCTACGAATCTCGTCGTTGGCTTGTTTTTCCGGTCCTCATGTAGCAAAAACCTACATTCCGGTCCTCAAAACAGCGCCGCCTTGACCTTCTTGCTTCTAATTTGTCACCTTTTTGAACACGATTATAGTGGTTGTTCAAAAAGTCACCAAATGATAAGCTACGAATCTCGGCGCCCGCCAAGAGGATCTTCAACTAAAATCGCTCACGTCCTGTGGCTGGCGCCTAAAGCCACCACATCCTGTGGAAGGCCGGTCCTCATGTAGCAAGAACCTACATTCCGGTCCTCAGGAACTGCGCGCTCTTATCTTCTTGCTTCTAATTTGTCACCTTTTTGAATACTCACTATAAGTATATGGGGATGAAGTAGGGAAGGTGTCAGGGCCACTATTTGTACTCCCAAAGAATACGCCACTCATCCTTCTGTTTTGCGACATAGACGTCTTGTTCTAATGAAAAAACACCAAAAACGCTATGAAAAGTTAAACTAACGGATATTTGATATACATCTTTTATAGGACTTTCGTCTTTATCATACGACCATTCCTTTAAATGTACGACTTCTCCAATTGTAAAATCAAAGCTTTTTGAGCCAAAATCTTGCATGAAAACATGCGCCCGTTTTTGAATATATTGATCTTTAGTAAAATGCTGGTGCATCGAACGATGAAACAGATCCCAAGACGTTCCAAAATTTCCTTTTTGCTCTTCTCGATAAAATTCTTTAACAGTATTAATTGCTTCATGCTTTGCAGTAGTTTTAATGAGATAAAAAATGAGAATACTAAGGGTTATGAGGAAAATGACCAAAAACAAAAAAGAAATGCGACGAGATTTGTTCATGGCAGTCCGTCCCCCCTTTACACTTACATCCTATGCGAAGGTTATCATTTTTATTTACCCCACCTTAACGGCAAGTAAAGACCCCCACCCAAGATTTTGAGTATTCAAAGAAGATAGGTGGGTAATCAACTGCCCGTAAAGGTCCGATTGGTTCAATTAACCATCAGTGGGGATGAAGAGAATCCCCACTGATGGAAGTTTTTACTCTATTTGAAAATGGTGTGTGTATACGCTTTTTTAAAAAGAGAAATAATAGGAATGATACTTGGAAAGGAGGATGCCCTTTGATTAGTGTTGAACGTGCTAAGAAGATTATTGCTTCGCCCGAAATGATTACGGTAACATATAATGGTGAAAAGGTCTTTCTTGAAAAAATTCACGAAAAGAAAGACACGGTTATTGTTAATTATCTTGACCATCCAGAAAACAAAGCAGAAGTATTAGTAAGGGACTTAACAGAAATTACCCACTAAAAAGAATGCCGTAACAATCGGTAAGAGATTGCTACGGCATTTCTTTATGAAATAGGATAAGTGTGAACAATAAAAAAACCTCACAAAATGTGAGGTTTAAAATAAGATTCTTATTTATTTACCAATAAACTCTTGTGTCCAATAGCTTCCTTTAGCCCCGCCATCAACATATCCTACACCGATATGCGTAAAATTACTGTTCATGATATTTTTACGGTGACCTTCACTATTCATCCAAGCATTAACGACATCTTGTGGTGTTTTTTGTCCTGCTGCGATATTTTCTCCTGCTGTAGAGTAAGAAATACCATAAGATTTCATCATGTCAAAAGGTGATCCGTATGTTGGTGATTGGTGATCAAAGTAATTTTTATCTTTCATGTCTTGTGATTTGTCACGAGCCATTTTAGATAATTTTGTATCAATTTGAAGTGGTTTTAAACCTTGCTTCGCACGTTCTTGGTTCGTAAGTTCAACAACTTTATTTTCATATGCATTGAGCGCTGAATTACTTTGATTTTCTGCTGGTTTATTTTCACTATTTGAAGCTGGATTATTTTCATTATTTGAAGCTGGTTGTTCAGGTGCTGCTGGTGCCTGAGTAGAAGGCTTACTTACATTTTCTGAGTTTGCTGGCTTCTCTGGATTTGTTGGCTGTGCTACCTTCTCTTGGTTTGTTGGTTGTTCTGCTACCTTAGCTGGTTTTTCTGTATTTGAATCAGCAGGTTTTTTATTAGTAGAATTTGAGTTAGACGCTTGTTTGTTGTTTGTTGCTGTTTCTTTATTATTATTTACTTGTTTTTTAGATTGCTGTTCTTTGATAAGTTTTTCAATCTCAGGTAAGTTGTATTTTTTGACCAATTCTTGGAGATTGACCTTTTCGAATTTTACAACTTTGTCAGAAGCTGTACAAACTTTATAATTCACCGGCTTAGTTTCTGCGTTGGCATGTGTTGCTGCTACTCCTGGTAAAATAAGTCCTGCTGTTAATGCGATACTTAATAGTTTTTTATTCATGTTGTCTTTCCCCCTCCTTGTGCTCATAAGTTTCGGAGTTTTTGAGGGTTAATAGGGGTAAAAATAAAGTTACCTGATTTTACTAGAAAAAGTGGATTAATTAACCAAAAAAACAAATGTAAATTAGATTGAAAGAGTATCTATATAATAGAAAGGCTATGTAAGAGATTAAGACCTAACCTATTTTTTCCCATTCGTATAAAATAAGCTTCAATAAGTTTTTTTATCGACCGTCAAGTAGGTTAAACAAGTATTATACGACTTTCACCCCGGTTCATTAGAGTGGTGTAAATGATCCGAAGCATAAATAGGTTACCCATAGAAATAAGCGACTTAATTAATAAGTCGCTTAGACAGATTATGCATAACGATTAAACCAATTAATGATTTCATGTAATCGACTGATTCGATTTTTTGGTTTTCCGCTTCTTGATAATTCATGGTTTTCACCTTTTATTCGAACAAATCGAGTCTCTACACCGAGGCGTTTAAGTGCAACATACCATTGCTCTGCTTGTTCGATTGGGCAACGATAATCTTCTTCACTATGAATTATACAGGTTGGGGTGGTGACCTGTTTGGCATAGCGAATGGGTGAAAATGACATAATTTTGTCCTCATCTTCCCATAAATCAACGTTACCTAGTTCACGGGAACCAAAATAGTAACCTATATCACTCGTGCCAAAAAAACTATAGAGGTTGCTAATGCAACGTTGAGTTACAGCAGCCTTGAAACGAGATGTTTGTCCAATAATGGTATTTGTCATAAATCCTCCATAACTTCCTCCGGTTACAAACAACTTCTCTCTATCACACCAAGAAAAGTGTTCTAGTGCATAATCTAGCCCATTTAAAATATCTAGTCGATCTTTTTTACCCCAATCTCCATAACAAGCGCTTGTAAATTCTGAACCACGACCTTGGCTGCCCCGTGGGTTTGTATAGACAACAGCGTAACCTTCTGAAGCAAGACATTGAAATTCATGAGAAAACGTATTTCCATACGCAGAAGCAGGACCACCATGAATTTCAAGTACAACAGGCACTTTTTTGTTTTTATCCAGTAGAGGAGGAGAAATCATCCAACCATCTATTTCCCAATTATCTTCACTCTTATAATGAAAGGCTTTAGGCTCTGAGATAATTAATTGATCAAAAAGGGGTTTATTATGGTCGGATAATTGTGATTTATGATGATCTTTTAAGAAATACAGATCGCCTATGGTTGTACGAGTCTCAGCAATAAAGGTAAAAGCCGATCCAACTCTATCAAACGATGTGATGACTTCGTCCGGTGATTCATAATTTGACCTAATCCTTCCATGAAGATCAACGGTTCTTAAAGACGTCCCTCCATGAACGGTGACAAGATACGTTAGAGAATCACTCTTAGCGTTCCAAACAAAATCTGGATTTCCTTTATCAAATCGAGCATCTGTACTAATATACTGACCAATGGAGAATTTCTCCTCTTGAGTAATACATGAGCATGTTCGTTTAGTTAGAGAGTATAGCCATATTCCATTATTTTGTGGACTCACCTCACCATCATCATGCCCACAAAAAGCCACATATTGTCCATCAGGTGAGGGTTGGACATTATAGATTGAGCCTTTTCCATCATATAATGTGTTTTCTTGATCGGTCAGAAGATCATATTCATAGAGTGAATATGGATAATCGTGTTTTTCGGGATTTGATTTCCCTTTGCAGTAAAAAATGGCGTTATCATCAGCCGAAAAAATGGCTGAATGGAGTCGCTCGCCCACCTTTGTTAAAGCTTTTGGCTTTTCAGTCGGCTTAGTCAATTGGAGAAGAAATAACTGTGGGCTTTTTCGTATTATTCCTGTTCCATTAGCTAAGTAGCGAAGTTGTGTTACGATCGTGACATCGTCATTATCTGTCTTCTCTTCGTGTGGAATAGATAGTTGGCAAACTAATTTATGCCCATCGTGTGATAAGGCAAAATTTTGAACTGAATGTTCAAAGGTGGTCACTTTCTCTGCTTCTCCTCCTGAAGGGGCGATGCGCCATACTTGCTGATTTTCATCTCGATCAGAGAGAAAATAGATCCATTTGCCGTCTTTTGACCAGAATGGAGAATGATCTTGAATGTTCCTATCAGCGTATGGGCGGGTAAGGGCGATAGGACGTTGTTGTTTAAGAGACAGATAGAGAGAAGAAGAGTATCCGTTCTTCTCTTCTGAAGTCGTTGTGACAACATATACGATATGATTTCCATCAGGTGAAAAACGTGGTGAACCTGAATATTTAAAGGAATATAGATCTTTTGTCGTTATGGTACGTTTCGTCATGAGAAGTCCCCTCTCGATTGATCTGATTTCAAATTTTGTAAGATAGGTAATGGCAAATAGATGCCTGCCTAATCCGGGCGTTTTCTTCTATTAATCATAGCACCGGTAAAACAATATTAAAAATATTTAGAATTAGATTGGTTTTATATATGTTTCTGTAATGATTAGGAATGGATGAGATAACAAGCACACAGGTGATCAGACGAAAATCACGATGTGTGTATTCATGTAAATAATCGTCTATACTATAAGATGAATGAAAATGGGGAGGGGATACCGTCATGATCACGTTTTATGGCTATCCAAAATGCGGGACATCAAGAAAAGCAAAGAAATGGTTAGATGACAGGAAAGTGGAGTACCACGATATCCATATCGTTGACTCACCGCCTTCAAAAGAAGAATTAAAAGTTTATGTTGAGCGAAGCGGGCTACCCATTAAAAAGTTTTTCAATACCAGTGGGAAGAAATATCGTGAGTTAGGATTGAAAGATAAAATTAATGAGGCAACGCAAGACGAACTGTTATCCATACTTGCTTCGGATGGGATGTTAATCAAACGTCCTTTAGTTACAGATGAAAATCATGTGACTGTAGGATTTAATGAGGAGACATTTAAACATACTTGGGAAAAAGAATAATCATACGATTCGCCTTGATGAACACGGATGGTTATAATAAGATAACAATGTAAATACATATAAACGGAGGAATGAAGGATGGGTGTACCTAAAGAGTTAATCTATTCAGAAGAGCATGAATGGGTAAAAAAAGAAGATGGAAAAGTTAGAATCGGAATTACTGATTTCGCTCAAGATGAGTTAGGTGACATTGTATTTGTTGAACTACCAGAAGTTGGCGATGAACTTGAGGCTGATGAACCATTTGGTAGTGTTGAATCAGTTAAAACGGTTTCTGAACTCTATGCTCCAGTAAGTGGAAAAGTAGTTGAAATCAATGAGGAACTTGAAGATTCACCCGAATTTGTTAATGAATCTCCGTATGATAAGGCATGGATGATCATTCTCGAACCATCAGATCCATCCGAGTTGGAAAAATTGTTAGACGCAGAAGCTTATGAGAAAATGATCAGTGAAGAATAAAGAAAGTCTTTCTATGCCTGTTAGGACAACTAACAGGCTTTATCCCGTCTTATCGGCAAGTAAAGACCCCCAGCTCAAGATTCTGAGTAGTCAAAGAAGATAGGAGGGGGATCAACTGCCCGTAAAGGTCCAATTGGTTCAGCTAACCATCAGTGGGGGATGAAGAAAACCCCCACTGATGGTCTTTTCTTGATTTTGAATCACGACCATAATTTGGATAAAATTAAATGTAATAACTTATCCTTATAAATTGGAAAGGAGCATCGAATGATTGAATTAAACGAACAGTCATTGCCGAATATTAATCACGGTCAGCTGATCCTCCTTTTTTTTACTTCACCACTTTGTGGTACATGTCAATTAGCTGAACGGATGCTTCTGATTGCTATGGAAGCGATAAAAACGCCACCAGAACTTTATTATTGCCGTGTAAATGAATGGACACATTTTGTTATGAATGAAAAAGTATCAAGTGTCCCCTGTTTAATTATCCTTCATCATCGTAAAGTTCAAAATGTCATCTACTCTTTTGAATCTGTGACAAAACTACATGAATTACTAAAGTCGGTCACTTGTAAAAATAGTCTAAGTTAATAAACACGAGCTTCCTTATACGAAGAGTCAAAATAGTTTTATCAACAAAACTGACATTAAAAAGGTTGCAACTATATTGCAGCTTATTTATTCATGTGTATAAAAAATTCAATATCTGTAATATTGTTATCGTTTTGCTTTATTTGTTAAACGTTTGACCTGTATTTTTATGTAACTGTATCTTTTTAATCTCTTATTTCGTGTTATAAAGGAATAGGCGGATATCGTGATGACTTTTTATGACCCAATTTTGGTCATCTTAACAAAAAAATTTCACAATATTAAAGAACGTCATCATTCGTGATATAACAAAGTTAGAACGAAATGCGAGAGGTGAATCGTATACATGAATACTTTAAATACATTAAATAAAAATCAATTAACTGTTGAGGGCGGTCAAACCCTAACACTTGAAAATAATATATATAAAATCCAACAAGGTGATGAGTCACTTAGAAATCGTATTCTTAAAGCCTATCAACCTTTTATAAAAAAAGTAGTATCAAAAGTCTGCAATCGCTTTATAGACCGTTCAATGGATGAATTTAGTATTGGGCTTGTCGCATTTAATGAAGCGATGAATCAATACCGCAAAGGTCAAGGAAGTAAGTTTTTGACTTTTGCTGATATGGTCATAAGACGTCGGATTATTGACTTTATTAGAAAAGAGACAAGACAAGCAAAACACATTTTTCTAGATTACGTTGATAGTAATGACGAGAATGGACTTGAAGAAAGCTTTATTGAACAACAAGTAGCCATCAGTCATTATGAAGAGCAGCAGCAGATTGAAGAACGTATGGTTCAAATCGAAGAATATGAGCAAATGTTATTACAATATGGCATTACATTCAATGTATTGAGTAAACATTGTCCGAAACATGTTGATGCCAGGGAAAATGCAAAAGTTGTGGCTAGAATACTTGTTAACAATGATAAAATGGTTCAATTTCTACAAAAAAAGAAACGATTACCAATACAGGAGTTATTAACTTATGTCAGATGCAGTCGTAAAACCATTGAGAGGAATCGAAAGTATATTATAGCATTAGCGCTAATCTATATCGGTGGATTTGCTGCATTGCAATCTTATATCGAACCGGAAACAGTGTCCTAAAGAGAGGGGGGAAGAACCCTGGATCAAGGTATTGTTGTATCGAAGGATGGACGATGTGCAGTCGTATTGACAAAGGATGGAAGTTTTAAATCTGTTAAATTAAAAAAGACTGTGGATCTATCAGTGGGTCAAAGGGTATTGCACGATGATCTTTCACTCATTAACATGAAACGTCTTATGGCGCTTTTTATTATAAGTGCGATGATTGTTTGTCTTTCATTAATGATGGTGAATCGAATGAATACGCGTGAGGATACGGTGGCCTATATTAGTATCGATGCTTTTCCGAGTCTTGAAATTAGTTTAAATAAAAATTTGAATGTCATTCAAACACGAACCTTTAATAAGGAAGCAGAACATTTACTCAATCATATGAGCGATAAAGATGTGTCTCTAAAAACATTTTTTCCTGAGCTTATATCACAGATGGGGAAATCTAATCCTTTGGAAAAAGATCCGATGTTCATGGTGACAACAACATTAACTCAGGCAGCGAGTAAATCAGATATAAGTAAAATAAAGACTCATTTACTTTATATACTTGAAACGAATCGACAAAAACTCGTAAAACTGGGCTATGATGACTATCAAATGCACGATGCATCATTAGAGGAGAGAAAAAAAGCGATAGGTCAGCACCTTTCCACTGGAAAATATGTGTTTTACTTAGATGCCTTGCGTAATCATCATACTATAACGATTGATCAAGCCAAAAATATCCCGCTTCAACAATTAAGAAGCATGGGAACTCCGTTAGAAAAGAATCAAGAAAATCTCCAAATAAAAGAGAAAGATGATTCTTCTAGTTTCAAATTAGATCAAAAGAATGGGATGAACTATTCGTTAGCTCAATAAGAAAATCCTATGTATTAGCTATTATTATTTTTATAACTTTATTTGTAGTAGGATAAATCATTCTGATTCAAAGCACAAAATACCATACAAACAAGAGACGAGTTAATTTTTAACACGTGTCTTGTTTGTAAAGTGTGCTGCTTAATAAGGGACATGGATAGGTCAGGCTGTAAAAACCAATGGGTTGTTTTACTGATTTAAGACCGAAGATAGGGCTTGTAATATATCATAAAAAGAGGCCTTATCACCAAATTGATAAGCAATTTCATGGTTTTTATCCAAGATGATGGTCGTTGGAACGCCAGTGCACCCAAATGCATCATATAGCTCTCTTCCTTGATCGATTAAAACTGGAAAGGGAAGCTGATGATCATAAACAAATTGTGGACCTGATTCCGGAGAATGTTCACGACCTGTTACATTGACAGTGAGAAATGCTAATGTATTTTTATCTAACGATTGATAAAACTGAACCTTATTTGGCATATCTCTTTGGCAGTCAGGACACCATGAAACCCAAAAAGTTAACATAACTGGCATGCCTCGAAAGTCAGAAAGTGAGACGTTTTGTCTTGATTGTAGTTCAAATAGAGTAAACTGTGGTGCAAACATGCTAGCTCACATCTCCTTTAAATTTTAGTAATTTTAATAATATACTAATTGACAGTGAGTCACAACCGTGTTAGTATTCATACTACATTAACAAACAAAAAAGAATAGATCTCTTATCCAGAGAGGCGGAGGGACTGGCCCTGTGATGCCCGGCAACCCCCTTATTACTTCAAGTAATTTGGGAAGGTGCTAATTCCTGCAAAAGTGAAGACTTTTGGCAGATAAGAGTGCGGTTTATATACATAAAACCCCTCTTAACAGAGGGGTTTTTTCACTTATATAAAGCATTTTAAACACATCTCGTTATTTAGAATGCCGAAGATAAGTGAGGGCACCTCTCCTCCTAAAGAATTCATAAATTTCTTTAGAGCCTAGAATTCTCACAGTCTTTGATGTTTTGTCTTCACCTTTAAAAGTTTTATTGTTTGGTAGCGTACGTCATTCGAAGAGGGTTCACGTTTGAATGATAAAAAAACCTACTGGTTATCACGGTTTAAGATATGGACTTGATCTAGGCAGAGCAGGATATATTACGAAAGCTAGGACACAATTATTAAGAGACTTTGGTGCTGCATTGAGCCCTTTTAACGCATTCTTAATTTTACAGGGTTTTGAAACGCTCCATCTAAGAATTAAAGCACATAATGATAATGCAAAAAAGATAGCGGAGCATTTAAGCCAACATCCACTGGTGAGTTGGGTTAACTATCCAGGACTTAAAAATCATCCAAGCCATAAACTGGCTAACCGTTATTTTTCAAATGGATATGGATCGATTGTTGTGTTTGGTATTAAAGGCGGTTTAGAAGCTGGAAAAACATTTATCGATCAGTTGTCCCTTTGGTCACAATTAGCTAATGTCGGGGATGCTAAATCACTCGTTATCCATCCAGCATCAACAACCCATCAACAATTAAATGATGATGATTTAAACAAAGCGGGAGTTACGGAAGATCTTATTCGGTTGTCTGTAGGTATTGAAAACGTGAATGATTTATTGAAAGACATTGATCAAGCATTAGAAAAAAGTAAAGATAAGCATCCAAAATTAGTATTATGAATTTAGATTGTTTGTTTTTGTAGTTTTAAAAAAATTTTGAAATAATCCGAGTATGTTTATTAATTTAATTAGTTAAGATATAATTCAACTAGCATATGAAGGCATGTTTAAGGCGGATCAGGTCTTATCCTGCTTCATGCCCATTTAGATAAAATAGCGTTAATACGTTTTTGTTATGTATTGGAGGACACCATGATTAGACTTGATAATATAACCAAAATATATCAAACAAGTAATGGTCCTGTGGAAGCTTTGAAAGACATCAGCCTTGATGTCAAAGAAGGCGAGATTTTTGGCATCATTGGTTACAGCGGTGCAGGTAAAAGTACCTTAATTCGATTGATTAACCTACTCGAACAGCCAACATCTGGTTCCATAAAGGTTCATAATCAAGACCTCTCTCAACTAACAGGTAAAAAGCTTAGAAAAGAGCGGCAGAAAATAGGCATGATTTTTCAACATTTTAACCTCCTTTGGTCACGCACCGTAGCTGAAAACATTGAGTTTCCCCTTGAGATTGCGGGAGTTCCTAAGAAAGTTCGCAAGGAACGCGTGAAAGAGCTGATCACATTAGTTGGATTAGATGGAAGAGGAAAGTCTTATCCATCACAATTAAGTGGCGGCCAAAAACAAAGAGTAGGCATTGCCAGAGCGCTAGCCAATAATCCAAAAGTGCTGCTTTGTGACGAAGCGACTTCTGCTCTCGATCCGAAGACGACGAATTCAATCCTCAAATTACTTGTTGAAATTAATCGGAATCTCGGGCTAACCATTGTTTTAATCACTCACGAAATGCATGTCATTCAGAGTATATGTCATCGTGTGGGTGTTTTGGACAATGGCCATATTGTCGAAGAAGGTCGTGTCAAGGATGTTTTTAATCATCCTAAAGAAGACATCACAAAAGAATTCGTTAAACAAGTAAATGAAAGTGATGAATGGGCTTCTTTAATAGAAGAGATTATATCTACTCATCGTTCAGGAAAAGTTGTGAAATTAACGTTTAATGGTGACATAGCTGAACAACCGATTGTCAATGACATTTATCGAGATACATCCTTAACGATTAACATTGTCTGGGGGAAAATTTCACATACTCAAGAGGGAGCATTAGGTACACTTGTGCTTCATATTGACAGTGATCAAGAACAAAATATCGAAAAAGCCATTGATTTTGTTGAATCGAAAGGTGTGCTTGTGGAGGTGATTGAACATGACGCAGCTATTTCCTAATGTTGATTGGAATGCCATGTGGGTAGCGACAGGCGAAACACTTTATATGACGCTCATTTCTGGTGTGTTTACGTTTATCCTTGGACTTTTATTAGGACTTTTATTGTATGTAACAGCCAAAGGAAGTTTATATGAAAATGTCTTTATCTACCGGATTGTATCGGCCATCGTCAACATATTTAGAGCGATTCCATTTATCATTCTCATCATTTTGTTAATTCCTTTAACCGTGGTGATTATTGGAACCATGATCGGTGCTTCTGCGGCACTCCCTTCTATTATTATTGGTGCTGCTCCATTTTACGGTCGTTTAGTTGAGATTGGACTTCGTGAAATTGATAAGGGCGTCATAGAGGCCGCCCAAGCTGGTGGAGCAAGTAAATGGCAAATCATTTGGAAAGTTTTGTTACCAGAAGCGCTTCCGGCTCTTCTTTCAGGTATTACGGTAACGCTGATTGCTTTAATCGGTAATACAGCGATGGCAGGTGTAGTTGGCGCTGGGGGGCTTGGAACGCTTGCCTTTAATGATGGATTTCAAGCGAATCAAAATGATATTACGTTAGTTGCCACGATTATTATATTGATTATCGTATTTATCATTCAATTTATTGGTGATATCATTACCCGCCAAGTAGATAAAAGATAGTATTTTTAAGAAAAACTTACTGATTGAAGGGAGTGTTCATCATGTGTTGTTAATAGGTTATTTAAGGAATAACTAACCGAATACTTAAAAACAGAGAAAACGAAACAGACAGAAGGAGAAGATTACATTGAAAAAAATATCGTTAGTGCTATTATCCCTATCTTTAATTTTTGTTATGGCTGCATGCGGAAAATCTTCATCATCATCATCAAAAGAAACAACACTCACTGTTGGAGCATCAGCTGTTCCACACGCTGAAATTTTGAAAAAGGCACAACCGTTACTTAAGAAAAAAGGGATTAACTTGAAAGTTAAAGTATTTCAAGATTATGTTCTACCGAATAAAGCTTTAGCATCGAAACAAATTGATGCCAATTATTTTCAACATGTCCCTTATTTAGACCTATATAACAAACAACACAAAACTAATTTGGTGAACGCTGGTAAAATTCACATTGAACCATTTGGTATTTATTCGAAAAAATATAAAAACGTAAGCGACATTAAAAATGGCGCAACCGTTCAAATAAGTAATAACCAATCAGAACAAGGTCGAATTCTTTTGTTACTTGAGTCAAAAGGTCTTGTAAAAATTAAACCTGGTGTCGATAAAGTAACCGCCACGTTAAAAGATATTGATAACTTCAAACACTTGAAATTCTTATCACCCATTGCACCTGCATTAATGCCAAAAGCCTATCAAAATAATACAGCAGATTTATTTGCGATTAATACAAACTTTGCCTTACAAGCCAACCTTACACCAAATAAGGACGCATTAATACTTGAAGGTTCTGAATCACCTTATGCCAATATCGTGGCTGTTAATAAAGGCGATGAAAAGAAAAAAGCCATTAAAGAACTCATCAATGTTCTTCATTCAAAAGACATACAAAACTTTATTAATGAAAAATACAAAGGCGCAGTCTTGCCTGTTAAATAATAGAAGAAAATCACCTTTAGAACATGGTTCTGAAGGTGATTTTTTTTAAGTAGAGGAAGAGATTTCACTAATCGAAGGTGGATGAAAAATTCTATTGAGGAAAAGCTAGATTAAAGGTGGTTTAGCTGCTTATTTATGAACGAAAACAAAAAAACAGAATGCATCTTTGAGATGTTTTTTACCCTTTTTTTAATATTAAAATAGTAATGGGTAACAGTTGATAAGTTTTTGGATTTGATATAAGATGATAATGAGAATAGATTGAGAATGAAATTATAATTCCAAGAACGAAGATAAAATGGAGGTTATAGAAAATGCCTGTACCTAATTTAAAAATTGAAGATTTACATGTATCCATTGAGGATAAACATATTGTTAAAGGTTTTAACCTTGAAATAAATGGTGGAGAAATCCACGCTGTTATGGGACCAAACGGAACAGGAAAATCAACACTTGCCTCTGCTCTAATGGGTCACCCAAAATATGAAGTCACACAAGGAAAAGTGACGCTTGATGGTAAAGATTTGCTTGATATGGAAGTCGATGAACGCGCTCGTGCTGGTCTATTTTTAGCCATGCAATATCCAAGCGAAGTAAGTGGAGTGACGAATGCAGACTTCCTTAGAACGGCCATTAATGCAAGACGTGAAGAAGGTAATGAAATCCCACTTATGAAGTTTATCAAACAATTAGATAAACGCATGGACCTTCTAGATATGGATCAAGAGTTTGCTCAACGTTATTTAAATGAGGGTTTCTCTGGTGGGGAGAAAAAAAGGAACGAAATCTTACAATTGATGATGTTACAACCACATTTTGCCATATTAGATGAAATTGATTCCGGACTTGATATTGATGCATTGAAATTTGTGGCTAGAGGGGTCAATGACATGCGTTCTCCCGATTTTGGCTGCCTCATCATTACCCACTACCAAAGATTATTAAATTACATTACACCAGATAAAGTCCACGTGATGATGCAAGGACGAATTGTAAAATCGGGTGGTCCAGAATTAGCTGAAAAACTTGAAGCCCACGGCTACGACTGGATTAAAGAAGAATTGGGTATTGAAGACGAAACGGTAGAAGCATAAAGAAAACTTGCCGATTGCGGGGCTTAAGGCGCATACAGAGGCCTAGTTGCACTTATACTTTATACCTTGAATCTTTGTACTTTCTTAAAGTATAAATAAAGACCTGGCTTTGGGAACTTTCAAAGCCAACTTTTTTCATATTTAGATGATGCTGATGTTTGAAACGGATAAATGATGAGGTAGGAGGAATAGTATGTCAACCGAATTAAAAACCCTACAATATAATGCAAACGATATTGAGAGTTTTTCCAAAGAACAAAATGAACCACAATGGTTAACGGATGTCCGCATGCGTGCATACGAACTTGTTCAAACGTTGCCTTTACCAAAAACGGAAAAAACAAGAATTATCGGATGGAACTTTACAGATTTTAATTATAAAACGCAAGGCAGAGAGGTCACAAATCTCAATGATTTACCTTCTGAGGCAGCAAAGGTTGTCGGTGCTGAAGATCAATATGCAGCCATCCTTGTTCAACACAATGGACATAAAGCCTACCACTCGGTCTCTAAAGAATTGCAAGACAAAGGGGTTATCATAACGGATTTGCAAACGGCGATCAGGGAACATGGCGATCTCGTTCAAAAATATTATTTCAAAGCGGGTAAAGTCGACAAACATCGTCTTTCAGCATTGAATGCAGCACTTTTAAACTCTGGAACTTTTATTTATATTCCTAAAAACGTTGTTATAGAAAAGCCTTTACAGACGGTTTATTTTCAAGATGCAGAGAATTTCGGGTTAATTAATCACTCAATCCTTGTGGCAGATCAAGGAAGTGCATTAACTTATGTTGAAAATTATGTATCTGATCATGAAACGATTGAAGGAGTAGCTAATCTTTTAACTGAAGTATACGTTGAAGACAATGCCCAAGTGAAATTTGGGGCTGTCGATTACTTCTCAAAAGATGTAACTGTTTATGTGAATAGACAAGGTCGAGTAGGGCGCTATGGACAACTTGAATGGGCCTTTGGTCAAATGAATGATGGAAATACGGTCTCCGAGAATGTCACCGAGCTTATTGGTGAAGGAGCAGTATCTCATACAAAAGCTGTTAGCATTGGCCGTGGCGATCAAAAACAAAGTTTTGATAACTATATTGTTCATATAGGGACAAATACCGAAAGCAATATTTTGATTCATGGTGTCCAAAAGGATCAAGCAAAAGCCATATTCAATGGTCGTACGAAAATTGAACACGGTGCTTCTAAATCAAATGGAGATCAAACGCAGCGCGTCTTGATGTTAAGTGAAGGGGCACGTGGGGATGCTAACCCAATCCTTTTAATTGACGAAGATGATGTTATGGCAGGTCACGCAGCTTCTGTAGGTCGTATCGATCCTGTTCAGCTCTATTATTTGATGAGCCGTGGGATTTCACGAACCGAAGCTGAACGTCTCATTATTCATGGGTTCCTTGAACCTGTTGTTGAACAACTCCAAATAGAAAGTGTCAAAGCACAACTCACAGCAGCTATTGAAAGGAAAGTTCGCTAATGGACGAAGCGCTCATTAAACGCCACTTTCCGATACTCGATCAGGAAGTCAATGGACATCCTCTCGTCTATTTAGATAGTGGGGCTACCTCTCAAAAACCGAATACAGTCATTGATGCTATTTCAAAATATTATAAAGAATATAATTCTAATGTTCATCGCGGTGTTCATACACTAGGTACTATGGCGACTGAAGGTTATGAAAATGCGAGAGAAAAGGTCCGTCAGTTTATCAATGCGGAATCGACAGAAGAGGTTATCTTTACACGGGGAACAACGACATCACTCAATCTAGTGGCTCAAAGTTATGGCAGAGCTAATGTCCATGAGGGTGACGAAATTGTGATCACACCGATGGAACACCATGCGAACCTCATTCCATGGCAACAAGTGGCTAAACTGACAGGGGCAACACTTAAGTATATTCCGATGCAAGAAGATGGTACACTGACCTTGGAAGATATTAAAGCAACGATTACAGCTCAAACGAAAATTGTGGCTGTAACACAAGTTTCAAACGTTCTGGGTACCATTAATCCTGTCAAAGAAATAGCTAAAATAGCTCACGCACATCACGCGGTGGTGGTCGTGGACGGTGCACAAAGCACACCTCACATGCCTGTAGATGTTCAAGACCTCGATGTGGATTTCTTTGCATTTTCGGGTCATAAAATGCTCGGCCCAACAGGCATTGGCGTCTTATATGGGAAAAAAGAACTCCTGGAAAACATGGAGCCTGTGGAAACAGGTGGAGATATGATTGAGTTTGTGGGTTTATATGACTCAACTTGGAAAGAACTCCCTTGGAAATTTGAAGCAGGTACACCAACAATTGCAGGGGCAATAGGACTTGGAGCGGCCATTGACTTTTTAAATCAAGTCGGAATGGATAAGATTCATGCTCATGAAGATGAAATTGCAGCTTATGCTCTTGATGTTTTATCGGAAGTTGAAGGTATTTCAATCTACGGACCAAAAAAACGGGGCGGCCTCGTAACCTTTAATATCGAAGGGGTTCATCCGCATGATGTATCTACGGTGCTTGACGCAGAAGGGATTGCTGTAAGAGCTGGTCACCATTGTGCGCAGCCGCTGATGAAATGTTTGAATGTATCTGCTACGGTTCGTGCAAGCTTCTATTTGTATAATACAAAAGATGATATAGACAGACTCGTAGAAGGGATTAAGAAAACGAAGGAGTTCTTTGGACATGTCTTTTAATAATCTCGATCAACTCTATCGAAGTGTGATTATGGATCATTATAAGAATCCTCGAAATCGCGGTGAATTGGACAGTGAGAATAAGCTTGTCATTAATATGAATAACCCCACTTGTGGTGACCGCATTCAATTAAATCTTCAAGTGGAAAATGATAAAATTACGGATGCTAAGTTCACAGGTGAAGGTTGTTCCATCAGCATGTCATCAGCTTCCATGATGACTGAAGCGATCAAAGGCTTATCTGTTGAAGAAGCTCTTAAAATGTCCCATTATTTCTCGGATATGATGCTCGGAAAAGATGTGGATGAAGAGGAGCTTGGACTCGACCTTGGTGATATTGAAGCACTTCAAGGTGTATGTAAGTTTCCAGCACGGATCAAATGTGCAACACTCGCATGGAAGGCAATGGAGAAAAGCGTTAATCATAAATAATACACATCTCATAAGGAGGGATTTGCACTATGGCGAAACAAATGCCTGAAATTGGCGATTACAAATATGGCTTTGTCGATAAAGACGTGTCAGTATACCGTGCAGAACGTGGCTTGACGAAAGAAATCGTAGAAGATATTTCAAAAAGAAAAAATGAGCCTGAATGGATGCTAGAATATCGTTTGAAATCATTAGAGCAATTTTACAAAAGACCCATGCCGCAATGGGGTGGAAATCTAAATGAACTCAAATTTGACGATATCACCTATTATGTTAAGCCATCAGAAGGTCAAGGTAAAACATGGGATGAGGTACCAGAAGAAATCAAACGAACATTTGATAAATTAGGAATTCCAGAAGCTGAACAAAAATACCTTGCTGGTGTATCAGCTCAATATGAATCAGAAGTGGTCTACCATAGCATGAAAAAAGATCTTGAAGAAATGGGAATTGTATTTAAAGATACAGATTCCGCTCTACGTGAAAATGAAGAGCTCTTTAAAGAGTATTTCGGTACCGTTATTCCTTATTCAGACAACAAGTTTGCGGCACTCAACTCAGCCGTATGGTCTGGTGGATCTTTCATCTATGTACCTAAAGGAGTTAAATGTGAAACCCCACTCCAAGCGTACTTCCGAATTAACTCTGAAAACATGGGACAATTCGAGCGGACGTTGATCGTTGTTGACGAAGGGGCATCTGTTCACTACGTTGAAGGATGTACAGCTCCCGTCTATACAACAAACTCACTACACAGTGCGGTTGTTGAAATTATCATTAAGAAAGACGCTTATTGCCGTTATACGACCATTCAAAACTGGGCAAATAATGTTTATAACCTTGTAACAAAACGTGCCGTCGCTTATGAAAATGCCACGATGGAATGGATTGATGGAAACATCGGATCTAAATTAACGATGAAATACCCTGCCGTTATCCTTAAAGGTGAAGGCGCACGAGGTAATACCTTGTCGATCGCGATCGCTGGTAAAGGCCAACACCAAGATGCCGGTGCTAAAATGATTCATTTAGCTCCAAATACGTCATCGACCATCGTATCGAAATCAATTTCTAAACATGGTGGAAAAGTAACTTACCGTGGTATTGTTCACTTTGGTAAAAAAGCTACCAATTCACGTTCCAATATCGAATGTGATACGTTGATCTTGGATAATCAATCGACATCAGATACGATTCCATTCAATGAAATTTTGAACCCTTATGTTTCACTTGAACATGAAGCAAAAGTATCCAAAGTTTCAGAAGAACAGCTCTTCTACCTCATGAGCCGTGGTGTAACTGAACAAGAAGCAACTGAAATGATCGTTATGGGCTTTATCGAGCCATTTACGAAAGAACTCCCAATGGAATATGCCGTTGAAATGAACCGACTTATCAAGTTCGAGATGGAAGGGTCAATTGGGTAATCATCATATTAGAAGAAATCCCTCTAAGCAGGCTAGCCTGATTTGGAGGGATTTTTTTCATTCTTAATCAATTTTAAATTTAGAAATGGATCGTTGAAGTTCATCAGCTATTTTTGATAGATTTTCTGCATTACTTGCAACTTCTTCCATCGCAGCGAGTTGTTCTTCAGTTGCTGCAGATACACTTTGTGAATAGGCAGATGTACTAACTGCAAGTTCAGCTATTGGATTAAATGAATTTATTGATTGAGTAGTTGCTTCAGAAATTGTATTGATGGCTTCAATAACCGCTTGTATTTGCTCCTCCACTGTTCTTGAAAATGTATTGATACTTTTGAAAGCATGGCCGGTTTCATCTACAACACGTATCCCTTTTTCCACTTCTTCAACGCTTCTGTTCATGGATTTAACAACGAGATTTGTTTCATTTTGTATCAAAGTAATCGTATGATGAACTTGTTTTGTTGATTGAGAGGATTGATCCGCGAGCTTCCTAATTTCCTCAGCAACGACAGCAAATCCTTTACCTTCTTCACCAGCTCTAGCAGCTTCAATAGCTGCATTTAACGATAAGAGGTGAGTTTGTTCGGCGATATCCTTAATGACATTCATAATTTTACCAATTTCACCTGAACGATGGCTTAAGTTATTTACAATAGAAGAAAGATCCTCAACGTTCGATTTAATAGAATTCATTTGTTGAGTCGTTAGGGTGACGGCATTCAATCCATTTTTAACTGTAGACATCGACTTTTCAGAAGTATTATTTAAATGGTCAATTCTATTCTCAATATGAGTCAAAGCCGTTTGAATCGCACCTGCATTTTTCATAGAACCGTCAACCCGTTTAGATTGTTCTTCAGCTCCTGAAGCGACCTCTTGAATGGAGTGAGCAATCTCATCAGAAGTTGCTTTATTTTCTTCGGTAGCCGCTGTGAGTTCTTCAGAAGAGGCAGCAAGTATTTCTGACTTTTCACGAATATTTCTGAATAAATCTTTCAATGAATCAATCATAGTATTGGCACTATGCGACATTTTCGTAAATTCTTTATTAACAGCCACATTTTTTCCTAAACGACGAGTGAGATCCCCAGATCCAATTTTTGAGAATAAATCAACAAACAAGTTGAGTGGACGAATAATTTTATATAAAATGACTAACCAAGCGAGTGCAATGACAATAACTAAAGTTATAATTGCCATGATACTTAATTTCAATATGAGTGGATTGACAATATGATTAACATCCTTATCTGACATCACGCCACCAATTTTCCAACCAGTGAGTGAATTCGTCGTGAAGAAGATTTGATCATTCTTCTGATTTCGGGTGTCAGTAAATATTCCACTTGGTGCTTTGGCCATTTTATTTGTAAAAAATTCAGGTGCCTGAGTTGCTACTTTTGATTTAGAATTTGCAATCCATTTGTTATCTTTATCCAATAAAAAAGCATGACCACTATCACCCACGGTGATCTCTTTTGTTAAATGTTCCAAAGAACTTAGTTTTACATCCATACTTATAACCGCTTGTTTGTCAGGTGTCGTCTTAGCCATAATGACTGTTATTTGTTTTGTTAATGTTGATACAAATGGTGGGGTAATAATGACTTTTCCTGGATAAGCCATCGCCTCTTTGTACCAAAGCTCATGTCTGACATCGTTAGTTATTTTAACAGAGGGTGAACGAACGTATTGCCCCTTCACATTGCCTATAGTGAAAGCATTGCTTCTGTTGTCAGTTTCATGTATGTAATCGAGCAGTGTCTGCATGTCCTGCCTTTGTTCAAAATCACCTGATAGATGTTTGCTTATATTATTTAATACGTGCTCTTCTCCACTAATAAAATTTGTAATATTTTTATTCAGCAAATGAACACTGTTTGTTGCGCTATTGTTTAATTGGTCTTGAATAGAATGGGTAACCGTTTTATAAACGTAAGAAAAAATAATAGAATCTGGAATAATAACAATTAATATAACTAGAAAAATTTGTAATGTTCGTAGACTAATCGACGATAGTCCTTTAAATGGTATCAACTTCATCACGACTTTTCTCCTCTATTTGTGTTAAAACGCTTTCAAAATAATTATGTATCCGATCCTCCTAACCTTTGTGTTTAATTTTGTATTCGATCCTCCTCTCCATTAGTAATATAATTATATGTTAACCATTGTTTTTAGTAAATGACGTTCATACAACGTACATAATCTATAAAGCAAATAAGTTAGGAAAGATAATTTATAAAGGGGGAGCAATATGAACCTAATCTTATCAAAAGAGTATGATATCTTATCAGAAATAATAGAGGGATTTCTTTTGCAAAGTGATGTACAAAATCTACAAAACTATCTTGAAGTTTTGAAATTCAGAGTAGAGGATGAACAAAATACCGTTGATTTCTATATGGAAATCGCTGATCAATCCCGGTTACCAATTATTAAGGAAACATTTCAGCGGGCAGCTAAAGATGAACAAAATCACGCAGTTTGGTTTTTGCTTTTTTTAACTCAAAAATAAGGTGACCCTCTACCATGGTGGAGGGTCACTCAGAAAGTGATAATTTTAAAAAGTTTCGTATGTAATAATGTCTTTAGGGCTTCGTCTGCTCGCGCGTTCCCTACTTTCTTCCCCTTTACCTAGTGTGATCATTAGGGCAGGAATGAGATTTTGTGGGATATTAAATTCTTTGCGAATCGCTTCAGGATCAAATCCAATCATAGGACAAGTCGCATAACCCATGTCTTTTGCTGTAAGCATAAGAGACATAGCGGCAAGAGAGGCTCCACGTATCGCTTCGTCTCTTTTCGTTTGATCATTTTCATAGAAGCTATAGATACTATCAACTAAACCTTTTTTACCGTCAGCTGGAACATACCCTTTTTGAGCCCACTCTTCGGCCACTTCGCCTGCTCTTTCATAGGCATGTAAATCCCCAAGTACGACAATAGATGCGCTTGCTTCAGAAACTTTGGGTTGATTCCAAGCGCATTTTTGAAGTTGTTGTTTTTTATCTTCGTCAGTAACAATAAGATAATGCCATTGCTGTAAATTCCAAGCTGATGGTGATAATGACGCTATTTCAATGATCTTTTCGATTTCGTCTTTCGTCATTTTGACATTTTGATCATATTTTTTAACCGATCGACGTTCTTGAATCACTTTAGAAAAATCCATTATGAGTCCTCCTCGTTAATTAAGATTTTCCAAACTCTATTATAATAACCAAACTCTTTAATAACAAACCATAGGCATTGATAAGGAAAGTAATAGGAACGTATTATTAAACAAGAGCTTTGTCGGCTTTGACTTATAAGTGCCTTATGACTTCCTTTTTTAAAAAAACGATTGTACTCGGCAAAAATCGGAGTTCTTTCCGGGTTCTCTTCAAAGTAAGCCGTGAATTATTTTAGTCATTAACAAAATCATGTTCAAAAAAGTAGATAATGGACATTCAAATTCATTATTGACCGGTTGGTCAGTCCGTGATATAGTGTCATTGACCAAGTGGTCATTTTGCTTGAGAAAGGAGTGGCGTGATGATGCCGATTATCGAATTAGACCATATTAGTAAGTTCTTTGGTAAATTTACAGCTGTCAAAGATTTGTCTTTGACAGTTGATAAAGGCGAATTTTTTGGGTTTATTGGTCCAAATGGAGCGGGAAAGTCGACAACGATGAACATGATTCTAAGCTTTATCAAATACGATGGGGGAACTGTCAAGCTTTTTGGTCAGGAAATGCCTGCTGGAAATGTAGCTGTCAAAAAAAGAATAGGTTACGTTCCTAGTGATGTCCGTTTTTATCCACAACTTCGTGTTCAAGATTTAATCCGCTATACAATGGACTTTCATCGAGTAAAAGAAAATAAAAAAGAAGTCGATGAGTTATGTGAGCTGTTTCAGGTCGATCGAAAGAAAAAATTTGGCGATCTTTCATTAGGCAATAAGAAAAAGGTGGCTATTGTCTGTGCCATGATTCACCAACCAGAATTACTTATTCTAGATGAACCAACGAATGGACTTGATCCACTGATGCATGCTAGATTGTTTCGATTGATGAAAGAAAAACAGGAACAAGGTGTTACGATCTTTTTATCTAGTCATAATCTTAAAGAAGTGGAAGATTATTGTTCAAAGATAGCTTTCATTAAAAACGGAAAACTGATCGGTGTGGAAGACCTAACAAAAATGAATAAAAAAGTAAAAGTTGTCACACTGAAAGGCCGTAATTTACCTTTTAAGCAAATGGAAGCCATCGGTGCAACGTGCATCAGTCGGAAGGAACAAGAAGGTCGTTTTCTATATGAAGAAGATCTAACTCAGCTTTTTACTACGTTAAAAGAACTTTCAAATGAGCTGGAGGATATCACCGTTTCGAATCGTGATCTCGAAGAACAGTTCATGTCGATGTATGAAAATAAGGGGGTAGAACAGTGATGACGTTATTTAGATTAGAATGTAAAACGCATGCGAAGAGTCTGCTCATTTGGATGATCGTCGTCACTTTAGTGACATTTGGAATGATGGCGATGTTTCCATCAATGAAAGAGAGCATGAGTGAGTTCAAAAATACAATGCCGCAAGAGATGATGGAGGCATTCAATATTTCAGATATGGCTGCTCTTTCAACCGTTGGTGGGTACTTTGGATATGTCTTTCAATATATTATGATTGCAACTGGGATTTTTGCAGCTATGCTGGGAACGAATAGTTTAGCAAGAGAGGAAGCAGAGGGAACAATCGAATACTTGTATGCACAGCCTATTTCAAGAACTTCCATCATCGTTTCTAAAATGCTATCAAGTTTTCTACTTTATACGTTATACTGGATTATTTCGGTCGCTGTTTCACTCTTAATTTGTCTTATTTTTAAAGAATCTGGTGCTTCAATATCTGATCTTGTCACTAATTTTTCTCTTTTTGCCTTTGCTGGGTGGGTGATGGGTTTAACCTTTCTCAGTGTTGGTTTTCTACTTTCATCCATGTTATCATCAAATAAGTCAGCAACGTCCCTATCTTTAGGGCTTGTCTTCTTGACCTATATATTGGGGATTGTGGGAAAACTTCAACATGATTTCCGGTTCCTAGCGTATTTTTCTCCAATCGAAGCGGCGTTGCCTAGTAAGGTGTTTCAAGACGGTATTGAAGGAAAATATATGCTGACCGATTGTCTTATTATCTTAATGGCCTGTTGCTTGACATTTTGGATTTACCGGAGGAAGGATTTGAAAGTATAGATGCTAGAATCAAAAGAAAAATCAATTCTAGAAGCGGCCATGCATGAATTTGCGGAAAAAGGGTTTGAACAGGCTTCTACCAATCACATTGCCAAAATGGCCCATACATCAAAAGGCTTAATCTTTCATTATTACGAATCGAAAGAAAAACTTTATGAAGCATGTATTCACTATGCTATTGACTTTACATTGAAAGAACTTAACTATAAGAATTGGCCGATTACCAACCGAGTGATTAAAGATCTTAAAATTTATTCAGAGAAAGAGTTGCAATTTATGAAGGACCATCCGGATATTTATCCTCTAGTTGTCGGAGCGATGACGAATCCACCTGAAAAATTGGCAGGGCGGATGACTGAACTTTATGCAGATATGAAATCTATCGGAACGGAGTACTTTTCAAAAATGGTCGATAACCTTGACCTGAAAGAGGACGTAGATATTAATACCCTTCATGCGGTGATTCAATCTCATATAAGCTATTACGAAGCACGAGCATTTAGTTATCTCAAACAGTACCCGGAGGCTTCGATGGAGAACATGAGGCCGTTTATCGATCAATTTCTGGCTATGCTGTCAATGAGTTTCAGAGGTCTTGTAAAAAATGAGGATGACCTACTATACTAATTTCTAATTGGTTAATGAAAGAAAGGTCTTTAGTTATGAATTTCAGAAATAGATTATTTTCCAGCCTATACCATCGATTGTTAAGACGAAAAGCCTGAATCGATGGTGTAGGTCGTGACTTTAACCCAACTTCGAATTAATTAAAATAAGTTACCGTTGATATCATTCTCACGCGCTTCAAAACAGATATTAACCGTGATAAGCTCCGAATCTCGGCGCTTACTTGTTTTTCTGGCCCTCAGGAACTACGCCGATCCTATCTTTCTTCCTGCTTCTAATTTGTCCCCTATTTGAACACCACTCATAATGATTTTCACGTATGATGTTCAAATGAACTCAAATGACTATAAAGGATAAAAACAAACAGTTGTAATCCAGTGAAAATAGATATAAAAACAAAGAAGGACGAGGAAAATACTGAGAGCATCTCATGGATACTGACGATTGGTTTAGTGACAAGGTGAATGGTATGGAGACGTACAAATCGGCCAAGATAGATTCCATAGCTCGTTAATAACGTGATGATCAATAGCATCGTAAAATAACTTACATAGGAATTGATTTTTAAACGATTCATCCATTCCTCTAACATTTTTTCTAAGGACCGAAAACCGATAAATAATCCATAAAATATGCCAAGTAAAAGAACAAAAAATTGGAACCAGATAGTTACATCCATTTTAAAATGTCCTGAAGCAACATTCGTCATACCAAGATCCTGTAAATGAAAAAAATCTGTCAGCAAATAAGGGGCATTCGGATAAAAAAGCAGCCATACGATACTGACAAGTGCAAAAACGATGAAGGGTCTCTTTTTCTTGGATAGCCAAACTGATAACTCGAAAGGGATATATGCGAGTAGGATATTCAGTAACATAAAATGAAAAACTTCTGAAAATAAGTAAGTCAAAATCATATAACATATGAAAAACAGACGGCAAAAAACAATCAGCGACTTATTCATCAAAACCTCCAATGACTCTTTCAACAAGTTAAAAAATAGTCTATCAATATCTAAAAATAAGATTGATAGACTAATTATATACTAAATTTGGATAAATTATAATAATTTATAAAAAACAAATATTAGACATGGCTTGAACAACGGTTGACAGCTTCTCCAAACTGGCGGGCTGCATAGCGAATATCTTCTTTAGTGGTCCATTTCCCAAAAGATAATCTGACAAGTTCTCTCGCTTCATCTTTCGATCTCCCCATGGCAATAAGCGTACTAGATGGTGCATGATGTCCGGAATGACAAGCTGATCCAGTCGCTATGGCAAGGCCCAATTGATTGCATGCTAACATTAATTGTTGACCTTCTATTTTGTTTATACGAATCGCTAATGTACTGGGCAACGTGGTCTCTTCTTCTCCTTCTATAACAAAAGATAGATTCAAATCATCTAAACTTTCAGTAAAAAGTTTTCTCAGTTCTTTCATTCTTTCAAATTCGTTCGTCATCGTTTTATAAATAGCTTCAGAAGCTGTGATGAAAGAAGCAATGCCAGGCACATTAACGGTTCCGGCTCGAAAGCCTTTTTCGTGTGACCCGTTTGGGAGAAGAGGCTCCCATTTAAGCGATGGATCAATGTAACAAGCTCCAACCCCTTTTGGACCATAAATCTTATGAGACGAGATGGATAAACTTGATACATGCATGCTTTTGACGTCAATAGGGAGTCTACCAAAAGACTGAACAACATCGCAATGAAATAAAATATTTTTTTTGAATAACTCGCCTCCAATCGTTTCGATGTCTTGAATAGCCCCTACCTCACTATTCACGTGTCCAAGTGCGACTAAGATCGTCTCTTCTTTTAAATGAGGCATGATGTCATCGAAACGAACAGTCCCGTCATTTTGACGATCTATATACGTGACATCAAAACCTTCCGTTTCTAGCCTTTTAAATGTATTGATAATTGAATCATGCTCTCCATGAGACGTTATAATATGGTTCCCTTTATTTCGATTCCCACGAGTCAAGCCTTCGATGGCTAAAAAATTACTTTCGGATCCACCAGAAGTAAAGTAAAGGCCATCTGGATCCCCATGAATTGCCTGAGCTAGTTTCTCTCGACAGAAATTCAACAAGTCATTCGCTTTAGTCCCCATATCATGAAGACTCATCGTATTCGCAAAGTAGTGTTTGGCAACTTCAGTATAAGTTGCAAGGGCTTCATCGGACATCGGTGTCGTTGCCGCATAATCTAAATAGATCATTTTATATTCTCCTTAGTATTATGAATGGTGGTAACAAGACGAATAAATTTCTTTTAATTAAGTTGATGAAAGGGAAAAAAGCATTTTAATTAGTAATCTATTAGATTTGTAATTCGTTTTTTATTCCAATTATGACCAACGTAATTTTAATGCTTGCCAATAGTTTAATAATATGACAATATAGGTGTCAAGACATATGTAAAAACAGGTGATGGAAATGAAAACCTATCAAGCTGATGTTGTTATTATCGGAAGCGGTTTGGCAGCGCTATATGCTGCTTATAAACTTGCCCCACATAGAAAGGTCATCATGTTGACAAAAGAAGCATGGACATCGAGCAACTCATATTTGGCTCAAGGCGGGATCGCTGCCACTTTTGCTGAAACGGATGATTGGCAGAGCCACTTAGAAGATGCCATAACGGCAGGGCGATTTCATAATAACCAAGAAACAACCGCCTATCTTGTTAAACACAGTAAACGTACAATAAAAGATTTAATCGAAGCAGGTGTTCAGTTTGATCGCAATAAACAAGGAGACATTAGTCTAGCTAGAGAAGGTGGGCATTCAGCTTCGCGTATTCTTCATGCAGGGGGTGATGCGACCGGAAGGCGAATCGTAGAAACCTTGAAAGCTCGAGTGACGGATACCATCACTATTCATGAGCATACATTGGCCATGAATCTAATTGTCCAAGATCAACGTTGCCTTGGCTGTTTTGCCCTTAATAAAGAAAATGAACCTGTCATCTATACCGCTGCACATACCATTTTAGCAACGGGGGGCGTCGGGCATGTATATGAGCCTTCATCTAATGATGAAGCGGTGACTGGAGACGGGTTATCGATGGCTTACCGGGCTGGAGCAGAACTCGCCGATATGGAATTTATTCAATTTCATCCCACTCTACTTGTCAAAGATGGCAAGGCTTATGGACTCGTTTCCGAAGCGGTTCGAGGGGAAGGAGCTAAGTTAGTTAATCAAGATGGCGAACGTTTATTAGAAGGTGTTCATCCGCTTGAGGATTTGGCGCCAAGAGACATCGTAGCCAGGACACTCTATCAGGCTAAACAGAAGGGCCTTGCTGACACGGTTTATCTTGATATCTCGATGTTAAAAGACTTTGAAAAACATTTTCCAACCATTACATCGATTTGTGAAAAGGCGGGTGTGGATATCTCCAAAGGACGAATTCCAGTTGCACCAGGCCACCACTTTTCGATGGGAGGCATCGTAACGGATAAGAATGGGCAAAGTTCACTTAGTGGTCTTTGGGCTTGTGGTGAGGTAGCATGTACCGGTGTTCACGGAGCAAATCGGATCGCCAGTCATTCATTACTTGAAGCCGTGACCTTTGCGGATCGCATCTCACATGAAATTATAGAATCGACCCTTAAAATACCTGACCATATTGAAAAAAATATTCCAGAAAAATCGTCTCTTCAGTTACCAAGCCGTAAAGATATCGAAAAACGCATGATGTCTAATGTTGGTATTATACGTGATGAACAGGCGTTATTAGACATGAAAAATTGGTGCGAGGAATGGATCGACTTTACACGTGTTCCGCGCCTTCTTTATATAGAAAAAGATGAAATGATCCGTTTCAACATGTTATTAACAGCATGGTTAATTACAACATCTGCACTTGAGAGAACCGAAAGTCGCGGGGGTCATTTCAGATCTGATTATCCGAATGAGGATCCAGCATGGCAGTCAAAGCAAATCGTAAGGGAGAATCGTCAACTTGAACACTATTAAATTAAACATGTTATTACAAGATTTTTTTAATGAAGATTTTGGAGACGGAGATTTAACAAGTGAATCTATTTTTCTCCCAAATGATCATACATCAGGGACATATACAGTGAAATCTTCAGGTATTATATCCGGTCTTCATGTTGTCCAGCAAGGCTATAGACTGATTAACCCTGAAATTGTGATTACCATGCATGTGAATGAGGGGGATTTTGTAGACGCAGGAACGGACATTATAACCGTTCAAGGTCCTGTAAGAGATTTACTGACAGCAGAACGCGTCTTATTAAATCTCTTGCAACGAATGAGTGGTATTGCGACGATGACACATCGAGCTGTTCAAAAGCTTCAAGGATCTAAAACACGCATATGTGATACAAGAAAAACAACGCCAGGGTTACGTATGCTTGAAAAATACGCTGTAACATGTGGTGGCGGGTTTAATCATCGAACAGGTCTATATGATACAGTCATGTTAAAAGATAACCATATTGCTTATTCGGGAAGTATAACGCAAGCAGTGGAAAAGGTTCGAGCAAAACTTGGTCATACAGTGAAAATTGAAGTAGAGACCACATGTTTAGATGAGGTACAAGAAGCTGCCAAAGCCAATGCAGATATTATTATGTTCGATAATTGTACACCGGATGAAATTCGTAAGTTCATTCAATATGTTCCAAGTCACATTATTACTGAGGCATCTGGAGGTATTGACCTCTCTACCCTAGAAGAGTACGGGAAAACAGGAGTGGATTACATCTCCCTTGGTTTTCTTACACATTCATATAAAGCTATGGATATCAGCTTTAACATTCAACCAATTGAGGCTATCCAAAAAGTCTAAAAGATTATAACGGATCATAGAGATGAGAGGGGTGAAGGTGATCATCTTAGGGATGTCACCACATTGATGAGTCTATTAGAACAATTTGTAAACTCAAACGACTTACCTGAAAAGTATAAAACCATGAGTCAGGCTGACTTAGAAAAAAAAGCAAAGCACATGATTGATGAACTAGGTTCAAAAGTGTATATTCCAGGGCATCATTATCAAAAAGATGAAGTGATTCAATTTGCCCACGATAAAGGAGATTCATTACAGTTAGCTCAAATTTCGGCTAAAAATACCGCGGCGGAGTATATCATTTTTTGCGGTGTTCACTTTATGGCAGAAACAGCAGATATTTTAACGAGTGAAGACCAAAAGGTCATTCTTCCCGACATGAGAGCAGGCTGTTCGATGGCAGATATGGCCAATCTTCACCAACTGGAACGAGCTTGGCCTATTCTCCAAGAAACATTTGGCGATACGATTATACCCATGACTTATGTCAATTCAACGGCTGAAATAAAAGCTTTTTGCGGGAAACATGGTGGAGCGACAGTCACGAGTTCAAATGCTGATAAAATGATGAGATGGGCTTTTACTCAGAAAAAACGAATTCTCTTTCTCCCCGACCAACATCTTGGACGAAATACCGGTGCGAAAATGGGGATACCACTTGAAGATATGGTTGTGTGGAATCCGATTCAAAATAAATATGAAGGTGAGTTTAGTGAAGAGACTAAAGTCATTCTGTGGAAAGGACACTGTTCCGTCCATGAGAAATTCACGATAGAGAACATTACCAGCTGGCGTGAGAAAGATCCTGAGATACAGATTCTTGTGCATCCAGAGTGTTCTTATGAAGTTGTGCAAGCTTCCGACTTTGCTGGATCGACACAGTACATTATTAAAAAAATTGAAGAAGCACCGGCTGGTTCACATTGGGCGATCGGTACGGAGATGAACTTAGTCCAACGTTTAAAACAAGACCATCCTGAACTAACGATACATTCTCTCAATACGATGATGTGCGCCTGCCTCACCATGAACCGAATTGATCTTCCACATTTCACTTATTCTTTAGAGAAAATTATTGAGGGAGATCCACAAAATATTATTAAAGTGCCTAAAGACCTAGCTAAAGATGCTAAACTTGCACTGGATCGCATGCTTGTTCAATCGTAAATTAGGGTATCTTAAAAAGGAATGCCAGAATAACTGGTCATTCCTTTTTTGAGTGTAGAATTTTTTTGTTGAAATCATCAACAAAGGAACCTGTCAACATGTGACTTAAATGAAGACTAATGACTGTATGCATGAACTAGACTAAAATAATGTTTGTCAGCATGGTCCATCAACATATCCTAGTCATAAATCGAACATCTTGACAAAGTCCCTTCTTAAAGAGATACAATATGGTAGAGCATCATTATGATCTTTCATACAAACATGCACGACAATGAAATGACCCAATACTTACCAATAACTTAACATAGAACAACTTGTTATTCTGGTCCTCAAAACGGCGCGCTCTTATCTTCTTGCTTCTAAATTGTCGCCTGTTTGAACATATACTTAACATATACTTATAGAGATAAAATTAAAAAATTAGGAGAATGAACGTTGAAAAAACTCCATTTATTTCATACAAATGATATACATAGCCATTTTGAACATTGGGCAAGTTTTATCACTTATATAAAAAATCAAAGAGAGCAATTACAAAATGATGGTGAACCTTCTCTCCTGTTTGACTTAGGCGATCATATGGATCGAGTGAATCCTCTTACAGAAGGGACGATGGGTTCAGGAAATGTTCAATTACTTAATCAAGCGGGTTATGACTTTATTACAATAGGAAATAATGAGGGCATAACATTTACTAAAGATATTCTTGATCATTTATATGATCACCGCCATTTTCAAGTTGTATTAGCTAATTTATATAATAAAGAAGGAAACCGTCCTCATTGGTGTACACCTTTTGTTATCTCTGAAGTTGAAGGGGTCACGCTTGGGATAACAGCCGTGACGGCAAGGTTTAGTGACTTTTATTCACCTCTTGGTTGGGATATACGAGATCCATTTAGTGAAATAGAACCGATTATCAAAAGCCTACGAGAACAAGCCGATGTCGTCGTTTTAATGTCGCATGTTGGTCTACCATTTGATAAGATGATTTCGGAAAAATTACCTGATATTGACCTTATTCTCGGTTCACATACGCATCATTTCTTGCATCATGGTTTAGAAATAGGCTCAACCCTCATTACACAAACGGGAAAATTCGGTCAATTTGCAGGACATGTGACGTTAGAAATTGAAGAATCCACAAAAAAAATCGTCAATAAAGAGGCACACCTGATTCCATTAGATCAAGATGAAGACATTGAGACCAAACACTTAATACACGAACTCTCACAAGAAGGCATGAAAACGTTACAAGAAGTCATAACGGTCATGCCGAGGCCCTTATCAGTCGATTGGTATGGAAAGAGTGAATTGCCTTGCTTGTTGGCTGAAAGCCTGCGTGAATGGTGCCATGCGGATATCAGTATTGTCAATGCCGGTGTAGTTCTAAATGGATTGGAGCCTGGAATTGTCACAAAAGAAATGATTCACCGATTATGTCCACATCCCATCAATCCATGTACTGTTCAACTAACAGGTGAAGATCTCCTTACCATCATTAACATAGGAAGAGATAAGGAATTTCAGACGTTTGAACTTAAAGGATTTGGATTCAGGGGAAAAGTGATTGGTGCTCTAATTTATAGTGGTCTTAGTTACCATGAACATGAAGGTGGCATACGTGAAGAGGATGTCATCGTGAATAATCAATCTTTAAATCGGCAGGCAACATATAACGTCGCTACAATCGATATGTTCACCTTTGGATCCTTGTTACCACCGATTGCAAAGGCAAAACAAAACTTTTTTATTCCAGAAACCTTAAGAGATTTGCTTGGATGGAAATTAAAGACATACTTTAAATGAAATCAACGAATGATCCTGTGATATTTCCCGTTGTTATTTGATAAAACCATTATTTGTCGCTAAAATAAGGACTCCTCTGGGCGGCTTTTTGTATCTTGGTTCAAGCCTAAAAATAGGCACCAAGACTTTCCTTTACCATAAGATAATGGTAAAGGAGTTGTGGTTCAATGGTAAAATTAGAGACGATCTTCATTGAAGGAAAACCTTTTACCAGTGTAACAGTGAAAATGCCAAAGACGACATTACTTGCCGTTTATAATGATGTTGGCTACATCATGTGCGGGGCTCTAGATGTTAAATTTTTAAATGATCATTTAAGTGATCGTGGTATCATCAGTGGCCGTGCTGTAGGGGTTAGGACCATTGATCAATTACTATCATCTCCCCTTGAGTCTGTGACAACACATGCTGAGGAAATGGGGATTACAAAAGGGATGATTGGCAAAGAGGCTTTGTTAAAGATGATTTAAGTGAAAAAAACGATATAGCGGTTTTAACGCCAAAATAAAAATGTGTATGTCCCCCTTTAGTTAAGCATATACATGCTTTATAAAGGGGGATTCGCAATGTTTAAACCATATCGAAGATACCGCAAACGACGAAATCTACCTTTCAAACATGTTTTTTTAATTACAATTATCCTCTTTTCTATTTTTACCTTTGTTGGACTGGGGATTATCGATAAAAGTATTACCCCTTCTTTAATGACGATCGCATCAACACAAGCCGATCAGATTGGCTCTTATGCCATCAATTATGGCATAGGAAAAAAAACCCTAAATGATTTAACAAATGATTCAGCTAAACTTGATAATCCGCAAAATATAACAAAACAATTAGCAACCATAAAATATAATCAAGAGGGGTACCCAGTCAACGTAACGCCAAACACCGTTGCCATCACACGATACATGACTGAAACGGAAAATCGAATTCAATGGTTCCTTCGTATGGTCGAAGGGGGAAACGTTGATTTTAGTAATTCGGAATTAGATGATGTCACAATAAAGGAAAATCCTAAAAAACACAATGGCGTGGTTGCAGAAATACCACTAGGGGAGGCTTCCCATAATGCCTTATTATCAAACTTAGGACCAAGAGTTCCCATTAATATGGAATTAATAAGTGATGTTAAAGTTAATGTGGTTTCCAAGGTGACAGCACTTGATATTACAACCAATTATTATCGACTCTATCTTCAAGTTCGTGTTGATATTAATGTGATTATTCCATTTGCAGTCAAGGCAAAGCCGATTATTCGAAATGTCCCTATTTTTGAAACGCTTGTTAAAGGGCCCGTTCCTTCTTATTATCAGGATGGAAATGGCGCTCATTCAACACCAGCCTTACCCGTACCTAAAAAATGATTTTAGACAAAAAGGAAGGATGCATGGTCATGACCATCATCCTTCCTTTCTTCTCGGAAAAGAGTTTTATTATTTATGTTGTTGCAAACTTTTTGTTTCCCATGTTCGTAAATATGGATAAGGATCAAATGAAAATTCAGTACGACCATTATCACGATACATGCCATAATGTAAGTGAGGAGGGAATTTACCCTGTGTTCCTTCAGGTCCATAACCAGAGCTTCCAACATAGCCAATGACTTGTCCTGGTTTTATCACTGATCCTTCATGAATGTTGTTGGCATAGCCTCGTAAATGTCCAAAGTAATGATAATTATTTTGTGGGTCTCTCAAACCGACACGCCATCCTCCATATTTATTCCACCCCATCATTTCGATAACACCGTAAGATGTAGCGAGAACCGGTGTCCCATAGTCAGCAAAAATGTCAGTTCCTTCGTGTATGCGTAGACCGCCCCATCCACGTCTAGCCCCCCAAGTTGATTGATAATCATAATTCATATGAACAGGAACAGGAAAGGCATGATCTTCCAACTGTGTGGTATTGAAATGTTGATATAGTTTGGCGTATTCAGTTATCATTTCAACCGTTTTTCCACGATGATACATTTTCCATAAGGCAATTTTTTCATTATCTAGACCAGGTCCTCCTAGTGAAAGGATGGAAGCATAGCTATATAAAACATCTTCAGGCGAATGGATATCGATGATGCCATCCCCATTTCCATCCTTTCCCTGCCCTTGAAAGAAAGCAATGGATTTAGGATTTGTATCTTTCGGATTTGGATTTAATAATCCAACCCACAGATGTTCATCCATTTTTATACCAATCAAATCCTCGTTCGTATTTGTCGTTGTCCGTAGTCTGTGGATATTGCGTTCATATTGATCGCAGGCAGCTAAGATTGTCCAAGGCACACCAGTGACTGCTGCTGTTTTCAGATATAACGCTTTACGTTCATCGAATATAGATTGTTTAGCAAGACTGTTTTTATCAACTAAAGGGGTAGATAAGCAAAATAAGAGCAGTGATAAAAACAAGGTTCGATATAAATACGACATGATCTGCCTCCTTCCTGATTTTGTAAACTATTTATAACACCAAATCCAACTCCGTTTCTCCGAATTGAGATAAGAGGAGATATATTGGATAAACTGTTATAATATAAACAAAATGAAATGATTTTTCCTCGTTCTTCACATCGAAAAAGAGATCATAAGGTGTTCTCTCCGTTTTATCCCGCTTTAATGGGCAATTAATTCAATTTTAAGGGTTAAGACGGAATCGATAGATGCATAATGGGGACCATGATCCGCAAGTAACCGTGATTGGTTTAGCTCACAGTCAGTGGAAGAGGGAAGATTTCCTACTGATTGAAGTTTCACTATATATCATGACCTTTTTTAGAATAAAATTGCTTGGAATTATATGGAGAATGTTTTGGCAAGGGGTGAGAAAAAATATGAGTGAAAAAGTCGTGGTTAATAATATAACATATGAAGTTATTGAGAATGTTCGCGATGGCTGGAAAGAAGCCTCATTTTTACAGAGGTATAGTGATATACTAAACAAGTTCGATTATATTGTTGGTGATTGGGGATATGAGCAATTGAGACTACGTGGTTTCTATGAGGATACACATCGAAAAGCCTCCTACGACACCAGAATTAGTACACTTACGGATTACATATTAGAATATTGTAATTTTGGTTGTGCTTATTTTGTCGTAAAAAAGATAAAATCTACCGATTGATACAGAACATAGCAAAAAGTCTTTATGTTAAATTTAAAGAGGTTGCACTTAAAATAATGACTGTAAGTTTATAGATATTGTGAGGGATGTTGATGAAACATTATGATGGATTTTTAATTGACCTTGATGGAACGATGTACAGAGGAACAGAAAAAATAGAAGAAGCTGTTCAATTTGTAAAAAAATTGAAAGAAAAAAATATAAACTATTTATTCGTAACCAACAATTCAACACGAACAAAAGAAGTTGTTGCAGAGTCATTGCAACAGTTTGGTGTACCGGCTACACCTGATGATGTTTTGACCACAAGTATGGCAACAGCCCAATATATTAAAGATGAAAATCCAAATGCATCGGTTTATTTTATTGGAGAAGCAGGATTAAAGCAGGCACTAGAAGAAGTTGGTCTTAACTATGAAGAAGAAAATCCAGACTACGTGGTTATGGGAATGGACCGTGAAATAACGTATGAAAAGTTAACAAAGGCTTGTCTAGCTGTTCGGAAAGGAGCTAAATTTGTCTCTACGAATCCTGATATTGCCCTTCCAACAGAACGAGGATTTCTTCCAGGGAATGGATCATTAACATCCGTAGTTTCTGTTTCTACGATGGTTGATCCCATTTTTATTGGAAAGCCCGAGCCAATCATAGTCGAACAAGCCTTAAAGAAAATCGGAACAGCAGCGGAACGGACTATTATGGTTGGTGATAATTATCATACGGACATTCTTGCGGGACTAAGAGCAGGCATTGATACATTACTTGTCCATACAGGAGTGACGACCAAAGAAATGTTACTAGCGATAGAGGAAAAACCAACTTATGCTCTTTCGTCATTAGAAGAATGGACATTTTGAAGCTAGGGCCTAATTAGGAAGTCGTTGTTATATCTGAATTATGGGCAAGGCGACTCGCAGCAGCGGCAGCTATAGCACCAACAATATCGTCTAAGAAAGTATGACATTCACCGGTGGATTTATCGTTTAGTCTCGATAAGATCCCCGGTTTTTGTTTATCTATATACCCGTAGTTTGTTAAACCAATGGAACCATACACGTTTAGAATAGAAAGAGCGACAACCTCATCAATGCCATATAGTCCTTCGTCTTTTTTTAGCATACTTTGTAGGGGTTCGTCTAATAAACCTTGTTCTGTCAGTCGATCTAATTGGATCCCTGTAAGAATGCCATTTTGCACTTCACGTTTTGAAAGAACCTTCTCTACATGCTCGGTGCAATTTTCGATTGTTAAATTAGGAAAATAACTACTTTGTAAATAATAGGTTAATTCTGCGATGTCTTGCACTTTTACACCACGATCAAGAAGCCATTCTCTAGCCTTTTTTTCGATCACATTAAGTTGTTTTTCTTTCACTTTCATTCACTCTCCAATCGCTTTTTACGTTAGTCATGTTTAAGGATTGTCACATTTTATGGGCATGAGCATAGAATAATCTTAAAAGAAAGAACCGTTATCATCTGAGGTGATGGACATGAACAATGAATGGATAACGTTTATCAATCAACAATATGGCCTTGTATGTGAAAACATTGGTACAAAAGAATCACCCATCCTTCGATGGAATAATGAGAAACTTATTTTACAGCCTTTATCGGCTTTTTATCATCAGGAAATAGATCAACTAGCACATCTTTCTGAATCCATTCGTTTGGCAGGGCACCAAAAGACGATGCTTATTCATAAAACCATTAAGGGACAATATACCATTAAAATACAAAATCAGCCGTATGTGTTGTGTAGTATGCCATTGATGACGAGAGGACATTCATTTTCTTATCCAAAAAACTTGGCGAAATTACATCGAGATACTATGGGTATTGATATCAATGTATTTAAAGAATCACCTTACTTGCGAAATAATATGTATTGGGGAGAGCGTGTTGATAATTTAAAAAGGAAGGTCGAACAATCTTTGAATTCAAATCATGTTCCGTCATTTGAACAAAAATTCATTCAAGTTTTTCCTTATTTCATTGGGTTAGCAGAAAATGCGATTCAATATTATGTTGATTGGAATATGGATTCATTAGAAATTGAACCACCCGTCCTTTGTCATTATCGGGTGAAAAGTCAGCAAGTGTCAGATAATGGGGTTGATAATCCAGCTGAGTGGGTTATTGATCATAGATCTCGAGATATAGCTGACTGGATTCGTGATACCATTTGGAAGACACACACCCTCCCAATTAATGAAGTTGACGTATTCTTACAACATTATCATGTTATATTCCCTCTGACAGAGGATGTCCTATCACGTATATATGGGCGTTTATTATTACCCATTTCTTTTATTGAATGTGGTGAAGATTACTATTTTGGTGGAGATAGATCTGAGGAAATGATGAAACAATTGGAAATGACCATTCAAAAATCAGAAAAAATGGAACAATTTTTAACGTCGTTTGCCAACCGATATCACATTAATGCGGTCGATTGGTTAAAAACTTTAGCATGAAGGTTGTACAAAATAATGGGAAAATAGAGCGGGTTTGTCACTATTGATAAAATAAATCCCCTTCACACGATGTATGAGGGGGAGAGAATAGCTATCCTATTTTATTTAAAAAACTTGTTCTAACTCACGGACACCGGGTACTTCTTCAAGAAGTGCTCGTTCAATGCCGGCTTTTAATGTAATGGTCGAACTTGGACAATTACCACAGGCACCCATTAAACGAACGCGTACTATGCCATCTTCTACGTCAATTAATTCGACGTCGCCACCATCACGAAGCAAGAAAGGACGAAGTTTATCTAATACTTCTTCAACTTGTTCACGCATGTCGTTCTGACTCCCTTCTCCATACATATAGATCTATTATAAACGACAACAATAAAAAAATCCATGCGGAAACCTTTAACAAAAATCATAACTTCCATTTTAACTGAAAACTGTATATATTATAGTGGAGTGCATTTTTTGGAGAGGATGAAGAATGATGGAACTTACCGTTTATGGTTCAGAGGCTCGATGTTCGAGTTGTGTCCAAGCACCATCTTCTAGAGAAACAATGGAATGGCTTGAAGCTGCGATCAGACGTAAATTTATGAATGCAAATCATTCAATCCGATATGTGGATATTTACTCCCCTATTTCTGAACAAGATATGAAATATACAGAAAAAATAATAAATGATGAACTTTTTTTCCCACTAATTGTAGCGAATGACACGATCATTGGGGAAGGAATGCCAAACCTGAAGAAAATATTCCAATATATCGAAAAAGAAACAGACTTATTCGTTTCTGAATAATATCTCAGAACAAAATTAAAAATTTGACGAATAAGGTTTCACACGATAGGATTGTATCGAGGTGAGCCAAAAATGAAGCCTATTATAGAGTTTTGTATGAGTAATCTTGCTAGTGGCTCGCAAAAGGCTCTTGAGAAACTCGAAAAGGATCCCAATCTAGACGTGATTGAATATACATGTCTTGGGTATTGTGGATTATGCTATGAAGGACCTTATGCGTTAGTCAATGGTGAGTTTGTATCAGGGGAAACACCTGAAGAACTTGTTGATCATATATATGCCTATTTAGAAGAAAACCCGATGTTTTAAAACACTACAGAAATCTTCTGTGGTGTTTTTTTCACACAAATAACTCAATTTAACTCTTCATATTGATAGCGATTATACGATAATGAAGATAACAAATTAATTTCATAAAGATTCATTCAAGGAGGATGCTAAATTGGATTTTTCTCATACTTGGCCATACGAAAAAATAAAAGACGACTATTATTTCACAGAGTGTCCTTTTTGTCACACTGAAAATGTCTATTTACACCTAAGTAAAACAGCTGCTAAACGGGCAGAAGAAGGGATAAAAACCCATGTCATTATGCCATGCTGTCATGAAAAAATAGTTATTGTTGAAATGGATCGAGACTACATCTGGAGTGAACAAGCCTTACGATAAATGAATTATCCCGATTAACACTATTCTTTCGTCATTTAGACAAAATACGAGCATACTAAAATATTTGTCGATAAGTTTTTAGATTATTAATCAAAAAGTGGGGAATATCTATGACACGATTACCTTTTACAAAAATGCATGGGTTAGGTAACAATTATATTTATGTCGATCGAGTGACTTATACGGAGCCTTTGCCACCGTATTCTGAGTTGGCCAAAAAAGTGTCCAATCAAAACACCGGTATTGGATCAGATGGGCTTATTCTTATTCTACCTTCAGAAGTAGCGGATGTGAAAATGCGTATTTTCAATAGTGATGGTTCTGAAGCGAAAAATTGTGGAAATGGGTTAAGGTGTGTTGCAAAGTATGCTTTTGAACATGGACTGGTGAAGGAAGAACATTTTTCAATTGAAACGATCAGTGGCAAAGTAGAGGCCAAAGTATTCCCAACTGATGGTGGTGTTGATAAAGTGACCATTGATATGGGAGAGCCTATTTTAGAACGTGAACGGATTCCTATGACTGGAGGAAAGCCAGTAGAAACAGTTATTCAGGAAACGCACATCATTGAGGGACAAGCATATCAAATAACGGGTGTTTCTATGGGAAATCCACATGGTATATTTTTGGTAGAAAACATACACAATATCCCTATAAATGAAATTGGCCCCAAATTGGCCGATGGACACGACCTTTTTCCTGAAGGAACGAATGTTGGATTTGTTGAAGTCCTATCAGACAGTGAACTACATTATCGTGTTTGGGAACGGGGATCAGGGATTACGCAAGCTTGTGGGACAGGAGCATGCGCTGCCGTTGTTGCATCGATCTTAGAGGGACGACTACGTAAGGATGAGTTAATTACCGTTCATCTTGCTGGTGGGGACCTTCAGATTGAATGGGACAATGCATCCAATCATGTTTGGATGACGGGAGCTGCTGTTACGATTTGTGATGGAATCTTCTTCCTATAGAAAATCTAGCATTAATGGCTGAAAACTGTTGGCCTTGCATATAAATTGACTTTCTTTCGTGAGGCATGAAACTGATTTAAAAATATTAGCAGGGGGCTAGTAAGATGAATAAAGAAAACGTTTATGCTCAAATTGAACTATTCCGCCATCGTATGATTTCAACTGCTATTGAACGAGGTTTTTTAGATCCTACCGTATTAGAATATAGTCGTCAAATTGATTATTTGCATAACGTCTTAATCAGACGAAGTCAGGGACAAACGGTCAATTAATTGAGTAAAAGTGGATTTCAAGATACAATAGGATTATCCTTTTAATTAGGAGATGAGAAAATGATTCTAACAATTACCGAGGCGGCTAACTACCGAATCAAAGAAATGATGAAAGAAGAAGAAAAAGAAGATATATTCCTTCGTGTTGGTGTCAATGGTGGAGGGTGTACGGGCTTAACTTACGGACTCGGATTTGATGATACTCTTAAAGAGGACGATCTTTCATTCGACGACAATGGCATAAAAGTGGTTATTGATAAAGAAAGTGCCCCTTTATTAAGAGACGTAACCATTGATTTTAAACAAAATATGATGGGCGGCGGCTTTGCGATAACCAATCCTAATGCTATCGCCACATGCGGATGTGGTCATTCATTTAAAACGGCTACAAATGCAGGTACACCAACGAAAGATTGCTAATAATTTTCCTTAATACTAAATAACGATCAGGTTCAATTCATACCATATATGGATTGAACCTTTTTGTGTTTTGAAACGCTCTTATTAATAGCAGAATGATTAAGTCAAACGATAAACTAATGCCGATGTCTACGCGTACAGCATTATTCGGAACCAAAAAGTGATTTAATACGTAAAGGTGTAGAATAGACTAATCTTTACGTTCTTTTCTTGTGAGACATAAATAAAGAAAGGAAGCTGTCATGATGCATATATTACCTTATTTTATTGCTATCCTATTTGTGACCTTGGTTCCATCTATATGGCGTGATAATTACAAGAAATACGATTTTTATTACTATCAACTGGCCAAACTATTAACTGGTTGTTTGTACATTTTCTTTGTTACCTATTTTAAATTAATGGATATTACATATAGTGGGTTGTTTGTAGCCTTTGTTCCTTTAATTTTAGTATCTATTTTGATAGATATAGGGATATTTAATCGAAAGAAAACAAAACCTGTTATATATCTCACTGGATTTATTATATTTTTCTTGCTCGCCTATACAGGGTTTCGATTTATCTACCCTTTAACGTTAGCTCACTCCAAATATAATATGGCAAATGCACAAGTGACCAATGAGAAGGAAGAGCCTGTGGATATTCAGCATATTCCAGTTGTTCCTAAAAAGTACGCGAGATACAAATCAGAGAAACTATTAGGTAGCGTGAGCAACTACTCCTATTACGAATTAGGCGATTCCTCTATTCAAAAAATAGATAAAAAATTGTATTGGGTCACACCAATTGAGTTTAAAGGATTATTTCGATGGATGAAGGCAAGGACGGTTCCTGGATATATTAAAATGAATGCTGAGGATGAAAATGCTGAACCTCAATTTGTAAAAGAAAAAATGAGCATTGTCCCTTCTGCCTATTTTAATCATCACTTAGATCGCGTGGTTAGAGCAAAATACCCTCATCTGATTCTATATGGCGATTCGTTTGAACCTGACGATAATGGGAAGTCGTATTACGTTGTCAGTTACGGTCACTTTTCAAAGTTTCGCCAAATTCGTTCTGTTGATGGTGTCATTGTAGTAGATCCAACAAATGGGAAAATGAAACGTTATTCCATGTCACATGTTCCTACGTTTATTGATCAAGTGATCCCGGATTCTATTGCTGAAGAAAGAAATGATTGGTTTGGAAAGTATAAACATGGTTTCTTCAACAGTCTAATAGGGAAAAGGGATGTACATGAGCCAACGAAATGGAAAGGTCAAGATGAGGTAACGGCGGTTTTTAATCGAAATGGTCAAATGCAATGGTTTACTGACCATACGATTAATAATACCAATTCAGGCTCAATGGTCGGTTATACATTAATGGATGCAAGATCAGGCCAATTGACATACTACACAAAAGCAAACGGTTTGATTAATGGTGGAGCAGCTATAAACGTTGTAAATAAGACGTTTAAACGTGAAGGATATAAAGCCATAGGACCAACACTTTATAACATTTATGGTCAATACTCCTGGGTTGTTCCTGTGTTAGATGACAATGGGGTCTTCAGAAATTTAGCTGTTGTTAACGCGGAGAATGAAAAAATGATGGGGTATAGTGATAACAAAAGAGATACTTTCAATAATTACAAAAATAAACTATCACTAAATAGTGAAGATAATGCCGTTCCGTCAGACATGGCTAATACGAAAACGTTAGAAGGAAAAGTTATTCGCGTGTATAAAGCTTTTGAGAATAATCGAACCATCACGCAATTTATGATAAAAGGGCACTCTCAAATTTTCACCGTGACATCGACAAAGTTTCCATACTCGGTTTTCCTAGAGCAAGGGGAGAGTGTGCGAATCCAATATGTGGATAATCAACAAGATACGGCTACAGTTATGAAGTTTGCAAATTTGTCACAAAAGAACGAATAACAATGTTGACCTTTTTAGTAAGTTATTCGAAATATAAGATCGTTAGGCTTGAAAAATACACAAAAAAGACATATTATTGATTATGGATAAAGAATATTTTTTTGCTAAAAGAGCGTGTTCAAAAAACGAGGACCTTTTTTTTGAACAAACGCCTCAAAATCATACAGTTTGAACATATTAATAGAGAAGTGGGTGTCACCAATGAGCAAACCAAAAATTTTAATTCTAGGTGCTGGCTACGGTGGATTGATGACTGCCGTACGCTTAACAAAAGAGCTAAGCAATGAAGACGCAGATATTACGTTAGTTAACAAACACAATTATCACTATGAATCAACTTGGTTACATGAAGTATCGGCTGGAACGATTCATCATGACAAAGCAAGAGTTCTAATTAAAAATGTTATTAATCCAAATCGTGTCAATTTTGTTCAAGATTCAGTAAGAGAAATTAAGAAAGATGAAAAGAAAGTTATCCTAAAAAATGGAGAACTTACGTATGATTATCTTGTTATCGCTCTTGGTTTTGAATCAGCAACATTTGGTATCAAAGGTCTAGACGAATATGCCTTTGCAATGCGTAGTATTAACACGGCCCGTCGAATCCGTGAGCATATTGATTATCAATTTGCTAACTATAACAATGACAAAAATGCGACTCCTGAACAATTAGCGATTGTTGTAGGCGGTGGTGGTTTTAGTGGTATCGAGCTTCTAGGTGAACTCGTTAACCGAGTGCCTGAATTGTGCAGAGAATATGATATCGATCCAACACTTGTTAAGATTACTAACGTTGAAGGAGCTTCGTCCATTTTACCTGGATTTGATCCTGAACTTGTGACTTATGCAAAAAACTTCCTCGAATCAAAAGGTGTACAATTCAAATTAGATACATTTATTAAAGAAGTCACACCTGATAGTGTAAAAATTCAAGCCAAAGGTAGCGAAGATTTAGAAGAAATCAAAGCAGGTACAATTATTTGGACAGGTGGAGTAAAAGCAAACGCAATTGTTGAAAACTCTGGTTTTGAAACAAATCGTAGTAAAGTTCCTGTCAAAGATGACTTACGTGCACCTGATGATGATTCAGTCTTCGTTGTTGGGGATTGTGCCTTAATTATGAATGAAGAATCAGGTCGACCTTATCCACCAACAGCACAAATTGCTCTCCAAGAAGCTTATGTTATAGCTAGAAACATTAAACACATACTTAAGAATGAACCAACTGAAACCTTTGTATATAAATCAAAAGGTACTGTGGCTTCTCTTGGACATAGTGATGCTATTGGTGTCGTATTTGGTGATAAAAAGCTTAAAGGTAAAGCAGCTGCAACCATGAAAAAAGTCATAGATGACAGATCCTTGTTCTTACAAGGTGGTCTAGGCTTATTACTTAAAAAAGGTAAATTTAAACCATTTTAATGAAAAATAAATCAATCAAAAGGCTATCGATGTCATAGACATCGGTAGCCTTTTAAAATACGATTAATGATCTTCTTTCATATAATCAAGCGTTCGTTTTAACCCCTCTTTTAAAAGAGACCATGGGGAAAAATTCGATCCTTGCGGTAACTAGCTATATTGATTCTCTTTAACGAATTCTGGTATTAAAAATTATAAGGAGAAATCAGTGCTCTCAATAAAATACATAATGAAAATGAAATGGGGGATACTTTTTACTATAGGAGCGTGAAAAAATGGTGAAGAAATATAGCATCTACGGAAAGAAACGAAACTCTATTATGTTTCTTTTTTTATGTTTATTTTTTTGTCAGACAACATCGCATGCCATTGCATTGGAAAAGACGGCATATAGTCATCAAACGAATGGTGTTGTATTGGATGTGGCTCAATTAGATACTTACCCACATCATAGAGTCATGACGACGGGTTACACGGCAGGGCAAGAATCTACAGGGAAAACTCCTAACGACAAGTCTTATGGAATAACGTATAGTGGTGTGAAGGTAAGAAGGGACTCGTTTTCGACTATTGCTGCAGATCCACATATCTACCCAATTGGAACCATTTTGTATATTCCAGGATATGGATACGGAGTGGTAGCTGATACGGGAAACGCCATCAAAGGCTATAAATTGGACTTGTATTTTAAAACGGTCGATGACGTATATAGACAATGGGGGAAGAAGCAACTAGAAGTTTACACCATAAAAAGAGGACGGGGCGTCTTAACAGAAGCTGTACTAGAGCACTTAAACCATGATAAAACCATCCCAGTGTCAAAATGAAGCATCCATTTTAATCAGTACGGATAATTTTCCAGATCTCTTGTAATTTTTTCATTTTATCTGGATGATCTAATAAATCTTTAATAAATTGTTCTAAATTAGGGAACTGTCTAATTCGATTAATGAGTTTGATATCTTGTTCACTTGAGTATGTGGAATTAAATTCGTGAACCTGATCTGTTCGACCTAATAAATAATCAGTCGATACTTGAAAATAATCTGCAATAAGCATCAGTGTATCTGGATCTGGTTTTCGATTGTTTGATTCATATCGGCTGAGTTGAACATTTGAAATATTTAGTTTTTCAGCTAGTTCTTTTTGAGAATAACCAGCTGTTTCCCGTAAATTACGGATTCGAAAACCAAGTATGTCCCTCATTTAACTGATGCACCTTTCAATAATTTGTGTCTTAAAAATTTTATCATGACAACAAATTACCGAATGGTTAATTGTCAAAACGGAAAATAATTTTTTAATTTAATACAAAATAATGATATAATCACAGTAAAGGTTACCAATTAGGCAAGGGGTGATTATATTGAAAAAGTTAACTGTAAATTTAGAAAAATTAAAGAAAATAAGGAAATCCAAAATGACATTAAAAGAAATATCGACATCCTTAGGCTATCAAAGTCCGAATGGTTACTACTATCTTGAATCCGGTCGCAGTAAATTTACAGCAGATACGTTAGCTCAAGTTTCGATTATATTAAATGTGCCGCTAATTGACCTGTTTTGTGAAGTAGAGGATCATGAAAGGACGGATAAAATCAACATTTAATGATGGTTCATGTCCGCTGATAAATCTAATACTATTTGTCGAATAGTCCCTAAATATCAAGTGAAAAAAGATCCATAAAAAAGTCCCCCTCAGTGTATATTCATGATAAAATAATACTATCTTAATTTAGAATGTTATTCTATTTTAATAAACGACTTCAAATGATTCGATCGGGATCTACCTTACCTCACTTCTTAAGACTTTTTGCACACAGAGGTGGGGCTTTGGGCGTTGAATGAGCCTTAAATTAATGGAAGTCACTATTGAAATAATCGATGGATTACTAGGCAACTTAACCATTGAATGATAAACTTAAGTTGGTAAAGTCATGCATTTTTTTGTTTGAATTGAAAGGGGATTTTAAAGTGTGTGGATTTTGTGGGTTTATATCAAATGAACCATTAGTGCCTGAACAACATGATCAAAACCTAATGCCTGAAAGAGCGAATATTATCACTCATCGTGGTCCAGACGATGTTGGTTACTATACAGATGATAAAGTACAATTAGCCTTTAGACGTTTAAGTATTATTGACTTAGAAGGAGGCCATCAACCTCTACCTTATGAAAATGAACGTTACCATATTATATTTAACGGTGAAATCTATAACTATTTAGAAATAAAAGAAGAATTAGAAGAAAAGGGTTATACGTTCAAAACGTCATGTGACACAGAAGTCCTTTTAGCATTGTATGCTGATCGAAAAGAAGAAGCCATGCAAAGTCTTCGTGGGATGTTTGGCTTTGTTATTTGGGACAAGCAAGAGCGTACACTATTTGCTGCTCGAGATCATTTTGGTATTAAACCTTTTTATTATATGGAAACAGAGGAAGGCATATTTTTCGCTTCAGAAAAGAAAAGTATGTTAGTTGGTGAGGAGTCTCATCCTGTGTTAAAAAAAGCATTACAACAATATTTAACCTATCAGTTTGTGCCAGAACCTGATACAATGGCCGAAAATATTAAACGTCTTGAACCAGGACATTATCTTATAAAAAAAGAAAATGAACCATTGCATATTGAAGCCTATTGGCGTCCTAGTTTCTCACCAGTTCAACAGACACTTGACGATGCTAAGACAAAGATAAGAAATGTTCTTCGTGATTCCGTCAAAATTCATATGCGAAGTGATGTGCCGGTCGGTGCCTTTCTTTCTAGTGGAATTGACTCGACGAGCATCGTCGCATTAGCAAAAGAGTTTCATCCAAGCATCCAAACGTTTACAGTTGGATTTGAACGTGAAGGTTATAGTGAGATCGATATTGCCAAAGACTCAGCTGAAAAATTAGGAGTTGACAATATACATACAGTGATCACTCCTGAAGCATTTGTACAGGAATTACCTCGGATTATTTGGCATATGGATGACCCAGTAGCAGATCCAGCAGCTGTCCCTTTATATTTTGTTGCAAAGAAAGCGAGCGAGCATGTTAAAGTCGTTCTTTCTGGTGAAGGGGCAGATGAGCTCTTTGGTGGGTATAACATCTACCGTGAACCTTTAGCTTTAAATTGGTTTAATAAGATACCAACGCCAGGAAAGAACATAATGAAAAAGCTGGCTGAAAAAATGCCGGAAGATATGAAAGGTCGCAGTTATATTCTTCGTGGATGTACACCTATAGAAGATCGATATATTGGGAATGCCTATATGTTTGACGAAGCTGAGAAACAATTTGTTCTGAAAACACATCAAGATTCAATTAATTTCACCGACATTACTAGGCCTTTATATGACCGATCAAAATCGTATGATAGTGTTGAGAAAATGCAATTCGTTGATATTCATACGTGGATGAGAGGGGATATTCTTGTTAAAGCAGATCGAATGACGATGGCCCATTCGCTTGAGCTTCGTGTACCATTTCTTGATAAAGAAGTCTTTGAAGTGGCTAAAACGATTCCTTCTTCTTTAAAGACAGCTGAAAAAACAACAAAATATGCGTTAAGAGAAGCTATGCGAGGAATTGTTCCAGATTCGATTCTTTATCGTAAAAAATTGGGCTTTCCAGTGCCAATTCGGGTATGGTTGAAAAATGAATTATATGAATGGGCAACACAATTGATACGAGAAAGTAATACTGAAGAATATATTAATAAATCTTATGTATTGAAACTTCTTGATGATCATAAAAATGGAAAGCGTGATAATAGCAGAAAGATATGGACCGTTCTTGTGTTTATGATTTGGCATCAAATTTATATTGAAAAAGCATTATTTATTGAAACAAAAAAATTAGATCCAGTTAAAAATTAAAGAGGGCAGCCTAGCTCTCTTTTTATTTTCTTCTAGTAGATAAATCAAAATAAAGTGAAACTTCCACCAGTGGGGGGGCGGGGGGCTTTACTTGCCGTTAAGGCGGGATAAAAGAACTTTCCTATTGTTTAATCGACATATTTCAAGAGTTTATTACATTATTTCCCGGGACATGACACTAATTAAAATTAAGATAATTTCACCCTCCATTAATCAGATTATTTTTTGGTGAATGGGGAATGATTCAAAAGAAAACGTGACAAAATAAAATCTGTTTTGAAGTTTTTTGTCTTATGTAAGTGTTGTATGGTATACTTTAAAAGCTAATAAATGTTTAGGAGTTGTTTTCATGCAGTTGAATGTTAATGTTGGTGATATAGTTGAAGGAAAAGTAACAGGTATTAAGCCTTTTGGTGCTTTTGTTGCACTTGATAATGAACATCAAGGACTCGTTCATATTTCTGAAATAGCCCATAAGTATGTTAAAGATATTAATGACTTATTAAGTGTTGGAGATCCTGTTAAAGTAAAAGTGTTGACAGTTGATGAGGATTCCGGGAAAATTTCTCTTTCGATAAGAGCAACTGAACCTGCTCCAAAGGCTGAACCGAAAAAACCTTTTTCTCCTAGAAACCGCTCGTCTAGATCGGAGTCTACAGATAAACAACCAGGTTTTAATACATTAGAAGAAAAGTTAAAAGACTGGTTAAAAGAATCTAACGACCGCCAAGCCCAATTGAATAAACGTCTAAAAAAATAAAGTGAAACTTCCATCAGTGGGGGGGTTCTTCATTCCTGCTGAACTAATTACGGGCAGTTGATCCCTCACCTATTTTCTTTGAATACTCTTGAGGTGGGGGTCTTACTGCCCGCTAATGTTTTATCCTTTTAAAAAGCTGATTCCTAAGTTAGATAACTTGCGAATCAGCTTTTTTTATTTAATGCGTCGATGTTTCCCGAGAATGTTCAACTTGTTCACTTGGCTTGAAGAGTAACGTTAGGCAATAAAGGGCACAAATTCCAACAACACCATAAATGATACGTGCGAGAGTACCTCCGAAAACAGCAGCGACTAAATCAAAATTAAAGAAACCAATTAAGCCCCAATTTATTCCACCGATGATGAGTAAAGCCAGTGCAAAACGTTGTAAACCACCCATTTTTTATACCTCCTTTTTTGTTACATTATTAGCTTTCCTTGTACTTTGATCATTTATACATTTAGAAGTGGATTGAACAAAAAGGGGTTTTTCTAAATGAAAGTTATTGTTTGAAGAGAATTTACTAACCTTATCAAAATGTTGCCGAAATAAACAATGACGAAATAGCATCAATATGTGCGATTCCGATGTATTATTATGAAAATTATTGTATAATGATATACAAGAAAGATGTTTTTCATATTCTCTGGATGATTTCTGTAAGCGATTGCTATTTTTGAGTCTATGGAAGTCTTTTATAACAAAGCAAACAGTTTTACATAATAGGAGGCGTTTTGTACATGAGTAATAAAGTTACATTTGATTACAGTAATGCACTCACATTTTTCGCTGAACATGAATTAGATTACTTAGCTGGTGCAGTTGAAACAGCTCATAAAGCACTTCATGAAGGTACAGGAGCAGGGAATGATTTCGTTGGTTGGCTTAATTTACCGACTGACTACGATAAAGAAGAGTTTGCTCGTATCCAAAAGTCTGCAGAAAAAATTAAAAACGACTCAGATGTTCTTGTTGTAATTGGTATTGGTGGTTCTTATCTCGGTGCACGTGCAGCCATTGAAACGTTAAATCATTCTTTCTATAATATACTTGATCAATCAGAACGTAAAACACCTCAAGTCTTTTTTGTTGGAAACAGCATTAGCCCAACATATACTAAAGAATTGTTTGATGTACTCAAAAATAAAGACGTGTCAGTCAATGTTATCTCAAAATCAGGTACAACAACAGAACCTGCCATTGCATTCCGATTATTTAAAGGTTTCTTAGAAGAGAAATATGGAAAAGAAGAAGCTAAAGGAAGAATATATGCAACGACAGATAAAGCAAGAGGGGCTCTTAAAACATTAGCTGATAATGAAGGCTATGAAACCTTTGTGATCCCTGATGATGTTGGTGGACGTTATTCTGTTCTAACGGCAGTAGGTCTTCTTCCGATTGCAGTAAGTGGCGTTGATATCGATGAACTGATGACCGGGGCTCGTGATGCACAAAACGATTTTAACGAACCAGAATTAAGAAACAATGAAGCTTATCAATACGCGGTTAGCCGTAATGTCCTTTATAATAAAGGAAAAAATATTGAATTACTTGTGAACTACGAACCAGGCTTACATTATTTCTCTGAATGGTGGAAACAACTCTTTGGAGAAAGTGAAGGCAAAGATCACAAAGCCCTTTATCCTGCTTCAGCTGATTTTTCTACGGATCTTCATTCATTAGGCCAATATATTCAAGAAGGTCGTCGCCAGTTAATTGAAACGGCCTTATATGTTGAAAAATCTAGACAAGATATTGTCATTGAAGAAGATGCGGATAATCTTGATAAATTGAATTACTTAGCTGGTAAAACAATGGACTTTGTTAATAAAAAAGCGTTTGAAGGTACATTGCTTGCTCATACGGATGGCGAAGTACCAAACCTTGTTGTAAAAATACCTGAATTAACCCCTTATCACTTCGGCTACCTTGTTTATTTCTTCGAAAAAGCATGTGCCATGAGTGGCTATCTCTTAGGAGTTAATCCTTTTGATCAACCGGGTGTTGAAGCATATAAGAAAAATATGTTTGCTCTACTTGGTAAACCAGGATTTGAAGCTGAGAAAGCAGAACTCGAAAAAAGGTTAAATAAATAATAGATTTTGTGGCCTTTTTATTAAAAAACTTCGCCTAATCGGCGAAGTTTTTTTGATCTAGTGGTCGGGAATATTTAATGAATTGACTATTGCTTTTGTTGTAAGTTCCGAAGTTTGAATAATTTGGTCGGCGCCGGCACGTTTAGCGTTATCCATTTGGGATGAGGTTAAAATTTCGGCTATCGCATATATTTTTGGGTTCAATCCTTTTACAGTAAGTAAGGTCATTATGGTATGGATATCTGCATCTTGCTCTAGAGCATTTGGATCAGCTGTTATAATAATTTGCTTTGCTTCCTTAATATTGGCATGCATCATTGTTTCATCTTCATACGGTTTTCCTTTAATAAAGTAGGTATCATCTAATTGACTTTCTTTAAGTGTATGGTCAACTAAAACAATCGGGTTTTTCCATCCATGTTGGCTCCGATAGCTCTCGATAATTTTTTTCGTACGTTCATTCCAACCTACGATAATCATGTGTTGATCTCCTTTAAATATTGCTTTGCCATAATGATCTTTAAATTGGGAAAGCATGATGTGTTTAGCTAAACGCATATAGAAGTAAGTGACAAACCCAGTAGCTAAATAAATAATTAAAATACTACAAATTTGGCCTAATTTAGACTTCGGAACGATATCTCCATAGCCAATGGTCGTGAATGTCATAGTTTCCCACCATAGTACATGAACGAAGCTATCAAACGTTTCGGGTTCTATTAAATGCATACAGTAACCAAACACCATCATCATAATACTAATGACAATAAAGATGCGGAGAACCTCGGGTAATTGAATATATTTGGATTTTAGCCATTTTAACTTCATTGACGCGGTCTCCTTTATCTATTAACATATGATCATAGCCACCAATTTTAGAGGCTAATTTTCCACATATGGCTAGATTAAACCCTCATTGTTGAGATTTAATCAAATATCTTAAAGAAAAACAGATAAGGGATCTATGATCTCAAGGAACTTATGACAAGAGGAGGATATCCTTGTGAAAGCCAAAAAGCCCAAGACATTCTCAAGGCTGATTAGTATACTTCTTAGTGTTATCCAAATTCTATTATGTTTATTTATTATATTGAAATTTTTTGGGGCTAAAGAGGTACCCTTTGTTCAGTGGGTGAATGGGCTCTCAACACCTCTGTTAACACCTTTTTATAACATGTTTGAACCTGTCACGTTTGCTGGACACTATGTTCTTGATTTATCTGCTTTATTTGCCTTAATCATATATAGTGGAGTGGGCTATATTCTGCTTAAATTTTTGGACATGATTGGAAAATAACTAAAAAAAACGCAGACCAACTAAAATGGACTGCGTTTTTTCTTTACTTTATAAATAATTTTTAGGATAGACGTCCACTATAATCTTCAAAACCGAATTGTCTAATGACTTTAATTCCTTCATCATCATGATAAGTCACAATGGAAGGAAGGTTAACGCCATTAAACATATGATTTTTAACCATCGTGTAGTGAGCCATATCACAGAAAATGAGCTTATCACCCGGTTTTAGCGGTTCTTTAAACGAATAGTCTCCAACGACATCTCCCGCAAGACAGGTGAGTCCACCAAGTCTATAAGTATAAGGTAACTCATTTGGCTGGCCAGCATCCATAATCTCTGGTCTGTATGGCATCTCTAGAACATCAGGCATATGACACGTTGCTGACGTATCCAAAATGGCGATATTCATGCCATTTTGAACAATATCAAGAACGGTTGCTACAAGATAACCGGTATTTAAAGCAATCGCTTCTCCAGGTTCAAGGTAGATATCGACATCATACTTATCTTTTAGATAAAAAATCGATTGGACGAGTTTCTCGATATCGTAATCCTTTCTTGTAATGTGATGTCCACCACCAAGGTTAAGCCATTTCATCCTTTTAATATATTCACCAAATTTTTCTTCAACGACTTTTAGTGTGCGTTCTAATGTATCAGAATTTTGTTCACACATGGAATGAAAATGTAAACCATCGATCCCTTCAAGTTCATCTGGTCTGAAGTTTGATAAGGTTACCCCTAATCTTGAATGAGTAAAACAAGGGTCATATAAAGGGGTGTCAATTTCTGAGTATTCAGGGTTAATTCGAATCCCACATTCAATCTTTTTGGATGTTACGTTTTTTACTTTATCTTTATATTTATTCCATTGGTCAAAAGAATTAAATACGATATGATCTGTATACTTTAAGAGTTCATCAAAGTCACTTTCTACATAAGCCGGTGAATAAGTATGCACTTCTTTTCCCATTTTTTCATATCCGAGCCTTGCTTCAAAGAGTGAACTCGATGTTACGCCTTTTAGATATTGACCAATTAGTGGAAATACTGAATGCATAGAAAATCCTTTTAAAGCAAGAAGAATATGACACCCTGTTCGATCCTGTACAGATTTTAAAGTTTCTAGATTTTTAGTAAGCATTCTTTCATCGATAAGATAACAAGGCGAAGGTAATTTATTTATGTCAATGTTGTTCAGTATGTTTGTCATGATATCTTCCTTAATCGATTAAAGTTGGTGTGAAATTTTCTTGCCAAGGCAATCCATTTTTATTAAGAGCTTCCATAAATGGATCAGGATCAAATTCCTCGACATTATACACGCCAGGCTTTTTCCAAATGCCTTTGATAATCAGCATGGCACCAATCATAGCTGGAACACCGGTTGTATAGGAAATGGCTTGCGATCCAACTTCTTTATAACATTCTTCATGGTCGCAAACATTGTAAATATAATACGTTTTTGGTTTCCCGTCTTTAATGCCTCGAATGATACAACCAATATTTGTTTTTCCCTTTGTTCTAGGACCGAGAGAGGCCGGATCAGGGAGAATCGCTTTTAAAAATTGAAGTGGAATGATTTCCTTTCCTTCAAATTCAATGGGTTCAATTGAAGTCATACCCACATTTTCTAATACGCGTAAATGAGTCAGATATTTTTCAGAGAATGTCATCCAGAAACGAATTTTTTTAATACCTTTAATATTAACAGATAATGATTCCAATTCTTCATGATATAAAAGATAAATATCTTTAGGTCCAATCTCAGGAAGATCATAGACTCTTTTTTCAGAGAGAGGCTCTGTTTCAATCCATTGACCATTTTCAAAATAACGACCATTAGCCGTTATTTCACGTATGTTGATTTCAGGGTTAAAATTGGTTGCAAATGGGTAGCCGTGATCGCCAGCATTGGCATCGACGATATCGATGGTATGAATTTCATCAAAGTGATGCTTTTGGGCATAAGCTGTAAATACGCCTGTTACTCCTGGGTCAAAACCGCTTCCAAGTAGTGCTGTAATTCCTGCTTCTTCAAATTTTTCTTTATAGGCCCATTGCCATTTATATTCAAATTTAGGTGTGTCAGGCGGCTCATAGTTAGCTGTATCCACGTAGTGGACACCAGTCGCAAGGCACGCATCCATAATTGTTAGGTCTTGGTAAGGAAGTGCAACATTTATAACAACGTCTGGCTCAAATTTTTTAATAATGTTAATGACTTCATCCGTATTATCAGCGTTGAGCTGAGCAGTATGAATCTTTGTTCTGCCTCCATCTAATTTATTCTTTAGAGCGTCACATTTTTCTACCGTCCTGCTCGCTATACAAATCTCTTCAAAAACATCTGAGTTCTGGCAGCATTTATGTACAACGACACTAGCAACGCCACCGGCGCCAACAATTAACGCTTTTCCCAATTATTTTCTACCTCCCTAAATAGCTAGATTAAGCTTATTTAATCAAATACAATAAGGCTGATTATACATAAAAGATGTCAAATTAGCAATTATTATTGCTGAAGATGACGCATCTGTCTTTATTGTGACCAAGTTTGTTGAAAATAGTAGTAAATGAGCGAAATGTGCTCCGATAAGTCATGCCATACATCGACCCTGATGCCACATAAATTGTTTTTTAATAAAGCATAAATGTCACCTTCTATATGTCTCATTCCCTAACGGTGGTTTTCGGAAACAACAGTCATAAAAAAAGATTGATTTAATAAAAACAGGGGTAATAAACAACAGAACGAAGATTAAAAAGGAGGAATTATATGTTTCGCCATCAAAAAGAACTGCAGTTTGAAGTAAAGGTGGATGGGCCTGATCCTATGCTAGCACGTCAGCTTCAGGAAGTTTTGGGTGGACAATTTGGAGAAATGACGGTTATGATGCAATATCTCTTCCAAGGGTTTAACTGCAGAGGTGAAGAAAAGTATAAAGACATGCTTATGGATATTGGTACAGAAGAAATTGGCCATGTCGAAATGCTTTGCGCTTTAATAAGTCAATTGTTAGATGGGGCATCTCCAGAGGATCAAGCTGATGCAGCGACAGATCCAACTATGGCAGCTATTATGGGCGGTATCAATCCTCAACATTTAATTGTTAGTGGTTTGGGAGGATTACCAACAAGTTCAACAGGTGTTCCTTGGAACGGCGGATATATCGTATCAAGTGGTAATCTATTAGCTGATATGCGTTCCAATTTACATGCGGAGAGTCAGGGCCGCCTTCAAGTAGCAAGAATTTATCAAATGACTAAAGATGAAAGCGTACGTGCAACATTGCGTAAAATGCTTGCACGAGACCGTTATCACCAATATCAATGGATGGCTGCTATTAAAGAACTTGAAGAGAAAAAAGGCGTTGTTGTTCCAGCTTCATTCCCTGCGGAAGCCGAAATGGAATCTCAAGAACAAGCGTACGAGTTTTGGAATTTATCCGATGGAAAAGAATCCTCTGAAGGATTATGGGCAACGGGGAGTGCTCCAGACGGATCAGGTGATTTTGTCTATGTTGGTGAACCTGAGCCAAAAGGACAAATTCCTAAGTTAAGCGTTCCGCTAGAATCTTTGCAGCATGACTTGAATATTAATAAATCATTTAAATAAAAGATAAAAAACCATGACATTGTTAAATGTCATGGTTTTTTGTGGTGCCTGGCACCCAAAACAATAGGAACTTTTACAAAATGGCACGCATAAGATGATTCATAGACATTTACCTAGTTTGGGGAGGGAACGTTCTGTGAAAAATCGGCAAAGTGATTTGAATCCAATACTTTTTGATCCATCAGGTGAAAGGGATCGAAAATTTGAAGAACAGGGCATTACAATGTTAATTGATACAGGAAATGGTCTAGCTCTCTTTGATGATCTCTTACAGTTGGCCGGTGAATACGTTGATTTTATAAAACTAGGGTTTGGAACAACCGTGTTGTATTCAAAGGAACTTTTAGAAAAAAAGCTTCAACTTGCTAAAAAAGCAAACGTTAAACTATATCCAGGTGGTACCTTATTTGAAATTGCCCTACATAAGGGTGTTGTTAACGAGTATTTTGATTTTTTGCAGAACGTCGGTTTTGACTATATTGAAATCTCCGAAGGAACTATTGATTTACCTTTTAGAAAACGACAAATGATGATTAAAGAGGCAGTGGCTAATGGATTCACCGTCATTTCAGAATGTGGGAAAAAAGAAGAAGGTAGTTCTTGTGAAGTGAAAGACCTGGAACGTATGCTGTATTCTGACCTGGAATGTGGTGCCTCGTATGTCATCGTAGAAGGAAGAGAATCAGGTGAAAACGTGGGGATCTATAATAACAATGGGAAGATAGACCATGGTTTTCTAGAAGACATAAAAGAGACAATTCCTGATGATATAAGAAAGTTTCTTATTTGGGAAGCCCCACAAAAAAAACAACAAATTGAGTTAATTCATTTTTGGGGCAGAAATGTAAATCTAGGTAATATCCAATGTAAAGATGCATTTAGCCTTGAATGTCTCAGAAGGGGTCTAAGATTTGATACTTTTTCTAAATAGTTAAAATATTCTTGGTTTATAATTATATTGACTATTAAGGATGAATTGATACAATCCTATTTTCGATTAAAATGGGGACCATATTCGAAATGTCTACGTGACCACAATATTTTATATCTTCCGTGTTCAGATTTTTAACTAATCTTTTTCCAGTTATCGTTGAATAGAGGAGATGTGGTAATCGATTGGCTAGCTGAAGGTAACAAGCTTCCATTGCTTTTGAGAAATCGCAGGTTTCAATAGAAGGTACTCGATTCCTCATGATCGATACCATTAACCCTGCGGCAAGACCATCTTCTAAAGCAAATTCACTGCGGGTACCTGCACAATAAAGCGTTAAATTGCGATTTAGATTGATGGCTTCTTTTACACAAGCAGAGGCATTCAAAAAACAACCAATAAGTAATTTATAGGCAGAAGCGGCCTTTTCAATGGCTCTTGTTCCATTTGTTGTTGTAAGAATAAGTTTTTTCCCGGTATGTATTTTTTTCTTAAGGATAGAAGGCGAATTATTATAATCAAATCCATCAAGTTTTTTACCATGCCATTCTCCAGCAACGATCGAATTTAAAGAACGCATAGTTAAGGCTTCATTTCTTGTTTTTACAGGAATAACAGACGTGAAGCCAGATTCTAATGCCGTTACGATGGTACTAGATGCCCTTAATACATCAATGACAATGACTGTTCGGTTATCTATCTGTCCTTCTTGGATGTCTTCCAACGTTGCGACAGTATCGATACGCATAAAATGACTCCTTTATCAGCTTTTGGATTAATGTATGATAGTTGGAGTAAAAAGATGATTAAACGTGAAGAAAGGGGAAAACACCATGTTTTCCCCTTAATTAATCAATCAAGCATGTTCTAGCTTTCCGATAACTTCCTTATATAGTTTCATGGCCCATTTCATATCAGATGTATTATGGATCAGTGCACGACCATCTTGAAAAAGAATTAACCGATGGCCTTCTATACACGTATGCAGTAGGAAACCATTATCAACACATGGCAGTTCATTTTTCAGCAGCTTTTGTTTCATGTCTAACATATCAAGCTTCATGTTTTCCTCTGGTCGAATATGTACTGTATCTCTTCCACAAAGAACAGAGGTACGATATCTTTTCGATTCAGATAAATAAGGATGCGTTCGATGCCGACCACAAGATGGACAATGTGGGTTCTTTAGAGTTTGAACGTTCATTGATATATGTTCGTTCGTCCACATATCTTCATACAGTAAAGTACCTCTTAATGCTGAATGATCCTCAACTAGTAGTTTAAAAACTTCAACAACTTGCTGGGTCGCCACCCACTCGACGATTGGAGCAATGACTCCAGATAGGTCACAGCTATCATTCGAAAAGGGCATGTGGTTCATGAGACAAGAAAGGCAAGGCGTTTCATCAGGAATGATCGAATAAGTTAAACCCTTACTTCCTAAACAACCACCAAAAATCCACGGTATTTTATATTTTATCGCCAAGTCATTTAGAACTAACCTTGTTTCAAAATTATCAGTTGCATCAACAATCACATCGCAAATGGAAAATTTATCAGAAAACAACTGGCCACTTAATTCACCTACAATGGCATTTACATGAACATTCTGATTAATTTGTTCTAAATGTTTTTTTGCAGCAATGGCTTTAGGAAGGGCATCTTCGGCATCTCTTTCTGTATAGAGACATTGTCTTTGCAAGTTACTATATTCAACATAATCCCGATCAATAATACTTAAATAGCCAATACCAGCACGGACTAACGTTTCAGCAACGTGTGTACCTAATGCACCTGCACCTATAATTCCTACATGCTTCATTACTATCTTTTCTTGGCCTTTCTCTCCAATCCCATCAAAGCGTATTTGACGATCGTATCGACTACTCACTCACGCTCAATCCTTCAACTGGACTACTTGGGACAGCATACTCCCTTTTGTCAATCCGTCCCGCTTCGTAGCCAAGACGACCAGCTTGAATGGCTAACCGCATGGCGTTTGCCATTTTGACAGGATCTTTGGCTCCAGAAACAGCAGTATTAAGTAAAACACCGTCAGCACCAAGGGACATTGCCAAAGCGGCATCAGCTGGAGAGCCAATTCCTGCATCGACAATCACAGGGATATTGATCGTTTCGATGATCAGCTGTAATTGCGTCGGATTTAAGATGCCTTGTCCCGAACCAATCGGTGAAACGCCAGGCATCACCGCATGAACACCAAGGGCTTCTAATCGCTTAGCCAAAACAAGATCATCTGAAATATATGGCAATAGGATAAAGCCTTCCTCAAGAAGGACTTCACAAGCTTTGTATGTTTCGATCGGATCGGGTAGTAAGGTCCGTGAATCCCCAATGATTTCGACTTTGACCATATCACATAATCCCGATGCTTTAGCTAAATGTGCCGTTCGGATAGCTTCTTCGGCAGTTGACGCCCCTGCCGTATTTGGTAATAACGTATATTTGTCTACATCTAACATTTCTAGGAAATTAGGTTGATCTGGTTGAAAAACATTCATTCTTCTGAGTGCAAACGTCAAAATATTTGCTTTTGAAACCTCGACAGCTTGTTTTTGAATTTTAAAATCAGGGAATTTACCTGTTCCTAATAAAAAACGTGATTCAAATGTTTGATTTCCTATTTTTAGCATAATTATCCTCCTCCAACAAAGTGAACAATTTCAATACGATCCCCATCTGAAATGGGCTGCGAATCGTACCTATTTTTATCTACAATTTTTTTATTTTGTTCAATGATCGTTAATGCCTGCTCAATGTTAAAATGCTTTCGAATACCTGAGATGGTCCGTACATGTTCTGGTAGTTGAACATCTTGACCATTTATCGTTACATTCATTTAGTATTTAGTCACCTCCTTGAAATTTCACGATGCCTATTCAGATAAAAGACTTTAACGAGCTTCTGGTCAACTACCAAATGGCTCTAAAACCTGAACCAATCGAGCCGGTGTCCATTACCTAGGAATGTGGTGGGGGTCAATACTTGCTGTTAGTGCGGGATAACTCTCCTTTACACGTTTGATAGTAGATTTTACATTGATCAAGTGGTGAAGGAACTGCCATAATACCTGACATGACGGCTACACCTGACCCGCCTGTTTCGCTGATCAACGAGATATTTGAAGGCTTTATTCCACCAATGGCAATCATTGGTACTTGCGCAAATTGTGTCATTTTTTTGAATTCCGAAAGTCCACGTGCCGGTAAATCTGGTTTACAACTTGTTTCAAAAACGTGACCATAAAGGAGATAATCTGCCCCTTGATCCATTTTTACCTGCGCCTGCTTAACAGAGTGCACGGAACAACCGACTCTGAGTTGTGGGGCCTCTTTTTTTAATGTGTGTGGAATAGGTACAGATTCAGGTAATTGAACCCCGCCTAAATGATAGGCCAAAGCAAGATCAATATGGTTATTCATTATAATCTTGTTAGCGGGGACACCTGCTTCTAAAAAAGTCTCAATCCACCTTGAAAGTTCTTCCTTAGGACGATGTTTTTCACGAATATGAAAATAATCAAAATAAGGCGTTAAATAACGGATATGCTGAATGATGTGATTGAGCGGCTGGGTTCCTGTTGTTAATACATGTAACTCCAAATAGACACCCTCTTTGATAAAGTGAAACTTCCATACTACCCGTTAAGGCGGGATAAAATTGAAAAAGGCCCAGGTCAAAGAAAAGACCTGGGCCATTATAAACCATGCATGCTCTAAACAACATGTTTAAATAACCAATTATCATACTTTCCTACGCTAGTACTAACTAGATCAGGTCTTAAAGGGTTAAGAAACTTAATCGGCTTCTCTCTCAGCCCAGCAATACTGGGCACCCCTAGTACTTCTATTATTTTGTTTGTTAACTTAAAGTTAACTCCATTCTAATCCATATGTATTTATAAATCAATCCATTATTTACATTTGATTTTTTTGACCGTTTTTGGTCACAGCCGTTTTTATGAAATAGTCGAAAACACTTGTGACTTTAGTCATGAGATGAATCGGCTTCGGATACGGTCTACAACCAGTAGATACCTGCAAGGATATCGGTTGTAGGTTAAGTATCCGACATGGTATAATCCCCCTATAACGTTTGCCACGTATCAATCTTAAATAATAGTCTTGAATCGGGCTAACAGGACGCTAATCGATACACAGGTATCGTTGTCCACGAAAGTCTAAGGGAAACCAAACAAGTGGTTGATGTCAGCTTTTCACTCAGTGGAAAGTCATCCAAAAGAAGTTTGGTCAGTACCTTAGAACCTCGTGACTTTAGTCATGAGAGATTCAGAATGGATGCCCTTAATTCATCCATCCTTTACAATGACTGTTTCAGTTAAAAGTCAATTAACAATAAATCCCTCTTCGCATAAGGAAGAGGGATTTATTAATTATTGAGTAATATTTTTTGACATTTTTTTAATAGTATCTCCAGCTGTATCTAAAGGTTGGGATGCCATTTTACCAGCTGTTTTCCCAGCTTGCTGAACGGTTTGTCCAGCCTGCGAAACAGTCTGTCCGACTTGTTGTCCAGCATTTTGAACAGTTTGTCCAACTTGTTCAAGAGGTGATTGTCCATTTTGCATGTTTTGCATACACATATAAGTTAACGCTCCTGTACCAACAGCGCCCAATATAGGAAGAATATTTCCGGCTAGACTAAAGTTTTGGTTTTGGTGTTGATGTTGCATGTTGTTTTGACCTCCTTTTTTTGTGATACGCATATATTTTGCTTTAATTTCTAATAAATATGTTCAGCAAAATAAGGAAATCATCGGACTTACTTATGTAGAAAAAAACCAAAAAAGGGAGCAAGATTTGACTTTCATTCCACTAGAGGTTTGGTTTGCAAGTGACCACTATGGCATATAAAAAAACGCGGTATCCCAACTTGTAGGAACCGCGTTATTGTAGGCTTTTTTTTGGTGGAGCATAACGGGATCGAACCGATGACCTCTACGCTGCCAGCGTAGCGCTCTCCCAGCTGAGCTAATGCCCCAAGATTTCTTTTCCAAAAAGTAATATATCAAACAAACTGAAAACCGTCAATATATATTTTAATTTATTCGTTTCAAAATAACAACTCCTTACCAAAAATTTCTGGAAAGGAGTTGTTATTCATTAACGAGATCAGAGATATTCAAATAGCCATATTAAATATCTGGATTATCCTTTATCTTTTACACGGGATGCTTTATCTGCTCGTTTAAAGTCTCGGATATACTTGACTTCTTGCATGGAAGATAGGGAATGTCTTAACATTTCTTCTTTACTTTTTTTCATTTTACAACACCCTTTCTTGTCAATTTAATGAGATCCTTTATATTTATAATAACCATTGTGGTGAGCTTTAAAACTTACGTTGGGAAAATTGACTAGCACTAAAATATATCGGATAGGAAATACTGACATATATTAAGTCATTTTGAAGTAATATAAAATTTGGCCTTGTGAAACATTTTTTCAGTGGTGTTATAATTGTAGAATGACCAAAAATGATTGCTATAGACTCACTCACTTTGTAACTGTTATGATTGGGGAGGAGAGAATGGAGGAAGTGGCATGGAGCAACGATATTACAATTTAAAGATGGGTGAACGCGGGGCTATTATTAGTATCATTTCGTATCTCTTTCTTTCAGGAATTAAACTCATTCTCGCTTATTTTACTCATTCGGAAGCTTTAAAAGCGGATGGATTAAATAATGCAACAGATATTATAGCATCAATTGCTGTCCTCATTGGGTTAAGAATTGCCCGAAAACCAGCGGATGAAGATCATCTATATGGACATTGGAAGGCAGAGACAGTCGCTTCGATGGTGGCTTCATTTATCATGCTTCTCGTGGGGTTGCAAGTTTTGTATGATGCGATAAAGTCATTATTTAATGAGGAAGTAAAACCACCGGACATTCTATCTGCATGGACGGCTATTTTTTGTGCAATCGTGATGTATGGCGTCTATCGTTATAATAAAAAATTAGCTCAAAAAATTCAAAGTCAATCGGTCATGGCAGCTGCAAAAGATAATTTGTCGGACGCATGGGTCAGTATTGGAACAGCTGTTGGTATACTTGGGTCCCAATTACATCTCCCATGGCTTGATCCAGTTGCAGCTATAGTGGTGGGTGGATTAATCTGTAAAACAGGGATTGATATTTTTAAAGAAACTGTGAAATATTTAACAGATGGGTTTGATGAGAATAAGCTTCAATCTTATAAAAATGCGATTATGCATGTTCCAGGAGTCCTTTCTGTAAAAAATATTCGCGCAAGAAATTATGGGAATAATCCTGTTGTAGATGTGGTCATCCTAGTGAATCCAACTTTGGATGTGCGTGATGCCCACGATATTGCCACAAATGTGGAGAATGAACTATCTCATGAGTATGGTGTATATGAAGCCCATGTACATATTGAACCAAAATAGCCTTATTGAAGCTTTACTTTCTTATAGAGGAGAGTAAAGCTTTTTATTTTATAGAAAAACTGCTTGATGGCTAAAAAAAACCAGGCTTTGTTCGCCTGGTTCTCAAGTCATCCTTATTTATTTTGCAATTTTCACGCGTTCTTCAAGAGGTTGGAATGTTTTTTCTCCAGGATCAGCTGTTGGTTTGCCAAAAGGCATTTGAGCGATTAATTTCCAGGTTGAAGGAATGTTCCACTCTGCTTGTACGTGTTCATCAACAAGTGGATTATAGTGTTGAAGTGAAGCACCAAGCCCTTCAGCTTCGAGTGATGTCCAAACAACAAATTGTAGCATCCCTGAAGACTGAAGTGACCACAATGGGAAGTTATCAGCATAAGAAGGAAACTGATTTTGAAGACCTTCTACAACCTTTTGGTCTTCAAAGAAGAGAACAGTTCCTTGACCATTGCGGAAAGACTGCATTTTTTCGTTAGTAGGTCCAAATGAATCTGCTGGAACCATTTTTCTTAATATTTCCGTCGTTATATCCCAGAATTTATCATGCTGATCATTTAATAAAACAAGTACGCGAGCACTTTGCGAATTAAAAGATGAAGGGGAATACTTTACAGCTTGGTTAACAAGTTCAATAATTTTATCATCTGAGATAACAGGTGTTTTACTGATACCATAAAAAGAACGTCTTTCTTTTATTGCTTTAGCAAAATCGTTTGACACTTAAAAAACCTCCATTTAATTAAAATCACGAATTAATATATCTCTAATTCAAAGTAATTATATTTTACTAATGATTGATAGTCAAAGAAATAGACTTGAACCTTCCTAAATAATGTTTCCCATATCTCATTTATTTGATGTATGAACCAGAATTAGGGTATTTAGATGATCGGGTTCGGGTGTACATGGTAAACTAAGTGAAAAGATGTTACTTAGTCTGGAGGGTATGATATGGCAAAAGAGAAAATCGCAAAAACAAATGCCATGCGATTATTAGATGCTGAGAATATAGAGTATCAAGTAACCGCATACGATGTGAGTGATGGTAAGATTGATGGTATCTCAGTTGCTCACAAAGTAGGTAAAAATCCTAAAACGATCTTTAAAACATTAGTAACCCATGGTCATAATGGGATCTATGTGTTTATTGTTCCAGTGGAGAAAGAATTGGATTTAAAGAAGGCAGCAAAGGCTGCCAGAGAAAAGAAAGTAGAAATGCTACATGTAAAAGACATACAGAAAACAACTGGTTATATAAGAGGGGGATGCTCACCTGTTGGTATGAAAAAGCAATACCCGACATTTATTGATGATCATGCAAATCAGTTCGAACAAATCGTTGTTAGTGGTGGGAAAATAGGTCTACAAATACAATTAAAGTTAACAGATTTGATTAAAGTAACAAATGGTGAAGTAAGGGCTGTTACAAAATAAGAAGAAGTTACAGTGATTGAATGTGATATGTTTTAATTAAATGTATATAAAGAACAAGGAAGATAGCGGGTTGATGGCTATTCCTTGTTCTTTTTTGATTTGTTTAGAATTATAAACTACTTAAGATTTCATTTTCCTTTTGGCGGGATATATAGAGGTTCTTCATTACTTTTGTTTGCCATTTGCTTTCCCTTATTACTATTTACAGCAACCGACTGTTCACCTAAATGATCGGGTGAAAATTTTTCAGGATGTCTTTTCGGATTACTCAAACTGTCTCACTCCTATTGATATCTTTTCCCCTTCTTAATATGACCGATCACTTTTTTTCTATTCAGCAAAGTTAATCTTTAGAGGAAGTTAATTTTGAGAAGTAATCAATAACAAATTGACGGAATGTGATAGCAATAGGAGAATGGTATCTTTCTTTGTTCCAAGATAACCCTATGGAGCGAGAACATTTAGGCTCATCAATACGAATAGGAACGAGCGTTGGATCTTTAAGGGTTCTAAGTGTTAACGTTGAAAAAAAGGTGATCCCTAATCCTGCTTTGACTAATCCGCGTATTGACAATGGATCATCCACTTCAAAAGCAACATCTGGTAGATAATTTGCCTGTCTAAAAAAACGGTCACACAAATTCCGAAAAACGCCATGTGACCGTAAAATAAATGGCTCATTGTTTAATTCGTTGAGTTTGACATAGGGATGATTGGCTAAGCGATGACCGATGGGGACGACGAGGACAATTTCGTCTTCCAGTAACTTAACCCAATCAATATTGGGATTTTTGAAAGTCGATGCAGATATACTCAGATCTATATCTCCTGATTCAAGTTGCTCTAGTGTTTTATGATGAGAGGGTTGTTTAACGCGGAATCGGACATAGGGATGATCGAGGCGAAATTCACGTAATAAATCAGGGATGATGGGTGTTTGCATCACAGCTAAAGTTATGTAGGTATGTTCTAAATGGATCATGTCATTAATTTCACGTTTTCCCTCTTCTAGAGTTAGTAAAGCCTGTTCAACCTTGTGAAGAAAAATTCGCCCATACTGATTTAGTTTTATTTTACGGCCACTTCGATCAAATAATGGGACACCAAGTTCTTTTTCCAATCTAGAAATAGTTTGGCTTAATGAAGGCTGGGCAATTGAAAGCTCTTTCGCTGCTTTTGTAATATGTTCATATTGCGCGACTGTTTTAAAGTAATATAACTGAAGGAGTTCCATATCATCACCTCTAAGGATTAAAAATGAGTTTATAAAAGTTCATAACAATTATCTCTTTCATAGGATGCACCCTATTATATTATAACAATATATATATTTGTTTAAATAAGTCATACCCTTTATGATATATATTGTGGAAAAATAAAGTATGTCATTTAATTGAAGGTGTTATAAAAATTATGCCCATGTGGAAACGAAATTTATATATTTGTTGGTTTGGAACGTTTGTTACAGCAGCCGGGATGAGTCAAATTATACCATTCCTTCCTTTTTATATTGAGCATCTTGGTATTCATGATACTGCTTCAGTAGAGAGATGGGCAGGTCTCATTTTCGGATCAACTTTTCTTATATCTGCTATTGTTTCACCTTTATGGGGGAAACTTGCGGATAAACATGGTAGAAAACCGATGCTTCTTCGTGCCAGTTTAGGTATGGCGATTGTCATTTTTTTAATGGGATTTGTACAGAATGTTTATGAATTGTTTGCACTCCGTTTTGTTATGGGAACAGTTTCTGGATTTATTTCTTCTGCCGTCATTCTTGTTGCCTCGCAAACCCCAAAACATAAAGCGGGCTGGGCGTTAGGTGTCTTATCTACCGGTGGTGTAAGCGGATCTTTGTTAGGCCCATTAATCGGAGGCTTTATTGCAGATTATTGGGGTATTCGTATTGTATTTTTCGATACAGGTTTACTTTTAGTTGTGGCTTTTTTTGCAAGCCTCTTCTTCATTAAAGAGGATTTTAAGCAGCCCAAAAATTCATCGCCAAGTTTTCGTGAGATAAGGAATATGATTCCAAATAGTTTAATGCTTATTTCTATGTTTGTCACCACTTTCATGGTTCAATTAGCTAATATGTCGATTCAGCCCATTATTACCGTATACGTTAAAGAATTATCCCATAATTTAAGTCATATCGAAATTATATCCGGTTTAGTGGTGGCATCATCAGGTCTTGCCAGTGTACTAGCAGCTCCATTTCTTGGAAAACTATCAGATCGAGTTGGACCGCGTAAAGTCCTTTTATGTTGTTTAATTTTTGCTGGTATTGTTTTTATACCACAAGCTTTTTCAACGAATCCTTGGGAACTCATGATATATCGATTTTTATTGGGGCTAGCAACAGCTGGACTCTTGCCTTGTATTAATACCATTGTAAAAAAAATGGGCCCATCTTCCATTACTGGGCGATTGTTTGGGTATAACCAATCTGCTCAATATTTAGGCACTTTAGGTGGGGCTATCTTGGGTGGGCAATTAGCTGCCTTTTTTGGTATCAAATATGTATTCTTTATTACGAGTGCTCTGTTACTTATAAATGCAGGCTGGGTTGTTTATTCAACGGTTATTATGACACATTTCCAACACAGACATAAAGAAGTCCACTCCTAATTATTAAAGAATTTAATAAAAAAAGCGTGATTGTATGTAAAATAATACAGTCACGCCATTTTTATTAGTGTATTAGTGAATGTTTCGTTTCTTAAAACGCCCACCTTTAACATCATGTATATCACCTATAGCTAAAAAGGCATCAGGGTCAATCACACTGACAATATTTTTAAGTTTTGCTTCTTCAACTCGAGTAATGACAGTGAAGATGACTCGTTTTTTATCTCCAGAATAGGCGCCTTCACCACTAAGATAGGTTACACCTCGACCAAGTCGATCGTTTAAGGCATCCCCTAAAGCTTCTGAATAATCACTAATGATCCATACAGATTTTGAAGAATCCAGTCCTTCAGTCGTTATGTCAATCATTTTGAAGGCGATAAAGTAAGCAATAAGAGAATACATCGCGTAATTCCAACCAAAGACAAATCCAGCACTTCCTAAAATAAAGATATTAAAGAATAAAACGGTTTCACCTACCGAAAAAGGAATTTTTTTATTGAATAAAACAGCAAGTATCTCCGTTCCATCCGAAGATCCTCCATAACGAATGACAAGACCAACTCCAATCCCTAAGATAACTCCGCCATAAACCGCTGCAAGTAATAGATCATCTGTGAATCTTGGAACAGGAATAAATAGAGTGGTTAAAATGGCAAGTAATGTTGTAGCGATAATGGATGTAATTGTAAATGTTTTCCCCATTTGTTTATACCCAACAAAGAAAAAAGGTAAATTTAAAAGAAACAAATAGATACCTAATTGTAATCCAGTAAGATGTGATAACATAATCGAAATCCCGACGATGCCACCATCAATGATATGGTTTGGAACAAGAAATACCTCTAATGCGACAGCCTCTAGTGTGACACCTATTATAATGAAAAGGCTGCGCATTAATATTTGAGGAAATGTAAGCCCTTTATGTTTTATCTTTTCCAATTGCGGTATCGTTTCCATATGTAAACCCCTCCATTTTTAATGAACGACAAAGCACCTATATTAATTATAACATGGATACAAATTTTAATACTATAGTGCCATATTATTATGTAAGCTTATAGGCTGAAATATGAGTATAAATGCAAATAAGAAGAATATTAAAGGTTGATTGAGGATAAGACATGATGGCGTAGGTTTAAAAAGCTTTGGTTATCAAAGTAGTGAAGTACGAACACTACTTTGATAGCCTTTATTCTATCGATGCTCACGATCAGGAGGAGCCATAAATTCAGGTCCAACGGGTTCTTTAACATGTTTATCAATAATTAGATCAATATCTTTTAGAGTATCCTTATCTAATTTGAAGTTCATTGCTTCGTTAACAGGACTAATTTGATCAGGACGGCGTGCTCCCCAAAGAGCAATACTGGCACCCGGTTGATCTAGAATCCAACGGACCGCTAGAGCGAGAACTGATTTCCCATAACGTTCTTGAGCTAATTTTTTTAGATCTTCGACCGCAGCTAAATATTGGTCAAATCGTGATCCGTTAAATTTAGGATCTCCACTTCTTAAATCATCTTTACCAAATTTACGGTCTTTTGACATTTTTCCAGATAGTAAGCCCCGACATAAGCTTCCATATAACAAGGTTGATATTTCATTTTCCTCTGCATAAGGCAGGATGTCTTTCTCTATTTCTCTTTCAAATAAATTATATGGAGGTTGAATAGTATGAAGAGGGGCTATTTTTCTGAATGCCTCCATTTGCTCAATTGAATAGTTACTTACACCGATGGCTTTAATTTTTCCCGCTTGATATAATTCACCCATTGCTTCAGCTGTTTCTTCGATAGGGACAAGAGGATCTGGCCAGTGGACTTGATAGATATCAATGTAATCCGTTTGAAGTCGTTTCAATGATTCATCAATTTCCTTTTTAATGCGTTCCTTTGATGCATTTCTCGCGTTATCTCTCTCATATTCTAATGCTACCTTTGTAGCGATCACCACATCTTCACGTTTTCCATATTCTTTAATGGCTTTCCCTACCACTTCTTCTGAATGTCCAGCCCCGTAAGCAGGTGCCGTATCAATTAAGGTAATTCCATTATCCAATGCTGTGTGAATCGTTCGAATGGATTCTGCATCATCAGAACCACCCCATCCAGCTCCGCCGATAGCCCAGGTACCTAGCGCTATACGTGATGCTTGAAGGTTTGTTTTTCCAATATTGGTTTGTTCCAAAGCTATTCACCTCAACTTTTAGATTTTACAAAATGGTCTATGCCTATTAACTAGATTATGTAAGAATTAATCATACATAAAGAATTAAACTAGTTATAACAAAATAGACACAGTACAAGTTTTATATGCCCGAAAAGTAGTATGGTTAAACCCTTTAATCAAAAAATGCTATCTTAATTATACAAACTAATTATTGAAGAGAAAAGCATCAAAGCTTTCAAGTCGAAAGTTAAAAGGTCAAATTCAACCATTGTGTTTTTCGTTCATCCTATGATTATTAAGTATCAATTTATCCCGCCTTAACGGAGACCCCCCACCTCGGGATTCTGAGTATTCAACAGGTGGGGGATCAACTTTCACCTTATCCATTAGTCTTGATAAAAATGACAGTTGGCCAAATTAGTGAACTTGTTTACATCTCAACTTGTTAGGGAATGAAATTAGAAACTTTTTAAGGAGTTGAAAGAAATGAGTTTAAGTAAAGATCAAATAGATGAGTTACAGCAAGATTTAATCAATATGAAAAATGATTTGAAAAATTCAATAGAAGAATTGGATTCAGTTAAAGACGATACAGGTGAGCTAACGTCTATTGACAATCATCTGGCTGATTCAACCATAGGAATGGTTGACCGAGAAATGCAGATAGCCCAGAATATTGATAGAAGAGAGCAGTTGAAAGAAATTAACGATGCGTTAAAAAGAATCGATGATGGGACATACGGGATATGTATTGAGACGGGTCAACCGATTCCATTTGAGAGGTTAAAAGCGATACCTTATACAAAAAGACTTGTTGAAGAAGAAGAGAAAGTAAATCAACTCACACCTATCGAGGAACAGTTAAATGCGAAGCCACAAGGACACTTCGAGAAGCCCATAGGTGAAGTAGAGGACTCAAAATCGGCGACATTTGAAGAAGCAGAATCCCATAATGAGATTGAACGCCCAAAACAAATGGATCAACCAATAGATGGTGATGTGAATGACAATCACAAATTAAATAAAAAAAATAGCTTATAGAAAGTATGGTGAACCGGAACACCATACTTCGATAAGCCAATAAAAGAGGAATAATAAGAGGAATTAATGGAGGTACGGATACTTGAATCCGTATGAAAAGAGAGGTGCGCTCAGAAACTATGAGCCAATTATTTGAGGAAATTGCACTTTAATGTATAAAATTCTATTTTGTGTTTATACTGTGAATGTAAATAAATCTTCTCCCCCCTTTGATCGTCATCCCTTTATGGGAAGGCGATTTTTCTTTTGCTTGAATCTTTAATTCTTTTAACCTTGGTTATATGGTAAACGAAATGACCTATTTCTTCAAAACACGATAATTCAAAAAATACCCCTGTAAAAGACATGAAATTCAACTAATTATAGATATAGACATAAAAAAACCTGTTTTTTTGTCTAATTTTGATAGTTTTTATCAAAATTAAGATTAACTCGAAATTCGTCTCTTTTAATTTAAAAAATGAGATTTTCGTGAAAGGGATACCCTTATATCTCTATCAATTCTTTTTTTAACGTGATTAAAAAAAAGTTTAAGGTTAGTTATGCTTTGGGTTTAAGGAATAAAGGAATCAAGTTATCTTATTTTTGAATGTGTTGCACTTAATACCCACAAGGGGTATAATTTAGTTAAGAGATAAATGAAAGGGGATCGTTTATGTGTGATCGACATGAGTCTTTAGATCCATTGATGCAGCCGAATAAGAAACCCACTGTACCAAGAACAAACGAAGAAAAACAAAAGATTATAAATCGATTAAAGCGTGTTGAAGGACAGGTAAGAGGAATTCAAAAAATGGTTGAAGAAGATCGTTACTGTGTGGATATCTTGATTCAACTTTCTGCGATTCAAGCTGCACTAAAGAAGGCCGGATTTTCTATTCTTGAAAGACATACAAAAACATGTGTTGCAGATGCTATTAAAGAAGGTCATGGGGAACATCATATCCAAGAGTTAATATCTGTTATGAAGCAATTTAATAAATAAAACAGATATCGAACGAAGGTCAAATTGTTTCAATAGAGAAAATTAAGGAAACCATAGACCTAAGGTTATGAAGTTGTATCTGACGCGCTACGACACTTTCTCATAAAATACGACCTGAAAGAACAACTTCCAATGATTGTTGTTATTTCAGGTCTTTCAATCATTATAAGCCCTTAATAGGGGGGTAATTTTATCTAATACCCATTGCTTTAAGAAGAGCATCGTGGATATACGTATTTTCATATGTTCCTTCAAAAAGATGTGCATTTTTTCCCATAGCTGTAATAGGAACGTCTACAGCGGAATGTCCACCTGTTGTCCAGTCAATCATAAATTTTTGACCAGAATGAGCAACTTGGAAAGGACCATCCTCTTTTGATAGGCCATCTCCAGATTCATCGGTAGAGTCGTCCGTTTCCACAGTGAGTCCACCTGTTTCATGATCACCCAGGACAAGAACAAGGGTATCAGGGTGACTTTTTGCATAATCTTTTGCCACTTTAACGGATTGATCCAATTGCTGACCAGATTTAATCGTTAGATTTGCATTATCAAAGTGAGCCATTTCGTCAATAGCTTCTTCTTCAACCATTAAGAAGAAACCTTTTTTATTCTTCGATAATGTATCAATCGCTTTTTTGGTCATGGTTGGAAGAGGTACTGAAGGGTTATAGACATCTCCTTGGCCTTCTGGATTTTGTTGAAACATTTCCTCGTTCGCAAACAAACCTAAAACCTTATTGTTTGATTGATTAAGAAGTTGTTTTTGATTGGTCACATATTTATACCCTAATTTTTCGGCCTTTTTCACAAGATTTCCTTTTGTTCCCTTACTTTCTTCTGATGGATCTTCTGACGGATGGTCTGGGTAAGCACCAGCTTGTCCTGTTGGATACCAAAAATCTTCACCACCGCCTAACAAAACATCGACTTTACTTTTGGTTAAATATTGATCAGCGATTTCACTTTGCTGTTTACGATTTAAAACATGGGAACCAAAAGCTGCTGGGGTCGCATCGGTAATTTGACTGGTTGTAACTAGGCCAGTCGCTTTGCCTATTTGATGGGCAGATTCTAATACTGATTTGACTGCTTTTTGATTTGCATCAACGCCAACAGCCCCATTATATGTCTTTACTCCTGTGGCCATGGCGGTACCTGCCGCAGCTGAATCAGTCACGACACTGGTTGAGCTAGTATGCATGTTTCCTGTATAGGGCATTTTATTCATTTCAAGATTATCACTCATTCCAACCGTGGCTAACCGAACCGCCTCTCGTGCCGAAGGTCCCATCCCGTCACCAACAAAGACAATGACATTCTTTGTTTTTGAGTGAGTTTTTGTTTTCTTAGTCTCCGAAGGTTTGGCGAATGCAAAACTAGAAAATACAACACATAAAAGAATAGCTAAGGTAAAAGTAATTTGCCACTTACGTTTTTGGATAATCAAGGTAATCTCTCCTTCTTATTAATTTTGTTTTCGATCTTAGTCTAGTAATAAAATGTAAATCTACTAAGTCCTTTTTAATAAATAGATGTAAATTTTTATGGGTGTTATATACTGACCAAAAAGACTCATCTATGAGTTAGTCCTTTTAAAATTTGAAAAATACAATTTTAAATCATTTATATACTTGCAAATTACAATAAAATAATACATAATACTTTTAGAGGTGATAAATGTGGAAAATCTTCGTGAAATGTTTCAGGTAATGACTCGCCGTTTTGGCTTTTTAAATAAAAATTGCTGCAGTACGGGTGGTTATGATATATCGCTTGTTCAAAGTCATATTTTATATGAAATTGATAAGCAGCATAAGCCTTCCATGCAGCAAATCGCCGAGACATTAGGAACCGATATTACAACGTTTAGCCGACAAGTTCAGTCTTTAATCAAAATGAATTTAGTAAAGAAAAACACCGATCCAGATGACAAACGAGTATCGATCCTATCACTAACAACAGAAGGCGTTTATATTGCAGAATCGATTGATCAGCAAATGAATGCCTATCTTAACGAAGTCTTCTCCCATATGAATGAATTTGAACGGGAAACTGTTGTTAGATCCATTAAATTATTAAACGAAAGTATGGCAAAATCGAGTAAATGTTGTACTACTCCTCTTGGGTAGTAGAACGTTTTTAATATAAAATACTTGCAAATTGCAAGTAAAAAAAGGAGTGGCTTAATATGTTTTTGAATATCTTACAGAGCTTTTTATCTATAGCACTTGAATTGACCCTTCTTTTTGTTTTAATTTCTTTTGTCATTAATCTTGTCCAAGGGTTTATTCCGTATGACAAACTTAAGTACTATTTAAGCGGAAAAAATTCTGTCTTAGGTATTATCGTGGCCATCGCACTCGCCTTTATAACACCGTTTTGTTCCTGTTCAACGATACCTGTTGTCGTTAATCTACTTCATAAAAATGTTCGGTTTGGGATTGTCATGATTTTTCTCTTTGCTTCACCGGTGTTAGATCCTACCATTATTACATTAATGGGCGCAATACTTGGGGTCAAAGTGGCGATTGCCTATACTGTCATCACGACGATCCTTTCAATTGTCATTGGTTTAGTATTAGAAAGGCTTGGTTTTAGTAAGAGCGTGAAGAAAGTGACGATGATGGGATTTGAAGAAAGCCATCAAAAGTTCAGTTTAAAGTCGGCCTGGAAGGAGACGGTTAATTTAATGAAATCCGTGTATGTCTATCTAATCTTAGGAGCCGCTATCGGATCTGTTATCCATGGACTAGTGCCTACAAAGTGGATATCGTCAACTTTTGGCGGGTCGAGTTGGTGGCTTGTCCCTATTGCAGCCATTATTGGTATTCCACTTTATATTCGGCTTTCAACTATGATTCCATTATCACAAATACTCATTGTAAAAGGGATGGCTATGGGTCCAGTCATGGCTCTCATGATTAGTTCCGCCGGTGCTAGTTTACCAGAATTAACCCTTCTTCATTCTATATTTGAGAAGAAATTAGTCACTGCCTTTGTTTTGTCAGTGATATCCATGGCAACCATATCTGGTTTTCTATTTTATATCATTTAAATTCAATGAAAGGAGGTGATCAAGATGGGATTATTTAAAAAACTTTTTGTAAAAAAAGAGCATCAGTCTTGCTGTGATATTAAAATTGTAGAAGTAAAAGACAATCAAAAATCAAAAGTGTGCTGCAAAGATAAAGAAGTAAAAGGGGAAAGTCATTCATGTTACTAATGTTTTATAAGTAAAAATCCGGGTGGAGCTCAATGTAACAAACATAAAGCTACACACTGCCAAGAATGTGCAGAAGCCTGCCACAAATGTGCTGAAACTTGCCATAAAATGATTTGCTAATTGATTTTACTAATTGATAACTATTGCTTATTAAATTATTAGATGTAATAAATGGAGCCCGTTTTATAACCCAGGCTCCATTTATCCCGCCTTAACGGCAAGTAAAGACCCCCACCTCAAGATTCTGAGTAGTCAAAGAAGATAGGTGGGGGATCAACTGCCCGTAAAGGTCCGATTGGTTCAGCTAACCATCAGTGGGGGATGAAGAAAACCCCCACCGATGGAAGCTTCACATTATTATTATTCATGACGGCCTTTACTCTTTTTCATCATCAATGGCATGAGGAATAAATGCATGACGGGACAGATTAGTACGAGGGCGAGTGGAAGAAGACTACTAAGCCCAGAAAAGCTGTTTGTTAAAAAGAAACTTCCTATGACAATCACTGGTATAATTAAGCATACAATCATCATCCAGTTGTGAGAGCGTTTGTGTTCTCCACTTTTGTTGTTATGGTTTCCATGATGATGGTTACCGCAGCAAGACATTGAAATGTCCTCCTTTTTTATTCCACTTTATTTTTTAATTGTTGGATTTCTTTTTGCAAATGACTATTTTGTTCTTTTAATGTGTTTAATTCATCCGATATATGAGGTTGCTTCGAATGATTCGAATTTGAATGATGTCCCTTCATCATCATAAACATCATTGGGATCATCATTAAGGGACACAATAAATACGTTAACCAAGACAAGTCCATTCCGTCATCTCCTTTTCTCTTCTACAACTTGATTGTAGCTAAGAATTATGTGGTTTCTGTGTAGAAAGATAGGGGAATTCATGTGATTTACTTTATTAAAGCTTGTAATGAATAAATCAACATAAACACAATTATTAATTGAAAAACATTA